>CAZVYN010000013.1:0-68587 GCA_964631125.1 uncultured bacterium | reverse complement strand
TTCGGCGCGCGCGCCGAAATCGAGGCCCGCGGAGACCGAGAGTTCATCGCCGGGGTTGAAGTCATCGCCGTCTTCGACGAGCACGAACTCACCCCGCTGCACGAAGCCGGCGCCGATGCCCAGCGCCGCACTCCCCAGAGGAAACGCGAGCGCGCCGCCGCCGGTCAGGCCGAGCCCCTGTCCGAAGTTCTTGAGCGGAAAGCCGAGGAGGGGGGAGGAGAGCGAACTCAAGACGGTGAGTTGCTCGCTGTCGAGTTCACGCAGTCCGCTCGGCAGCTCGACTCCCGCCTGCAAGAGCAGCCGGTTCTCCAGGAAGCGCGCGAAGAGCTGCGCCGTGACGTCGCTCGGTCCGGACGCGCTCCAACTGTCGCCGTCCTCGACCTCGAGTTCCGATTGCGCGAAACCGCCCGCCACGACCAGTTCCACCGTGCGGGCGAAGCGCAACGTCGCGACCGCGGGCAGGTAGATCTGCGAGATCGTCACCTCGGTCGAATCTCCCTCGAGCGTGCTGCTCCAACTGCGGTACTCGGGCAGGACGCGGAAGCCGCCGAGCAAGCCGGCGTGGGCGACGCTCGAGCTGAGGCAGGCGCCGAGCGCCAAGCAGATCCAGCGCGCGCTCATCGGCCGCCTCGATTCGAGCCCGGCAGGTCGCCTTCGATCACGATCGTCGCATCGGTGGCGGGATCGAGGATGTCGGTGGGCGTCGGTCCCGGATCGTCGGCGTCGGTGCGATCGAGGTCGGGTCCCGGCCCGACGCCGCTCCATCCTCCGGTGCGTAAGAGCCTCTCGGAGAGATCCGCCTCATCCTCGAAGGCGCCCTCGAGCTGCGCCTGATCGAGCGCCTCGCGCGTCGCGAGGGTGCTGCTGGTCACTTGCGCCTTGTGCTTCGCCTCGACGAAGCCGCCGTCGCGCGCCGACGCCTCGCGGTACGCCTCCGCGGCCTCGACGAGACGTCCCTGATCTTCGAACTCCAGACCGCGCGAATAGGCGAGGAACGCGAGCAGGTCATCGGTCGGCAGGCGCATGATCTCGCGCTCTTCCTCGGGCGTCAGCTTGACTCCGAGTTCACTGAGGATCTGTCGCACGAGTTGTTTCTCGAGTTTCAAGACATCCTCGAGCTCTCCCACCAGAGGATCGCCGGTGGGCGCGACGCTCGCGTCGTCGGTCGCCAGGATCGTCGCCTGGATCGAGATCTCGTCCTTGCCGGCCGGAGCGAACGCGCCTTGGACGAAGCGACGCGCGCCCAAGAGCGCCCCATAGCGAGGCGCCGTCTGCGGATCGACCGTGCCGCGCAGGAGCGGGCGCGCGGCCACGGCCACGGCCTCTTCCTGGATCTCGTCCGGCAGTGCGGCGAAGGCCGCTTCCGCCGCGCTGCGCGTCTTCGGGCCGACGATGCCGTCGGCGGTGAGCCCCTGATCCCGTTGGAAATCGGTCACCGCGCGCGACCAGGCGCCGTCGCGGATTTCATCGAAGGCGCCTTCGTAGTACGGCCCGCCGTTCGGCCGTCGAACCCGCGCGAGCCGCTGCTTCAAGCCAATCGTGGTCGTGACCGCCGCGAGTTCTCCGGTCGGCGCCGGCGTCGTGCGCGCCTGAGTCGCGCTCGGTCGCCCACGCTCGATCTCATCCACGAGGATGCCGAGCCGCTCGCGCTCCACGACACGCAGCGCGCGCACGCGGGCCAGATCGGTCGTGACCATGGCGGCGAGCCCGCGCGCCAGCGGCGCCAGTGTGTCGCTGGAGGAGACGTTGTCGAAGGTGGCGACGGCGATCGTGTTGTCGGGGATCGAAGCGATGTCGATGCTGCGCTCGCGCTGCACCGCGGCCCGGACCTCCATCGTCGCCTTCTGTACGGTCAGCGCCTGCAGCCGCGCGCGGACATCTCCCTCGCCTCGCGTGCTGCGCATGAGATAGGCCCCGTAGGCCTCCGCCGCGTCGTCCAGGTACCCAGCGCTCTCCGCCGAGCGCCCCAGGAAGTAGAGCGTGGCGGCGTCGTCCCCGTCGAGTGAGCGCGCCTCTTTCAACTTCGCGGCGCCGGCGTCAGCGTCTCCCGACTTCCAGAGCGCGATGCCGAGATTGCGCTTCAGGCGCGCATCGTCCGGGCTGGCTGTTTCCTCCGCGCGGAGCGATTCCACCGTGCGCGCGGCGCCTCCGGCGTCCAACAACGACTGTGCGTCGTGGGATCGGGACCCCGCGCATCCGGCGGCGAGCCACCCGAGGAGCACGCAGAGCGCGTGGCGGGCGAGAGGGGGGCGCAACATCGATCCAACCTCCTGGGGAAGAGCACTCGAACCTCTTGTCCGACGCGAGTCGCGAAGCGAGGGAGACCGACCGTATCACCCGTTCCGAAGCGCCTCAAGTGGCGGACGTCTCGATCAGCGCAGCGTGATCTTTTCGGTCGTCAAACTGAGGACCAGGATCTTCTTGTCCTCGTCCCTCGGGACGACGTAGCGGAAGAGGACCTCCCGACTCGAAGCACGATCGACGACACGAAAAACGTGGGGTCCCTCGGCCAACTTGGCGCGGAATCGACCCAAGCTGTTCAGATCTTCCCGTCCGCCATCCAAGTACACCTCCGCCACCGAAGGGGAGGTGCTGATGCTGTAAGTATGAAAAACACGAGGACCGTCCTCGGTCCTCGTGTTTTTCATACTCCTATCACCCCCACGCTCCGTCCCCGGCGACGTTGTCCCCCGAGATCCCCTTCTCGCCTGACTCTCCGCCCCCACTTCCGCCTCCGCCCTCCCCTTGAACTCATACGGCTGGCTCCCCGACACCAAGAACAGATCCACCGCCTCCACCGTCCGCCCGTTGCGCCGCGCCTCCAGCTTGACCGGTCGATTCGGCTCGAGGTCTCCGCTCTCCAGCGGCGTCACGCCGATCGACACTCCGTCGAGCCAGATCTCGAGACCGGGAGGAACCGACGTCACCGCCAAACGCGCGGGGGCATCCGCCGCGGCCGCCGGCAGCGCAGCGATCGGGAGGATCCCCTGAGCGAGCACGCTGGAATCGATCGTGTACTGGGAGTCGAAGCGGATCGACTTCTCGTCCGGCGGCGCTTCGAGTCGGATGCGGATCGGCGTCGGCAGTTTGGACGGCAAACGGAGCACCGCGCGCCCGTCGATGCTGGTGTGACCGAGTTCGCGTTCGTCCGCCAGGTCGATCACCCGCACGTCGCGCAGCGGACGTCCCTCGAATTGCACCTGGATCTCGAAGTCGCGCTCACCGCTGCAACCGCCGATCCCGCCGACTGCGACGAAGGCGATCCACACGCCGACGAGCCATCTTCGAGCAGCGCAACGCCAGATCACCGGCCGAGCTCCGCGAGCACGGTCGAGCTGAGCGGAGGGAACGGCGGTGCGAGCCGGTCGACCGAGGGATCGAACTCGAGTCGCGCGGTCGATCCCGAGCGGGGAAACGAGATCGACCCGCCGCGCCAGCCGACCAGCGGGATCTCGATGGTGTCGACCACTTGGACCGCTCCGCCCCTCACCAGCAGATCGGTCACGCGCACGACGTAGCCGTCGCCGACCGCAAGGTCGAAACGCGAGCCGGGGGTGAGCGGTCCTTGCGTGCGCCCGATGTCGCCGCCGCCGCGAGAGACGACCGAGATGGCGACCGCGTGATCGGCCCAGACGGCGGTGACCACGCCGCGAATCGGAGCAGGCGCCTTGCGCGATCCCTCGATGTAAGGGCGGGCGGCCGTCGCCATGGCCTGATACGAGAGCGAGCCGCGGTGCCATGGCGTATCTACCGCGAGGAGCGCATCGCGCAGCGGCGCCACAACCGTCGGACCTCGCACGAGACGTCCCGCGGGACCGACCTCGCCCAACTGGATCGCCGCCGACTGGTAGGCAAGGCGAGCGCGGCGGAGCGGCTCTTGGTTGGCTCGCACGCGCGCCGCCGTCGCACGCAAGCGACCCTCCAAGGCGGGAACCAGCGGCCGCCACCACGCGCCGCTCGTGGCCGACTCGAGCTGCGCAGCCGTTTCCTCCATCGGAACCCCTTTCGGAAAGAGGTGCCGGTCGCTCAACTCGCCCATGCGGGCGCGCGCGGCGAATCCGGCCCCGAAGAGGGCCGTCGCCGTCAGGATCGCCACCGAGCTCCCGATCAAAACGGCCCAACGCAGCGCGGCGGGGGCGGCGTCGCGCCGTCTGGCCACGCCGTCGTCGTAATCGAGAGGCGGAACCGGCAGCGATTCGGCTTCGGCGAGCGCCCACAGACGGAAGCCGATCCAGCGCTGCAGCAGCCCGAAGGGATCGACCGAGGCTTCGCGGGAAGCGCGTCGAATCTTGTTCGAGGTCTTGTCGGCGGCGCTCACGGCTCGGTCCTGGGACTCGGATCGACGGCGAGCGCGCGTTCGAGCGGCTCGAGCGCCTTGCCCGGAGCGGTCAACGTGTAGAGCCCCGCAAGGAGCAACAGCGCGAGCGCCAACCCGAAAAAGCCCCAGTAAACGGGGGCAGGCGCCGACGCGTCGAGCGGCGGCCGGCGCGGCGCCGCGAGGGAGCGGCTCCGATTCAAGGCGTGATCCCTCGCTCCATCCTTGATGCGCTTCCCGCGCTTCGCTTGACCCCGATCGAGACGTGGACTTACATACTACGAGCCACGTTCGAGAGGCGTCAAACGAGCGCGCCCCATTCGCATCCCCGAGACGGTCGGGAGAAGGATCGCCGCGCATGGAATTTGCGGACCCGAACGACTCGGGCGAGGGCGCCAACTCGACAGTGCTCGAATCGACACTGCTCTCCTTCTATCTGGACATGACCAGGGGAATGTCGGAATTCCGCCGCGCCTACGGCCTCGACGCCGCGGGGGAACCCCCGCCCCCGCGCACTCCAGGCGATCTCGCGCGCGAACTCTCGACCGAGGCCGAGGCCGGGCCCGCCTGGCGGGAGCTGCGCAGCGGCCTGCAGGACCTGAAAGTGCACCATGCGGCGCTGCTCGAGGCGTACAACGAGGCGGCGCAGACCGGTTCGCGGCGTCTGCTCGACAGTCTGGATCCGAACGAGATCCGCAAGGAGTTCCAGGGGGCCAAGGTCCGCGTCGGGCCGTTCAAGATCCCGTGTCACAGCGGGCCGCTGCTGGTCCAAGCAATATGGGAGGAGCTTCTCCGTCGATTCCGTCAGTATGGGGCGCTCGATGCTGCGCAGTTCGAACGCTTCTATCGGGAAGGATTCCAACGCGGCTATCGCCAGTTCTTCGAGGCGCGCGCCTCACGGAGCGGCGAGGGAGAGGCCGCGAGCACGAGACCAGGAGGTGTCGGTTGACCGATCAAGTTCTGCCGGAGCGGCGTCGGGCCATGGCGCGACGCTTCGCCTCCATCAGTTTGGGTCTGCTCTTGACCGGGATATCTGCGGGCTGCGGGATCCTCGGCGGCGGCGCCAAGACCGGCGGGGTGGAAGTGGCGCCGGCCGGAGACGAGAAGATCGAGTTGGTGCTCCAGGCGAGCGAGAAGCTCAACGTCTGTGAGGACGATCTTCCGAACGTGCTCGTCGTGCGGATCTATCAGCTCGCCGGCGACGCCGCCATCGGCCTCACGACCCAGACCCGTCTCTGGGAAGACGACGAAGCGGAGTTGAAGGAGAGCCTGCTCGAGCGGCGCGAGGAGATTCTCGAGCCGGGACAGACGCTGAAGCTCTCGATCACCTCGAAGGAAGGCGCGACGCACCTCGCCATCGCGGGGAACTTCTGCCGCGCGAAAGGCGACTGCTGGCGCTGGGTCGGAGAATGGAAAGACCTCGACGACGTGCAACTCGCCGCGGAGGAGACCTGTCTCACCGCGCGGGCGCGCTGAGCCGGGCCGCGCATGCCGAAGCGAGGGCGCGTCGTCTGGAACGAGGGGATCCTCCTCACTCCGCAGCATTTCCAACAGCAGGACCGGTATCACGAGGAGCGCGGCTCGGAGCTGTTTCGCGTCGCGCAGCCGCTCAACGTCGGCTTCACTCGGATCGAACTGGATGAAGACGCGATCCAGAACGGTCAGGTGTTGGTGCGCGCCGCCGCCGGCGTGCTTCCGCTGGGCGCCCCGTTCTCGGCGCCCGACCGCGATCCCGCGCCGATCGGTCGCAGCCTCGAAGGGGCGTTCGGTCTGCGCGAGACCGTCTTCCAACTGCACC
The DNA here is from genome assembly GCA_964631125.1 of uncultured bacterium. Lineage (GTDB taxonomy): Bacteria > Eisenbacteria > RBG-16-71-46 > CAIMUX01 > CAIMUX01 > CAZVYN01. The sequence continues at coordinate 62,474 of CAZVYN010000013.1, read as the reverse complement.
TGGGTATCCGCGTGCACCGACCGGGTCAGTCGGAGTTGGACGCCGCCGGCGCCGCGGACGACTCGCGCTTCCGGCGCGGCGCGACGTCGCTGCTCGATTCGACCACCGGCGCAACGGAGCGCTTGATCGACACCGCGGACCTGCAGCTCCGCGTGCTGTTTCCCGGCGATGACATCGGCGACTACGAGGCGCTCCCGCTGGCGCAGGTGGTTCGCAAGCCGGAGGGCGGGTTCTCCTATCGCGCGGAGTACATCCCGCCCTGCCTGAGCATCGCCGCGGCGCCGCAGGTGCAGCGCATCCTGCGCAAATTGGTCGAGATCTTGGTCGCCAAGTCGACCGAGCTGTCGGACCGGCGGCGTGCGAGCGGCAAGGGCGCCTCGGAGTTCGGACGCGATGACACGGCGGGTTTCTGGTTGTTGGGCGCGGTGAACGGCGCGATTCCGGTTCTCTCGCACCATCTGCGCGCGGCGCATGCGCACCCGGAGGATCTCTACCTCGATCTCGCCGGGCTGGCCGGCGCGCTCACCACCATGAGCGATCTCTCGGTGCGCGAGATCGCGCCGTATGACCATCTGATGCCGGAGACCGCCTTCGCCGACCTGGCGCAGCGCATCCCACGGATGTTGGAGACGGTGCTGCCGCGGCACTACACACGGATCCCGCTGACGAAACGCGACGAAGCGATTCTCACGGGCAAGATCACCGACGATCGGATCCTCGAACCGACCGTGGCGTGGTATCTCGGCGTCTATGCCCATGCGCCGGCGGTCGAGGTGCAGAACGCGCTGCCCAACGTCATGAAGATCGGCTCGGCCGATTCGATCGACACACTGGTGGCGCTCGCGCTGACCGGCGTGGGGCTGCGTTTCACGCAGAACCTGCCCAGTTCGCTGCCGATCCAAGGCGGCTATGTTTATTTCCAGCTCGACAAGATCGGCGACGCCTGGGACATGATCGCCGGCTCGCGCGGCGTCGCGATCTTCTGTCCGCCGGAGTTCCCCGGACTCCAGCTCGAATTGATCGCGGTGCGCGAGTCATGAGGGGGAGATGAAGCTCTTCGGAACGAAGTCCTCCGGAAAGAAACAGAGTTCGAAAGACGCCCCCGTCGCCCCGATCTTGATCGGCATCGGAGACGACGCCAAACGTCCGGCGCGCACGCTGACCCTGAGCGAACTCGCGGCCGAACTGTTCACGCTGACCTACAGCTTGCGCCGGGGAACGGCGCCCAACGATCCGGCCGATGTTCGGCAGAAGACGATCACGCTTCTGGAGCGCTTCGATTCGGAAGCGCGCAAGGCCGGCTATGCGGCCGACCAGGTCGAGGCGGCGAGATTCGCGCTCGTCGCGCTCGTCGACGAGACCGTACTCTCGTCCCAATGGCCGGGGAAGGACATCTGGCGGAGCAATCCTCTGCAGCGCGAACTGTTCAAGATCAATACGGCGGGCGAGGAGTTCTTCAAGAAACTGGAGATCCTGCGGGCCGATCGGGCGGCGAATCGACGCGCCCTCGAACTGTTCTATAGCTGCCTCGGGATGGGCTTCGAAGGGCGCTACAAACTGCTCGGTCGCGAGAAGCTGGAGGGGCTGATCCGCGAACTGTCGCAGGAGATCGGCGCCCACCGCTCGTCGCACGCGGAGTCGATGTCGCCGAATTGGCGGCGGCCGGACGAGTTCCCGGAGTCGGTCGGCGAAGGAGTGCCGGTCTGGCTGACGCTCGCCGTCTTCATCCCGGCGGTGTTGCTCGAGGTCGGCCTCTTCGCACTCGCCGCCGGCCTCGACGCCGGTCGCATCGGCCGCTCGATCCGGACCGTCTTCGACTCGTTGGGGCGCTGATCGATGTACGCAAACCTCTTCTCCATGTTGATGAATCCGGCCGGTCTCCTGACCGGAGGCGCCATCGGATTGATCGCGCTCCTCTTCTACGTTGGTCCGCTGCTCGGCATCCCGTTCGCGTATCGACTCGTGATCGCGATGCTCATCCTGATGCTGCACTTCGGCATCCTCTTCTTCTTGAAATGGAGGACGGCGAAGAAGGCCGCGGTGCTGGAGAAGTCGTTCGACGACGCGGCGCAGAGCCAGATCGCGCAATCACGGCCGGGGCGCGAGCAAGAGGTCGAGGACCTCAAGCGCCAGCTCTCCGAGTCGATCGACGCGCTCAAGAAATCCAAGATCGGCAAGGGCAAGGGGGGCGAGGGGGCTCTCTACGTTCTGCCCTGGTACATGCTGATCGGGCCGCCCGCCTCGGGGAAGACGACGCTGCTGCAGAACGGCGGTTTGAACTTCCCCTATCTCGATCAAGGGGGCGCGCGCTCCTCGGTGCGCGGAGTCGGCGGCACGCGCAACTGTGACTGGTGGTTCTCGGAGGAAGCGGTCCTGCTCGACACGGCCGGGCGCTATGTCCTGCCGGTCGAAGCGGACGATACGAAGGAGTGGCTCTCCTTCCTCGATCTGCTCAAGAAGAATCGTGGCAAGAAGCCGATCAACGGGCTGATCGTCGGTGTCTCCGTCTCGGATCTGGTGGGCGGAACCGATGCCCAAGTCGATGAGCACGCCAATCGGATCCGTGTGCGGATCGACGAGCTGATCCAGCGGCTCGGCGTCACCTTCCCGGTCTATCTGCTGTTCACGAAGTGCGATCTGGTGAAGGGTTTCTCGGAGTTCTTCGGCGACTTCTCCAAGACCGAGCGCGCGGCCGCTTGGGGCGCGACGATCGCGCGCGACCGCGCCCTGCGCGTGCCGGCGGCGCAACTCTTCGAGGAAGAGTTCGATCAACTGGCCGGATCGGTGCACGAGATGAGTGTGGCGCGGCTGGCCGAGGTCGGTCGTCCCGAGGTGCGCCCCGAGATCTTCTTCTTCCCGCTGCAGGTCACGGCGTTGCGCGGCCGGCTCTCCCGCTTCGCCGAGACGCTCTTCCGTCCGAATCCTTACCAAGAGCGGCCGATCTTCCGCGGTTTCTACTTCACGAGCGGCACGCAAGAGGGACGGCCGATCGATCAGGTCATCCACGCCATGCTGAGCGGCTTCGGCATCCGCGAGACCGAAGGCGGCATGTACGTCGAGCCGAGCCAGACGAAGAGCTACTTCATCGAGAACGTCTTCTCGCAGGTGGTCTTCCCCGATCGGCACATGGCGGGGCCGTCGGTCGAGGGGGAGCGGCGTCGGCGGATCCATCGCACGCGCGCGTTCCTCTTCGGATGCATCGGACTGGCGCTCGTCTCGGTCTTGCTCTTCGCGCTCTCCGCCATGAACGGCGCGCTCCTGCGCACGGCCGAGCGCAACGCGAAGAACATCCTCCACGCCGTGGACGGCCGGGATCTCGATCTCCGACTGGCCGACCTGCGCACGCTCGATCAACTCCGCGGCAATCTGATCCAGATGGAGGGACGGTCGAATCCCGCGACCAAGATGGTCATGCTCGGCACTTATCAAGGCGACAAGGCCGAGCGTGAGGCCCGCATCGCCTATCTCTGGTCGCTGCAGGAAGCGGCGTTGCGACCGGCGATTCCCGTCCTCGCGAAGCTCCTGCGTGAGAACGACCCCGCCAAGGTCGGCTTCCAACCGTATTTCGAGACGTACAAGGCCTGGCGCGTCGCGCACGATCCGGCGCAGCGGCTGCGCACCGAGGATGACGCGCGCACGGTCGCTCGGGCGTTGGCCCCGATCTGGAATCTCGACGATCCGGGCGGCCGCCCCGAACTGCAGACGCTCTTGGCCGACCAGCTCATCTTCGCGAGCGCGCGCACGGCGCGACATCCCGAACTGTTCGCTCCGCGCAACGTCGATGCCTCGCTCGACGCCGACGCGCGCGCCAAGATCCGCGACGCCTGGACGGTCGACGCGACCTATCCCTCGCTGATCGCGGCGGGGCGCACCGCGCCGGAGGTCACGTTGCAGACCATCCCGGGGGCCGCCAATGGACTGACGAGCAACGCGACGGTTTCCGGCGCCTACACCGCGGCGGGATGGCAGGGAGTGCGCGGACAGCTCGACTGGCTCGACCGACTGCGCGACGACTGGGCGCTGCAGATGGCGATTCCCGGCGCGCAGCAACTGCGTGGGCCGCTGCTCGAACGCTACGCGCGCGACTATCAGGCGAACTGGCTCGATTTCCTCGCTTCGATCGCGCCGCCGCGCAACGCGAGCAAGGAGGAGACGCACGCGCTCCTCGAACGCATCGCGGGCGAAGAGTCCCCGTCGGGCGCCGTGCTGCGTACGGTCGACGCCAACAGCCGCTTCGAGAATCCCGAGGGATCCCTCGTCTCGGTCAGCGAGGCGCTCGGCGTCGTCCGCGAGTTCATGGCGAAGCCGGACGCGAAGGTGCCGCTGATGAAGCTCAAGGTGCCCAATCCCGGCAAGGACGCGCAGTTCACCGAGTACCAGAAGCGCGTCTCGGCCTTGGCGGAGGCGTTCGCCGGCGGCGGGGAGAGTGGCGCATCGACCGCGGTGCTCGAATTGGGCAGTTGGATCGAGACCACGTTGCCGACGCAGGATCCCGTGGGCGGCGAAGTGGCGCGCTTCCTCCAGGCGCCGTCGATGGCGGTGACCGGAACGGTCGCTGGCGGCAAGGCGAAGGCGGCGCAGATGGACTGGTCGAGCGTGCAGCGCACGTTCAACGAGACGTTGGCAAACCGCTATCCATTCGCGTCGAACGGACCCGATGCGGCGTTGGCTGACTTCGAGGCGTTCTTCGCTCCGCAGGGGATCTTCTGGTCATTCTACGCCAAGGCGCTGGCCGACAAGGTGTCCGAGGACGGCGCCGAGTTGCGGGATCCGTCGTTCGCGTTGAGCGATGAGTTCCGCGGCACGCTTCGTCAGGCCAGCCGCATCCGCTCGGCGTTCTTCAAGCCGTCGGGCGAAGCCGGTTTCGACTTCTCGCTGCGCACTTCCGCGCCGAAACGGGATCCCTCCTCGGGGATCCTCGTGCGGTCGAGCCGACTCGACGTCGGCGGCGCGTCGCTCGTCTACAACATGGGCGCGCCGACCTGGACTCAACTGCAGTGGCCCGGCGCGAGTCCGGAGCGGGGCGCGAGTCTCGTCCTGGATCTCGGTTCGACCGCGTCGGCCGACCCGTTGCAGTTCGAAGGACCGTGGGGGCTCTACCGATTGCTGGAGTCCGCGAAGACGAGCGGCGGCGCCTCGCCGACGTTCCGTTGGTCGGTCCGCACCAACAAGGGCCCGGTCGATGTGACGTACGAGGCGCGCAACCTCTCCACCTACCATCCTCTCTCTCGCGACGTGCTGCGGTTCCGCTGTCCCGCGCAGATCACCACGCCGCGATGACCGCGACTCAATCGGTGGGCTACTTCGGCAAACTCCCGAGCTCCGCCGACTTCGTCAGCGATCCGGCCGGAGCGGGCGACGCGTTGGCTTGGTCGAAGTGGCTCCGCGAATCGACCGAACGGACGCATGAGCGATTCCGCGAGGGGGGCGCGGCCAGGCTCCGCGCGCTGCAGCCGACCTGTTTCCGCTTCGCGGGCGACGCCGGCGGTTTGCTCGGCGCATTCGTCGCCAGCCGCGACACGAGCGGTCGCGCGTTTCCCTTCAGTCTCTTCACGCCGAACACACCGTTGGCGGGCGACCGCGCTGGGGACGACCTGTTGCGGGCGGGCCATCTGGCGGCTCGAGCGTCCGCGAAGGTTCGAGAGTCGACCGATCCAGCGCTCGCGGCCGCGACAGATGCACTCGCGGGGACCCCGGGAGCCGCGGAACGACTGAGCGGCTGCACGATCGCCGGGCTCGACGACGCCATGGTCGCGTCACGCTACGGCTCGCGCACGATCCTCGCGGTCTCGAACCTCCTGGAGCTAGCGCACCGACCGAGCCTCCCGACTTTCGGACTCCGTCTACCGCTACCGAGTGATCCGGGCGCCCGGGCGAGTGCGATCGCCTTCTGGAGCGGAGCGGTCGCGCGCTGTTTCCCGGCTCCCCAGGCCGCGACCTCCGCGTTCTGGTGGGCGACCAACGAAGGGGGCGCCCTCGATCTCTACTTCGCGCGACCGAGTGCGATCGCCTTCCTGCATCTGGTCGATCCGACGCTCGACAGCGAGCACCTCTATTGGGTCGATGAGGCCCCCGCACCGCGCAATCCGCAGGTTCCAGAGGAGGCGCGCGCCCACCTGGCCGAACTAGAGGAACAGGATTTCTCCTTGGCCGAGGCCTTGGATCGACTGCCTTCCCGGGGAGACGCGCGATGACGGCGCCCGATTGGTCGGAACTGGGCAAGAAGCCGGTGCGCGACGACGCGCCGGCCGGCGATGCGATCCGCGACACGCCGGAGTTCGAGGCGCTGCAATTGGAGCTGCGCAAGCTCGAGCTGGCGCAGGGGGAACAGCCCGACTGGCGCAAGGTGGTCGACTCGTCGAGTGAACTGCTCGGCGCCAAGTCGAAGGACCTGCTCCTCGCGAGCTGGCTCGCCTTCGGGTTGCTGCAACGCGACGGCTACCGGGGGCTCGCGAGCGGCTTCACCATCCTGCGCGATCTCGTCGATCTGCACTGGGACACGCTCTATCCGGAGCTGAAACGGATGAAGGGGCGCACCGCCGCGGTGGAGTGGTTGCTCGAGCGGGTGGCCAAAGAGATCCCGAAGCGCGGCGCGCAGCCAGGCGACGCCGAAGCGCTGAAAGACGCGCGCGATCGTTTGATGGAACTCGACACGTTGCTCGACGCGAAGATCCCCGGCGGCGGCGTCGCGGTGGGCGAAGTGCGATCAGCGTTGGAAGAGGTCGAACGCCGCGCCGCGCCTCCCGAGCCTTCTCCGTCCAGCGCGGGACCCGCCGCGGCCGCGGCCGCCGCGCCGACCTTGGCAACCGTCGCCGATGTCCCCGCCGCGCTGACCCAAGCGCGGTCGCTCTTGCGGCAGATCGCGGACATCCTCCGCGCGGGAGAGCCGGCCAACGTCCTCGGCTACCGCCTGCCGCGCGTCGCCTCTTGGTCGCACCTGGTGCAATCGCCGCCGCATGTCGATGGGCAGACCCAGATCCCGCCGCCGCCCGCCGAGGTGGCGACCAAGATCGAGCAGTTTGCCTCCCAGGGACAGTGGGCGGGCGTGTTGGAGCAGACCGAGACCCGCCTCGGCACCGCCATCTTCTGGCTCGATCTGAATCGCTACAGCGTGCAAGCGCTCGAGTCGCTCGGTCACACTGAAGCGGCGCAAACCATCATCGAAGAGATGGCGCTGCTCCTGCGTCGCTTTCCCGAGCTGCCCACGCTCCGCTTCAAGGAAGGCAAGCCGCTCGCGGATGCGACGACCCTCGCGTGGATTCGGGAGAAACTGGTGACGGCGCAAGCGTCGGCCGAGGGTTCGACCGCGACCAGCGCCAGTCCCGGCGCCGCGCCGGCTGCGGCCGGTGCGGAGGATGAACTCGCCGACCTCCCGACCGTGCGCGCCGCCGCGATGGCCCTCGCGCGCCAGAAGAAGGTGGGAGAGGCGGTCCGCATGCTGGAGGAGAGACGCACCGCCGCGCGCAGCCTACGGGCGCGGGTGCGCTGGCGCCTCGAGATCGCGCGGATTCTCTCGGACCGCGGCCAGGACGAAGCCGCGCTCGCACTCTTCCGCGCGCTCGAAGAGGAGCTCTCCGCCGCCCGACCCGAGGACTGGGACCCCGCGCTCTGCACCGAAGTGGCGAAATCGGGTTTCCTCTGCCACCAGAAGGCACTATCTTCCACCCGGCCGATTCCGGCCGACGAGTTGCAGCGTTCCCGCGACCTCCTCGCCCGCCTCATCCGGCTGGACGTCGCCTCCGCGCTCACACTCGACATCAAGCGGTGAGCGGCGCCGCCGAGACCGAGAAACCGGGCCATTGGCGATGGCAGGTCGTCACAAATGAAAGAAGTGAAGCAGGTGATCTTTTCGACGGCTAGCGCCACAGCATCGACTCAGCAGCCCCCGCCGCGCTGGACCGCAGTTTGGCGTCCAGAGTCGATCTGGGCATGCCGGATTGCATTCGCTGGTGGATTGTGTTCCTTGATATTCTTGCTCCTTGCGGTCAGTCGATGCGCGGCGGGCCCGCACGCGGGCGGTACCCTGCTTCTCCACGCTGCACCGGCTTTGGCGTACACGGACGGCGCGAACTACTGCGGGTCGGCGCTCCCGCCCTCGTGCGATTCTGTGAATGTGTCCGTCAAGGGGGGTGACCCTGTCGTCTTCTTTGTGGTGGCTGCGTTCCCTGACACTTCCGCGCCTGCTCTCAACGGCGTGACCTTCGGTGTGACCTACCCATCCGAACATTTTGTCCTCCTCGACTCGGGAGGCTGCGGCGACTTCGAACTCGCCCTCCCGGAGTGGCCCGCATCGAACTCCGGAACAGCGGTTCAATGGGCCGAACCGCAGTCCGCCCACGTCGTACCGATATATTGGTTCGCCGGGTACGCATATGGAGTTCAGAGTTTCCAGTTTGAGGTTGTGCCCCATCCGACTCAGGGAGCAATGTTCGCGGACAGTAGCTCTCCCGCGCAGTTAGACCACGCGATCGGTTTCGGGTCGCTCGGATTCGATGCAGAGGGATTTCGCCCGTTTCTCATGGGAAGGGACGGTATCGATCGACATGTATGAGTGGGATGTCGGCGGCGCGGTACACAGTTTTACTATTGAGGCGGTCGCCGACGGGAGACAACTGTACTCAACTGTACTCAACTGGGATCCAGGACGGACAAGCTCGTGAGGACCGCGTTAGCTGGGATTCCTCACGAGACGCAATCGTATTTGAAATCGGCGGTGGGACGCGGCAGGGCGCGGACGCAATTAGGGTGTTCGACGTGGCCGGACGTTGCGTTCTCTCAGCGGCGGTCGACTCTGAGCCAACCGGTACAGTATCCACGGTTGGGATGAGCGGCGGAGTTTACTTTGTGGAGTTCGGGGGGTTTCCCCCTCCGCTCGGTTCCGAATCGTAATCATCCGATGAAACTGGTAGTTGATCGCGTATCTGGCGTCCATGAAACGGGTCCGACTGAGCCTACTACGGCCTGGATGGTCGGACGAGAATTTGCGAGGAAATTGCGAGGCAAAGTTCGATGTCTCGCCTTGGTGTTAGTTCTGGCGGCAGGGCAAGCCGATGCCGGTGAAGTTGATTTGCTGATTTCCGCGGGTGGGTCGAGTACGTCGGCGGCATACGAGTCCGGCGGGCTCTTCGAGGGGTTCGAGAAACGATCCGAGCGGGACTTCAAGGGTGCGCTGGAGATTGCGGGTGAAGCCGCGCAAACGGATCGCGCCGGACCTGCGGTTCAGTTGGGTGTCGGGTTCGAGGGTCGCGGCGGAGATACGACCTTTGCTCGGGATCGTGGCAGTTTTTCCGCACGATGGGACATGTCGTACTTCTATCTTCCCGTACGAATCGGCTGGCGCCAGGGAGGCTCGCGCCTCGCTGCATTCGCGTTAGCTGGGTGCAGGCCGAGTCTTCGGGTCGGCGGGTCGAATCATGACGGGCGAGAGGGCCACGATCCGGACGACGTGTACACGCGGTGGGATTTTGGTGTCGAAGGCAGCGCTGGCCTCACCTGGCGTGAGCGAGTCGAAGTCGGGATTCGGTACTTCCATGGTCTGATCGATGTGCTGGAGCCAGAGGCTGCGTTCTTCGAAGTGGGTTTGAAAAATCGGGTTCTCACTGGGTTCGTGGGACTTCGCGTTCCCGTGAGTTGGTGAGCGCAAGCCGACTGGGGAATCGCACGGGAACTCTCGAGGTAAGGAGGAATCGATGGCCAGTGAAGGTTCTGTCGCCCCGAAGGAACGGGTGAACATCGTCTACAAGCCGGCGACCGGGGGGGCGCAGGCGGAGATCGAGCTGCCGCTGAAGCTTTTCGTGGCGGGCGACTTCACGTTGCGCGCCGACGAGACCTCCCTGGAGGAGCGCAAGCCGATCCAGGTCGACAAGGACAACTTCAACGAGGTGATGGCGAAGCACAACCTCGCGCTCGACGTAGCCGTCGACAACAAGTTGTCCGAGGCAGAGGGCGCGCAGCTCGCGGCCAGTCTGAAGTTCTCGACCCTGAAGGATTTCGAGCCGGCGGCGATCGCGCGGCAGGTGCCGGAGATGGCGAAGCTCCTGGAACTGCGCGAGGCGTTGACCGCGTTGAAGGGCCCGCTCGCGAACGTCGGCGACTTCAGGAAGAAGATCGAAGAGATGCTGAAGGATGACGCGAAACGGGAGAAGTTGATGAAGGAGTTGGGGCTGGAGTAGAGGGCGGGGCTCGACAGCCAACGTGCATGGAGAGTGTCGTTTTAGGCTAAGGCGGAAACGCGGATCGGCTGCCGATCCGCGTTGACAGGGAGGACCTCAATGGCCGACCCCGAACAGGAGAAGCAGGCGCAAGCCGGCGAGACGGTGCATGCCGATTCCCTCCTCGACGAGATCATCTCGAAGACGAAGATGAAGCCCGAGGACGAGAGCTACGCGGTGGCCAAGCGGGGGCTCCAGGCCTTCATGCGCGAGCTGGTCCAGCCGGGGGGCGAGGGGAAGCGCGTCCACCAGTCGGTCGTGAACGAGATCATCGCGCAGCTCGACACCAAGCTGAGCGCGCAGATCGACGAGGTGCTGCACCATCCTCAGGTGCAGAAGATGGAATCGGCCTGGCGGGGCCTGAAGCTGCTCGTCGACCGGACGAATTTCCGCGAGAACATCAAGATCGCGGTCTTCAACTGCTCCAAGGACGACATGCTGGCCGACTTCGAGGACTCGCCCGAGGTGACCAAGTCGGGACTGTACAAGCATGTGTATACGTCCGAGTACGGTCAGTTCGGAGGCGAGCCGTACGGCGCCATCATCGCGAACTACGAGTTCAGCGCCCATCCGCAGGACATGAAGCTGCTGCAGTACGCCGCCAGCGTCGCCTCGATGGCGCACGCGCCGTTCATCACGGCGGCCGGCGCGCAGTTCTTCGGTGAGGACAGCTTCCAGAAGCTACCCAACCTGAAGGATCTGAAGTCGATCTTCGAGGCGCCACAGTATGCGAAATGGCGTTCGTTCCGCGAGTCCGAGGATGCGCGGTACGTCGGACTGACCTGTCCGCGGTTCTTGCTGCGCTTGCCGTACGGACAGGAGACGGTGCCGATCAAGGAGTTCGCCTACGAAGAGAAGGTGACCGACAACCACGACAAGTATCTCTGGGGCAATACCGCCTTCACCTTCGCCTCGCGGTTGACCGACAGCTTCGCCAAGTTCCGTTGGTGTCCGAACGTGGTCGGACCGCTGGGCGGCGGCGCGGTCGAAGATCTTCCGGTGCACGTCTTCGAGTCGATGGGCTCGAAGGAGCAGAAGATCCCGACCGAGATCCTGGTCTCGGAGCGGCGCGAGTACGAGCTGGCGGAGGAGGGCTTCATGGCCCTGACCATGCGCAAGGGCTCGGACAACGCGGCCTTCTTCTCGGCCAGCTCCGCGCAGAAGCCGAAGTACTTCGGCGCGACGAAGGAAGGGAAGGAAGCCGAGTCGAACTACAAACTCGGCACGCAGCTTCCGTATATGTTCATCGTCAGTCGCCTTGCGCACTACATCAAGGTCATCCAGCGCGAGAACATCGGGAGCTGGAAGTCCAAGACCGATCTGAACAACGAGCTGAACAAGTGGATCAGCCAGTACGTCTCCGAGATGGATGACGCCAGCCCCGCGACGAAGAGTCGTCGGCCGCTGCGTCAGGCCGCGATCAGCGTCGAGGACGTCGAGGGAGATCCGGGCTGGTACCGCGTCGGCATGCAGATTCGCCCGCACTTCAAGTACATGGGCGCGTCGTTCACGCTCTCGTTGGTCGGCAAGCTCGACAAGAAGTAGTTCGCGTCCCCGTGGATTCCGCACGCAACCTTCGCCGCGGACGGCGGATAAGTGGCGTGGAAGCGGCGTCGCGAGGCGCCGCGATAAGGAGGTAGGACGGATGGAAATCTTCCCGCGAAGGCAGAAGGTCATGGCGTCGAGCGGCGGGTGGAGCGATTGGGTCTCGTTCGAGACCCGAGGCGCCGCCGGCAGCTACCGAGTAAGACTCAAGCAGTCGACGCCGGGCGCGAAGACCCTCGGTCAGATCAAGTACTTCGAGGCGACCGGATTCCACACCACGCGGCAGTTCGAGGACGAGATCGTCGTCCGCGCGGCGGCGCGCTGGGGTGGGTTGGAGGTCGCGGTGCAATCGGCGGCGGGCGGCGGCGGTGGTCGGTCGGGCGCGGCGAAGTCGAAAGGCGGCGTCGAGGTCGAGATCGAAGTCCTGCCCTGACGTTCTGAGTGGTTGGAGGCCGGCGCAGCGGCACGGTGGCCCGCTGATCGCGACCGGATGGTCGAAGTCACCGTGGAGGCAAGGGAACGATGGCGGAGACAGTACATCTCTATCTGAAGGCGAACGGCGCCGACGTCCAGGGAGAGAGCACGCAGTTCTCACTCGGGCGCGAGAACAGTATCGAATGCGTCTTCTACGAAGCGAAGGTCAAGACCGCGCGGGAGACGGGAAGCGGAATGGCGACGGGACGGCGTCAGTACGAGCCGATCGTGATTCGCAAGCGGATCGACAAGGCGACGCCGCTCCTGGCCAAGGCGCTCGTGAACAACGCAGCGATCGATGCGACGTTCAAGTTCTTCCGTCCGAATCCGACCGGCGACGGCACGACCGAACAGTTCTTCACCGTCGACATCAAGGCCGGTCGCATCGCGCACTTCCATCAGCTCTCACCGGATGTGATCGATCCCGCCTCGACCAACGCCCCGGCGTTGGAGGAGATCGGGTTCGTGTTCCACACGATCGTGTGGACCTACACGAACGGCGGAGTCACGCACGAAGACACGTGGAGTGGAAACACCTGATCGAAGCTCGAGGCGAGCGAGGGCCGGCGACGCCGGCTCTCGCCGCTTCGGCGTGAGGAGTCCGGGTGCCGAGAGAGCGGAGCCTGCTGGAGCGATTGCGCGATCCGGGGGCCGAATCGACGCGGACGACCGAAGAGGATCCGCAGCGCCTCGCGGCCTCGGTGCTGGAGAACCTGCGCCGGCTCCTCAATTCGCACCCGGGAATCTCGGCGTCACGGATGGACTACGGCATTCCCGAGTTCGCGGACGTCGCCTACTCGATGCCCGAATCGCAGGGCCGTTTGCGCACCGCGATCAAGACCGCGATCGAGAAGTTCGAACCCCGGCTCCGTCGCGTCTCCGTCAGTTTCGTGATCGACGCGGACGAGCCCCTGCTCTTGCGCTTCGATGTTCGCGCGGACCTGGTCACCTCGCGGCAGAAAGCCGCGGTCCGCTTCCGCACCCAGATCGATCCGTCCGGCGAAGTCCAGGTGCTCGACTGAACACCGGCGTTCGGCGGCCCGACGGCCCGACTGACCCGCGAAGGTCGTACTAGTGTTCAATCGTTACTACGAAGACGAGCTGCTCTACCTGCGCGAGCTCGGCGCGGAGTTCGCGCGCGCCTATCCTCAGGCGGCGCACCTCCTCTCGGGGACGAGCAGCGACCCCGACGTCGAGCGGCTGTTGGAGGGATTCGCCTTCCTCACCGCGCGGATCCGAGAGCGGCTCGACGACGAGCTGCCCGAGGTCACGCACGGGCTGATGAACATGCTCTGGCCGCACTACCTGCGGCCGGTGCCGTCGATGTCCATGCTCGAGTTCCAACCGCGGTTCGCGGCGCTCCGCCAGACGCACCGCGTCGAACGCGGCGTCCAGGTGCAGTCGGTGCCGGTCGAAGGGACCGCCTGCCGCTTTCGCACCGCCTACGCCGTCGATCTCCAGCCGATCTCGCTGGAACAGACGCAGCTCGAGACGCAGGGCGCCGGCGTCTCGCGCCTCTGGCTCGGTTTCAAGGTCTGGAACAAGCTCCCGCTGGACGTGCTCGATCTACGAACGCTGCGCCTGCATCTACACGGCGATCCGACGATCACGCTGCAGTTGCACCAACATTTGCTGCGACACGTGGCCGAAGCGAGGGTCGTCACGACCGGTCCCGAGGGGAAGGGCGCGGCCAAGACGGAGAGCACCTGGCGGCCGCTCACGATCCAGCCGGTCGGCTACCGCGAGTCGGAGGCGCTGCTCGACTATCCGACCCGCAGCTTCCCCGGCTATCGATTGCTGCAGGAGTACTTCGCGTTGCCGGAGAAATTTCTCTTCCTCGATTTCGGGGGGTTCGAGCGACTGCGCGAACTGCCGCTGGAAGAGCGCTTCTGGATCGAAGTGCGCTTCGACCGCGCGCTCGAGGCGACGCTGCGGCCTGCCCCCGACACGTTCCGGCTCTACTGCACGCCGATCGTCAATCAGTTCACGCACGAGGCCGATCCGTTCCGACTCGACCGCGCGAAGGTGGAGTACCGGCTGCGACCGGCCGGGGCGAACCCGTTCCACTACGAGATCTCCTCGGTCGATCGTGTGACCGGGGTCGAGACGGGCGCGGCGCGCGAGCGGGAGTTCCCTCCGTTCCATTCGTTCATCCATGCGGTCGAGGATCGCGAGGCGCCGACCTACCACGTTGTGCGTCTGCGCAACTCGGTCGTCGACGATCGCGCCGACACCTATCTGTCGTTCGTCGACTCCGCGTCGCGCGCCGCGCATCCTGCGGTCGAGACCGTGGCGACCCGCCTGACCTGCACGAATCGACGTCTGCCCGAGGCGCTGCGCGTGGGCGACATCCAGGTTCCAACCGACACGTCGCCGGAGTTGGCGCGCTTTCGCAACCTGACGACGCCGACACCGTCGATCCCGCCGCCGCTCCAGGGAGACCTGCACTGGCGTCTGCTCTCGCATCTCGGGCTGCAGCGTCTCTCGCTGACCGATCTGGAGGCGCTGCGTGGGATCCTCTCGCTCTACGACTTCCAGACGGCGCGCGATCCGAAGGCGGCGCGGATGCTCGCGCTGCGGTTGGAGGGGATCCAGGCGATCCGGACGACGCCGCGCGATCTCGTCTATCGCGGGGCGCTGCTGCGCGGAGTCGATGTCGATCTGGATGTGCGCGAGGACCGCTTCGCGGGCGACGGAGATCTGTTTCTCTTCAGCTCGATCTTGGTCGAACTGTTCGCGCTGCAAGCCACCTTGAATTCCTTCGTGCGGGTTCGGATCAAGGGGATCCAGAAGGGCGAGGAGATCGTCTGGCCGGCGCGCACCGGAGAGAGGCAACTCGTGTGAGCGCGCCCGAATTCCCGACGGCGGCGGAGCTGCCCGATCTCTCCTTCTACCAGGTGGTGCGCCGGATCTTGGCCGCGCATCCGGGCGCCTCGCAGCCCGGAGAGTTAGGCCCGACGGCGAACGAGGCGATCCGTTTTCGCCCGTCGCTCTCGCTCGCCTTCCCGCCCGGTGACCTGGCGTCGTTGGAGACGATCGAGACGCCGGACGACGCGATCGCGCAGAAGGCGCGGCTCACCGTGCACTTCCTCGGCCTCTACGGTCCGGCCTCGCCGCTGCCGAATCACTTCACCGAGGAGCTGCTCTGGGCCGGCGAGGACTCGACCGAGCGCGACTTCCTCGATGTGTTCCATCACCGGCTGATCTCGTTCGTCTGGCGGGCGTGGGCGCGCGTGCGTCACCACGTTCGTTATGAGACGGGCGGACGCGACGCCATGACCGGTTGGTATCTCGCGCTGGCCGGCCTCGGGACGCGCGGGATGCCGGAAGCAACGGAGCTTTCCGCCGTGGAGCTGCTGCGCACCGCGGGCGTGCTCGGTTCGGGCGTGCGCTCGGCCGCGGGGCTGCGCTCGTTCCTGCGCGATCAGTTGAGCGACCTGCCGATCGCCATCGAGCCGAATCTCGTGCGCACCGCGGCGATCGGCGCCGACCAATGTTGCGCGCTCGGCCTCCGTGGTTCACGACTCGGGGTCGACTTCGTTCTGGGCGAGACGATCCGCGACGCGACCTCGTCGTTCGGGGTGGTGGTCGGTCCGCTCGACGGCGAGGAATTCCTGCGATTTCTTCCGGGGGGAGATCGTGCGCGCCGCTTGGAGCGGCTGACGGAGTTCTTCGTGGCCGATCCGCTGCAGTTCGACGTCGAGTTGATCCTCGACCGCAAGGACATGACGCCGGCTCGCCTCGATGGTGGATCGCGGCTCGGGTGGAAGAGTTGGATACTGCCGACCCAGGGAAGCGACGGTCGCGTGCGACTTTCGCCGCTCGCGCGAACCGCGTGAGCCTGGAACGGACGAACGAAAGGAAGGCGTGAGCCATGTTGGACGTCGATCTCAAGGGGCTCTTCCGCAAGCTCAACCGCACCGTCTCGAAGTCGCTGGAGGATGCGGCGGGCGCGGCGGTCTCGCGGTCGCACTACGAGGTGACCGTCGAGCATCTGCTGGTTCCGATGGTGGAGGATCCGCGCGGCGATGTGCAGGCGATTCTGCGTCACTTCGAGATCGATCCCTCACGCCTGCTGGCCGGTCTCTCGCACGGCCTGGAGAAGATGAAGAGCGGCAATACGGGGCGGCCGGTCATCTCGCCGCGCGTGGTCGGCTGGATCCAAGATGCCTGGATGCTCGCCTCGGTCGACTACGCCGACACGCAGGTGCGCTCGGGCACTCTCTTCCTCGCGCTCGCACAGCAGCCGGAGAAGTATCTCTCGATCGATCTCGACGCCGCCTTCGAGGCGATCCGCAAGGATGAGCTGAAGCGCGAGCTGTATCGCATCGTCGGGAATTCGCGTGAGACCGAGGCGGCTGCGGCCGAAGCGGCGAGCGCAACCGGCGGCGCGGCCGGCGGCGGAGCGCCCCGTTCCGACGGACGTCCCGCCGAAGAGACCGCCATCGGTCGCTTCATGATCGACTTCACCGAGAAGGCGCGCCAAGGCGAGATCGATCCGGTCTTCGGTCGCGATCAAGAGATCCGGCAGATGATCGACATCCTGGCGCGACGCCGGAAGAACAACCCGATCGTCGTCGGCGAGCCGGGGGTCGGCAAGACTGCCGTGGTCGAAGGGCTCGCGCTGCGCATCGTCTCGGGCGACGTGCCGGATCTGCTGAAGAACGTGCGGCTGCTCAGTCTCGACTTGGGACTCCTGCAGGCCGGCGCCGGCGTGAAGGGGGAGTTCGAGAACCGGCTCAAGTCGGTCATCCAAGAGGTGAAGGGCTCCACGCAGCCGATCGTCACCTTCATCGACGAGGCGCACACCTTGATCGGCGCCGGCGGTTCGGCCGGCACCAGTGACGCGGCCAACTTGCTCAAGCCGGCGTTGGCGCGCGGCGAACTGCGCACGATCGCCGCGACGACGTGGTCGGAGTACAAGAAGTACTTCGAGAAAGACGCCGCACTCGAGCGTCGCTTCCAGGTCGTCAAGCTGGACGAGCCGTCGGAAGAGATCGCAGTGCAGATGATGCGCGGACTGCGCGACAAGTACGAGGTCGCGCATCAGGTCCGCATCCTGGAAGAGGCGGTACAGGCGGCGGCCCGCTACTCCAGTCGCTACATCGCCGGACGCCAGTTGCCCGACAAGGCCGTCGACCTGCTCGATACGGCCGCCGCGCGCGTCAAGATCGCGCAGGCGACGAAGCCGGAGTCGCTCGATGACGTGGAGCGACGCCTGGCCACGATCGAACGCGAGCGGACCGCCCTCGATCGCGAGGAGACGTTGAAGGGGGGGCGCGACGAGAAGCGCCGCGCCGAGCTCACCGCCGAAGAAGAGAAACTCCGCAACCTCGAGCACGAGATCGGCGACAAGTGGCTGAAGGAAAAAGTCCTCGCCGAGCAGATCCAGATCCTGAGAGGTGAGTTAGATCCCAGCAGTCAGCGGACTCGGTCCGCTGACTCCTCTCCCACCCCCGAAACGACCAGCTCCCCGTCCGCCACTCCTGTTTCACCACCCCCAACCCCTGCACTCACTTCCGAAACCCGTGCCACCCAACAACAGGAGCACGACCGCCTCATGCTCGCCCTCCGTCACCTCCAAGGAGACTCCCCTCTCGTCCCCGTCGAGGTCGACGCCCGCGTCGTCGCCCAAGTCGTGGCGAGTTGGACCGGAATCCCCGTCGGCAAGATGGCCGGCGACGACGCCGCGCAGGCGCTGAACTTCAAGGAGCGGATGGGCGAGCGCATCAAGGGCCAGGACCAGGCGCTCGACGCCGTCGACCGCGGCCTGCGCGCCGCCAAGGCAGGCCTCAAGAATCCGAAGACGCCGATCGGCGCGTTCCTCTTCGTCGGACCGAGCGGCGTCGGCAAGACCGAGACGGCGCTGACCGTCGCTGACCTCATGTTCGGCGGCGAGCGCTTCGTCACCGTGATCAACATGTCGGAGTTCCAGGAGAAGCACACCGTCAGTCGACTCGTCGGTTCGCCTCCGGGCTATGTCGGCTACGGCGAAGGGGGCGTCCTGACCGAGGCGGTGCGGCAGCGGCCCTATTCCGTCGTCTTGCTCGATGAGGTCGAGAAGGCCGACAAGGACGTGATGAACCTCTTCTACCAGGTCTTCGACAAGGGGATGTTGGCCGACGGTGAGGGACGCATCATCGACTTCAAGAACACGATCGTGTTCCTGACCAGTAACCTGGCGACCGACGTCATCATGTCGATGGCGGCGGGGCCGGTGCCGCCGTCGACCGAGGAGCTGGTCAGCGCCATCCGGCCGGCGCTCTCACAGCACTTCAAGCCGGCGCTGCTCGCACGCATGGAGATCGTGCCGTTCTTCCCGCTGCGCGGCGAGAACCTCAAGTCGATCGTTCGTCTGAAGCTGAACGGCATCGCGTCGCGTCTGCAGGACAGCCACAAGATGCGTTTCGATCTGGACCCCAAGACGGTCGACACCATCGCGGCGCGCTGCACCGATGTCGATTCAGGGGCGCGCAACATCGATCACATCATCACGCAGAGTCTCTTGCCGCTCCTCTCCACGAGTCTCTTGGAGAAGATGACCGAGGGGCCGCTGCCCGAGTCGGTGCGTCTGAGCGTGGCCGACGACGACACCTTCGTCGTCGAGTTCCCGGAGGCGTGAAGCCATGGCGTTGATCCGCGGCGGAAGCGAGGCGGACCTCTTCTTCGTGGGGGGCGGATTCGGGCCGGCCGACTGGCAGGTGCGCGAATTCCACGGCGTCGAAGCGATGTCCGACCTCTTTTCGTACACCATCCGTCTCATCAGTTCGGTCGACGACATCGTGATCGACGACGTCGCGGGCTGTACGGGAACGCTCTCTTGGAAGACCGACGACGGTTCGGTCCGCAATGTCCACGGATTGATCGCGCGCTTCGAACATGTCGGCCACGGGCCGAGTCAGCAGCACTACGAGATCCAGCTCGTCCCGCGCTTCTGGACCCTCGGGCTGCGCCGCGACTGCAAGATCTTCCACCCCAACAAGACGACTCCGGTCATCTTGAAGGCGCTCTTCGAGGCGGCCGACTTCGTCGAGAACGAGGACTTCATCCTCGACCTGCAGGAGACCTACACACCGCGCGAGTACTGCGTGCAGTACCGCGAGAGCGATCTCGACTTCGCGTTGCGGCTGATGGAAGAGGAAGGGATCTGCTTCTACTTCAAGCACGGCGAAGCGAAGGACCTCTTCTACGCCTGCGACCAGATCAACGCCACGGCGGCGATCGAAGGGGAGCCGACGTTGCCGTTCCGCGAGAAGACGGCGCTGGTGGAAGAGAGCGAGGCGGTCTACGCCTTCCGTTTCGGGCGGAGCGTGCGGCCGACGATCGTGCATCTGCTCGCGCACGATTTCAGACGGCCCAGTTCGCGGCTCAGGGGAACCGTCGGCATGTCGGCTCTGCCGGCCGAGCAGAAGTTGATCCAATACGACTATCCCGGGAAGTTCGTCGACGCGGACTCGACCGGCGCGCATCTCGCGGCTGCGCAGATCGGCTCGCTCACCTCCCTGAGGGCTCTCGGACGCGGAGAGTCGGATTGTCGACGCTTCGTTGCCGGTTCGCGCTTCACCCTGGACCAATTCCCGCGGGATGACGCCAATCGCGAGTACACCTTCGTGCGCGTGGAGCATTGGGGCCACCAGAAGCCGGAGGGCGAAGAGGCGGGGAACTCCGAGGAGGAGGAACCGCCCTACGGCAATCGCTTCGAGTGCATCCCCTCCGACGTCCTCTTCCGCCCCGCACGCGTCACCCCGCTCGCGCGCGTCGACGGTCCGCAGACGGCGCGCGTGACCGGACCGGCGGGCGAAGAGATCTGGACCGACGAGTTCGGCCGCATCAAGGTCCTCTTCCATTGGGATCACCACGGCGCGGACGACGCCACCTCCTCCTGTTGGGTCCCCGTGCGACAGAACTGGGCCGGCGCCGGCTGGGGCGCGGTCTGGATTCCGCGCATCGGCCAAGAGGTCATCATCGAGTTCCTCGAAGGCGACCCCGATCACCCGATCTGCACCGGCGCGGTCTACAACGGATCGAACGCGACGCCGTACACGCTCCCGGACGAGAAGACCAAGAGCACGATCAAGAGCTGCAGCACGCCGGGCGGCGGCGGTTCGAACGAGATCCGCTTCGAGGATGCGAAGGGGGCCGAGCAGGTCTATGTACATGCGCAGCTGAACATGGACACGATCGTCGAGGCGGACCGGACGGTCACCGTGGGGCATGACGAAACGCATACGGTCAAACATGATCGAGTCTTGACCGTGGAGAACGACCAGACCTTCGAGGTGATGAACGACCAGAGCGGCACGGTGGGCAACAACGACACGCTGAAGGTGGTCGCGAATCAGGAACTGAAGGTCGGAGGAAACCTCTCGATCGACGTGGGTGGGAGTCGGATCGAGTCGGTCGGCGCCGTCTCCAGCATCCGAGTGGGCGCTTCGCATTCGCTCGTGGTCGGAGGCGCCGTTGCGATCGAGGTGGGGGCCGCGCTCTCGGAGAAAGTCGGCGCGGCTCACGATTCGGAAGTCTCCGGGGCAAGCACCCGAACTGTCTCCGGCGCCGATAGCCTCACCATCTCGGGGGCGAGCTCGGTCTCCGTCAGCGGCGATCGGACGGTCGAAGTCGGCGGCGCCTACGGCCTCAACGTCAGCGGCGCCTCGACCTGGGAGACCGCCGACGGCCTGACGATCAAGGCCAAGAAAATCGCGATGGAGGCCGAAGAGTCGGTTTTGATCAAGACGGGCGAAGCCTCCATCGAGATGAAGAGAGACGGCACGATCACGATCAAGGGCAAGGACATCAAGTTCGACGGGTCCAGCGGGATCACGATCAAGGCGCCGAAGACGGGGATCGACTGAGCCGTGCGCCCGTTCCGTCGGGACATCTTGGAGGAACACTTCGAAGAAGCGGCGTTCCTCTTCCGCCTCCGAGAACTCGCGTTCGATTCGTACGCGCGGCGGCTGGACTCGATGGCTTCGCTGGAGGAACGTCTCCTGGCGCATCTCGATGGACTCACCGTGGCCGACTCGGCTGGGTGGGAAGTAGCGCGGTCCGGTCTCGGTTCGAAGATCGATGGAGAGTCGTTCGTCGCGAGCTTCGCCGCGGTTGCGTCGCCCTCGGCTGAATCGCTCGGAGCGCTCGGAGACGCGCTCGCATCCTCGAAGGGCGCCCGCGGACACCGTCGGGGCCTGCGTTTGGCGCGCGGGCCGCGCACGAAAGACACGCTGGAGCAGCTCGCGAAGCACCCGGAAATCGGCGTCCGCGCTGCGGCCGTGGACGCGCTCGTCTTCCGAGGCGACACGCGTGAGGTCGCGGAGCTGCCGGAGTATCTGCGGAGCGATCTTCCTCAGGTGCTGCGCGCGGGACTCGAGATCGCCTCGCGGATCTTGCCGCGAAACGCGGAGCGTGAGATCGCGCGCGCCCTTTCGCACGAAGACCCGGCTGTCGCGTCGGCGGCGCACCGCGCGGCTCTGCTCGCGCACATGCCAGAAGCCCACCCGGCCGGGACGAGGCTGGCGGGCGCCGACGATCCGAGGGCGCCCCGCGCGCTCGCCTGGCACGCGCTCGCCGCAGCGCCCGACGCGCGCGCAGTACTGGCGGTCGCCGCTGACCGGCCGGAGACACGCCGGGCGGCGCTTCTCTCCATCGCTCATAGCGGAGACACGGGAGCGGCCGATCAGATCGTGCGCGCGATTCGAGAGAAAGCGCAGAGCCGGGCGGCCGGACACGCGCTCGAGGTGCTCCTCGGGATCGACCTCGTCGAGGAGGGGCTCACGCTCTCGCCCGACGACGCCGCCAAGTCGGAACTGGAGGACCTGGACCCGGACGAAGAGTTCGCGTGGCCGGATCCCGAGAAGGTCGAGCGGTGGTGGGCGAGCGAACCGGGGAAGCGTGCTGCGCGGAACGTCTCGTGGGAGAAGCTCCTGGAAGACGCGCAGGACGCACCGATGCCCACGCGCGAAGCAGCGATCCTGCGGGCGCGTCTCGCGCTGCCGGGCGTTGGGCCGTTCGAGACGAGAGGTTGGGCCGACGAGCAGCGTCGAGCCTTCCCGAGTCTGATCCGACAGGTGGCCGAAGCTTCGCGCGGAAAACTCCCCCGGAGTTGAGAGAAGAGAGGACCGACAACATGCGAACTCGAACAGAGACTCCAGCCGGCGGCGTTCGCGCCGCGGGCGCCGAGATCGGGCGACTGGTCGCGGTCGGCGGCGGCGGCGAGCCGTGGGTGGATTATCCCTCGGCGCCGAGCGGCCCCCGACTCGCGGTGCTGGCGGCGCCTCCGCCCAACGGCGTGCTCGAGGGCGCGATCGGTCGACACGTGGTCCTCCTCTTCGAAAGCGGACATGCCGATCGGCCCCTCATCGTCGGCTGGGTGGAGGAAACGCCGGAGGAACGGGTGGCGCCAGCGCGCACCGTGAGGATCGACGGCGAGCGGATCCTCCTCCAGGGGACGCGCGAGGTCGTGCTGGAGTGCGGCGAGGCCTCGGTCACTTTGACCGCGGATGGAAAGCTCGTGCTCCGCGGCGTGCAGATCGTCAGTGACGCCCAACGCCTGAACCGGATCCGCGGCGCCGCCGTCCGGATCAACTGATTCGCTGACGCTCGATCGACCATGGAACTCATCAACGACACCCGCTTCCCGGCGCAGCTCTTGATCCTCCCAGATCGGGACGGACACGAGACGCTCGTCGTGATCTGGAAGGGGAGCTGGCGCGTCGATGGCGGGTCGACCGCTCCACTGGAAGAGCCGTCGCCGATCACGCAAGCCGACGAGTATTACGGGAAGCCGGGCGAGTCGAGCCTGTCCTACGAGAGCGACCTCGCGCTCTGGAAACCGGCCACCGATGTCGTGCTCCTCGGACACGCCTACGCCCCCGACGGGAAAGCGAAGGAGAGCAAGGTGCAGGTGCGTGTCGGCCCGGTCGCCCAGAGCGCGATCGTGAGCGGCGATCGCAAATGGAAGATCTCGCTCGGGCTCGCACACATCTCGGGGCCGGAACCGTTCGAGAAGATCCCGCTCGTCTACGAACGCAGTTTCGGAGGCGCGCAGCCGGACAAGGACGGCCAGGGGTGGCTGGGCGCCGAGGAGCGCAATCCGATCGGCGCTGGTTACGTGCGCAAGCAACGGTCGTCGTTCGTCGACGGGCTCGCGCTCCCGAACATCGAGGCGCCGAAGAAGCGAATCAGCAAGCCGGGCCAGAACGCGACGCCGGTCGGCTTCGGATTCGTCGGGAGGCACTGGCTCCCGCGCCGGACTCACGCCGGCACCTACGACGCGAAGTGGCAAGCGGACCGGCTCCCGCTCTTGCCCGAGGACTTCGACGAGCGGTACTTCAACGGGGCGCCCGAAGCATTGCAGGCGATTCCGCACCTGCGAGGCGGAGAGCCGGTGCAGACGAGCGGCGTGCACCGCCGAGGGGCCTGGAGTTTCTTACTGCCGACCGCGCGCCCCGTGATCGAGGCGCACTGGAAGGGCGACTGGCTGCCGTTGGAGTCGGTCTTGGATACCGTCGTGCTCGAACCCGATGCCGATCGGGTCTCGCTGACCCATCGCGCCCGATTCCGCATCCACAACCACCTCCGATCGCTCAAGGCGGTGCGGGTGAAGGAGAGCTGATGGCCCTCCCGCGCCAATCGCCGGCCTGGATCTCAGGTCTCGGTCTTTCGACTTCGATCGGGGGCAACACGCAGCAGTCGCTTGCCTCATTCCGCGCAGGCCTCCTGCGTTACGAACCGACGAAGCGCTGGCTCTGCGCGCCGTGGGACGAGGAGAACGGCGAACTGGAGCCCGCGATGATCGCGCCCGTCACCGATCTCGATCCGCTCTTGGTCGGAACGGAACGACTGCTCCAACTCGCCTTCCCTGCCTTGACCGAAGCGATCGAGTCGGCGGCGCTCTCGCGCAAGGACCTGGAAGGCGCCTCGCTTCATCTGGCGCTGCCGGAGACCGGACGGCCGACCGACGCGGATCTGGAGAGTCGATTCCCCGCCGAGTTGGTGCGACGGTCCGGGCTCCCGCGACCGAAGGCGATGACGATCTCGCGGTCGGGACACTGTGGAGTCGCCGAGGCGATCCGATCCGCGCTGGAGGCGCAGGCCGCCACCGGCGCGCCCGCTCTCGTCGTCGCGAGCGATTCGTTCGTGGATCCGGCGTCGTTGCAGTGGATGGACGAACGGTCGCGGCTGAAATGTTCCCGCGCGCCCGAAGGGGTCATCGCGGGAGAGGCTGCGACCGTGCTCGTGCTCGAGCCGCCGCGCACCGCCGAACGGCGGGGAAGGACGCCGCTGGCGACGATCGAAGCGATGGGCTTCGCGGTCGAGACGGCGACGGTCTCTTCCGAAAGAGCCTGCATCGGAACGGGACTTGGTGCGGCCATCCGCGAGGCCGCCGCGCGGTTGGGCGCCGTTCCCTCGCCGCCTTGGGTCGTGAGCGACATGAACGGGGAGCGTTACCTCGCGCTGGAGTGGAGCTACGTGCTGACGCGTCTGCACACGCTCTTCGGTGGCCTGAGGCACCAGTGGTTCCTGGCCGACTGTGTCGGCGAAACCGGCGCGGCCGTCGGCGGCCTGGCGGTGGCGCGTGCGCTCGGCGCATTCGGAATCGGTCGGGCGCCTTCCGTTCGCGCCTGGCTCCCGCTGAGCGCCGATGGAGGCGCTCGCGCCGCCCTCATCGTCGGCGCGCCGGATACCGAGTTCGTTCCAGGGATCGAGTGAGCCGAGGGCCGAGAGCCGACAGCCGAGAGCCGACAGAGAGAGAGGAACTTCGATGCCCGCGACCGTGATCGTCAACTTCATGACCGTCGTCCACGCCTCGAGTTCGGGCACGCTGATGCTCTTCCCCGACGTCTGCCTCACGCCCGCGCCGCCCGCGCCGGCGCCGATCCCGATCCCTTATCCGAACATCTCGATGTCGAGCGACACGTCCGACGGCTCCAGTACGGTCAAGTGCGACGGCAACCCCGTCATGCTCCAGGACTCGAAGTTCAAGATGTCGTCCGGCGACGAGGCCGGGAGCGCTCAGGGTGTGGTCAGTCACAAGATCAAAGGCAAGGCCGAGTTCGTCAGCTTCTCCTTCGACGTCAAGATGGACGGGAAGATGGTCTGCCGGCAGCTCGACCCGATGTTCGGTAATGAAATGTCATCGAAGCCGCCCAACACGCCGCCGGCGCCCGAGCTGCAACCGCCGGCGATCCTCTTGCCGATCCTGCCGGCGCCGACGGGTGACTGGAGCGTCACCGCGGTTTCGAAGAAGTAGCCGAGAGTCGCGAGGGAGAGAGCATGCCGATCGACCAATACGTCAACTTGCCGTGCGACCCGGAGAAGAATCATGGGCGGCTGGTCTTCATCGTCGTGGACGTTTCCGAGGCGCTGCCCGGGGCTGCCCGGGGCTCGCCGGTCTGGTTCTTCGTGGAGCCCGGGGGCGGCAACATGCCGTTGACCAAACTCTCCGCCGACGCCCGGCAGACCGGCGCCCATCTGACACCGCCGAACCGCGCGTTCGGGCTGGTCGACAGGAATAAGCGCGCCTGGACCGGCCTGCGCGTCTCGATCGCGGGCGGCGACACCTTCAAGTTCAAAGCGGGGGCGATCAAGGACGGCTCGGGCGCGATGCCCGCGACCGAGCCCGACCAGGTGACGGTGTGGCGGCGGATCTACATGCAGGTCGGCGCGATGCCCGGCTGCAAGGGAAGCGTGCATGGCCAGATCCAAGGCATCCTGGAATCGCATTTCATCGAGATGGACGTGCTCGGAGGCGCGGCCGATCTCACGGCGGCGCCGATCATCAAGACGATGCTCGACATCCTGGACGATGCGAGGAAACAGATCGCGCCCCCCGATGCCGAGAAGCGGCCGCTGACGATGCAGCTCCTCTACGTCGACCGCATCCTGGTCGACGCCTGGAAGACGATCACGAAGACGCTCGTCGGCAAGGCGGTCTCCTCCAGCGGAAATGTGCGGTTCAAACTCGACGGCCAGCTCACCTGGCCCGATGACACGAGCTGGCTGCAGGGACGCATCCGCATGCTCCAGCCGAACGGCGACGTTGCGCACGATCTGAACGACACGAGGGTCCGGCGGATCACGCGCAAGTCACGCAGCGGATACAGGCACCCGGAAGGCAGAGCGAGCGCAGAGGTCATCATCGAGCTGGGGAAATACGGCAGCCGGATTGCGGAGTGGATCCGGGACGAAGGGGTGACGCTCGAGATCACACTCCGAGTGCGGATCATCGAATCGAACCCGCTCGGGCAGGCGGCGAAGTCGCTGCGCGTGTGCGTCTCCAGCCTGCGGGACCAGAAGTACCAGAAGGCCGATGCGGCGCGGTCGCTCTGCGTCACGTTGCACGAGGTCGGGCATCTCTTGGGGTTGGTCGTGCAGAAGAATCCGACTTACGACGCCACGACCGGCGCCGAGACCAGCGCTCCCGACTACGCCGACTGGTATGTCGGCAACGGCGGGGTCGGTAACCACTGCGGTAAAGGCGCGACCAAGACGGCGACGCAGTGGTACGGAGGAAGCTGTGTGATGTGCGGCCTGTTGCACAAGGCGAGTCCGACCACGTTCTGCGCCGATTGCACCGAGATGCTGAAGCGAAGAGATCTGACCAAGCTCGGCTGAGCAGCGGAGACCCATGTAGATGCCCGAGACCGAAGACACCGACCAAGCGCTCCCGGACGACGCCTTCCGCGACGTCAGGCCTGACTTCGGGCCGCACGCGGCCTCGCCGGCATTTTCGCCCCAAGAGGACGGCCTGAAACTCTCGGCGCCGAAGCGCGCGCGCGCGGCGGCCGGCGCGATCGTCCCGCTCTGTTGCAGCTACCAGATGCAGGCGGAGACGCGGTCCCGGCTCGGGGGCGTCGATTGGGAGAAGGTTTCGCTCGTCGTCTATCGCGAAGACGGGCTCTACGCGATCGTCGGAGCGATGGGTGTGATGCCGGCGCCGCCGCCCGGTCCTCCGGTCGATTTCTCGGACATGCCGCGAGACGAAGAGGACGACGCGATGCCCCTGGAAGAGCCGGACAGCGTCGGCGGATTCCGGAACATCGATCTGCGTGAGCAGGTGGCGCTCCCGATCGGCCCCGGCGTCTTCTACGCGTTCGTCGCGTGGTCGGGACTGCTCTCCAACACGGTGCGGGTCGAGCTGACCCCGGAGGGGAAGTGAGCGAGAGCTACCCATCGTTCGAGCGGAACGATCAATCGCCTCCGCTGCCGCCTCGAGTTCCAGGTAAGGCGGGCGCCGGTTCGGCCGTGGCGCTCGCACTCAGCGGCTCGTCGCCGAAAGGCACGATCGTGCGAGGCGCCTATCGTGTGACCGCGGAAGATCGCGCCACCCTCGCCCCGGGACCGCTGCGCCCGCGCGTCTTTCTCTTCGTCTTGGGTCGAGAAGTAGTCACCGCCTGGATCGGCCGTCCCGGCGGAGAAGCCGCGGTCTTCGCGGGCGAGGAGCCTCCGACCGGCGACATCGAAGGATGGTTCAACGTTGTCCTCGAGGACTGCTGTCGGATGAGCAACGATCGGGGTCAATTCTGCGACATCGTTGCCGTTCTCGGCCCTTGGAAGTCCGCGCCGGTGGAACTCCGTCCGACGCCCTGATCAAACCGGCAGCATGAACCCGAACTCCAACGGCTTTCCCTCCAGCGGGACGGCGCAACGAATCGCGATTTCCAGTAGCGCCGGAGTCGCTTCGACTCCGGCGCCTCCTGCGGTCGCCGGAATCACCGTCACACGCACCGCCTCCGCCCGCGCCGCGTCGGTCTCTCCGGCGAGCGGCCCCAAGTGCGCGCGCAATCCCCGCGCGAAGAATTCCGCGCGTGACTCCGCGGAACCCGCTGGCGCTTCGTCCATCAACTTTCCGCAGACTCGCGCCAATCTCCCCGCCGTCACCTGATACGCGACTGTCGCCTCCAGCGTGAGTTTGCCCGGCTGCATCCTGAAGACAGTCACGGTCATCGGGATCACCGCGACATCGCCGCGCAGTCGGCCAACGAGCGGTGTGAAGCCGGCGCGGACGAACTCGAGGGCGCGCATGTCGTCGAGCGGCGCCTCGGTCGAGAAGTCGACGTTCTCGCCGCTGGAGTGGGGATAGGTGCGCGTGGGCAGGCCAGGGAACGCGCCGCCGCTGCTGCCGGCGAGATCGAGCGCGTGGCCGTGCTTCGCGACGCTCCGCACGACGGCCAGGCCGATCGCCCAGACGCCGCCGCCCCAGAGGTAGCTCTCCGGCTTCGCTTCTTCCGCCGACTCGGCGTAGTCGTCTTCCGTCACGTATGGCCTGCGCAGGAGGAACCGGCCGAAGGCGAGCGCGATCCAACGCGCGTTCTCATCGGCTTGGAAGGCGCGCCACGGCTGGTGCGCGGTCGAGTTCAATCGATCGAGCGCGGAGGGCAACGCAGCGACATGCGCGAAGTACCGCAGATCGAAGAATCCGGGGGAGGCGCCCGCGATGAACGGCGTCTGCAGCACCTTCGCCATTCCGGCCAGGTCTTGCAGTAGCGCCAGGTCGCCGGCCTTGTGCGAGAACTCGAAATCGAGCAGCACCGCGCTCCAGTCGGGATCCTGTCCCGACTGGGCGGCGGCCTCGAACACCTGCGTGCGCACCCGCGCGCCGAGCGTCTCGCGCGTTGCCGGGAGCAGCCAGATCTCGATCGGCGCGTTCCCGACGGCCCCTGTGGTCGCGCCTGCATTCATTCCCGCGAGGAGGAAGGCGAGCCCGCGCCAGGCCGCTTCGATCTTCTGCAGCGCCGGCGAGTGGAGCGCAAAATCCAACTCGGGCGATCCAGCGCCGCCGGTCGCGCCCCCGAGCGCGCCCCCGACCTTCGTCGGCCCGAAGTCCTCCAACGACTCGAACCAAAGCTCCGTTTTGCTCGCCGCACTCTTCCCAGGCGCCTTCACCGAGACGCTCGCCGCCGCCTTCCACCCCTTCGGCCAGATCGCGTCCGGCGTCACTTGCACGGCCGGAGCTTCCCCCACACCGAAGTCAGCCACGACCAGAATCCGCCACGGCGTCACAAGCGCACTCATCTCGTTCTCCTCGGGGTCATCTGCTCGGGCGACTCGTCTCGGACGCTCCGCGACGTCACCTCTTGCCGGCCGTCGAGACAGCCGCTTCGAACTCGGCTGTCAACTTACTGTCACAACGTCTCTGCGGACAGCCTCGAAGCCGAAGGGCAACCGAGGATGCGTGCAGGACGCGAGAGCGATGCGCGGCTTTCCGTCGCGATCGAGGCGTTCAGAGCGAATTGATCGCCCGTTCCGCGTCAGACAGTTGCGACATCACCGTCTCGAACGGCGGCGGCTCACTGAGAAACATGGGTCGCATCGCCCTGTAGTCGCTCGCCAACGAGACCTGCCGAGGACCCGGGGGGGCGAGCCTGATAGTGCCGTGTTGCGCGAGGTCGTACCGCGCCCACCCCCGCGGGAACACCCGGCTCTTCCACTCAACAACACGGGCACATAGCACTTTGTCCGCGGCGAACGCCGCCGCACTCGGATGCTCCAGCAGGCGCGTCAGGTCTGAATAGTGTCGCGCGTACCGGTCCGGGATCGGAAGACTCTGCGGACGATAGTACTCAGCGTGGAGAATTGTCGCCTTCTCCCAGAAGGTGCGCGCCAGGTCGAGCGCGATGACCTCACAGCGCCAGTCCGAGAACAGCGACGGGAATTCCTCGGCCACCCAGGGCCGGATCGCATAGCGGCCGACCGGCTGCTGGTCGGTGAGCGAGCCCAGTTCCAGCTTCACGGCTCGCCGCACATAGCTCAACCCCGTTGCTCTTGTGGTCGGGTATTGGAAATGGAGGATCGGCTGATGGGTGTGCTGGTCGTCTTCGTAGCTCAGCCATTCGCCGCCCGGCGGCGAGCCGAGCGCGTCGCGGATGGCCGCCTCGAGCAGCGGCGATATTGTCTCTCGGGCGCTGACTCCACAGAGTCGTTGCATCTCCTTCGTCGCAGCATCGCGCTTGGTCTGGCTGGGTAGAGCATCGAATCCGCTCGCATCCGCGCCAACGAAAGCGGGGGACACCGACAGGTCTACATCCTCCGAGAACCGATCGATCACCCCGAACACTTTGGAGAGGGACGTCCCTCCCTTCAGCACCAGGTGGGGAGCCAATGAGGGAATCGAAGCGAGCGTGTGGAGGAGCCAGCACACCCAGAAGTCCTTTTCGATGATCACGGCATCTACCGCTCGTCGAGTGGCGGCCTGCTCGAACGTAAGCGTGCGGCGCTCTCGCGGCAGCGCGAGGAACTGCAGTGAAGTCACGCCTCGGATCTCTTCGTTGACTTGCCGCGCCTTGCTTTCGGCTTGGTCTGCGCAAGCTCACATAGCATCGGCCGCATCCACCCGGGGGCCAGGTCCAAGTCGGTCAACAATCGGGCGCGCTCGGTGGCGGGCAACGTGTTCCGCAGGTGAGCCAGTCGTTCCGGCGTGACGTGCTCTGGCCCTAGGCTCTTCAAGGCCTGAATCACGAGGCCGCTCAACCGACCGGCTGCCGCCATGTTTCGCGGAGACGTGCGCTTGAGTTGGATTCGCATCGGACCGGCGGCGATCGATCGGCTGGCGCCGTCGGTGAGAAGCACGACTCGGGCCGGCACTTGCTCCGACAGGCCAAGTAGGTTCGCCGCGTACACGCCACTGGGTTGCACCCGTAACTTGTCCTTGCCCACGATCGCTCGGATCACCGCGTCCACCGAGGGCCACAGCACACCGAGGAGTTCGTCCTGTCGGGGCTTGTCGTACAGTCCGCGTGAGAGGCGACGTAGCTTGCCCCTCGCCGCCAGCCGTTGCAGCGCCTTGTCGATCGCGGCGCGGCTCCCCAACCCTGCGAACATGGCAGGCGTGAAGACAGCGCCTCTCGGGCTGCGTTGGACCCTGCGGGTTAGTCGCGCATCGATGCTTAGCTGTAACATGCTATGTAACATAATGATAGGCGAATACTCCACTCCGATACTGTCCGAAATACTAGCACGTTTTTCGGACAGGCAGCTGTCGAAATGGGCACCCGAAGGGCGCCACGGGCCCGCGGTCATGCCTTACGCCGGAGGCGACCCGCCTGCGGTTTCACGAGCAGCGACGGCTCTTCCAGGATCTCGAGGATCGCTCGCGTTGCGCGGTTGTGAACGCAACGCCGAGCCTCAGGCAACCGCAGCTGGAACCATATCGCTAGAAGGCGTCACCGAAAGGCATCACGCGGGACGAGTGTCCGTTTCGGAGATACCTAGTGCTGAATGTGAATGCCAGACGGCGATGAATCGCGCAGCGATCCGCGCAGCGCGCGGTAGCGAACAGCGATTCCGCGGTCCGAAATCAGCACGCTCTCCACCGCGGCAAACGCTCCCGCAGAATCAGTCAGCGCGCGCGTCAGCGCCGCAGTCAGCTGCTCCGCCGCGCGCTCCGCCGAGAGCGATCGATCGATCGAGTTCCATGCCGCCACCGCTGCCGCATGAACTCGCGCCATCAAGACGCGGTGAGCCAGGCGATTCTCTGGCGCGTCGTCCCCAGCCGCGACGGGGACGAACGGGAAGTAGGCGCGATCGGTGGCTCCGAGCGCGGCCAGCGGAGCGAATCCGCGACGCGCAAGCTGCGCGAGTTGCGTTGTTGGGAGCGCGCGATCGACGGGACCTTCGCTCGAGAGCGGTAGATCCTCTATCTCGCCACCGGGACGCGCAGTGAACTCAGTCCCGAGGCCGTCATTGTCGAACGCGCGCGAAATGGCGAGGGCGAGGAGCCACGAGGCCGGGATCCAGGGGAGTGTGGGTCCCTCGCCCTCTTCGAATGCAAAGCCTTTCACCGGCTCCGACGCAGCGCCGTAGAGCGGCCGCGCCAAGCAGTGGTGCGCGGTCGCCGCGGACCACGAGGTCGCGTCGTCCGACGACGCGACTCGATCCTCCCGCACTGCGCTCTCGACCTCCTCCGAGCTAGCCGCCGAGATCACGGGGACCCAGTACTCCCGTCCAGCTGCGCCAAACGCAGCGCGTTCCTCCGCCCCACTCTCCCACCCCACCACCGCCACCGTCACACGCCCCTCTGACTCCGCATCCGCGGAAAGCCCTTCGAGCGCCGCGCGCAGATGACGCACCCCCGCGCCCGGCGCACTCGGCACGACGAACAGCCGCGTCCCTTCGCGGAAATCGACCCGCCGCACCAACGTCCTCAGCGCGAGCCACGCCCCTTCCAACGCGCGCCACTCCGGCGACGCGAGTGCGGCGCGCAGGATCTCGGCGCGAAGCGCATCATCCGCGGACGAACCCGACGCGCTCTTCGGCGCCTTCGGCGTTCCGCCACCCTTCTGGCTCTGGACCGATCGCACAACTTCCGCGACCAAACGATCCGCAAGGCTCGCGCCTGGAGCGTGCGCGGCGCCCATGCTCGTCCCGGCCTCGACAAGATCGAAGAGGTGGGCGAGAGGATCATCGGAGAAGAGCGGCGTGTCGGTGGAGCCGCGCGCGAGCGGAGATTCCGGCGCGGGTTCAGACGCAACGGTCGGAGTCGGAGCTGCGGTTGATCTCGTAGCTGTCGTCGACGTCGCCCCCTGCGCCGTCCCCGCCCCTAACTTCGCCCGCGCCTCCGCCACCCGCGCATCCAGCCATCGCGCCCGCATCGCCTCCGGTCGGAACTCGCGAAACGTAGAGATCTTCGCCGCCGACTCCGCCAACGGATCCGTCGGTCTCAGCCTCCCGAGAAACCCGTCGAGCGAGTCGCGATCGATGCGATGCGGTCGCCCATACTCGGGAGCGCTTCGATCGGCTACCGGCAGCAACTCCGCCAACACGATCAGATCGAGCGGCGTCGCGCGGTCATTCGCACTCGGTCCAGACATGATCGCCTCAGTTCCGGATCGCGGTTTCTCGACCGGTCATGGGAAGGTCCAGGCTGCCGGGGTTGATCCGCAGTCTACAGTCGTGTTGTCCCTCGAAGAACGGCTCGAAGGTGGGGTCGAGCGAGAGTCGCGGAACGAAGCGATGCGCGCGCCTCCCTCCGCCGCGGGGCCGGCCCATGGATCCAACGGCGCGACGTGGATCCCCGAGGTGGGTGGAGACATGCGGGCCTCACTCCAAGGTTATGAATCCGCGTCCCGTGAGTGGGAGGTCGATTCCGCCGGGATCGATCCGCAGGAGACAGTCGTGGACCCCGCTGAAGAACGGTTCGAAGGTGACCGTGATATCGACCGCCTGCTCGGGCGCCAAGAAGATCTCGAAGACCGACGGGGTGAACGCGGGGCACTGCTGCGAAGAGCCGTAGTAGATCGTGAAGAGGCGGCTCGTCGTCGTGACGTTGGCCAGCCGGAACGTCTCCTGCCTCGCGAACTGGACCTGCACATCCCCGAAGTCGATCTCGCCCGGCGCGACGGTGGCGTAGACTCCGCGCGCCGTGACCGGAACCGGATCACACTCGGTCCCGAGGTCGACGACGCAGTCGACGTACGCGCCCGCCGAGTCGGGGCTGAGGCTGACCAGGATGCTCTTCGATTGGCCCGCTCCCAGCGAGAATCCGAGCCCGCTCCCAACGGGAGAGCCGGTCAGGTCGAGGTCGTCCCCGCAGTTGCGCCCCGCGCCCGCCAGTCCGGTGAGCACGGCGCCGCCTTCGTTCCTGATCGTGAGCAGTTCGGAGGCGACGTGGCCAATGCCGATGTCGCCCAGGTCGATCGAGACGCGATCGACCGCACAGCGCGGACCCAGGCCGTTCCCTTCGACCAGGATGCTGCAGTTCGTCCCGGTCGAGATCGAGCAGAAGTCAGGCGTCTCGTCGGTCGGCGTGTAGACGACCGGGATCACGACCGACTCGTCGCGAGCGAGCGAGAAGGAGGGGTCGGCGAGCGCGAGCGAGAACTCGCCGCACTCTTCCTCCACGACGCCCTCCAGGAGGCCCCCGCCGACATTCGTGAGTAGCACCGACAGTGTGTCGCTCTCGCCGAGCAGCACAAAGCCGAAGTCGGGTTCGTAGGACGAGAGCTGGCAGAGCGGCGGATCGTCTTCGGTCACGCCGCTCGCCTCGATCGAATAGTCCGACGTGTCGGCGCCGACGAACGCCCGCACTCGATAGGTATAGAGGGTCGCCGGAAGCAGATTGCCGTCGAGCGTGCGTCGAGAGTCGCCTTCGAGCATCCGATGCTGCCGCCAGGGACCGCTCCCGACGCGTCGATCCAGCACGAAGCCGTCCGGGTCGGGCGAAGCGAAGGCCCAGTCGAGCGTGAAGGTCCGGGCGAAGGCGAGCACCGCGATCAGAGGATCGGGCGGCTCGACGAGCGTCCTGGTCTGCACGAGGTTCGAGAGCGCCGCTTGGTTGCCGGCCTCGTCGCGCGCACGAAACGCGAGGTAGTAGACAGTGCGGGGCGAGAAGCCTTCGATCGATGCGACGACCGAGTGGCCCCCTTCGAGCGGCGGTGGAGGAACCTCGACCGGGATCGCCTCAGACCAGCTCTCCTCGTCGAGGATCGGCGCGCTGCTGTAGCGCAGGTCGTACGACGCCGCCTGACCGATGATGCCGTCGTCTCCCGGCGCGGTGTACGAAACCTGGAAGCCGCGGAGTTCTCGCCGTCGCACGAAGAGGTCGGTCACCCGCGCGGGAGGGGTGAGATCGGCGGTCGTGACCTCGGCCACGTTCGAGAGCAGAGATTCGTTGCGGACTTCGTCGCGCGTGACCAGTGCGAAATAGTGCCTGGTCTCGCGGGTCAGCCCGAACACGACGATCGACTCCGCTCCACCGGCGGGCGCCGGCGCCGGAACGCCGTCGACCGGCGTGGCCGTCGCGAAGTTTCCCGCGTCGATCGGAAATGTCGCGACACGGACCTCGTATTCGTCCGCTTGGCCGACCTCGCCGTCGTCGCCCGGCGCGGTCCAGCGCAGGCGCGCGCTCGTCTCGGAGACGGCTTCGGCCGTGAGGTCGTCCACGGCGGCCGGTCGGCTGCGATCGTCCGTCAATGTCGTGGCCGACACGACATTCGACAGCTCGGAGCCGAGACCCAGTTCGTCCAGCGTGACGAGCGCGAAGAAGTAGAGCGTTCTCGGGAGCAGGCCGGTGACGACCCGGCCGTCCGATTCGCCCGGCGTCGCGGGCGGACTCAGCCCCGCGACCGGAATCGCGGCTTCGAAGTTCGACCCATCGATCGGGTCGAACGAGTAGCGCAGGTCGTAGGCGGCGGCGCGGCCGATCGCTCCGTCATCCCCGGGTGCGGTCCAGAGCAGCGCCACCAGTGTGTCGGCGACGAGCGCGACTCTCAGATCGGTAATGGCGGAAGGTGGCGTCGGTCCGACCACGCCTACGCCGACGCTCTCGCTGTAGGCGCCGACCCTTCCGTCGTCCAGCTCCGCGCGCACCCGATAGCGCACGCGACCGATCGGCGGGGCCAGGCTGGGTGGGGCGATGATCGTCGTCTCGGTCGCGGCGGTGGTTCGCTCGATGGTGGAGTTCGGTCCGATCTCCGCGAGGCGGTAGCGAGCGGCGCCCGCGATCGGGTTCCAGTCGAGTCGATAGCGGTCCGGAGGGAGGGACACGAGCGAGAGCCGGGGGACGACATCGCGCAGGGTCACGGGCACCGTGCGGGCCTCTCCCGAGGTCAGATCCAAGACCGCGGACTCTCCGCTGTGGAGCAGTCCGCGCTCGGTCGCTTCGCCGCCGTTTCCGCGCACGCCGATCGTTTCCACCCGCACCAGATACCGCTCACCCGGCGGCGCCTGGAGGGAGAGTTCGAAACGCGTCTCCCCCGGCGCGATGTCGTCTTGCTCCTGATCGACCACGCGGGCCGGCGACACGCTGTCGTCGAAAATCGTCGCGACCACCTGTTCGATCGCCGCCTGATCGCCGGGTTGGGCGGCGGGACGGGCGCCTGCCGCTCGCGGCGATGTCGTCATGATCTCGAAGTCCACTTCGAGACGGAGCTGCGCGAGCTCCCCGCGCCGGCCCGGCTCGTCGCCGCTGCACCCGAGGGCGAGCGCGGAGAGCGCCGTGAAGAGGAGAGCGCGCCGCCGCGCGCTCGTGATCGGCCCGGCTGAGCTCAACCTTCTTCGGAGATGGCGTTGTAGGCATGGAGCGCCGTGCCGCGATTGCGGGCGACCGTGTCCTTCGGATTGAGGCGCATCGCCTCCTCCCACGCCGCCTCGGCGCCTTCGTAGTCGCCGCCCTCTTCCAGCAGTAGCGCATTGCCCGCCTGGATCAGATAGTCGACGTATCCGCCCGAATCCTCGAAGTCGGCCTGCCGCTGTTCGAAGCGATCCTCGGTCCGGCGCTTGAGCTGCTTGACCTCCTCACCGGTCAGGATCTTCTCCATCTCCGGCGTCAACATCTCCACCAAGACCTTCTTCTGCAGCGCGAAGAGATCCTCGGCCGAATCGATCTTCGCCTCCGCCGACTGCGCCGCAAGGTACTTGCCGGTCGCCGTCTCGACCCACTGCAGATCGAGTCGGATCTTCTTCTTGGAGATCTGCGACAGGCTGCCCCAGATGAACGACTGCGCGCCGCAGAGCTTGCCCATCTGCACGCGGTAGCGCTCGTCCATCAACTCGTCCGATCGATTGAGTTCGATCTCGTCGAGCAGTGTCTTCAATCGACGCCGGTCGACGATCGTGAGCGGCGAGACCTGGCGAAGATCGCCGATCATGGCGTGCGTGAGTCCGAGACAGAAGCGATCGAGGTCGTACTCGCTCTTCACGATCGAATTGTTCTCGATGTCCGCGAACGCGACCGTGCGTACGTCTGGCGGAAGCGAGCGACCGGTCGCCGCCAGCAGGCTGTCGCGGATCCCGTAGAAATAGGTGATGAGCTGCGGCGGCAGCCGATCGATCTCCGGCAGATCGATGGTCGGATCCGGCTCCAAGATCGCGAGGACGGCCGCGCGAGCCGCCGGCTCCTTTCCCGGGGTCGCCTTGTAGATCGCCGCCAAGGTGGTCAGCGCGCGCGCGCGGACACCCGGCTCGTGTCCGCCCGCCTCCAACACCGCCTGCCCACAACTGAGCGCTTCACTCGTGCGCTGTTCGAAGAAGAAAAGCAGCGGATCCTTCGTGAACTCGGCCATCAGCTCGCCGGAAGGCTCGTCCGCGCGGGCGCGCGAGGCGTCCTGCGCGAGCACCGCGGCCAGGGAGACCCCGACCCACCAGAGAGCACGAAAGGGAGAGACGGAGCAGCGGCGCGCATTCATGGGCGGCACCTCACGGCGTTCGCGCCGGGAGCATCCCCGACGCCGGTTCTTTCCAGGGATAGGAGGGAGACACCGAGGCCGGAACGTAACACCCGGCCTCGTGACCCTCAAGCCTTCGCCCGGTTATCGGAGCCCGGGCGCGCCGGGTTGCGTCTTCTCCCGCGGAGCGCGCAGGAAATAGCTCTCCATCCGATCCAACAGGAAGAGCGTCCGCGGCAGCTCCGCGCGCGCGCCGAGCTGCCCCGCGACATTCTCGCGCGTCCGGGCGCCCTGTCCGGTGAGATAGAAGAACGCCACGGCGCGACCGAGCGCAGCCTCCTGCAGCGAGGTGAGCGGCGTGACGCTCGAGCTATCGCGCCCTTCCTCCCCGAAGTCGATACTGAGCAGCGCGAGGTCGCGCTTCAGCCGATCCAGATAGCCCCGCTGCCGGGAGCGGTCGTAGGTCGGATGCAGCAGTCGATCCTTGTCGCGCACCATCACAACGGGAAAAGCGCAACATTCGTCGCAGTTCGGCTCTCCGGGCACCTCCAGGTCGAGCAAGAACCGGCACCCGTCCAGCGGGCGCCAATCGGCGATCAGAACCGGATCCTGTCCTTCGGCCACCACGACCTCGGTCAGCGTCGCTTCGTCCATGCGGATGTCGGCGGTGATCTCCGCCAGCGAGACCGTCTGCGGCTGATCGAGGGAGTCGGCCTCGACCAGGAGCAGGCCTCGCACGGCGGGATCATCGATCGTCGACATGAAGCGGATCAGCATCTCGTTGTGATCGTCGTCGTCCAGATCGAGCGGCGTCGCCGTCTCCAAGAAGTCGACGCCGCAGTCGTTCGGCCAGGGATCGTCGGGATCGTTCCGCACGGTCGGCGCCGCCGACAGCCGCGGATCGCCCGGCGCCAGCCATTCCAATTTGCGGTTATCGATGTGCTGTAGGAAGGCCAAGTCCCGCCGTTCGACTCCGTCGCGCAGGGTGAACCGAAGCCGCGTCTGCCGCAGTGGACGACGCACCACCGCCCGGGCCGAGTCGGGCCCCGCGTCGTCGGTCGCGCTCTCCGCGTAACCGGGGCTCGTCTCTTCGAGCGCGACGATCCAGAGTCGCGGCGGATGCGAGAGGAAGGTCTCCGAGCGGATCTCCGTCCAGGCCAGCGGCGCCGCGGCCGCGACTCGCCAGCCCGGCGTCGGCGCCCAAGGGGTCGGCGGCTGCGCGATCGTCGACCCCGGCCACAGCAGGCCCAGGAGGAGAAGCGCGAGCGACGCGAGCGTCGGCGGCGATGAGTGGAAGGAGTGACTCACGGAGGCGCGCAGGATACCCAGCGCGGCCTCGCGCGAGAAGTCTCTCAAGCCGCCCGGTCGTTGGCCCCACCCGGAGACTCGAGCTGCCCGAGCAGCGTTTGATTCGCGAGTTGAAGCTCTTCGTTCTTGCGCTCCAGCCCGCGTCCGTACAGTTCGAGCATCTCCTCGGTCAGCAGGGCGCCCCGCAGGTGGCGGCCCATCTCGCGTCGATTCTGCCGGGCCCGCTGGAGCGCGACCAGCGAGAGGATCCCGCTGCAAAAGAGGAGTCCGACGAAGACGTTCGCGCTCTCCGAGAGCGCGCGCACGGGGGAGGTGTAGCGCCGCTCGAGTTCTTGGGCGAGTCGACGTCCCTGCGTGGCGAATCCGTCGGTGACTTCCGACTCCTGCAGCGCTCGGGCGGTCATCGTCGCCGCCGCCGCGGTGTCCCCGATGGACCGCATCCCCGCCGCATCCGCTTCCCAGAGCAGGCAGCGCCAGGCCGAAGCGAGCGAGGAATCGACGGCCAGCGCCAGCGGATGCAGCGACGCGTGCTCCGTCACCAGCGGCTCGCGCGAGAGCGGCGGCCGCCTCAGCCGCGGCGTCTCTCCCTCTTCGATGCGACGCCAACGGATCTGCGCCGCGTCCAACCGCGTGTTCGCCTCATCCAAGATCCGACCGACTTCCTCGGCCGCGGTGATCTCGGCGATCCGTTTCTGGGTCTGGAACTGTGCAATGCCGGCTGCGACCGCGACCAGAACGATCAACGCGGCGAGCGTGTTCGTCACCCGTTGCGACGCGGCGTCCTCCCTGCGCGCGGCGTCGTGCTGCGGCGTCTCGGACTCGGGCACCTTTGGCGTCGGCGAGCGGCGCGACAGAAACGACAGCGGCACGGGGACCTCCCTGCGGTCAGTCGGCGCCCGCGAACCCGTCTGGTCCCCCGTCGCCGTCCGTCCGGGTATCGGCCGCCGCGTCCGGTTTCTTGCGACTCGAGCCGCCAGGCTTGCGGTGGGGGGGCGGTTAGGGTTTGGATGCCCCGTGTTCGATTCCCCCCTCTTCGGCCTGACCACCGCCGGCGCGGCGGCGTTGCCTCCGGCCCTCCTCGACGCCCTGGCGTCCTGGGTCGTCACCGCCGCCCCCTCGGGCTGGCAGGAGAGACGCGCGGGCCACCGCGCGGCCGTGCGCCGGGTGCTCGAACTGCCAGATTCCGGCGATGCGGCCGCTCGCTCGGCCGTCCTGGCGCACGCCCGCTTCGTCGCCGAGTTCCTGGCGGTGCTCGGAGGGAGGATTCACACGCTGGAAGGGGGCGAGGAACTCGACGCGGTCGCGCCCGGCCGGGGTCGACTCCTCACGATGGTGCACGAGGGGAACTGGATCGCGGTCGGACGTCGACTCGCGCCGCGCATCGGCCCGATCCACACCGTGGCCGGCGTCCAGCTCGGCGCCGGCTGGCAACGGAAGATCGATGCGACGCTGCGCGAGCAGGGAATCGTGGTGCACCACCCTCCGTTCGCCGCGCGTCGACTGCTCGGCGTGTTGCGAGACGGAGGAACGGTCGCGCTGCATCTGGATGGAGACCAGGGGCGCGCCACCGGCGCCGCCACTCCTGGGGTGCGCGCGGCGGCGGCGCTGGCGCTGCGCACCGATGCGGCCGTCTTCCATGTGCGCACCAAGCGCGTCGCCCCTGGGCGTTTCCGCTTTGTCCCGCAGCCGCTCACCTGTGGATCGCCGAACCGCGCCCAGACGGTCGAGGAGTGGGAGCGGATTTTCGCCGAGCGCGTGCGTGAGTCGGTGGCCGACGCGCCGGGCGACTGGATGGTCTTCCGCCCATGAGCCGATCGCTCCGCATCGCCATCGTCTCCGCCTCCGCGCGACCGCTGTTGGGCGGGATCGCCGAGCAGGTGCATCTGCAGGCCGGGGCCTTGATCCGACGGGGCCACGAGGTCACCGTCGTGACCGGCGGGGAGGCTCTCCCTGCGGCCCGCCGCGAGTACGAAGAGATCCGCATCGGTCGGACGTTCCTGGCGCCCGCGCATGGAAGTCGCGCGGCGTTCGTCTGGGGAAGAAACCTGGAGCGAGATCTGCGCGCGCTGCTCACTTCCGATCGTTTCGATCTGACGCACGTGCACTCGCCGCACGAACCGGGACTGCCGACCGCGGCCGTCGCCTCCGCGCAGATGCCGGTCGTCGCGACCTTCCACACGGCGGGGCGACCGCATCCGTTGCTGCGAGCGTGGGTCGCGCGCCAACGCATGGTCTACGCGCGCATCTCGCGGCGCATTGCTGTCTCGCTCGCGGCGCGCGAATTCGCGCACGCGTTGCTGCCCGGCGAGTATGAACTGACTCCCAACGGCGTCGACACCGCGCGCTTCGCCGGCCCCGGAGATCTCGATCCACCGCTCGAACCGACGCGGCGATCGGCGCGACCTTCGCCCGAATGTCTCGATCTCCTGCTCGTCGGATGCCTCGAGCCGCGCAAGGGACACGACGTCGCGCTGCGCGCCTTGCGTCTGGCCTCCGCTCGCTCACCGCTACGTCTCTTCTGCGTCGGAGATGGCAGGCGTCGAGACGCGTTGCGGCGATCGGCGCGCGGACTCGATGTCTTCTTCGCGGGCGCGGTCGCCGCCGAGGAACTTCCGGCGTGGTACGCACGGTCGGATCTCGCGCTCGCCCCCGCCACGGGCGGCGAGTCGTTCGGCGTCGTTCTGCTCGAGGCGATGGCGGCCGGACTGCCCCTCATCGCGTCGGATCTGCCCGGCTACCGCGAAGTGCTCGCGCCGTCAGGCGCCGGGCTCCTCACTCCGCCGGGGGATGCGGCGGCGCTGGCCGATGCGATCGTGCGGCTCGCGGGGGACGCGGCGCTGCGCGGTGAGATGTCGCTTCGCGGCCGGGCGGCGGCGATGCAGTTCGATGGGGAAGTGGTGGGGGAGAGGTTGGAGGCTACGTACAGAAGGGCGCTCGGGCGCCAAGGGGAGTTGGGGCCAGGGGGAGTTGGGTTGGAGAGGCGCCGCGCGTAGCCGCGCGGCGCCTCTCTACTTCACGTCCCAGATCTCTCCGGCGCGGATGAGCTTTGCGATGTCGCCGGGGCCTTGCCGCGCGACGGCGTCGCGCAGTTGCGCATGCACCCGCGACTCGAAAGTCTCCTCCTGGACGTTGCGCAGGATTCCGACCGGCATCGGCATGTCGGCTCGATCGCCCATCTGCGCGATCATGTGCGCGAGCGTCGTGTCGGTCCGAGTCTCATCCCACACGAGCAGGTCCTTCGGCGGCTCACCCTCGAAACGCACAACCTCGGGCCGGAAGTCGGTCACGCGGATCCCGAGATTGCGTTCCTTTCCGAAGATCAGCGGCTTGCCGTGCTCGAGCGTGACCACCCGGTCATCGCGCACCGCTTTCTCGGTCCACGGATCGAAGGCGTGGTCGTTGAAGATGTTGCAGTTCTGGAAGATCTCGATGAAGGCCGACCCTCTGTGTTTGGCGGCCGCCTCCAACACCGATCGCAGATGTGGCGCGAAGATGTCGACCGACCGTGCGACGAACCGCGCGCCGGCGCCGAGCGCGACCGAGAGCGGATTGAATGGCTGCTCCGCCGTGCCGAACGGCGACGACTTCGTCTTCTTGCCCAACTCCGACGTCGGCGAGGCCTGCCCCTTGGTCAGTCCGTAGATGCGATTGTTGAACAGCAGCACCTTCAGGTCGACGTTGCGCCGCATGGCGTGGATGAGGTGATTGCCGCCGATCGAGAGTCCATCGCCGTCGCCGGTCACGACCCAGACCGAGAGCTCCGGATTGGTCAGCTTCACGCCGGTCGCCACTGCCGGCGCGCGCCCATGGATGGTGTGGAAGCCGAACGTATTCATGTAATACGGGAAGCGGCTCGAACAGCCGATGCCCGAGACGATGACGAACTTCTCCCGCGGGATGCCCAGGTTCGGGAAGACCGTCTGCACCGCGTTCAAGATCGCGTAGTCCCCGCAGCCCGGACACCAGCG
The DNA here is from genome assembly GCA_964631125.1 of uncultured bacterium. Taxonomy (GTDB): domain Bacteria; phylum Eisenbacteria; class RBG-16-71-46; order CAIMUX01; family CAIMUX01; genus CAZVYN01. Next base: position 19,871 of record CAZVYN010000013.1, on the reverse strand, counting down.
CACCTCTTGGTCGGTGGCGAAGTCCTTCTTCGTGAGCGGCGGAGGCGGATTCTGGATGGCGGTGCTCATGCGGGGCTCCTCTGGAGCAGCGCGTCGATGCTCGCGCGGATCTCCGGTTCGGTGAACGGCTTGCCCTGGACCTTGTTCAGCACCTCGATCGGCAACAAGAAGCGCGACCGCAGCAGCATGGCCAACTGTCCCATGTTCAGTTCGGGCACGAGCACGCGGTCGTAACGTCGCAGGACATCCTCGAGGTTCGACGGGAACGGATTGAGATAGCGGATGTGCGCGTGTGAGACCGACAGTCCCTCGGCCCGCGCCTTCTGCACGGCGCCCTGGATGGCGCCGTGGGTCGAGCCCCAACCGACGACGAGGAGCTGTCCCTCGGGATCTCCCGACACCTCTTGCCGCGGGATGCTCGCCGCCACCCGCGCCACTTTCTCGGCCCGTGTGTGCACCATGTGCGCGTGGTTGATCGGGTCGTAGTTGACGTTGCCGGTCACGTCCTGCTTTTCCAGTCCGCCGATTCGATGCTCGAACCCGCTCTGCCCGGGCACGGCCCACGGGCGCGCCAGCGTTTCCGCGTTGCGCGCGTACGGTTGGAACGTCGCGGGATCGGCGTCGGGACGCTGCACGCGGATCGCTCGGAAGTTGTCCAGGTCGGGGAGCAGCCACGGTTCGGAGCCGTTGGCGAGATAGCCGTCCGAGAGCAAGATCACCGGCGTCATGTGTTCGACGGCGATGCGCACCGCCTCGTAGCCGATCTGGAAGCAGTCGCCCGGCGTGGCCGCGGCGATGATCGGAATCGGCGCTTCGGAGTTGCGTCCGAACATCGCCTGCAAAAGATCGGCCTGTTCGGTCTTGGTCGGTAGGCCGGTCGACGGACCGCCCCGCTGGATGTTGCAGATGACCAGCGGTAGCTCGACCATCGTGGCCAGCCCGAGCGCCTCGGTCTTGAGCGCCATCCCGGGTCCGCTCGTGCTGCAGACGCCGAGCGCGCCGGTGAACGCCGCGCCCAACGCCGCGCCGATCGCGGCGATCTCGTCCTCGGCTTGGAAGGCGATCACGCCGAAGTTCTTGAAACCGGCCAGCTCGTGGAGGATGTCGCTCGCCGGTGTGATCGGATATGAGCCGAGGAACAGTTGTAGGCCCGCCTTCTGGGCGCCCGCCACGAGCCCCAGCGCCAGCGCCGAATTGCCCGAGATGTTCCGATACTGTCCCGGCGCCACCACCGCGGCGGGCACCACATAGCTCTCATGGAACAGCTCGGTCGCTTCGCAGTAGGCCCAGCCGGCCTTGAGCGCCAGCAGGTTCGCTTCGAGCAGCGTCGGGTTCTTCCCGAACTTCGACTTCAGATAGGTCTCGGTCGGCTCGCTCGATCGGTTGTAGAGCCAGTACATCATCCCGAGCGCGAAGAGGTTCTTGCAGCGATCGGCGCTCTTCGTGTCGATCCCCGTCTCCTCGACTGCGCGACGCGTCAGGCGCGTCAGATCGAGCGCCACCACGCGGTAGCCATCGAGGCTGTGATCCTCGAGTGGACTCACCGTGTATCCGGCCTTCTCCAGGTCACGCTTCTGGAACGCATCGGAGTTGACGACGAGCAGCCCGTTCGGCCGCAGGTCGGAGATGTTCGTCTTGAGCGCGGCGGGGTTCATCGCCACCAAGACGTCGGGTCGATCGCCCGGGGTGAAGATGTCGTGGCTGGCGAAGTGGAGCTGGAAACCGCTCACTCCAGGCAGCGAACCGGCCGGCGCCCGGATCTCGGCGGGATAGTCGGGGAGCGTCGCGACATCATTGCCCGCGAGCGCGCTCGTCGAGGTGAACTGTGTACCGGTGAGCTGCATTCCGTCGCCGGAGTCGCCGGTGAATCGGATGACGACGCTCTCGATCGTCTTCGCGTTGTCGCGATGGATCGGCTTCTCCACGTCTGTGCTGGCCATGCGGTCGGGCTCCTGAGGCGCGACCGTCCGCGCGGTTCGCGGGTAGGGTCGATCGCCCCCATCTGTTGGTCGGTTTCGGATCGCTGCTCTGCCGGCTCCTACCGTTGCTACTCTTTCGGCCACTTCTGGCCGGGACCGCGCAAGATACCATCGCCGCGCCGCGGATGGCACGGGCGGATCGATCGAAACCCCGGCGGGAGCACGCCGGATCTGCCGATACGGAGAGCACCCCAGCGCCCGGCCCAGGAACCGCCTGGATTGCCGGTCGTTTCCGGGCTCTGCTAGCCTGCCCGGGCCGATGGGGCTTCAGCGTCGTCGATCACCGCGAAGAGGTCCGCCATGAACATCCTGCTTCCCCTCACCGAGTCCGCGCCGAATCGCCGCCGCTGGGGAGTCCTCGCGGGTGGTCCGCTCGCGTTGGCCGGAGCGCTCCTGGCCTTGGTCGCGGTCGCCGACCGCGCGAAGGGGGGACCGCAGCCCACGGCCACGATCTCCACGTCCATGGGAACGATCCGCATCGAATTGTCGGCGGACGCGGCCCCGGCCACGGTCGACAATTTCAAGAAGTACGCGAAGGGCCGTTTCTACGACGGCACGATCCTCCACCGAGTCATCGACGGCTTCATGATCCAAGGGGGCGGGTTCACGCCGGACCTGAAGGAGAAGACGCCGACCTATCTGCCGATCGCCCTGGAGTCGAAAAATGGGCTGAAGAACTCCGCCGGCACGGTCGCGATGGCCCGTAAGGCCGATCCGAACAGCGCGACCTGCCAGTTCTTCATCAACCTGGTCGACAATCCGAACCTGGACTACAACCCGAACAATCCGCGCGACAACGGCTATGCGGTTTTCGGCAAGGTCATCGCCGGGTTCGACGTCATCGACCGGATCCGCGCGGTGAAGACGGCGACCCGGGGCATTCACCAGAGCGTTCCAGTGGCCCCGATCGTGATCGAGTCGGTCTCACTCGAGGAGTGACCGAGGAGTGACCGAGGGACGAACTTCGGCGAAACCTGTTCGCGCGTCTCGGGTTCCTGCACCGCGCTGAGAGTCTCGGGGACCTTGGGGCGGGCCGCCGCCACCGACCTGGAGGGGGACGCGAAAGCGGCCGATCTCGTTCTTCAGCGTGGATCTCGGAACGTGCGGGTTCTATTCTTGCAGCGCGCTATCCGGGAGATCCGTCTCGGACTCGATGATTTTCCCCGGGCGGCCGCACCGCCCACCCACCCACCCCAACACGGAAGGAACACCACAACATGATTCAACGGAACCAACTCCGGACCGGTTTGCTCGCAGTCGGGCTGGTCTCGTTCGGCATTGCCGCGTTCGCTTGGAATTCGAACGCGGGCGAGGGCTGCAAGGCCTCTTCCGCGACCAAGGCGAGCGTGCAGGCGACCTCCGAGGGCGGTTGCGGCGCCAAGGCGACGCAGGCGTCCACCGGAAGCTGCGCAACGAAGGCCACGGCCACGCAGGCGTCGGCGGGTGGCTGCGACATGAAGGCCACGCAGGCCTCGGCCGGCGCCGGCTGCTGCGCCACCAAGGCGACGGCGACCCAGGCCTCGAACGGTGGTTCCTGCGCGGAGATGCAGAGCACGATGGCTGCGTCGTTCCCGGCGGACACGAAGGTCACGCGCGTTGTCGTTCCTGGCGGCGTCGACATGATCTTCACCGGTTCGGATCTGGCCACGATCGAGAACGCCATCTCCACGACGACGAACGCCTGCAACACGGCCGGCCGTCCGGGCGATTGCGCCACTCGCTCCTGCTCCGTCTCGCGCGTCGGCAACAGCGTGGTTCTCTCCCTCCGTGGTGAGAATCCCGAGGGTTGCTCCGCGGCGACGATGGGCGCGGGCTTCGTTCAGACCAACGGCGTCGGCGCGTGCACGAAGGACGCCTCGACGACCACGACCACTTCCGGCGGCGCTTGCGAGACCAAGAGCGCTCCGTCGCGCGTGAAGAAGATCGTCACACAGGGCTGAGTCGATTCAGGGCTGAGCTGATTCTCCGCCGCGCGAGCGGCGAGAGGACGAGATGGAAGCCCGGGGAGGTTAAACTCCTCGGGCTTCTTTCATTCCCGGAGAAATCGCCCTCAGAGGAATCGACATGCCCCTGATCTCGGTGGATGAGGCGCGCGCGCTCCTGTCGCGATACGCGCTCCCTCCACTCGCCGCGAAGACTCCGCTCGAGGACGCACTCGGAAGAGTCCTCGCGGCGGATGTCCGAGCCGACCGTGACCTGCCTCCCTTCGATCGTTCCGCGGTCGACGGCTACGCGGTCGCGTTTCGCGGCGCGTGGAAGTCGGGCGTCGAGTTTCGCGAGGTCGGTCGGATCGCCGCGGGGGAATCCTGGCCCGGAGTCCTCCGCGCAGGCGAGGCGCTGCGCATCATGACCGGCGCCCCGGCGCCACCAGGGACGCGTGGGGTGGTCATGGTGGAGCGCTCGCGGCGTACCGATCCTTCGAGCGGGGGGAACCGGATCGTCCTCGAGGGGCCGCTCGAAGGGGAACACCCGGGCTTCGCGCCACGCGGGGAGGACGCGCGACGAGGGACGGTAGTCGTGCCGCGCGACACGAAGCTCGAAGCATCGCACCTGGCGGTCTTGGCGTCGGTCGGCGCCGTCGAGATCGCCACGTTCGCGCCTGCATTGGTGGCGATCGTCTCGACGGGCGGCGAGATCGTGCCGGCTTTGAGCACGCCGCGCGCGGAAGAGATCCGCAACAGCAATGCGCCGTTCCTGCGGGCGCTGCTCGGCGCGACCGGCGCCGCGATCGTCCAGTCGATGTCGACGGCCGTCGACCAAGACCGCGCACTGGAGCGGGCGTTGGAGCGCGCGGAGGCCTCGCGTGTGGTGGTCATGACGGGCGGAGTCTCCCAAGGAGACTTCGACCGCGTCCCGCACGTTTTGCGCTCGAGAGGTTGGCGCGTGCGGTTGCACGGGGTCGCCATGCGTCCCGGCAAGCCGCTTCTCTTCGGCACGGTCGGTTCCGGCGGCGCGCGGCGCGCGGTTTTCGCGCTGCCGGGGAATCCGGTCTCCGTCTTGGCGACGGCGTGGGAGTTCCTCGCGCCGTATCTCCGGGTCGCGGCGGGCGCAGGGCGCAGGGAGAGTGGTCCTGCGCTGATGACGCCGTGGACCTGGACGGCGCGACTGACCGACTCGATCGTGCGCAAGCCGGGGCTGACTCACTTCGTGCCGGCGCGTTGCGTTCCGGGCGAGGACGGCCGATGGCAGGTGACCGCACTCGCCTGGAACGGGTCGGGCGACTTCGTGGCGGCGAGTCGTGCGAACTGCCTGGCGCCGCTCGACGCGGTGCGACCGCGTGCGCGCGCCGGCCAACTCATCCCCATCCATCCACTCTTCCGGGAGGCGTGGCATGCCGCGTGAGCGTTCGAAGTTATCGCACGTCGGGCCGCGCGGCGAAGCGAGCATGGTGGATGTCGGCGGGAAGCAGATTACCGCGCGACGCGCCGTGGCCGAGGGACGGGTCACGATCGGGCCGACCGCCGCACGCGCCGTGCGCGCTTCGGCCGTCGCCAAGGGAAACGTTCTCGAGGTGGCGCGACTCGCGGGAATCCAGGGCGCCAAGCGCACGTCCGACCTGATCCCGCTCTGTCATCCGCTCCCGCTCGATGCGATCCAGATCGAGGCGCGCCTGGTGCGCAGCGAGGTTCGACTGCGCGCCGAGGTGCGATGTGAAGGACGGACCGGCGTCGAGATGGAAGCGCTCACCGCCGTTTCCATCGCGGCGCTCACCGTCTACGACATGCTGAAAGCGATCGAGAAGGGGATCGAGATCGGGCCGATCCGCCTGTTGGAGAAGTCGGGCGGCAAGAGCGGCGACTATCGTCGCCGAGGGCGATGATCCGAGGCCACGCGTGACGATGAACCGCGAGACTCTTCTGGGCGCGGTCCTCGCGGGCGGCCTCTCCCGCCGACTGGGTCGCGACAAGGCTCTGTTGCCGGTCGACCCGACCGACCCCGAGTCGCTCAATTGGGCGGAGCGCTCGGCGGCGGTCCTCGGTCCTCTCTGCGCCGAGGTCGTGATCTGCGGGCGAGACTCCGCTCCGAGCGGCCGCCGGGCGATTCCCGATCGGCGCCTGAGCGCGGGTCCGCTCTCGGGAGTCGAATCGGCCCTCCTCTTCGGCGGCGGTCGAGCGGCTCTGACTTTGCCGTGTGATCTGCCTCGCATGACGTCCGCGCTGCTCGCTCGTCTCACGGACGATGCAGATCCCCGAGCCGAGGTCACCGCCTTCCGGCATGCCGACGGCCTCCAGGAGCCGCTGGTCGCCCTCTGGATGCCGCGGATCGCGAAGTCGTTGACGCGGTTCCTCGATCTGGAAGGTCGCGCGGCGCATTACTTCCTGGCCGATCGAGACGTTCGATGGATCGAGATCCCGCCCGAAACGGCCGACCAATTCGAGAACGTCAATACGCCTGAGGAACTGAGTCGGTGGCTCGGGTCAGAGACCACCCCGCCGCCTGGAGACACATGCGCCCCTTGATCGAACCGCTCATTCTCTCGGTCTCGGGCCGAGATCGGCCCGGCATCCTCGCGGAGCTCTCCCGTGTGCTCGCGGACGCCGGGATCGAGCTGGTCGACCTGGAGCAAGCGACGCTGCAGGACCTCTTGGCGCTGTCATTCCTCGTCGATCTGGGCGGCAATCCGCGCCATGCGCACGTGCTGCTGGAGAAGTTCTTCCCCGCGGCGGGTCGACTCGGGCTGCAGGTCGTCGCGCGCCCGATCTCGCCGGAGGAACTGATTACGCTGAAGGAGCGGGATCTCTGGGCGCTGACTCTCCTCGGTTCCGAGGCGACCGCGCAGATGGTCGCGACCGTGGCGGAGGTCACGCGACGCCACAACGCCAATGTCGTCAGCATCCGGCGCCTGGCCGAGGACGACCTGCGCGCAGCCGAGTTCCTGGTCGATGCGAGCCGCACCGCGGACGTGAACGCGTTTCGTCGCGATCTCTTCTTGGAGTGTGAGGCGGAAGGGATCGACGTCGGACTCTCGCGCGCCTCGGTCTATCGGCAGAGCAAGCGCGTCGTGGTCTTCGACGCCGACTCGACCTTGGTCGCGGGCGAGGTGATCGACGAACTCGCGCGCCGCGCCGGCGTGGTCGACCGGGTCTCGGAGATCACACGCCGCGCGATGGCGGGAGAATTGGATTTCGAGGCCGCGCTGATCGAACGGGTGGCGTTGTTGCGCGGACTGCCGGTCTGGACCCTTCGCCAGGTCGAACAGAGCCTGCCGCTCACCGCCGGCGCCGCCGAGGTGATCACCGCGTTGAAGCTGCTCGGCTACAAGGTTGCGGTGATCAGCGGCGGCTTCAGCTTCTTCACCGAGCATCTGAAGCGCGTGCTCGGCCTCGATTATGCGTTCGGCAACGAGTTGGAGATCGAAGACGGCATGCTCACCGGTCGCGTCGTGCCCCCGATCATCGGCGCGCGCGGAAAGGCCGATCTGTTGCGAGAGATCGCGCGGCGCGAAGGAGTGCCGCTCTCTCAGGTGGTCGGAGTCGGCGACGGGGCCAACGACGTCCCGATGTTGCAGGCTGCCGGTCTCGGAGTCGCCTTCCGCGCCAAGGAAGTCGCCAAGCGCGCCGCCGACGGCGCCATCCATCAGAACAGTCTTTTTGGTTTGCTCTATCTGTTGGGCCTCTCTCAGGCCGACCTAGCGGAGCTTCAAGTCGGCCAGTAACGCGCGAGCGCCGCGTGCGCGCGTTCCGCTACATCCCTCGTCCGAACTCCCACGTCGAGGAAGTCGATAGGATCGAGCCCCCCCGGAGCAGCACCCGACCTCTCAGCGACCTCATCCCCCGTCACCGACTCCACCGCCGCCCGCACGCCGTTCACCAGTCCCGCCAAGTCATACCCACCTTCCAGCGCCAGCGCGATGCGCCCTGGACAGTGCCGCTCCGCCCATCCCGCGAAGACCCCGAACAGCTCCCGGAACCCGCGCTCGGTCACCGCCATCCCGCCGAGTGGATCGAGCTTCCATGTATCGAACCCGGCCGAGACCAGGACGAGTTCGGGCTCGAACGCCGCCACGATCGGGTCGACCACGCGCCGATAGAGATGGAGGAAGTCGGCATCGCCCATGCCGCCCGGCATCGGGAGGTTGACCGTGTAGCCTTCGCCGCGGCCGACGCCGACTTCGTCGAACCAACCTGTGCCCGGATAGAAGGGATAGCGATGGCTCGAGATGTAGAGGACATCCTTGCGATCGTAGAAGGAATGCTGTGTGCCGTTGCCATGGTGCACGTCCGGATCGACGATGACCACGCGCTTCACGCCGAGATGATCGAGCGCGAACTGCGCCGCCACCGCGACGTTGTTGTAGAGACAGAACCCCATCGCCGCGCCGACTTCGGCGTGATGTCCCGGCGGACGCACGAGAGCGAAAGCCCCGTGCGATTCGCCGCTCATGACCTGCTCGACCGCCGAGAGCATCGCCCCCGCCGCCAGCCGCGCCGCCTCCGCCGAGGCCGCACTCGTGGTGGTGTCGCTGTCGAGGCGCGACGAAGCAATCCCTCGCGTCGCCTCGATCACGCGCAGATGATCCGCCGTGTGGACACGCGTGATCTCCTCATCGGAAGCCTTGCGCGGCGCCGCGAACTCCGTCCCCGCGAGCGGTCGCGCGTCGAGATCGCGATAGATCGCCGCGAGACGTCCCGGATGTTCTGGATGCCCGGGGCCAGGGTCGTGCTCCAGAAACCGGTCGGTGCGGATGAGGCGCATGGGTGGGCGCACCAGTGGGCGCGTCTGTGGTGGAGTTGGACCACTGCGAGGTGTCGGGTCGGTAGGCATGCGGCGGAGGCTACGCAAATGCGGGATGGCGGGGCCACTCGGAAGGGCGCGACGTCGACGGCTCACGCCCAAGCGCGCGGTCTGATCCGCACCTGGTGGGCGGGACGTCCTCGATGGCGCGCCCCGCTTGTGAAAAATGGTGCAACTATTGCCGGCAATAGTTGCACCATTTTTCACAAGCCACGGACGGCGCGGCGGTGGGACCTGCGGGACCCGCGCGACCCGTGCGACCCGGAGGCCCCAGCGACCCGCAGGCTCGCGCGACCCACGCGACCCACGCCATCCGCGCAAACCCGTCGTAAGCAACGCCGCGCCCGGGCGCGTCCATGAGGCCGCAATCGGGGGAGTGAGACCGGGAGCCGTCATGCAAGACACCGAAGCAGATCGGAACCTCGCGCGAAGAGCGGCGGCGGGCGACGAATCGGCGTGGCGAAGTCTCTACGACGCCACGGCCGACCGGCTCTTCTCGCTCCTGGCCTATCAGGTCGGGGACCGCGACGAGGCGCTCGATCTCCTGCAGGAAACCTTCGTGCGGGCGTGGACTCACCTCGGCAGTTACCGAGGTGACGCGCCTCTCGCGCAGTGGCTACGGCGCATCGCGTGGCATCTGGCGATGGACTGGAAGCGCTCGGCGCTGAAGCGGATCAAACGCAGCGTCGAACTGCACGAGTCCACGGCGTGGGTCGGGCCGGACACAGGCCACGTGCGCTTCGCGAGCGAACGAGCCGCGCTGAACCGCGCGCTCGCCAAGCTTTCGGGGCATCAACGTGCGGCGCTCCTGCTGCGCGAATGGGACGGACTCGACTACCGCGAGATCGCCGCCATCCTCCGCTGCAAGGAGAGCACCGTCCGGGTGCACCACACGCGAGCGCGCGAACGCATGCAAGGTCTTCTGGGTGAGAGCGGGCTTCCGGTCGCCGAGGGTCTGAAGGGACAACTGTCATGAACGAGCACTTCGATCGTCGCCGCGATCAACTCACGGAAGCTGAGAAGGCGCGCGTCTGGAAGAACCTCGAGCGCCACGCGCGAGGGGAAGAGCTGGAGCCGCTGCGGAGCGATGATCCAGCGCACGGCTCCGACGCAGACGGCTCGTCGGCGCGCCGCCGCTGGCGTTCGTGGTGGCTCGCCCCCATCGGCGCTGCTGCCGTCGCGGCCGTCTTGCTCGTGATCCTCCTCTCGGACGGTCCGGAGCCGCAGATACGCATCCAGCCGCCGGAGGCGGACACAGGCGCGATGGAGACCAAGGAGCAAGCAGTTCCGCAAACCTCGATGTTGGACTCCGAGCCCGAATCCGAATCCGAATCCGAGCCTGAGCCCGAGCCCGAGACCGCAGCCCCGGGAGGTCGCCAGGCGACGGTTCCCGTCCCATCCCCCAGTGCGGCCTCCCGGCAAGCTGCGGAAGCTCGGCCCGAAGCACCGGCACTCAGCCGCGTCGACGTTGCAGCGAAAAACGCGCCGCAGGACCCTAGGCCAGTGCTCGCCGAGGCAACCGCACCCGCGGGAAGCCGCACGAGTCGCATCGAACTGTTCCGGGGTGGAGAAGACGGAGCAGTCACAGGGAGAGTCTCGGACGCAGCCGGTAGGCCGCTCGAGTACGCCAACGTGGTTCTCGTCGCAACCCAGTTTGCCGCTGCGACGGGTCCGACCGGAGAGTTCGCGATCCGCGGCGTCCCCGAGGGGCTCTACACATTGCGCGTGCTCATGATGGGTTATCAGACGGTCACGGCAGAATCGGTGAGCGTGTCGACGGACGACGGAGTGCTGATCGCTGCCACCTTGGACTCGCATCCGGTGGATACGATTGCCGAGCTCCAGATCGTCGCGACGAAGGAAGTTCTCGAGACGAAGCGGACGGATACGGCCCATTCGATGACTTCGAAGGACATGGAGAGTCTACCCGCCGACGAGATCGCCGACAGGATCGGGCTGAAGGCGGGCGTCATCGTGAAGGGCGACGCGATCCACTTCCGCGGAGGTCCAGCGGGCGAGGCGCAGTATCAAGTCGATGGTGTCCAGGTGCGGGATCCGCTGGGCCGAGGGGAAGCGGGCGTGGCGTCAGCCGGGAAGCATCGAGACACCGCCACGAACCAGTCTGCGCCGACGGGAGCGCCGTCCGAAGCGCGGCGTCGGGGAGCGATCACTCTCCTCGAGAGCGACAGCGATGCGGGCACGGCCCTTCGGAACGACGAACCGTACGACGCGATGTACTTCGAGTCCGAAGGGGTGAATCCGTTCATCGATACGCGGGACGATGCGCAGTCGACCTTCGCGGTGGATGTGGATCGGGCGTCGTACACGATCACGCGGGAGTATCTGGGGCGTGGGTACCTACCGCCGCGCGAAGCGATCCGGGTGGAAGAGTTCGTCAACGCATTCGACCCGGGCTATCCCGAGTTCACCGAGCCCGACTTCCGGATCTTCGTCGACGGTTCGCCTGCGCCGTTCCGTCCGAACCATCAGCTCGTGCGGGTCGGGATCCAGGGGCGTTCGATCGACGCCGAGGATCGCAAGCCGACCGACCTGGTCTTCGTCGTCGATGTCTCGGGCTCGATGGACCGCGAGGATCGGTTGCAGACGGTGAAGCGCGCGCTGGGACTGCTGCTCGACGAACTGCACCCGAGCGACCGCGTGGCGCTCGTGGTCTACGAAACGCAGTCGCGGGTCGTGCTGCGCCCGACCTCGGTCGAGGATCGCGCGATCATCCAGAGCCACATCGACGCGCTCTCGCCGAGCGGCAGCACGAACGCGGAAGAGGGGCTGCGGATCGGGTACGAGCTGGCGCGTGAGATGCGGCGCGAAGGTCGTCAGGCGCGACTCCTCCTCTGCTCGGACGGCGTCGCCAACGTCGGACGGACTGGGCCGGAGTCGATCCTGGAGACGGTGCGCCGCGAGAGTGACCGCGGGATCTACCTCTCGACGATCGGTTTCGGGATGGGCAACTACAACGACGTGCTGATGGAGCAACTGGCCGACAACGGCGACGGCGCGGCCTACTACGTCGACTCGATCGAAGAGGCCGAGCGTGTCTTCGTGAGCGAACTCTCGGGCACGCTGCAGACCATCGGGCGCGACGCGAAGATCCAAGTCGAGTTCGACCCTGCCGTCGTCGAGCGCTACCGGCTGCTCGGTTATGAGAACCGCGACGTGGCCGACCGCGATTTCAGGAACGACGCGGTCGACGCGGGCGAGCTCGGCGCGGGGCACACGGTCACGGCGCTCTACGAGGTGCGCTTGGCTGACGATGCGCCGCGCAACCGCCGACTCGGGGTGGTGCGGTTCCGATGGGAGCGGCCGCGAGAAGACGGCGGCTGGTCGAGCGGACCGGGAGAGGTGCGTGAGATCGAGCGGCCGATCGAGCCCGCGGACATCGCGACAAGCGTCTCACGCGCATCGGCGCATCTGCGGATGGCGGCGGCGGCGGCGGAGTTGGCGGAGATCCTGCGAGGGAGCTTCTGGGCGAAGGAGCACTCGATCGATGGGGCGCTGGAGTTGGCGAAGGGGGCGGCGGGGGAGTTGGGGAGTGAAGAAGCGAGGGAGTTGGTGAAGGTGATCGAGCGGGTGAAGGAACTTGGGGTGGCGGGGCGCGGGGGAGAAGGGCGCTAGAGCGCCAAGGGTGGTTAGAAGGGGAGACGGGAGTGAGAGAGGGGACCGGGCATTTGCGGAGCAAATGCCCGGTCAACCACCACTCAACGCCTGGACAATGAAGACCTCGTCGGTGGGACCGACGAGGTCTTCGAGTGATCGGCAACTCTCGCCGTTGACGAAGACGCGCATGTGTTCACGGACTTGGCCCTGCTCGTCCACCATGCGGAACTTCAATCCTGGGTGACGACGGTCGAGGTCGTCGAGGACCTCGACCACCGTGGCGCCCGCGCCTTCCACTTCGCTGCGGCCTCCCGTGTACGACCGCAGCGGCGATGGAATCAGCACTTTCATGGCTTACTTCGCCCTCACGCCGGTGGCGACCGAATAGATCTCCGGCAGGTGACGCGCGATGTTCTCCCACTTCTCGCCCTCGTCGCGGCTCATCCAAACCTCGCCCGCAGTGTTGCCCAGATAGAGGCCGAGCGGATCGCGGCCGTCGTCGCACATCGATTGACGCATCACGGTCCAGTAGGCGTGCTCCTGGGGAAGTCCGCGGTCCTGCCGCTGCCAAGATTTGCCTCCGTTGCGCGTCACATAGCAGGCCGGCTTCCCCTCGGGACTCGTGCGCGGCCAGACGCTCGTGCCGTCCATCGGGAAGACCCACGCGGTGTCGACGTTGCGGGGATGCACAACGAGAGGGAAGCCGATGTCGCCGACCTTCTTCGGCATGTTCGCGCCGATGCGCGTCCATGTCTCGCCCTTCGCGCGGTCGAGGCGATAGATGCCACAGTGATTCTGCTGGTAGAGGCGATCGGGGTCGGCCGGGTGCATCACGAAGAGGTGCGGATCGTGTCCCCACTCTGGATCCTTCAGCGGGATGAAGTCGGCTACGACGCCGCGATTGAGCGGAGCCCAGTCGGCGCCCCCATCGCGGCTCTCGAACGTCCCGCCGGTCGAGATGCTCAGGTAGATGTGCTTCGCATCGCGCGGGTCGATCGCGATCGAATGGGTGAGGAGGCCATCCGCCGAGCCGCCGTCTTTCATCCAGGTCTGGCGCAGCGGATGGTCGTTGAATCCCTTCACCTCGTCCCAGGTGTCACCGCCGTCATCGCAACGGAAGAGTCCGTCGGGTGAAGTTCCGGCGTACCAGACCTTCGGCTGCGAGCTGAGTCCCGGGGTCAACCAGAAGACGCTCTTCACGGCGCGGCCCGTCTCTCCTTCGGCCGCCTTCGGGAAAGCGGGCGGGCGCGACGCCTCCTTCCAGCGCTTGCCCCAATCGGTGGAGCGGAAGACGGTCGGGCCGAGGTGGCCGGTCTTCGCCGCGATCAAAAGCGTGCGCTGATCCCGCGGATCGAGCAGGAAATGCTGGATGACATTGCCGAGGAAGTGCGGGCCAGTCACCTGCCACTTCCGACGGTTCGCATCGCCCGTCAGGACGAAGGCGCCCTTGCGCGTTCCGACCAGCACGACCGGAAGCCCCTTCGGAGCGCTCTTCTTCGCGACCGGGTTCTTCGATGCGGACTTCTTCGCCGCAGGCTTCGCCATCGATGGCTCCTCGGGCGGCCGGGGTGGAGGCACACGACGCTCTGGCCGCCTTCGATCGTGTGCACAAGCACCCCGTGGGATCCCCGGGCCGAACGAGGCAGTGCGCGGGGGATGCTAAGACGACGAACGACCGCTCGCAAGCGGCTCTCGAGCGGCTCGCACGTGACTCGCAAACGACCAGCCAGCGCGCGTGGGAGGATTCCGCTTGCCGCCGACGCCCGCCTCCGGGAAGGATGCGACGCGATGTCACGCGTGGCGCTCCTCCTCGGCGGTCTCGTCGTTCTCCTGGCCCCGTGGCTCCCGTATCACGGGTCGCTCCGCAACGGCTTCGTCTACGACGACCGGATCGCGATCGAGGAGAACGAGCGCCTCCACTCGGTCGAGCGGGTGAGCGAGATCTGGCGGACCGAGTACTGGAACCGGCCTGAACTGCCGTCCCGTCTCTATCGGCCGCTCACGCTGACGGCGTTCGCGTACGAGTGGAAAGGCTCGAGCGGCGCGCCCTCGGCCTTCCACCGGACCAACGTGCTCGCGCATGGCGCGGTCAGCGCGCTCGCGTACCTGTGCGTCGGCCTGCTCCTGATGGCCGCGCCGCGCGGGGGATCGTCCGCGCGCGCGAACCAGAATCGCGCCGCCTGGATCGCGGCGTTCCTCGTGGGGCTGATCTGGGCGCTCCATCCGATGCATAGCGAGGTGGTGCTGGCTGTCGTCGGCCGCGCGGAGCTGCTCGCGACCGGATTGGGGCTGCTGGCTCTGCTGGCGGCGAGAGTCGTATGGATGGCGCGGAGTCCGGCGCTCGCGATGGCCGCATGGGGGATGGCGACCCTCGCCGCCGCTGCGGCCTGCCTGGCCAAGGAGAGCGCATTCCTCTTGCCGTTCCTCGCGGCGATCCTCGGTGCGGCCGACCTGCCGGCCCGCGCGGCGCTGTCTGGGTCTCGCGCCGGGCGTCGCTCTTGGGGCGAGGTGTTGGCCGGCGGGCTCCAAGCTGCGTTGCCGCTGGCGCCGGGCGTGCTCTTCGCCTTCGCCCTGCGAGCTTGGGTGCTGCGCGACACGCCGGCGCCGATCCTCGCCTTTGCCGACAATCCGCTGGTCGGCTCGCCGCTGATTCCACGCGTCGCAACCGCGCTGGCCGTGTTCGCGAAGTATGTCGGGCTCTTCGTCTGGCCGAGTCTGCTCACGCCTGACTATTCGTACGGAGCGCTCGAGCCGATCGGCTTCGGTTCGCTCGGGCCATGGATCGGACTCGCGCTCGTCGTCGTCGGTCTCGTCGTGTGGGCGCGCGGCGTGCGGAGCGCCGATCCGCTCGCTCGTGTGGCCGCGTCGGGCGCCGGCTGGGCCGTGCTCACGCTGCTGGCCGTCTCCAATCTGTTCGTCTTGCTGGGAACGCTCTTCGCGGAGCGACTGAGCTACCTGCCCGCGCTCGGACTGGCGCTCCTCCTCGCCGCGGGACTCGCCGCTCTCGCGCGTGCGGCGCGCAGCCTCTGGGTCCTCGGTGGCGTCGGCGCGCTCCTGCTTGTCTTGTCGGGACTCGGCGTGCGGGTGGGACAGGCGCGCACCGAAGCGTGGCGGACGAACCTGTCGCTCTTCGAGCGAGCCACGAAAGACCAGCCGAAGAGTTTCCGCGTCTGGACCGGACTGGGAGAGTCGCTCATGAACGACGGCCGACCCGACGAGGCGATCGAGCCGCTGCAGCGCGCGCTCACGATCTTCGACGGCTTCGGCGCGACCCACTCGTGCCTCATGTCGATCTACTACGACCGCGGCGAGTGGGAGCTGGCGCGGCGCCACGCGCTCCGCTTGCGCGAGATCGTGCCGGTCGATGCGAAGTCCCGCTTCGTCTTGGCGGACCTGGCGCAGCGCGAGGGACGACTGGACGAGGCGAAACAGCTCGCGGACGAAGGCATGTCGCTGGACGCGGACTACCTGCCGCTCGAGCTGGTCTTGGGTCGCGTGGCCAGCGGACAAAGACGCGACCGTGACGCGGTCTCGCACTACGCGCGAGTGGTGCGGGAGAATCCGCAGCTCATCGCCGCGCGCGCCGAGATGGGTCCCTCGCTCGTGCGGCTCGAGCAGTGGAGCGACGCGGTGGAGAACTACCGCGTCGTCGTGGAGCAGCAGCCCGATTGGTCGGCGCAGAACTACTTGGCCTGGTCGCTGCTCCAGCTCGTTCGCGCGCAACCGGGCCGAATGGAGCGCGATGCTCTCTTGGGAGAGGCCGAGCTCGCCGCCCGAGCTTCGGTCGCGGCCGCGTCCCCCGAACTGCAGCGGTATCCGCTCGATACGCTGGCGGAAGTGCTGATCGAGCGAGGCGTCACGGACGCGGCGGCCTCGATCCTCTCGAAGCTCGCCGCGGAGTATCCGAACGAAACGAAGTTTCGTGAGCGACGGCGCGCGCTCCGGTCGCGCTGATCACCACGCGCGCGCAGCAATCTCAGCGCGCCCAGAGCTTCTTCCACCAGATCGGATCGGAACGCGGCTCCTGGATCCAGTTCGGCGGATAGCCCGACTTCCGGTGGATCTCGCCGATGTCCCATCCGGTCAACGACGCCAATGTCTCCGCCTCGCGCGCCATCCGATGGCGCAGCTCGGTCCGGTAGCGATCCCCTTCGGGACAATCGCAACGTCCGGTGTAGGGGTGACGCAGGATGTACCGCCCCTGGAAATTCGTGCGATCGCCCGTCTCCTGGAAGACGAGATCCTCGGGGAAGTGCGCGGCGTCGTAGCGCACATGCAGTCGGGAGACGAACACGTCGCTTGCGCCGCCTGGATTCGGCGGCATCGGCCGAGGCGCGCGCTGGGATCCTTGTCCGCCGTCGTCCAACCAGAAGACGCCGAGCTCCTGTAGTTCCGCGTTCGTGAGCGGATCGGCGGCGCAGGGATCGCACCACCCCATGTCCCAGGCGTATTCCAGGAAGACGGTTCGCATCCCTTCCTTCTCGACCTGGCGCGTGAACATGGCGCGATAGAAGTCGGAGAACTCTTCCTTCACGTAGATCGGGATCTCGGCGTCGCTCGGAAGGCGCACCGTGCGGTAGTTCGTCGTCTCGACGCGACCGGTGCGGGTCAGCGCGTAGACGAAGAGTTCCTGCGCCCCGTCGGCGTTCACGATGCCCAGCCGAATCGGCAGCATGAAACGGGCGTGCTCATAGGCGATCTGTAGCGGCCGGAGGTTGGCGAAGCCGAGGCGATCCATCTCGGCCAAGTTCACCTTCGCGACGAAGAAACGCATGCCCTGCTTCAGGTAACTCCCGAGGACACGCGACGCGCCTTCCGGGACCTTGTAGCCGTTCTCGCGCAGCCATGTTTCGAGTCCGTCGCTCTCCCGCGCCGAGAGGATCAAGATGTCGTACTCGCCGACCGTGTAGCGGGCCTCGATCGTGACGCCGAGCGCGTTGGCGCGACCCGCTTGGTCGGTCGATTTCATCGCGCCCCACGTGGACAACTGGGCCTCGGCGCGGACCCTCGGCGAACAGGGATCCTCGTCGAAGTATTCCACCAGCCGCGGCGCCGTGTAGGCGTCGAGATGTTCCACGATGGCCGCTTCGGTCACGTGGATCTGTCCCTCTTCCAGGAAGGTCGGCGTCGGCACGACGATCGCGAACTCGGTCAGATCGCCGCGGTAGTCGTT
Organism: uncultured bacterium; assembly: GCA_964631125.1. Classification (GTDB taxonomy): domain Bacteria; phylum Eisenbacteria; class RBG-16-71-46; order CAIMUX01; family CAIMUX01; genus CAZVYN01. Next base: position 2,369 of record CAZVYN010000013.1, on the reverse strand, counting down.
CATCATCGTCATGACCGTGCGGTCGCCATCCCGCACGAGCACGACTTGTGAGGCTTGGTTGAAGAGCTTCGTATCGGCTTTGCCGACGTAGAACCCGCAGAAGGCGAGCGCGCTGCTCGGCGCCAACGGGAACAGTGCGGCGAGCAGAAGGATGGCGCCGACGGAACGGCGCTGGCGGGCCGATCCGCGGGAGCGTGCATACGACAGAGGAGACACGGCGACCTCCGGGGTTGCGGACAACGGACGATCGCCCGACCAGACGTAGCGGTCCGCAGGGAGAAGGCGATCGATGAGAGGGACGAGAACAGAGCAGACGGCGAGCGACCAGAGCAGACCGTTGGTGCGGAAGAGACCGAACTGCACGAAACCAGCGCCCGCCGCGACCAGGCAGGCGAAGAGGATCCGGCCGAGACGCGAGTTCGGCGTTGTCTTCGGATCCGAGATCATGAAGAAGGTGAAGATGAGCAGCGCGCCGTTCTCCAGTTGATGGAGCGGGATCGTCGGCTTCGTCCCGAGCCAGAGCATGCGACCGAAGAGGACCGAGGCCCAGGCCGCGAGGAAGGCGAGTGAGACGTCGGCGCGCGCCGCGCGGGTGACGACGAGCGATCCGCCGGCCGCCACGGCGAGCGCGAAGAAGGCGAGGCTGCCCCACTGGCCTGGCGAGACCCAGACCCGCTCGGTCAGGAGCAGCCCGAGCACGATGGCGAAGTTGGTCGGGTTGAAGAGATGCTTGTCTCCCACGCGCAGCCAGAATTTGCTCGCGATCGCGGCGAAGGCGAGACCGATCGCCCACAGCGGTTCGTTCGTGCGCAGCAAGAGGCAGAGGGAAAGTCCGGAGATGAGCGCGCTCCGCGGCTCGAAGCGCGCTTGACCGTGCGCGCGCGTCAGCAGCCACTGTGTCCCCAGCGCCGTCGCCAAGAGGATGGAGGCGATCGACGGGACCACTTCGAGGTGGAGACGCGTCACGCCGTAGACGAGCAGCGAGCCGAGACAGGCGATCTGGTAGTGACGCGGATCTCGCAGCAGTCGGATGAGCCAGGCAGGTCGCGCCATCGGTCCTCCCTTCAGCGCGAGCCCCGGACCTCCCCGGAGCGTCGGGGAGCAGGACGCACGCGCGAAGGCGATTGCTTACTCCGAAGGTCCCACGGGAAGCGCGATCGTCTCCCAACGCCCCGACTGCGCGCAGGCGAGCAACAGGTCGACCATCAGCCCATAACTCTCGATCCCCGCGGTCTGCGCGTTCGTCTTCAGGTAGGCGTCGTTCAGCCGCGACGCGACCTCCGCGGTGGCGCCCTCATGGCGATCCCAGAAGTCGCGGATCGCACGTCGATCGGCCCGCGGTCCGCGGTCGAGCGCGCGCCGCGAAAGCGCGACCGCGGAGTCGGGCGCGACGCGATGGTAGGCGCGCAGGGCGGAACCGTAGGCGTGGAGCGCCGCGCTGTAGCGGATGGCGGGCGAGCCGGCGCCGCGACAGGCGAGCCACGCGATGAAGTTGGCCTCGTCTTCCGGCGCGACGCCGCGTTGGTGCGCCATCTCGTGCGCCATCGTGAACGGGAGGGCGGCGTCGGGCGGCTCGCGGTTCACGTGCGGCTCGCCGGTGAAAGGAATATAGATGCCGCCGATTCCGGCGCGCGTCATCCAACTGCTGGCCAGAGGCGGGAAGCGCGGCGGCGCGAAGTCGATCGCGGCGATCGACGGCGTGATCCTGGCGTGCGCCTGCGCCAACTCCTGCGCGATGACGGTGCGCGGCAGCGAGCAGCGCGAGCCGACGGCGGTCGGGATCGAGTCGGGACCGACGAATCGAGCCGAGTCGATTTCGGCTTCGACGATCGCTTCGCGGTACGACGCGTTGGCCTCGACCGCCAGCCGACGCACCACGTCGGCCAACGCCGCGGCGTCGCGCAAAGGCTCGCTCCAGCCCAGCCGTTCCCGGAGAGGCGTGCGTGCGTAGTTGAGTCCCCAGAGCAGATGGAACGCCAGGGCCGCGAGCGCGGCAAACCGGATGAGGCCGGTCAGCCGTTGGAGCCAGGAGGCGCCGCGCACGCGGGGCGCCTCCTGGAGCGCTGCGCGACGGAGACGTCCGTCGACCGCGCGCAGCAGCCGGACCGCCGCGATGCCGGCGAGGACGAGCAACAGGAACTCCGCCACGCTGCTGGAAAAACGCCGCGTTCCCCAGGCGAGGAACGCGGCGATGCGCGGAAACAACCAGCCGGCATAGAACTGTTCGACGGCGCCCGGGACGAGACCCGCCAACCAAGGGAGCGCGAGGGCGACCGCGAGGAGCGCGGTCCACCCGAGCAGCGAACCCCGGCCGGCGTGCGCGCTCACTTCTGGTAGTAGGAGAGCGCTTCCGGCATCCACTTCTGCAG
>CAZVYN010000012.1:20011-68753 GCA_964631125.1 uncultured bacterium | reverse complement strand
CGGAGAGAGCAACGAGGTCGGCTGCGCAGGGGACTCGAGTGCAACGGCGTCGGCAGAGGGCGCGACGAGTCCGACCCCGAAACGCATCGCGCGCATGCCGACGCCGGCGCCGACGGTCCAGTTCGAAGCGCGCGCCGACCCGCCGCCGCGAGCGCGCTGGAGAGCCTTCGTCGCGACGAGCCCCGCCAGCCCGACGGGCCCGGTGGCCGCAATTCCCGACGCGGAGGACTCCCCCCAGAGCTCCGTTTCACCGAAACCATGGCGCCAGCGAGCGCGGAGGCGCGCGACCGAGGACCGTCGCCCGTCGCCTGCGTCGCGGCTCCGAACTCCGAGCGCGGCGTGCCCGCGGTCGCCCGAGGACCGGCGTTTCGGCTCGTCGACCGCCGCCGACGCGCGCGGGGCGAGGTACGGCGCCAACTGGAGCCACTGAACGCGCTCCGAGGCGTCGAGTTGGTCGAACGGGAGCGTCCCACGAGCGACCGACGAGAGACGAGTTCTCAGCTCGGGAGGCAGCGGACTCCCGTCGGGCGCTGTGTCGGGTTCGGAGTCCAGATCGCGGCCCGACCAACGCGGCGCCGCCACCGTCGCGAAGTCGGTCGCATCCTCCGTCGATGTTCGACGAGCATCAATGCTGGATCGCGCGTGGGCCGCGACGTGCGTGTCTCTCTCCTCGACCCGGGCGGCATCCGACCCTTCGAGCGAGTCGGTCGGCGCGGCGAGAGTGTCCGCAACATCGGCCGACCATTCGTCCCACGCGAGAAGATCCCGAGGCGCCGGGTCGGAAAGTCGACGTTCCGAAATTGCGGCCGCGCCGGCCTCGCGCCGATCGCTCGGCTGCCGATCCGGCGGCGCTCGTCGGGATGGCCGGAGCGAAGCGAGGTCGATGGAGATGCCGGAGAGAGAGAGCGATCGATTCGCAGGGTCGCGCCGCCAGACTTGGATGGCGCCCAATCGCGTCGTCGCGCGCAGCCAGAAGGTCGAAGCAGCGGGACCCTGCTCCCACGCGTGCCCCAACTCCAGCGGTCGAACCGGGCGCCACAGGAGCGCGCAGCGAGCACGACGCCACGGCGCCTCCCGGTCTCGAGACCACGAAACATCGAGATCGGCGGAGAGATCTGACGAGAGCGCGATGGCGGAGTTCATCCCGATCGAGGAGGCGACTCCATACCGCCGCAGAGCGGGCGACGCGGCGAGATCTCGCGCCGAGATCGCCATCACGAGGCTCGGGGCGAACCGCGCGCTCCAACCGGCGCCGACGGTCAGTCCTCGGACGCGCCCTCCCTGCGCGGTCGCGTCCGAACGGGAGACCCCGGCCGCCCTCCAAGTCGACTCGACCCAGGGGCCTGACGCCGCGCCGAGGGAGGACGTCGCCACCCACTCAGCGTACCCGGGGACGGCGAGCCGAGCCCACCCGACCCGAGCGAATGCGCCCGATCGATGCCACTCGGCTCGCATCGCGTCGACTCGGATTGGCGCCCGGGTGTCCCAACGAGCGTGCGCCAACCCGAACTCCCAAGCAGCCGTCGTCGAGTCGGCGGCGCCATCCGACGCGTGCGGCGAGCGAGTTGGCCACCAGAAGGGCGACTCGCTCCCCCCGGGCGCCGGTATGAACGCCTCGGCGCGACCCATCGAGAGGATCAGCAAGAGCGCCGGCGCCATCCACGCGACCCTGGCGCATCGCATCATCGCGCCAACACCAGCGCGACACTTTCTCGAATCGAGTCGGCGCCATCGGCGGCTTCTCCGCGATCCATCCATCCCTCGACGACGTAGACGCCGGCGGCGCAGAGCACGCCTCGTTCATCGCGCCCATCCCAGAGCACCCACTTCTCGTCGGCGTCGGCGAACTCACCGTCGCAACGCCAGACGACGCGCCCCGTGAGGTCGATCACCTCCGCCCGGTATCTGCGCGCGCGCGCAGCACGAGCGAAATGGAGCCAGGCGCCCGCCGGGTGATCGACGAGCGAGAGGATCGTCGTGCTCTCGTCGGCCGGCGGAGGCAAGAGCGCGCCGAACTCTTCTCGCGCGCCGGGGGATGGAGCACTCCGCGACGGACGCCACGACTCGCGCCCCGCGCTCACCTCTGGACCGGCCACGCGCACCCAGGATCGGCCACGCTCGCTCTTGCCGATGACGGCCCAGTCCACGACGCGACCGTCCGGATCCGAGAGGAATACCGAGTCGGCAACCCCTCCGTCGCCAGACAGGTCATTGAGCGAGGGCCAGGATCCGGTCCACTCCAACGCCCGAACGTTGACGACGCCGGGATCCCGAGTCGCGAGCACTACCTCCCCCGCGTCCACGGACGAATGTGGCCCGAAGGTCAGCACGCTTCCCCCGGCATCCTCGAGGTGCCAACCCGAGAGGTCGACGGCGACGCCGTGCCCCGTGAGTTCCATCCACTCCGTTTGCGCCGAGTCCGGGCGCGCGAACAGCTCGGTCAGCTCCACGGCGGGGGGGCCGAACCACACACTCAAGGAGTCGACGTCGTTCTCGGGGATCCCGTCAGATTGCAGAAGGGCTCGCACTTCGATGGTCTGCTCCCCCGGGGCGAGCCCCCGCGGCGCAGGAAGCGTCACGCTCACCATTTCCCCCTGCTCTAGGGTCGGATGCGCGGATTCGACGCGGAGACCAGAAACGAGTAACGCGATCTCATTTAGCAAGATACGTTCGAACCCTCGCGCAGTGAGCGAGACTTCGATCGACCCCGGCGCGAGGGCCGGCCGCGGGAATCGTCTCCCCGCCGCCAGTCGCAGCGCGACGTCGTGCGCCGGTCGGTTCGGTCTTCCCGGGCTCGGCTCCGCAGCGATCCAGTCACTCGCGTTGTGGTCGGTGTCGCGGCCATCGACGGCGCGGGCGAGGCTGCGCCCAGAACCCGTCGTGGCCGTCGGCGCCCCTTCGGGATACTCCGCATTTGTGTGCGCTCCCCAAGCGACTCGGTCGAGCACCCAGTCTCCCTGGCGCAGGCGCGCAGCGTCGGGTCCGTTCTGGAGAGCGAAAGAAACCAGGACGTGCGGAACGCGCCCCGCGTACGGTCCGCCCACCCAGAGGAATGCGCCGCTGCCGAGAACTCCACGCGGTTCGCCCCGCCAGATCTCGGTCCAGCGTCCTGGGGCCGCACCGTCTCCGGAGTCAACGGCGATGTCATCGAGCGCCACCGGCCAGGGGCCTGTGTTGTGGATCTCGATCCACTCCGCGCCAGCGTCCGGTCCGTCAGGGTCGTAGAGCAACTCGTTGAGAACGAGCTCTGCTCGCACGACCGATGGGGAAACGGTCGACGCGAGCGCCAGTGCGGCGGACCAGCAGATCAACCGAGAGACCGAACTCCACTCTCGAACGAACGCGACTTCCGCGCGTTCAACGGTACGGTCTGCACTGCCTACGCTCATCCGCGCTTCCCCCTCCCGTCGCTGCCGCGACACGAGGGGAATCAGGAGAGCGAGAGATGTGCCGCGGACGCAGTCGGCTCAGGCGAGGCCGCGACGACGGCGCAGCCACCACTCCGTCGCGAGAACCGAGACGAACAGCGCGAAGACCAGCCAATGGTTCCAGAGTTCGAGTTCTTCGGTGCGAGTGACTCGACGGAGCGAACGAGGGATCTCTCCCGGAAGGGAGGCGAACGCCGCCGCCTCCACCGACACTCCTCCGCTGCGCTTCGCGATCTCACGCAGAGTCTCTCGATCGGACCAGGTCCGAGCGAACTCCGGGCCCATCTCTTCGACCCAGACGCGGCCGTCGGAGCTGCCCAGTTCACGTCCGGTCCCGTCGACCGCCCGCGCGCGATAGACGTACTCCCCGGGCGGCAGCCGCGGCCCCTCGGCTTCATAGCCGCCCGCTTCCGAACCAGCGGCGAGTTCGATCGTCGAGAGGGGCTCGGCTGCGCCCGCGGACGGCGAGAGTTCGAGGGTGACCCGCGCGCCGGAAAGCGGTTCGTAGGCTGCGTCCCAGAGACTGGCGGTGAACTCGACCGCTTCTCCGCGCGGAGTCACGCGCCGCACCGGATCGACGCGGAAGCGGTCGCGGGAGAGGGGCTCCACGATCCACCGAACCGTCGACAGCGCCAGTTGCGAGCTTGCGTCGGTGGGGAGATCCGAACCGGCCGCCGTCAGACGCCAGCGCCAGAGGCCCCGCGCCGGCATCCATACGACCTTGCCCCTCGCGGCGTACGCCGCGACCAGCGCCGGCTCCGCGCCGCGCGGTCCCTGCAACTCGAGCAACGTGCGCGCAGAAGGGTTCGCACGACGAAGCCCCGCTGGCTTCCAGAGTGGAGGCAATGAGCCGACCAGTTGCGCCGCTTGGGCCGGGTCATCGCGAACAGCGGTGACGGCGTGGCGCATCCCCTCATTGGTCAGGACCGCCCTCTGCAGCTCGGTGGTGCGAGAGCCCGGCTCGAAGCTGGCGGGCAAGAGTCCGGCGAGCGGGCCCGCCGAGCCGTCGCGGGCCGCACCCAAGACGAACAGTCCTCCGCCCGCGCGAACATAGGCCGGTAGTCCCGCCGAGAAGTCCGCGGGGAAACCGGCCCCGCCGGCCCAGACGAGAACGACCGCCGCATACTCGGCGAGCTCGGCGCGGGTGGAGGGCGCCCGCGTGGCGCCGGTCGCGCCGACCCGGCTCCACTGGCCGGGGCGTCCCTGCACGAGATACGAGTACTCGAGAGTCGTGTCGGCATCCAGCGCGCGACGAAGGAAGGCGAGATCCCAGTCGAGGCCATCGGCGAGACAGAGCACCTTCGTCTTGCGTTCGAGGATGTTCAGTGCGACGACACGACGATCGTTCTCGGGCACGGAGTCGCCCTCGGCGTGCACAGTGACCTCGAAGACGCGCAAACCCGGACCACCCGGAACGATCTGCGTCGTGACCTCTTGCTCCAACCCACGATCCCCGAGGATCGAGACCTCCTGCTGGTGACGCACGACGCCCTGTTCCCTCACCTCGAGCTGCGCGGTGCGGCCAGCCAGGCCCTTGCTCGCGAGAGTGATCCGCAGTGGCGCCGGCTCTCCCACGAAGCCGGTCGGATTCGCTTGCACCCGTCGCACTTCGATGTCGCGGGGCGGAGCGTTCGGCCCGACGGCGACCGTGAAGACCGGCACGGGCGACGCGGATGCGATCCGCACCGGATCTCGTCCCGCCGTGTTGACGCCATCGGTAACGATGAGAATGCCGTCGACCGGCGATTCGTCTCGCAGCAGCACCGATTCCAGCGCGCCGCCGATCGACGTGGCGCCGACCGCATCCAGGAGCGTGTCGCCGCTCATCGGCGTGATTCCGTCGGCGAAACCGTACCAGTCGAGCCGAAATCGATCTCCCAGCGCATCGTCGATGGTCGGGAGCAGGTCGCGGATCTGCTCCTCGCGAGCCAAGCCGTTCGGGCCGGGCAGGGCGCTCGAGCCGGAACGGTCGATCAACACCGCGAGCGCCGGCTTCCCCGAGTCGCGCCACGCGACGCTCGCGACCGGCTGCCAGAGCGCGAAGAGGACGATGAGAAACGCCAGCCCGCGGAGGCTCCAGAGTGCGGCGCGCGCCGGTCGCGTCAGTGGGGCCAGCAGCCGGTAGTAGGCCCAGTACGCGAGACAGAGTGCAGGGACGAGGAGCAAGATCCAGAACCAGAGGTGAGGCGCGAGGAGTTGCAGTGAGAAACGTTCCATCGGGCCTGTCTGACCTCCATCCCTGGCAGCTACGTGGTTGGATCTCGAACTCGGGTCGAACCCGACCGACCGGGGGCGGTTCCCCTACGGTCCGCGCGGCGCGGGGTTGCGACCGACCAGGAGACCGAAGGATCGACGATAGACCGCCGTTCCACCCTGATTCGGCCGGCGTATGTTGATCCAGCCCATCACGACAACGTGGAACACTCCGATGGCGACGAGCACGCCGATCGACCGGCCGGTCCAGTGAGAGAGTGCCCCTTGGGTCCCTCCCATGGCCAGGAGAACGAACAAGCCGGTGGTCAACAGCGCGACGAGGAAGCCGGTCGCCTTTCCGAAGAAGGTCGGGCGAATCCAGATCTCACCCTTCCAGCCGTAGAGCACCGCGCAGCCGACGAGCAGAATCCCGTAGCGGAGGATCACCAAGGCGCCGACCCACCAAGGCAAGGCGCCGGCCAGCGAGAGTGCGCTGAAGATCCCCAGGTTGAACAGGATGTCGGCCAGCGGGTCCAGAACGAAGCCGAGCTTGGTCGCGCCGTCGCTTCGCCGCGCGAGGATGCCGTCGGCGACATCGGTCGAGGCCAGCACGGCGTAGAGCACGAGCGCCTCTCCGAAGTGTGCGCGCAGGATCAACGCGAGCATGAGCGGCAGCAGATAGATCCGCGAGAGAGTGAGTTGGTTCGGCCAACCGAGTCGGCCGAGCGGTCGCCCGTCCAGCGTCTCCAGGAAACTCGGGTTGAGCAGCAGCAACGATGCGAAGACCGAGATCCAGACTCCTTGGCCGAGCACGAGCGCCAACCAGCCGGCATCGACGCCGCGCGAGACCTCCGAGTCCAAGAGCAGGAAGGCCGCGATCGAGACGATCGCGCCGAAGCAGAACGACGAGTGCAAGATCGACGCGACGGCGCCCGAGCTCCGCTGCTCGCCGACCTGTCCGCGTTGCCAGACGTAGTGAGGCATGCCCGCCTCCGGTTCCGCTGGAGGCTCGCGCGTCCTCAGGCGGAGGTTGTCGTCTCCGCGCCGCGCGCGCTGCGCGCGCGCAACGTCGCCTGCGCCGCGGCCAATCGCGCGATCGGCACTCGGAACGGCGAGCAGCTCACGTAGTCGAGCCCGTGTCGGAAACAGAACTCGATCGACTTCGGGTCGCCGCCGTGTTCTCCGCAGATCCCGACTTTCAGGTCCGACCTCACCGCGCGACCCCGCTCGACCGCCATGACCACCAGTTGACCCACGCCCTTCGCGTCGAGGGAGATGAACGGGTCTTGCTCGAGGATCCCGGTATCCAAGTACTCCGGGAGGAACTTGCCGGCGTCGTCGCGTGAATAGCCGTAGGTCATCTGCGTCAGATCGTTCGTGCCGAACGAGAAGAACTGCGCCTCACTCGCGATCTCGTCGGCCGTCAGGGCGGCGCGCGGCACCTCGATCATCGTTCCGACGAGATACGCCGTCTCTCGACCGGTCGCGCGCGCCACTTCCGCCGCGGCCTTGTCGACGAGCGCGCGCTGGTGCCGGAACTCATGCACATCCCCGACCAGCGGGATCATGATCTCGGGCTGCACCTTGATGCCTTCAGCCTCCAACGAGGAGGCGGCTTCCAAGATCGCGCGCGCTTGCATCGTCGTGATCTCCGGGAACGTGATCCCCAAGCGGCAGCCGCGGTGACCGAGCATCGGATTGAACTCGTGGAGTTCCTCGACCCGCTGGAGGAGCAGTTCTCGCGGCGCCAGCGTCGCCGCGTCGGCGCCGCGCTCGCGCAACAGCGCAATCTCGACCATGAGCTCTTCGCGCTTTGGAAGGAACTCGTGCAAGGGAGGATCGAGGGTCCGGATCGTGACGGGCAACCCATCCATCACGCGGAAGATGCCTCTGAAGTCCTCTCGCTGTAGGACGCCGATGGCCGCGAGCGCATCGTCGAAGACCCGCTTCGGCTCCGTCAATTCTCTCGCGATGGAAGCGCGGTCGGTCTCGAGCTTCGTCTTGCGCTCGCCGCCCGCGGTGGCCAGCTCTTGCTCCAACTCCGCCAACCGCAGCTTCAGGCGTCGCACCACCGGGGCGTTCAAGATCATCTCACGCACCCGGTCGATCCGATCGTCGGCGAAGAACATGTGCTCGGTCCGACAGAGGCCGATTCCTTGCGCGCCGAAGCGCCGAGCCTGCTCCGCGTCGGCGGGGACATCGGCGTTGGCGCGCACCCGGAGCTTGCGCACTTCGTCGGCCCACCCCATGAAGGTGTCGAACTCACCTGAGATCTCGGGCTCGAGGGTCGGAAGGCGGCCGGCGAAGACCTCGCCGGTCGAGCCGTCCAGGGTGAGGATCTCCCCCTTGGGGTAGGCGTCGGAGCCGATGTGCATCACCTGCGCGTCTTCGTCGATCCGGATGGCGCCGCAGCCCGCGATACAGCACTTGCCCATGCCGCGTGCGACCACGGCGGCGTGCGAGGTCATTCCGCCGGTCGCCGTCAGGATTCCGCGCGCCGCGGCCATCCCTCGGATGTCGTCGGGATTGGTCTCGTTGCGAACGAGGATCACGTGCTCGCCATTGGCCGCCGCATCGACCGCCTCGGCCGGCTCGAAGACGATTCGCCCCGAGACCGCGCCCGGGGACGCCGCCAGTCCCTTGGCGATGGGCCGGGCGTGGATCGAAGGATCGAGACGCGGGTGCAGCAACTGATCGAGCTGACTCGGCTCGACGCGAAGGAGCGCCTCGTCTCGCGGGACCAGGCCTTCCGCCACCATCTCGACCGCGATCCGGATGGCGGCCTGCGCGGTCCGCTTTCCGGTCCTGGTCTGCAACATGTAGAGATGGTTCTCCTCGATCGTGAACTCGAAGTCCTGCACATCGCGATAGTGACGCTCGAGCCGCGTCGTGATCTCTCGGAGCTGTGCGTAGACCTCGGGCATCACCTGCTCGAGCTCGGCGATCGGACGAGGAGTGCGGGTGCCCGCGACGACATCCTCTCCCTGCGCATCGAGGAGGAATTCGCCATAGAACTCCTTCGCTCCCGTCGCGGGGTTGCGCGTGAACCCGACCCCCGTGCCGGACGTCGCTCCCTTGTTGCCGAAAACCATGGCCTGCACGTTGACCGCGGTGCCGAGCGTTTCGGAGATGCCGTGCTGCTTGCGGTAGAAGACCGCGCGGTCGTTGTGCCAAGAGCGGAAGACGGCGTCTCGCGCCAGCGCCAACTGGAGAGCCGGCTCCTGCGGGAAAGGACTCCCGGTCAGCGCCGCGATACGAGCCGTGAACGTGCCGCTCAACTCTTCCATGTCGGCCGCGGTCAGTTCGACATCGGCCGTCACTCCTCGACGACTCTTCAGGGCCTTGATCTCGCGCTCGAAGACTTCCTTCTCGATCTCCAACACGACGGCGCCGAACATCTGGAGGAAGCGGCGATACGAATCCCACGCGAAACGCGCGTTGCCGGTCTTGGCGGCCAGTCCGCGGACCGAGCGATCGTTGAGACCCAGGTTGAGGATCGTGTCCATCATGCCCGGCATCGAGAACTTCGCGCCGGAGCGGACCGAAACGAGCAGCGGATCGTCCGGATCGCCGAGTCGTTTCCCCTGGACGGTCTCCAATCTGGCCAACGCCTCCGCCTGCTGGGTCACGATCATCTCGGGCAGCCTGCCGCCGTGCTCGTAGTAGAGGTTGCAGGCCTCGGTGGTAATGGTGAATCCAGGGGGTACAGGAATGCCGGCGTTCGACATCTCGGCCAGGCCGGCGCCCTTGCCGCCGAGGAGATCCTTCATCTGGCCGGAGCCTTCAGCCTTCCCTTGGCCGAAGAAATAGACGTACGGACTCGGCATCCTGCCTGCCTTTCGAGAGATCCAGTTCGGTCGGGGCGATGGGGTCGGTTGATCCGCCGGAGTATACCGACGCGCTACGCGATCGCAACCCGCGGTCGGCTCAGCGGGGGACGACGTTCTCCGAGCGCCACAGCTCGTAGTCTTCGCGAAGCGCGGGGTCGAGCGCGAACGCGCGCTCCAACTGTTCCCCCGCCGCGACGTCGTCGCCGACCGAGAGCGCCGCCAGCCCGCGGTAGTACGCGACCAATGGCGGGTCGGTCCCTTCCGGCAACGTCGCCAGGAGTGACTCCGCCTCGGCGGGTCGTCCGTCGTAGAACGAGGCGATCGCGAGATCGAGCCGTGCGCCTGGCTCTCGCTCGCCTTCGGCGATGCGCAGTCGATAGGCATCGCGCGCCTCACGAAACGCATGCCGTCGCAACTGCACGAAGCCGAGGTGCGCGAGCAGGTCGGACGAGCGATCGCCGAGTCTGCGCGCCTCGGTCAGATGATCGAGTGCTCGATCCCAGTCGCGTCTCCGCTCGTAGGCAAGCGCCAACTCGACGTGCGCCTCTCGCATCAGAGGATTCGCCTGGAGCGCCTCCCTCCAGACGGAGATCGCCTCCTCTTCTCGGTCGAGTCGACTGAGGAGATAGCCGCGCGAATAGAGAGCCAACGGATGTCCTTGGAATTCGGGGACCAGGCTGTCGAGCACCGCGAGTCCCTCGGCCGCCGATCCGCTCCGCGCGCGCGAGAGTGCGAGCGTGTTCCACGCGAAGACGTTCTGCGGGAGGACGCGCACCGATCGACGATACGCGGCCTCCGCTTCGATCGTGCGCTTCTGCGATTCGAAGGCATGTCCCAGTTGTAGCCAGGTGATCGACTCTTGCGAACGCGCGGGAGCGCCGGGGGGCCAACAGGAGATCGCGAAGACGAACACGGCGGTCGCGCCGGATGCGATCAGCGCGCGACTCGCCGTCCAACGGCCTGGCGCCGACTCGGACCCGTCGCGGACGCGCCGCCGGCTCTCCTCGATCCAATGCGCGATCCCTACTCCCGCGAGCACCGCCAGCGCGGGAGCCGACTCCATTCGGTAGCGCGAGCTGACATAGAAGGCGAGGCAGCCGGCGAGCCCGAAGGCCGCCGTGAGAAGCGCGATGCGAAAGGCGTCGCGACTCTGGGTCGATTCCGTCGGATCGCGCTTTCCCGCCCGAAGGACGCCCAAGAGGCAGGACCCGACGGCCAACGCCAGGATCATTCCGACCGTGACCGCAGCCAAGCGCAGCGGCCAGACACGAGCCTCTTCGATGTAGTACGAGTAGTTGTCCGCGTACTCGTACCCTGTCACGTAGCGGAAGAGCTTCTGCCCTTCCAATCGCAGCCAGTCGATCGGATCGGAGGAGATGTAGATCAGCGCCTGTCGAGTCCAGAACGAACTCACCTCCGAGGGTCGTAACGTCCGGCCGAGAGCCTCTTCGGCCGCGCGAGTCTCCAGCGCGCGCTGTTCGGTCGCGCTCCCGTCGACCTCGAACTTCTTGATCACAGTCAACAGGCCGCTCTCGTTCTCTTCGTTGTTCCCCTGGAAGAACGTCATCCCGCCGTTGGCGGAGACGAGCACCCAATCGTCGCCGATCACTCGATTGCGGAGAGCGACCGGTGCGATGACCAGCGCGGCGCCGAGCGCGTAGGGCCACCAACCGAGAAGCGACCCGAGCGCGCCCGGCCGACGCCAAGCTCCCGGCGACGCCGTGGCCAGCGGAAGCAGTGCGCCCAGCGCCAACCACTGTGGCCGAACGAGGACCGCCAGGCCGAGAACCAGACCCGCGGCCAATCGCCACCCGGTCGTTCCCGAACGGCCCGAGCTGGATCGCACGACGGTCAGCAGCAGCGCCGTGAGGAGCGCGAGGCCGAGGCTCGTCGCGAGCAACTTGCTCTCGGTCGCGATCATCGGACCGTAGAAGCCGAGCAAGATCGCGGTGGCGACGGCGGCGACCGGCCCCGCGGCTATCTCCGCCAGCCGGGCAGTTCCCCAGATGACGAAGAGTCCGAGCCCGATCTGGAGCAACGAGATCCAAGGCTGGAATTGACCGGTGGACGACAGGACCGCCGCGAGGAGATACGGATAGAGCGGGGCTCGGTAGAAGACGCCCTCGGCCGCGCTCCAGACGTCGCCACCAGCGATGGCCGAGGCCCAATCGGCGTAGATCCGCGCGTCGACGAGCGGCGTCCGGTAGAGCGGCATCTCGCGCGCGTAGACCCCGAGGTAGGCGAGCCGCACGCCGAGCGAGCCCAGCAAGATCGCCCAGAGCGCGGGAGCGAACCAGCCGGGACGTGGCGCGGCGCGCGAGCCCGGCACGGAGCGCAACGCACCGGGTCGCGTGGCCGAGACCATCGAGACCTTCCGGAACCCCGCTCGACTAGAGGACGAGCGCGAGGTAGCCCTGGATCACTTCGCCGGAAGGCGCTTCGACCCTGTAGAGGTAGACACCAGACACGACGAGGCGGCCGGAACTGTTCTTCAGATCCCAGCTCGCGACTCCGCGCTCCTCGCCGTAGCGATCAACGCCGTGCTCGAGCACGCGGACGAGATCGCCGTTGACCGTATAGATGGAGATTCGCGCGCGGCCCGGCAGATTGCGCAACTCGATCCTGCGGTCCGCGCCGCGATCCCATGGAACGCGCCCGAGTTCATAAGGGTTGGGGACCGCGTACACTTCACCCAAGACCGGCAGCTCGGACCGACTGGGTGGAACCGCCGAGAGCGGCGTCGGCGCGGAGGCGCCGGAGTCGCGGTAGAAGCCATCCTGGATCGTGTTCTGATACACCTCGAACACGGCGCCATTGTAGAAGCGATAGTTGAAGCGGACGAGACTGTAGAAGTATGGCACTCCGTTGTGCGGTCCCGCCAGGACCGCTGGCGCTTGCGGAAAGTCATCGTTCAGTGGGTCGAACGGGTTGCGCCGCGGAATGATCGAATCGGAATCGCTGAACTGTCGCTCGTCTCCCGCGAATGCCCAGGTGGAATCGCCGAAGTTGTAGGACCTGAGGAGCACCACGTCGGACTCGCTCGGAGTCGGGCTGCGGAAGATCTTGTAACCGCCGAAACAGACCGGATCCAGCGCGCTGGCGATGCAACGTCCGGCCCGGGTGACCGTCACGACGCCGTCGGAGTCGCCCACGGCGATTCGACGACCGTCCGACGCCAGAGCGAACGAGACGGTTTCGTCGGCCACTTGCACCACACGGTAGGACGTTGCGTTCAATCCGTCGCGCAGCTCGAGTCGACCGTCCGTGTGTGAAACGAAGAGAATCGCGCCGTCGGGCGCGGAGAAGCCGACCCTCGATGCGGTCGTCCCCGCCGAGGCGACGGCGAGCGAGGTCCCCCGGGTGACGTCCCAGATCCGGAGCTCACCCGTCTCGTCGACCGACGCTACACGGCGGAAGTCGGGAGAAAAGACGACGTCCAGGACCGCGGCCGCATGGCCCTCGAGAGAGAACCGCGGGACCTGCGGATCCACGGTCAAGTTCCACAGTCGGACCCGCCCACTCGAACTACCCACGGCGAGGAGCGTCCCCTGAGGAGACTGGAGCACGTCGATCGAGGTCGGGACGCCGTCCGGCGTCACCAGAGCGATCGGCGACTCGTCGGGAGACGGATAGATCCGCAACGTGTCGTCCGTCCCGAGGACGTAGAAGCTCACATCCTCCTCGTCCAGCAACCCGCGGGCAAACCTGACATCCCGCAGCGGAGTCTCTGTCGCTGCGATCGTCCGCGGGGTGCGGCCGGTCGTTTCGCGATCCCAGAACACGAGAGATCCCGACGCGAGCGCGGCCAGGACATATCGGTCCGAGCCGTGCGCGCTCAGAGCCCGCACATCCGCGCCTGGCGGCAGATCCAGCGTCTCGCGAACCACGCCATCGACCGTCGTCCAGCCGCTGACGACTGCATCGCCTAAGGCGTACGACCACGCAAAGTCGCCTGAGCCCCGTATGACGATCGCGGTGACCTCGCGACCCGGAGCGTGGATGCCGGCGAACTGCCCGAGCTGCTGCACGACCGTGTTTCCTGTGTAAACAGGATCATCTGGATCCGGCGCCCAAGACAGGAGCACTCGGCGCGACGACAGCGTCGGCGGGGAGTCGAACTGCGCGGCTGACGCGCAGACCTCCGGACCAACCGCGCACACCCCGCCCCAGAAGACAAAGGCCACTACAGCAGCGGAGCGAAACCAGGCGCGCAGCGCGAGGCCCGTCGAACCTGTCACGATCGAAGTCTCCCTTCCCTGCGAGGCGGATCGGATCGGCGCCTAGTGATCGCGGCCGGTCACCAGCCAATTGATGGTGGCGGCGCCGGCGTCCTGAACTGACTGTTCTTGAAAGAGGAACGGCTGGAAGCCCCACCAGAAGACACGTCCCTGAGCCGTGCCGGCCAAGGTGTCGGCCCGGGTCGACTCGTACCGCTGCGCGATGATCGCGTTGTCCACGGTCGCCGTGATCGGGATACCGTCCGGACTATCCGGGTCGTAGAGCTTGTTGAACGTGGCGACCGCGTAGATCGAATCCAACCCAGCCTCTTGGATGACGGAGCGGGCATTCGCCTCGGTCGCTTCCCAGCGTCCCAGACCACCCTGGTAGATGCAGCTGGCGGGGTTGCCCGCCTCGCAATCGATGAGTTCTTCCGGATTGTAGTCGCTCCGGTCGAGTTCGATGTCCGGGTAAGAAGGGTTCAGCGAGCGAGCGGCAACCATCCCGGACGCCTCCTTCTGCTCCGGCGTCCCTCGACCCGGCACTGACACGATCGGATTGCGGATGTGCATGAACTTCCAGATGAAGGAGTCGAAATCGAAACCCACTTCCTCGAGTTCATTGGCCGCCCCGTCCCAATCTTCGGGAAACTTCGGATAACTGAGGTTGCCGGTCGACACGGTCCCCAGCATGGTCCCCAGGAAAGACGAGCCCAAGACGAAGACGTTTCCGCCCGCCCCGACATGTGCGCTGAGACGGTGCTGGAGGCGCTCGATCTCCCACGCGGGAGTCAGCGGCGTACCTGTACTCAGGTTCTGACTCCAGACGATGTTCTGATACTGGGCTACCTGATCGAGATCGAGCGCTCGCACGACTCTGCCACGCCGCTCGTCTTTCTGGCCGGTGCCGAAGAAGTCGTGACGATCCACCCGGCCATAGTCGAAGAGCCGACGGAACACGTTTCGATCCAGCCAGGAATCGTGTTCCTCGTCGAGCGGCCGTCCCTGGAACCGCGCGTCGTCGCAGATGAGCGCCAGTTTGTGTTGGGTGAACGCGATGACCGTGATCTCGATCCGACAGATCCGTTCCGATTCCTTGGAGTCGGTGATGTCGCGCATCTTCACCCAGAGGACATGCCGACCCGGGCCATCGTCGCTCGGGAAGATGAACGGGCGGAGGACCCGGTCCCAGCGTCCCCAGCCAATCCAGCCCCCGATGCCGCGCGGATCACGAATCTCCTCGTTCTCGACGTCGACGATGTCCAGCGCGTAGTTCACATTCCCAGGTTGGGAGCCATAGGAGGACGCGTCGCCGATCCATGAGAAGAGCAATGGCCGGTCGGTCGACACGTCGATCTCCCAGACGTCGTCGTTCGAAACGAAGAGGTACGAGCCGACGCTGGCCTCGCGAATCGTCACGGAGGGTTGGCCCGGCTGTGGCTGGACGACGAACGCGATGAAGTTGACTCCCTTGATCAGCACCGGCTCGACCGCACCGGCCTCGTCGATCGCGCGGACGGCGAAGGCCAAGGAAGACTCGCCCGGGAGGTCCCGCAGGGTGAGCGATCGTTCACTGGCGGGAACCCGGACCCATCCTCGCTTCGAGCCTACCGTGAGTGTATCGAGCAGGATGTTGTTCGCGTTGTAGAGCGAGTCGCGAATCACATCCTCGGTGTCGGTGATCTGTCCGATCTCCACCAGCTTGTATTCGAACCAGACCGGCGCCTGGTCCGGCTGCGAGCTATCCAGGTCCTCTCCGACCCACTCGAAAAGGACGGTCTTGAGCAACTCCGGATACTCGGTCAGGTTGGTCGGCGTGGTGAAACGTGTGCTGGGGGCGATCGTCCGTGCGTTGAAGTAGCGCGTATCGACGGCCGAACGGGCGAATTCGTTGTCGACCGCCCGAATGTAGAACGCGTGCCAGTTCATGAACCGCGTCGGGTCCTCGGGATCGACGACCGTCGCCGAAAGCGGGAAGGTGGAAGAGAAACTCGTCGTATCGGTCCAGGCGCCCTCGCTCACCGTGTCGTCGATAGCGAATTGATAGAGCGCCACCACCCCGTCATCGTCCGTGCCGTGCCAGTTGAACCGAACTTTGTAGTCGATACCGGCGGAGTCGGCTGAGGAACCACCGGCGGTGATCCGGACCTCCGGCCGACGATTCGCAACTCGCTCCCCCTGCTCGGTCTCTTCGGGGATGAGTAGGCAGGCGGCAGACCCGAGCGCCAGAAGGAAGGCCGGCGCGGCGAACAGGATGCGGCGAAGTGATGGGGTCATGTGGCGCGACCTCCTTGCGATCATCGGTACTCCACCCGGAACTGCACGACCCTTCGGCCGCTGCGCTGGCCGAACTGCTGCTCGGTCTCCGATCGAAACTCGCGCGCCTCCACCGTGACCTCGTAATCGCCCTCCAGGAGCGGGGGCGTGGCGCCGTCGCCGCAGTTCAAACGTCCGAAGATTCGAATCGACGACTCGAACTGGTCTCGCACCCACGGACAGAAGAATGACTGCTGGCCTTGGCCCCCCCCCGGAATCGGATGCGACGAAAATCGGTAGCGGTACTCGAGTTCATGCGCCTGGGCTATGGGGTCGGGGTCGACGGCGGCAAAACGCATGAACAGAAGGCTGTCGCCCTCCGCCACCGTGAGCACCTCGCCCGGAAACGGCACTTGAGTGAAGTCCGATCCGTCCGCGAGAGTTCCGGCCGCGATGAAGCGCGGCGGCCGATTCACGGCAACGAACAGAGTTTCGGGACTTCCATCGACACGACCGAACGCGTCTTCCGTTCGCGCGGTCAGGAAGTAATCCCCCGAATAGACCCGCTCCACCTCGAACTCGCGTTCGGCTCGGTCCAGCGTCACCCACGGTCCACTGTCTCCCTGCGCCAAGAGGCGAGCTTGGTAGCGGGAGATCGCCCCGGTTCCCGCCGGGTCATCGCGGTCGAAGCCTCGAACCAGGCCTCGGATCGTTGCGCCATTGGACGTCAGCGGCAGTGTGTCGCCGTCGAAGAATGCCTCGAACTCGCCGGCGCCGAGAGTGTCTGCGTAGAAAACCGAGACAGAATCACCGGTGTCCGGAGAAACGATGCGAGAGAACCATGTGTTGGGATCGTAATTCCAGACAAAGGTGCGGACCGCCGGATCCAAACCGCCGAAGCCAGCGTCGTCGACCGCGCGAACAGTCAGCGCGAACCGATCGCTGCGAAGACGAGATGCCGGATAGATCGCGACCGAGTCGGCTAGCGTGCCGTCGATGTATCCGACCTCGATCGGCCCCAGCTTGTAGCTGAATCGGACGACCTTCCCCACCTGTTCGATCGATCCGTCCGGATTCACGATCACGTCGCAGTCCTCGCCTCTCCAGGCAAAGGTCACTGCCGAGCCGGCGGGGATGGTGTCGGAGGGATTCAATTCGCTGGTCGAAACGATCTGTCGGGTGGCGCCCGATGGCAACGTGGCGAACGACCGCGTGAAGATCACCTTCGGCACACAGGTGTTGCGGGCAGCGAAGAACGTGTAGGCGGGCGTCTCGTCGACCGCGTTTTCGTTGTCGATCGCGCGCACGTAGAATCGATGCCCCAGCACCTCACGATTCACTTCGACCTGGAACGCGAAGATGCTGTCGGTCCGCTCGGTCCGCTGGAATTCTACGTCTTCGAGATTCGGGAGCGACTCGGTCACCGCCCATTCGTACGCGACGACCTCGCCATCGGGATCGAAGCCGTTCCAGTGCAGGTGCACGCGATAGACGGACGTCTGACTGTCGCCCGGCGCCCCGGTCAACACAGTCTCAGGACGTTGATTACGATCTATCGGGAGTGCGATCTCATCGCGGCATCCCGGAGCGAAGAGCGTGATGGCGAATAGGAACGCCAAGAACAGGACCGAGATCGCGGGCACACCGACGGCGCTCGGCCGAGGCCGCTTCTCCAGCATCTACTTTCCCCCCAACCAGATCCCCGGAATGCCGGCAGACTAGCATCGCTCCGTCCGCGGGTCAATCGACGGACAGCGTGCGCCCCATCTCGGCCGAAGATACGACGAGGGGGACCGGCTTGCCGCCGGTCCCCCTCGATTCTTTCCGAACGAGACGGCTGTGCCCGAAGCTACTTCAGGA
Organism: uncultured bacterium; assembly: GCA_964631125.1. Lineage (GTDB taxonomy): Bacteria > Eisenbacteria > RBG-16-71-46 > CAIMUX01 > CAIMUX01 > CAZVYN01. The sequence continues at coordinate 50,969 of CAZVYN010000012.1, read as the reverse complement.
TGACCATCTTCTTGTTCGACTCGTACCCGGTCGTCTTGAGCTGGCTCCAATAGACGCCCGAACCCACCTTGTGGCCGGCATCATCGGTTCCATCCCAGACTTCGGTGTGGACCCCCTGGTTCCGGTTGCCGTTGACCAGAGTCTTCACCTTGCGTCCGTTCACGTCGAAGATCATGAGCTCGACTTGGCCGGTCTGGCCGAGCGAGAACTTGATCGCCGTCCGCGGATTGAACGGGTTGGGTGAGTTCTGGTAGAGCGCCGTCACCATCGGGTTGCCCGAGGTCGCATCGTCGTCGACCGAGGTGGGGTTGCAGATATCCGAACAGAGGTTCGGGATACCGCCGCCGCCGGTGTAGATCCAGTTCAACGCCGAGGTGATCTCGTTGTAGACCGCCGTGACGATGTGCGCCGAATCGCCCACGCACTCGTCGATGCCGTCGCGCTCCGAGAGGTGGTTGTAGGCGATACCGTCGAGGACCGAACGATAGTTACCGGTGCCGACGCCCGTCACCGTCTTGACAACCTGCGCGTAGTTCGTGTTCACGCCGCCGTTGTCATAGTCGTTGTAGACGCGGTTTCCGATACCACCGGCCGTGGTGTTCAAGACGTCGAACGTAAACCGCTGCGGGCACCAGTTGCCCCACGCGTCGTACGCGATCGCCGGGGGGTACTGGGAACCGGCCGCATTGTTCACGCGGACACAGAAGCTCTCGTCGGCCGTGGCCGGGCCGCACGAGGCAACGTTGTACGCGTCGCACTTGAAGGTGACGCCGAGGTCGTTCGCCAGGAACGCGGGGTTCTTACCCGTCAGGAGCAACCCGAAGTTGTCTCCGTTTCCGATGAAGCCCTGGCGAGCGACGTTGCCCTGACAGACAACCGACGTCAGCCAGTCCGAGATCAGTGTGAAGTCCTGGGTCTCGAAGGCGCCACTGGTCGATCCGCCGACGTACATGATCACCTGCCGGTAACCCAACATCTGCGGGAGGTTCACACCGTTGTTTCCGCCGATAGTGCGGGACATCGGAGCGTTCCAGTTCGACGACGCGTCGTTGTAGTCGTAACGATCCCACCGGGTCGGGTTCGGAATCGGAGCGCCCGGCGCCGCGCCGTTGAGGGCGACGTTGAGGGCGTTGTCGACGAAGAACTGATTTCCGGTGTTGGCGTCGACCGTGAGGATGCACGGGAACTTCGCGATTCCGGCGTCCAGCCGATAGCTGGGGAGGATCTCGAATTCCAGGAAGTTACTGCCTGTCGTGTCCGGCAGGTAGAAGTAGACCCCCTGGTTTGTGAAGAAGTTGCTCGTGATGAAGTACTGGATCTGCGTACCCGGCGCCAGAACTCCGTCGCGGATGATCTCGTTGTTGTCGGTCAGCTCGCCCGCGAAGTCGTCATCGTTCTCCTTGAATTCGGAGACGCGCTTGTTCTTGAGCGCCGCGAAGCCGACCTGCGTCGAGTCCATGTGTCCGAACGTGAATTTGCCGGTCGCGCCGGTGATCGTGAGACCGTCCGCCACAGCCGTCTTCCACGTGTTGTAGTTCGGGATCGAACCCTGGCTCGGCCCCTCACGACGGATCCGCAACCAGAGGCGGGCCTCCCAGCCGGGACCCGAGACCGGACCGACGACCGTGAGCGAGTCACCGAGATTGGCCCTATCGCCGTCGATGACGGAGCTGCCCTTGTCATAGGTGATGTCGGCGTTGCCGGCGTTGGTCGGCGAGAGGAGCGGCGACTGTCCGAAGCCATCGATGAAGTTGGTGCCCGGATCGAAGCTCAGCGGCGGCGCATTGGCCACCTCCGTCAGCCCGATGCGAACGTTGTCGATGATCGGCGTGAAGTTGGTGATACCAGAGCAGTTGGTCGGAGCGATCGCGAACGCATCGCAGGAGGCGTAGACCTCCCAGATGAATCCCGCGAGCTGCGAGCTGCCCGGCACTCCGTTGCCCGTCGCGGAGTTGGCCAACCCCGTGCAGGTCGGATCGTCGCCGAGGTAGTTGAACGACGCCTGTCCGACGCGGCCCGACCACTGGGTGGCGCCGGTCGCGGGACAGGTGAACGGAAAGTAGTTCCAGCCCGGACGATAGAACACTCCGTTGGCCTGGGGCATTTCGCCGTAGATGTCCATGTCGACGAAGATGCTGTTCAGGTTGGCCGGCTGCGCCGTTTTGTCCATCGGAGGCGAGTAGGCAAGGATGTGCTGACCGTACGGGTGCTTCTGCTCCAGCGTGCTGTCGTGGCACTCCAGAACGTTGCCCGAGAGTTCACACGCGCACTCGTCCGCGATCGTGTACTCGGAAAGATCGTTGATACCGAAGAGCGTTCCGATCGGGTCGCACGTGAGTGCGGTCCAACCGTTGGCATCGACGTCGTAATTGTAGGCGAGATTTCCGCCGACGATGTTGTTCGTCAACGTGACGTTATCGACCGCGAAGGCCGAGTAGTCGGTCGCGTAGTCGCCATCTTCGTCGGACCAGCCGCCGTCCGCGGTCATCTCGAAGACGATCCGGAACTGCGTCTGTCCCTCGAAGCTGCTCTCGAAGATCGGCTGCGTGAAGGTCGGGTAGGTGCTGGTCGCGGGATCGCCGATAATGTCGTCGAAACCGAGACCGTTGATCGCGTTCTCTTCACCGTTCGCCAAACGCAAGATCGCCTTCGAGTAGTCGAACGCGGGCTCGGTGTTGTTGAAGTACTGGAAGGAGAACTGGACATCGCCGGCGCCGTCGTAGGTCAACAGCGGCGACTGCCACCGCTGGCACCAGGCGTTACCGTATCCGAGGCCGGCTTCCCAACAGAGGGCATCCGCCTCATCCTCGAAGATTCCGACCCAGGCGCTTCCCGCGCCCGCGATGATCGGAGCCGCCACCGCGTTGGTGTGACCCGACCACGACGCCGCGGTGATCCGCCGGAAATAGGACCCTTCGTTCGCGCTGAGATCCCTGGCATACCATCCCTCGAGCGGATCGGCGGCGCCATGGTCCCAGGTCCACATGTCACCTTGCACGGCATACTTGTTGCCGGAAATGACGGTGAAGTAACCGAAGAAAACCGTGTCTGCCCGGGCGGATCCGTCCGGCGCGCGCGCCGGGAAGTCCCGCTCGATATTGCTCGCACCGGCTGAGACGCGATCGGCCTCGAAGAGGGGCCGACTGTCCGAACCTGTGCGGGCAAACGCGGTCGCGGTGGACGCGGCGATAGCAGCCACGGCCAACAACGCAAGGCGCTTCCTCATTTTCTGCCTCCGTCTGGTGTTCCTGGTCTGGCGCGGATCCGGACCCCTCGCTGCCTCGAGTCCCAGCCCAGATACGCGGCGGTCGAACCATCCTGACTCGTCGACGGGAGATCGAGCACGGGAACGTGAGGTTCGAGTTCACGAGGGCCGGGAGTAGCGTTGCGCTCTCCCTGAGCAGCGATCCACTCCGAGCCCATCGGGCCGGCTGTCGATCCTGCGCACCTGTGTCCCCGAATCACGCGACCGAGCGGTCACTCCTCGGCGGAGCCACCTACACGGAACTGCAAGCGAAGAGAAGACCGAGCCCCCGGAACACGAGATTCTTCTCGAATTCGTGCTCTCATACAAAGCAGTGCTCGATACGAAGCTGTCTCCCTGGGAAGCAATCTCTCTCCGCCGGAAAGGGGGACGTCCTGCGTCGATGTGTGCCCTGAGATGTGTTAACTCGGTATTGCCCTTCGCCCAGCCTGGGTAGTTCAGCCTGGGCGGAAGCTTAGGTAGAGGCCTACGGGGTGTCAAGAAATGGTTCGCGTTCGACCCGATGGCGCCGTTGGAACCACCTGCCCCCGAGGGCGCAGCTCAGTGCCCAAGCTCGAGCCAGCGGCTGACCTCCGCGAGGACGTTCCCGATCGGCTCGCCGGTTCGATCGGCGATCGCTCGGACATCATCGAATTCGGGCACGACCCGCACCCCGCCGTCCTCTCGGATCTCCTTCACCCTCAGCCGACCCCAGGGAGTGTCGACCTCGGCGAGCCTCCGCACTCGCTCCCACCGTCGATCGAGCCGAACTCGGACGCCGAGACTCTTGGTCTCTGCCGCCAACAGACCGACGAGCCTGGCTTCGTCCTCGGGTCGCGCGATCAGCGTCACCAAGACGCCCCCTCTACCCTTCTTCATCGCAACCGAGGTTCGCAGCACGTCGAGCGCGCCCGCGGCGAGGAATCGATCAGCGGCGCTCGCGAGCACGCGAGGGTCGAGGTCATCGACTTGCGTCTCCAGCACGGCCACGGTCGAGCAGCGCCACGGAGCCGTCTCTTCGTCGACCGGTTGGCCCGCACTCCCGGCAGCCTCCCCCAGAAGCTCACCTATCCAGCAGCGAACCAGATTCGGCCAGGTGGGATGTCTCCGCGTGCCCGCCCCGAATCCAATTCGCTCGACCGCGAGCGCCGGGCGCCCACCGACCGGCGAGGCCAGCGTGCGCAGGAGCGCCGCGGCGGTCGGGGTCAGGAACTCACCCTCCGCATCCGCGGGACGGACCGGCCAGCCTTCGAGGAGCAGTGACGTCGCAGGGGCGGGACTGGGAATCCGGCCGTGATCCATCTGGATCTCGCCACCGCCGATGGCCAGCGGCCCGCAGAAGACACGCTCGATCTCCAGATCGTGGAGCGCGAGGACCGCCGCGGAGATGTCGACGATCGAGTCGACCGCTCCGATTTCGTGAAAGTGCACCTGCTCTATCGGAATGTCGTGGATCCTCGCCTCGACCGCCCCGAGCAATTGGAACGTCGCGACGATCCGCGCTTCGACCGCCGCAGGCAGCCCGGCCCGGCGCACGCGCGCGAGAATCTCGGAGAGCCCGCGAGCGGCGTGAGCTCCGCTCCCTTCGTGGCGTACCGGATCGTCGCTCGGCGGCGCGTGATGGTCGTGATGCTCGTGCGAATGGGGGTGTGAGTGATCGTGACCGTGACCGTGCGCGTTGCGCTGCGACGGGTCGACTTCGCCCGCATTGGACGAAGTCCGGTCGCGGACTCGAATCCCCAGGCCGGAAAGTCCCTGATGGAGACGACGTTCGACCAAGACCTCGACGTCGTCGAATCCGAGTGCGCGCACCAGCCAATCGAGACGATCCGCCGGCCAGCCGGCGTCGAGCAGCGAGCCGACCCACATGTCCCCGCTCAATCCGGTCCAGAGTTCGAAGTAGAGAACCTTCATCGTATTCCCTCATGCCCGCTTCGTAGCCTACACCGGCACGCGCCTTGATGCCGCCCCCGCCCTGGCCGACAATCCGAGGTCGGTAGAAGCGACTGCACGTGGAGGTTGTGGTGATGCTGAACTCGAGGACCGGCGGGGTCGTCCTCCTGGTGCTGGTGCTGGTACTCGGCGGGCTGCTGGCCGCCGCAGCCCTGCTGCGTTCGCCCACCGGGGACGCCGGAGAGGCCGGCCCGCCGACCCAGGCGCCTCCCGACTCCGCGCCGCACGCCTCCGCGGTGCGATCCGCGATCGATCGGTTGATCCCGTGGATGGAAACCTCCCGTTTGCACCCGACGGCCGGAGGCCTCGACGAGTTTCGCTTCTATGTCCTCGAACTCCGCACCTGGCATCTGCTCGCCCTCTACGAGGTCGACCCGACGCGGCGCGAGGAGCTTCGTCGAGTCGTCCGGCAGCGATTGAGTCCGCTCGAGGCGGGCGACCGACTTGTCACGCTCCTCGAAGGCGCCCGCGTGCAGCGATTCATCGCGGATCTCCTGGTTCTCATGGCCATCGCCGCCGACGTCGACTACTCCGCGCCCTCGATCGAAAAGGCGCTGCCGGAGCTGGTCCGACGGGGACTCGACGCTCCGTTGCGCCCGGTTCCCTTGCAGATCGCGCTCGTCTCGCTGATTCGAGATCTCGGACTGGAAATCGGTCCGACGGTCGAAGAGCTAAGGCCTCGGGGGATGCTACGACTCCAGCCTCCGCGAGACTCGCTGGGACGGATGGAGGTCTACTTTCTGACGCACGAGATCTTCGGCCTCAGTGACTACGGCCTCCGCCCGATGACCCTCGAGGCGGGTGAACGCGCGTACCTCGAACGCTCGCTTCCGTACTGGTCGCAGCAGTACCGGGCGGCGCTCGACCCGGACCTGTTGGCGGAGATCGTCATCTGCGATCAAGTCGTGGGGACGACCGAGAGCGCGATCTATCGCGACGCGGTGCGCTTCCTGCTCGAGTGTCAGAGCCCCAGCGGGTTCTTCATCGAGCCGCCCAAGGCGGACATCGAAGGGCAACTGCGGCCGGCGGACCGAATGCACCTGCAGATGGTCGTGCTCCAAGCGTTGCTCGGACACGAAGCCCTGCTCCTGGGCCGGCGCCTCCCCGGCTAGGTCGACTCTACGTCTGGCTCCGGAGCGTTCGTCGCGCGAGCGTGGAGTCGACGCACGATGCGGGCCGCCGCCACGCCCGCGCCATAGCCATTGTCGATGTTGCAGACGACGACGCCAGGCGCACAGCTCGTGAGCATGCCGAGCAGCGCGGCGATCCCGCCAAAGGCAGCTCCGTATCCGACCGAAGTAGGCACCGCGATGACGGCGCCGGACACGAGCCCGCCCACGGCGCTCGGGAGGGCGCCTTCCATCCCTGCGACGACGATGACGACGTCGGCCGCGGCGAGAGTTTCGCGAACCGCCAACAGGCGATGCAGCCCCGCGATTCCGACATCGGGAATCAACTCGACAGCCGCGCCGTTCGCCTGCGCGGTCACCAGCGCCTCCTCCGCCACCGGGAGATCGGTGGTGCCGGCGCAGACGACCACGACCCGTCCGAGCCCTTCGTGCGACGCGGCGCCCGAGAGATGGAACACACGCGCGCGCGCGTGCCATCGACCGCCGGTCCAGCGGGCGGCGAGCGCCGCGCCGACCTCTGGGTCGACCCGTGTCACCAGCACGGTCACGCCGGTTTGGGCTAGACCCTCGACCGCGCGGTGGATCTGATCGGCGGTCTTGCCCTCGCCGAAGATCGCCTCGGCCGCGCCGGTCCGGAGTTGTCGGTGATGGTCGAGCCGGAGGTCTCCGAGATCCTCATAGGGAAGCTTCTCCAGCAAACGCAGCGCGGCGTCCACCGCGAGCGCGCCGGCGCGGACTGCCTCGAGTGTCTTCGTCAAACGTTCTCGATCCACGCGATTCGATCCTCCCGTCGGGTCACGGTAGGCGAACGGCCCACCACGGGCCAGAGAGGAGCGCCGATCAGCGACCGCCGGTCCGGGGACGGGATCGGCGAGTCACCAGGCGGCCTCGGATCGCCGTGAGGATTTCGGCGGCGAGCTCCGACGCGGGACGAGAGGCGTCGAGAAGAACGATCCGGGACTTACTGCGCCGGGCTTCACGTCGGTACGCCGCTCGCACGCGGCGATGGAACTCCAGCGCCTCACGTTCGATCCGGTCGAGCGAGTCTGCGCCCCTCGCGGAGCGAACCCGCTCCAGGCCGACTCGGGGATCGAGATCGAGGAGAATCGTCAGGTCGGGCCGCAATCCACGGGTGGCCCAGTGGTTCAGGGTGCGCACTCGCTCGGCTCCGAGTCGACGCCCACCTCCCTGGTACGCGACCGAGGCGTCGACGTAACGATCGGCGAGGACCACGGCGCCGCGCGCGAGCGCCGGTCGGATGACCTCTTCGACCAACTGCGCCCGCGCCGCGACGTAGAGCAACAGCTCCGACCAAGGTTCGATCGGCGGCCCATCGGGACCCAGCAGCAAAGCGCGAATCGCCTCCGACAAACTCGTCCCGCCGGGTTCCCGCACGGTGAGGACTGCACGCCCCTCGCCGCGCAGCGCGCGAACCACGCCGACGATCTGTGTCGTCTTGCCGGCGCCCTCGGCCCCCTCGAAGGAGACGAAGAGTCCGCCCGAAATCATCTTGGTCACGAACGGTCGCCGTCGCGTGAACTCGTTCGATAGACCACCGCGAGCCGTTGCGCGAACGTGACGTGGGAGAGGATTGCGATCGTCCCCAAGATCCAGACCGCTCCGGCATCGCCCCACAGCGCGAGCACGAGCAAGAGCACGAGCCGTTCCGGGCGCTCGAGCACTCCCACCTCGCAAGGAATCTGGAGGCCCTCGCTGCGCGCGCGTACGTAGGAGACCAAGAAGGAGCCGACGCCGGCGAGAACGGCGAGACCGAGGAGCCAAGGGGCGGCGCTCCTCGCGGCGAGCCCGACGAGGAGCCCGCCGAAGACGATTCCTTCGCCGTACCGATCGAGGCTCGAGTCGAGCGCGGCGCCGAAGCGAGTCCCCGATCCGCCTCTCGAACGCGCGACGGCGCCGTCGAGCAGATCACAGAGCGCACTGCCGAGGAGCGCGCCGAAGGCGAGCGCGTGATTCCCGGCGTAGAACCCGTACGCGGCTGGAAACGCGGCCACCGCGCCGACGACAGTCACCGCGTTGGCGCCGATGCCGACCGCCGCGAGCGCGCGGCCGACCGGGGCCGCGACCGCGCGGCCCCAGACCTTCAAACGCGCCTTCATTGCTCCCACCCGCCGCGCCGGGCGCGCGGCCCCAGAACGAGGGCCAACTCCCCGAGAACTTTCGTCGGCAGATCGGCCAAGAGCATGGCGGCGGTTCCGACGCGCACCTCCTCGTGGAGCTTCGTCATCTCACGGCAGTAGGCGATCGGTCGATCGCCGAGCGCGAGGATGGCGGCGGTCAAGGTCGCGTGGATGCGGTGCGGAGTCTCGAAGATGACCACGGTCATCTCGACTGCGGCGACCTCGGCCAGATAGGCAGCCCGTCGCGCCGACGTCGGTGGGACGAAGCCCCGGAACTGGAACGGTTCCGGAGGGAAGCCAGAGGCGAGGAGCGCGGTGGTCACGACAGAGGCGCCCGGGAGGACGGTCACCGAGATCTCCGCGCGTCTCGCCGCGCGCGCCAAGAGAAATCCGGGGTCGGCCAAACCGGGCATGCCGGCGTCGGTCACGAGGGCGCCAACTTCGCCTGCCTGGAGCTTCGCCACCAATCGCCCCGTCTCGCGGTGCTCGTTATGGGCGTGATGCGGCAGGAGCGGACGATCGATGCCGTAGGCGCGGCACAACACTCCCGTTCGCCGGGTGTCCTCCGCCGCGATCCAATCGACCTCGCGCAAGATCCGAATGGCGCGCACCGTGATGTCCTCGAGGTTGCCGATCGGGGTCGGTACGAGGAAAAGCCCGCGGAGGCGGTCCCGCGTCGGCGCCTCTTCGGACCGAGCCCGAGGGATCCCGGGAATCAGGCGGCGGCCACCTTGTCCTTCAGCTCCTTCGAGACCTTGAAGACCGGCACCTTCCGTGAAGGAACCGGCACCTGTTCGCCGGTGCGCGGGTTGCGCGCGATTCGGGGCTTGCGGTCCTTGACCTTGAACGTTCCGAAACCTCGGATCTCGATGTGCTTGCCCGCCACGAGGGCGCGCGCGACACCGTCCAAGAACTCATCGACAGTCTCGGCGACGTCTTTCTTCGTCAGTCCCGTACGCTGCGCGATCTCGTCCACCAGGTCGGCCTTGGTCATCGACTTCCTCCTCGGCGGACGCACCGCCCGCGCGGCTAAGACCTCCCGGGCCGGCTCCTCGAACTAGGCCAGCCACCGGTCTCCAAAGCGGAACTCGCTTACAGAAAGGTACTTAGGGCGCGGGCAAGCTATCACCGGCTGGAAGGGCAGTCAACGGAGATTCGCAAGGCTTCGCGGGCGAAGCAGGCCGGGGTCAACGGGTTGGCCGCACCCCTGGAAGAAACGCGTTCAGCGGTTTCGTTGCTCGTCCAGACAGCGGGCGATGTTGAAGAGATCGAACTCGACCATGCGGAAGACGCAGCGGTGTTCCTTCTGATGCCAGAACGCGCAGTATGTCAGGTCTTCCTCTGTCTCGGGCCGAGCCCAGACCTTGCCTTCCTGGCACTTCTGCCTCGAAATCGGGCAGTAGGGGAACTGGGGCTGGTCGGTCATGGGGCGTCCTCCTCTTCCCTAAATCATCGGCCGCCGAACGTTCGGACTCTACGTCACGAGGCCGATTCGATCTGCAACTGGACGGTCACTCGATCGAGCAGGGCCTCGACCGTCGCATCGAGCCCCGGAGGCAAGACGACGTCTTCGGCCGTAATCGTGTAGTCCAGGCGTCCCGGTCGTGTCGGATGCACGCGGATGATCACCTCCGGTGGGTCCCCGCGCAATCTCAGCAACTCGAAGCCTCGCGCTCGAACGCGGGCGCGCAAGCTGACCGGAATCTCCCCACGAACGGTGAACTCTCCGCCGAGACCTTGCACCGAGACGGGGCAGACGAGCACCTCGACGCGCTCTTCCTGAGACTGCACATGGTTGTAGACAGCGAAGGCGAGGAGGAGTGAGAGGAATTTGTAGCCCAGGTCGTCGAGGACAATTCGGCGCAACGAGAGGGACATCGCTTCGGCAGTATCTCAGAAGCCGCGCGTGAGAGCGAGGTCGAGGATCCACAGGCGGACGTCGTCTTCCTTCGCATCGTGCCGCTCATCCTCCCAGTGACCGAAGAGATCGAGGCGCAGGCGGCCGGGCAGAGGGACCTCGCCCACCACCGAGACACTTGCGTAGGTGTGATCCGAGCCTTCGAACGAAAAGGTGAAACCGTCGTAGTCGATCCCCTGTCCGGCGCCGGAGACGCGGAAGTCGCGTCGGCCGCACTCGGCGCCGAAGTCGCACCAGAGGCCGGACTCGGACGTCCGCGCGACCCCGAACCCGACTCCCAGTCGATCCGAGTCGCGCGAACGATCCGACTCATGGCGGATGACTCCGTGGATCGCCTCGCATCGGAATTCGGTCCCCGAGAGCGCGGGCCACTCCGCGAGGAGCGAGAGCCGCGCGGTGTTCTCGCGGTGATCGGCGAAGAGATCGGAGTCGGCGGCATAGCTGGCCTCCTGGAACTCATCGGCGAGTCGCAGAGCGATGGGACCCAGCAGTCGACGCTCGGCTTCCACCTCAGCGCCCCATCGGTCTTCGGAGGGAAAGAGCGAATCGCTCTCCAGATAGCGACGCGATTCGGTCCGCAGCGCGATGCGATCGATGCGGCCTTCGTCGTTGGACCGCATCGCCTCGATCTCGCACCAGCCTCCGCGAGACGAATTCGCGCCTTCACTCCAGCGGCGATTCCGGCTGCCCTCCACCCGGAGTTCGCCCAAAAGCCCGAGCGGAACCGAGAGACGAATCGTGGGACGCGCCAGTCGGTAGGCGAAGAGTGATCGCAGCGAGTCCTCGCCGGCCCAGGAACGTTCCTCCGTCCACCGCAGCGCGAACTCCGCGCCGGAGCGACCCAAGGGACGCGCGGCGCCGGCGGTCAGGGCGTGGATGAGCCCGCCGGCGGAAACGTCGCCGTCTTCGGCCTCGAGACGATCGAGGAGCAGGAAACGGAAGCCGGCGCGTCGCCAGCTTGCGTATGTCTCGAGGTCCGCTCGAGCTCGGGCCTCGCTCACGCGAAACGCCGCGTCGACGCGGATGTCGGGGGCTTTCTCGTGTTCGATCGCGAGTTGGACCAACCCCCCGGGGAAGGTCCCCTGACTGCGGAATCGGAGGCTATCGAGGACATCGTCGATCTCGGCCGCCCCGGTGAGGAACGCATCGCTCCCGAAGTGCTCACCCTGGGCGGCGACCTCGACCCCGACACGCCCGCGCAGCGACCACCGCTGTGGAGACGGAGTCTCGATCGTCGAAACGGCTTGTGCCGAGGCGTTCTCGCCGGCGACGAGCGGCGAGCAGAGGAGCGAACCGAGCGTCGCGATCAGCGTGGAGAGTGGGACGCGCATCCCCTCCTCGCGGCCCACCTCATGGGGCGTCCGGACTCTCGGCCAACCGTCGGACGAGGGAATCGGCGGTCCGCACGAGGAGCGATGCACGCTCGCGATCTCCGGCCGAGAGCGCGTCCTCCGCTTCGCCCAGCTTCTCGCGGGCGGCGCGAGCGAACTCGGCCGTGGCGGTCGAAGGTTGATGTTCGAATTCGTCCAGGCTCTGGCGCACGATTTCGATGGCGTGCCGCACCTGATCGGCATCCACTGTGCGACCCACTCGCCAGTGCGCCTCCAATGCGCTGGACCGAGCGGCAGCGATCGAGCGAAGCGCGAGCAGGGGCCGGCCGTCATCGAAGAGCCGGCGCGCCTGATCTCGCGACCGCTCCGCCTGCCCGAGCAGCGCCGTTGCCTCCGCATCGGGCGCCTCCGCCAGGCCCAATCGCACCTCCGACAGGAGGAGTTCGCAGCGCTCCAGCGCCCCGCGCACATGTTCGACTCCGGGGAGCGGACCCCGCACCTCGCGCAGGGCGCGCTGGTACAGATTGCGAGAGACGCCCAGCCAGCGCACGGCTTGCCGGAAGTCCTGCCTTCGGTAGGCCTCTCGGGCGCGCAGGAGTTGTGAGCGAGCGGCATCGAGGTATCGGTTCGCTTCCGGATCTTTACTCTCGCGCACTTCGGACTCGACGCGCTGCGCCAAGTCTTCGGCGCCCGTGAAGAGATCGCGCACGGAATCGACTGCGCGCGCGTCGGCGGGACAGGCTCGGATGGCGTCGTTGACCAGCACCCGCGCGCGCCGGGTCAATTCTAGCGCCAGTCGAGTGGGCCGTTGCCCGCCGCTCGAGAGCGAGGCGCGCGCCCGTGACTGCATCTCGCGGGCGCGCTGCAGGAGCGGCGCACCGCGCGCACAGGAGTTGGCCGACAGGTACTCCGAGCCCCGATCGAGCGCGCGGTCCGTCTTCTCCAGTTCGGCTCGAACGGGGCTGTTGCTCGAGATCTCCTGAGCGATCGCAGTCCCGACTCCGACCGGTTCGATCGCTTCGGCCGCGAGGATCAGCGCCGCGACGCATCCGAGCGAACGCACCCACGCGGGCAGGCAGTGAACGGTCCGGTACAGGTTCATACGGGAATCCCGTGCCGCTCCATGCGCGAGTAGAGGGTCCGGCGGGTCATCCCGAGCAGTCGCGCCGCCTGACTCTTGTTGCCTTCGGCCTTCTGCAGCGCGGCCAGGATGTAGAGGCGCTCTTGGTCTTCCAAGGAGACTCCCTCGTCCGGAATGACCGGCAGCGCCGCCTCGACCGGCGCCGGAGGCGCGGCCAGGGTAGGAAAGTGTTCAGGTCCCAGCGGCGCGTCTCCGGCGAGGATCAAGGCCCGCTCCAACAAATTTTGGAGCTCGCGGATGTTGCCCGGAAAGGTGGCTCCGAGCAGCAGCTTGTGCATCTCCGTCCGCATTCGTTGGGCCTCCACCCCACGTCGGCACAAGAAGTGTTCCACGAGCAGCGGCAGGTCCTCTCGGCGATCGCGGAGGGCCGGCACGGTGATCGGAAAGACGTTGAGGCGATAGTAGAGGTCCTCTCGGAACTCGCCGGCGGCGACCAGCGTCTCGAGGTTCCTGTGCGTCGCCGCGAGCAACCGCACATCGGTCGTGATCGTCTCGGTCCCTCCGACCCGTTGGATCGTCTTGTCCTCGATCGCATGCAACAGCTTCACCTGGATCGGCAGCGGCACGTCACCGATCTCGTCCAGGAAGAGGGTGCCGCCATCCGCCACCTCGAAGAGTCCGGGCTTCTGTCGGATGGCCCCGGTGAACGCGCCCTTCTCGTGCCCGAACAGCTCACTCTCGAGCAGCGCATCGGGGATGGCGCCGCAGTTCACCTTCACGAATGGGCCGGCGGCTCTCCTGCTGAGTCGATGGATAGCGGAGGCGAGCGCGGACTTTCCGGTGCCGGTTTCGCCTCGGAGGAGCACCGTGGCGTCGGACCGCGCGACCAAGCGCGCGAGACGGAAGACCTCCGCCATCGCCCGTCCCTTGCCGACCATCTCGTCCAGCGAGACCGTCTCCCCGGACTCACCCACCAGATGCTCGACGTAGCGTTCGAGTCGACGGCGCTCGGCCATCAAGTCCCACCGCTCGCGCAGACGACGGACACGCAGGAGCAATTCGAACGCGTTCCAGGGCTTGGTCACGTAATCATGTGCGCCCGATTCGATCGCGCGTCGCGCCAGATCGGGATCGGCGTGCGCGGTCAGGAGCACCACCGGCAGCTCCGGGCGCAGGCTCTGCGACTGACGCAGCAACTCGAATCCGTCCGGCGGGGGCATCCGCAGGTCGGACAACACCAGGTCGTACGAATTCGCCCGTAAGAGATCGAGTGCTTCGGCGCTGGACGACACCCCCTCGACCCAGTGCCCGTCCTCCTCCAGGAGATCGACGAGATCACGCACGATCTCAGGTTCGTCGTCGACGACCAGGATGCGAAACCGAGTCTCGGGCGTCATGCGGATCTCCGCGAGTCGGGAAGCGAGAGACGGACGGTGGTCCCCTGGCCCGGGATCGACTGCAGTTCGACCGAGCCGCCTCGAGCCTCGATCAAGGTGCGTACCAACGTCAGGCCCAGCCCCGAACCGGTCGGCTTCGTGGTGAAAAACGGCTCCAATGCCTGCTCCCTGGCTCGATCGTCCATCCCCTCGCCGGTGTCCTCTACTTCGAGCACGACCGCGCCTTTCGATCGCCGCGCCCGCAGCGAGAGTCGCCCGCCATTGGGCATCGCCTGGAGCCCGTTGAGAGCGAGGTTCAAGATGACCTGCTGTAAGGGTCGCGCGCCCATCGGGACGCGCAGACTCGCGGTGGGATCGCTCTCCGTCTCGCTCGACAGCCGGACGCCGCGGATCTCCGCATCCGCGGAGAGCAGAGCAATCGTGTCGTCGAAGACCTGCGCCGCCGAGCATTCGCCGGCAGCGAGCTCCTGCGGCCGGGCGAGCGAGAGATAGTTCGTCAGGATGTGATCCAATCGGTCGATCTCGCGAGGGATGGCGTCGAACCAATCGAGGACCTCCGCGGTGTCGCGGCCTTGCCGGATCTTCGCTCCCACCCGTTCGGCGCGCGAACGGATGATGGCGAGCGGGTTGCGGATCTCGTGCGCCACGATGGCCGACAGCTGTCCGATCGCGACCAACGCGGCGCTGCCGCGCAGCCGCTCTTCCAGTTGGATCAATGCACGTACATGCCGCAGGAAGAGCAACCCGAGAATCGCGGCGGCCGCCCCGCCCAAGGCCGTCGATCCCCAGAGCTGCGTCCGCAGCGCGGGGAGCACACGGAAGAACTCGGAGCCGCCTTCGACGGCGATGCCTCCGACGATTCGACCCGACGCGTCCTCGAACGGAGCGAAGCCGGTCTTCAGATACTCGCCTCGCAGCCCCTCCACTTGGATCAGGCGAGTCGTCTGCGGGACGCCCGACACGAGCGTGGCGCGCAGTTCGGGCTCCAGGTCGAGCAAGGGATGGCGAGCGCCGCGTGCGGCCGAGAGACGGAGGTCGAGAATCGAGCGTCCCTCGCGGTCGACCACCGCGACGTTGTCCAGCTCGTTCGTCGCGGCGATGCGGGACAACTCGGCCGCGACGCTGCGCTGCACGGCGCCGCCGACGCTGTCCGAGGCGAGCGCTTCGAAGCGGGCGGCGCCGATCGCCTCGGCCGCGGTGGTGGCGATCGAGAGGAGTCGCGCGCCGAGTTGCTGGTCGAGCTGTTCGCGCACCGATCGATAAAGCAGGAAGCTCGCGAGATTCGCCGCCGCCAGCAGCGCGACCAGGAGTCCCCACAAGACGACGAGGTGCCTGCCGCGCGCGGAGACGGTCCCGACCTCCGCGCCCCCACGAAGTCGCATGTTAGAGTGCTCCCTTCGCTCCCGCCGCGCACGAACCGAACCGCTCCCCCTTCGCGCTCAGGAGGATCCGTCCGCTCATGCCATCCCGATCCATCTCGCTTCGCCCCCGCTCCGTTTCGCTGCTGATCGCGACGGCGGCGGCCCTTCTCGGATGCGCCTTCCTGCTCTTCTCACCCTCGGGTCGGTCGGAGCGCGCTCCGTCCGGCGGTCCCTCGAAGGTCGTGGTGCTCGGTTTCGATGGCGCCGATGCACGCATGGTCGAGCGCTGGATGGACGAAGGAAAGCTGCCGAACCTCGACCGGTTGCGACGGACCGGAAGCTTCCGGCCGCTCCTCCCCACCAATCCTCCGCAGACGCCGGTCTCCTGGTCGACCTTCGCGACCGGATTGGATCCCGGTCACCACCGCATCTTCGATTTCCTGAAGCGCGACGTCGATACCTACGCACCCGACTTCGCCATGGCCTCGGCCTCGACCGTGCCGCTTCTCTTCGGCGAGCGCAACCCGCTCGTCTTCGCGCTGGCGGCGGGCCTCGTGACCGCGTTCCTCCTTGGGCTGGTCATCGGCCTCATCAGCCGCCGCCTGTGGTTGTCGCTCGCCTGCGCGCTGGCGGCTGGGGGGGCCGTCTTCTCCGGCGCCCTCCCGTTCCTCCGCGAGAACTTCCCGCAGAAACGCCCCGTCGCGATCAACCATCGGCAGGGCGTTCCGTTCTGGCAGATCCTCGGAGAGCACGGGGTGCGCTCCACGATCATCCGCGTCCCGCAAACCTTTCCGCCCGATCTCAACCCGGGCGGCCGCCTGCTCTCCGGTCTCGGGGTGCCCGACATCCGCGGCACCTTCGGCACGTACACGCTCTACACCTCGGATCTCGTCTCGACGGCAGCCGACACCGAGAAGGGCGGCAAGGTCGTCGTGTTGGACGTCGAGCCCGGCGACCGCGGGATCGATGCCGTCGTCTATGGGCCGTTCAACAAGCTGTTCGATTCTCCGCCCGAGATCCACCTACCGATGCGGCTCGAATTCGACTGGGAAGGGCGAGCCGTCACGATCCAACTCCCCGATCAGGAACTCACGCTCCGGGAAGGGGAGTGGAGCGACTTCGTCCACTTCGAGTTCCCGATCCGCAAGATCGTCAAGGTGCACGGGATCGCGCGCTTCAAGCTGCTCCAGATGGACGACCGGGTGCGTCTCTACCTGAGCGCGATCAACATCGATCCGAATCACCCGGTCGTCCCGATCACCGAGCCGCCCGAGTTCGTGCACGAGATCCGAGATCGCATCGGGTTGTGGAAGACGCTCGGATGGGCCGTCGACACCTGGGCGCTCGACGAGGAGGTCACGGACGAGGAGACGTTCGCGCAGGACATGGATTTCACCGTCTCGAAGTTCGAGGAGATCCTGCACGCGTTCCTGGAGGACCCGAGGGACCGGCTGTACACACAGATCTTCTACTTCACCGATCGCGCGGGACACATGTTCTGGCGCTTTCTGGATCCGGACAGTCCACGCAACGATGCAGAGTTGGCGCCGCTGTGGGGCGACTTCGTTCTGAAGTCGTATCAGCGGATGGACCGGATCGTCGGGTATGTACTCGACCGACTCCCGCCCGACGGCGTCCTCTTGGTCTGCTCCGATCACGGCTTCGCCGCTTGGCAGCGTTCGGTCAACACCAACACCTGGCTGGTTCGAAATGGCTTCATGTCGCTCAAGGGTCAAGATGAGGCGACGATGTTGACCTTGGACGATCTCTTCGTCGAGGGGCAGTTCTGGCCCAACGTCGACTGGTCGCGGACGCGCGCTTACGCGCTCGGGCTGGGCGCGCTGTACATCAACGTGCTCGGGCGGGAACGGGACGGCATCGTCTCGCCGGGCGCGGAGTACGACGCGACGGTGCGGGAGTTGAAGGCGTCGTTGGAGGCGTTCGTCGATACATCGACCGGGATCAGGCCGGTCTCTCGCGTCTATACACGGGACGAAATGTACAGACCGGGTTACGACCCTGATCTCATCCCGGACCTGCGGGCCGCCAACTCTCCCGGCTACCGGGTGTCTTGGCAGACTTCACTCGGGGGCATCCCCCGGACCCTCTTCGAGCCGAACGAGAAGAAGTGGAGCGGCGATCACTGTTCGCTCGACCCCGAGGAAGTGAAGGGAATTCTCTTCACCAACCGTCGGCTCGACTCGACGAACGAGAAGGTCCCGGGGATCGAAGATGTGGCCCCCACCCTACTCTCGATCTTCGGCGCGCCGATTCCGCCCGAAATGATCGGCGCCCCCCTCCGATTCGAGTGAACGAATCGAGCGGGGGGCGCGCACATCGGGACTCGCCGGTCTTGATCGCCCGGATCGCCCGGGTCCGCCCGGGTCCGCCCGGGTCGCCCAGCCTAGCTCTCTTCCAGCGACGGCAGGATCGACGTCTCGGGCATCTCGCCCTTCTCGAAGACGAATCCGAGCCCGGCGAGGTGCTCGAGCGACGGCTCGATGTCGTCTTCGCCCACCTCCAGAGTGATGTTGGCGGAGAGATCCACCTCTTGCAGGGCGCCGAACACATCCTCGTAGCCTACGACCCCCGACCCGCAGGCGAGGTGCTCGTTCTCCAGACCCTCGTTGTCGTGGAAGTCGAGCGTGATCGCGTATTCCTTGAACGCGCGGACCCATTCATCGGGCGAAACGCGCGAGTAGCAGGCGGCGTGCCCGAGGTCGATGCAGAAACGCAGCCACGGGCTGTTCACCGTCCGCATCACCTCGAGGAGCATTTCTGCATCGGGTTCGTAGGTATTCTCGATCGCGAGGACGATCTCCTCCTCCTCCGCCAGAGCGACCAATTCCTGCATGCTTCCGATGAAGCGATCCTTCCAGTCCTGCGTGGCGCAAGGGCGGACCTGCGAGGAGAACCCGGTGCGGAGCGTCGCCACCTTGCAGCCGAGGATCGTGCCGATCTCGAGCCCTTCCTTGATCACCTCGCGGGAGTACTCCATGACGCGGGAGTCGGGACAGGAGAGATGGAGTCCGTGGTAGGGAAGCTGGCAGAAGGCGCCGATCTTCCGGCCACGGAGTTCGCGTTCGAGCTCTTCGAGATCTCGAACCGCGATCGCGCGGTTGTAGTCGGCGTCGGTCAACCGGACGAGGGCGTTCATGCCCCGCGCTTCGAGCCCCGGCAACGTCTGCTTGAGACTGCGCAGGGGAACGCTTCGTGAGAGCCAGAACTTCAAGACGGACCTCCCTCGCTTTGGCGCTCCCCTCGCGGGGCCACGCCGACGGTCGTCGCTGCTCGAGCGGTCGCGCGGCGCGACGCCCGTTCGTTCACTCTTTCGGCCGTCAGGCCGACTCTGCCTCCGCGCGCGCGCGCCGTTCCTGCAGCTCCGCCAACCGCTGAGCCCTTCGCGCCTCGCCCTCGCGGAATCGCCGGTGATCCTCGTCGGTGGTGAGGAGCAACGGCGGCGCCGCGACCTTCTTCCCTTCTTCGTCGATGGCGACGAACGTCGTGTAGGCGGTTGCGGTGTGCAGACGAACGCCCGTCGTCAGATTCTCCGAGTGCACCTTGACGCCGACTTCCATGCTGGTCCGTCCGACGTAGTTGACGGACGCGTCGAGGATCATCACGTCGCCGACCTTGACCGGGTGGAGGAAGTCGATCCGATCCATCGAGGCGGTCACCACCTGGCGACGACAATGGCGATGCGCGGCGATGGCGGCCGCGATGTCGACGAGGTGCATGACCTTTCCACCGAGCACGTTCCCGAGCAGATTGGCGTCGTTGGGGAGCACCAGCTCCACCATCTCGACGCGAGAGTCACCCACCGGTCTCGGCTCCACGGCTACGACGCTTCCCGCACGCGTCGGATCTCTTCGGTCAGGAGCGGCAGGATTTCGAACGCATCTCCCACTAGTCCGTAGTCGGCGACCTTGAAGATCGGGGCTTCGGGATCCTTGTTGATCGCGACGATGCAGCCCGAGCCGCGCATACCGGCGAGGTGTTGGATCGCGCCGCTGATCCCACAGGCAATGTAGAGCTTGGGATTGACGGTCACACCGGTCTGCCCGACCTGATGATGATGGGCCACCCAGCCGGCGTCGACGATCGCGCGACTTGCGCCGACTGCGCCGCCGATGGCCTTGGCGAGCGATTCGACCAGATGGAAATTCTCCGGCCCCTTCAGACCTCGCCCACCGGAAACGACGACATCCGCCTCCTGTAGATCGACTCCGTCCCCGCCGCCCGCCGCGAGCCCGACGATCCGGGCTCTCGCGTCGACGGCCACCGGCGAGAGAGCCGCGACTTCGCCGGCCGCCGGGGCGGGGCTCGCCGCATGCGCGCCCGGCTTCATCGTCACGACGACCGGTCCGGCGCCCGAGATATCGAGCGTGGCGAAGACCTTGCCGCCGAGCATCGATTTCTTCGCCGTGTACCCCTCCGCGCGGGTCGAGAGGGAGAGACACTCCGCGACGAACGCCGCGTCGATCCGCGCCGCCAGACGAGGAGCGAGATCGCGCCCCATCGCGCTGGCGGGGAAGAGAACCAAGGGGGACCCGCTCTCCGCGCAGACCGCAGCCAACGCAGCGACATAGGTCTCGTTCGTGGGCAGGCGGAAGGTTTCGCTGTCGGCGAGATGGATACGCGAGGCGCCATGTTCCTTCAACTCGCCCGCGAGCGAGGCGACGCCTGCACCGAGGAGCACAGCGTGAATGGAGCCGCCGCCGCTCCCGGCTAGTTCGCGCGCCAAGGCCAGACACTCCAGCACGGAGCGCTTGAGCTTTCCGTCCCGCTGTTCGGCGAAGACCAGGATCGTCCGCTGATTGCTCATCGCTCGGCCTCCGCTCAGATCAGCTTTCGATCGTTCTTCAGCGCGGCCACGACCTTCGTGACCATCTCTTTCGCATCGCCGGTTACCAGTTGGCCCGCCGGTCGCGGGGGCGGCGGTTCGAGCGCGACGATGCGCACACGCGCCGCGGCCGCTCCGACCGCGCTCGCATCCAGCCCCAGCGCCGCCGCATCCCAGCTCTCCAGCGGCTTCTTCTTGGCCATCATGATGCCCTTGAGCGACGGGTAACGCGGTTCGTTCAGGCCTTTGTTCGCCGTGAGCACCGCGGGACAGTCGACGTCGATCTGCTCCACGCCTCCCTCGATCTCACGCTCGACTCGCGCGTGGCGCTCGTCGGCGAATTCGAGTTTCGAGACGACCGAAACGTGGGGCCAGCCGAGCAGTTCGGCCACCTGCACGCCGACCGACGAATTCTCCTCGTCGATGGAGAGCTTTCCGCAGAGGACGAGATCGGCCTCGAGCTTGCGGACCGCCGCGGCGAGCATCCGCGCCACCCCACCGGCGTCTGCCCCAAAGAGCGCCGGGTCGTCGAGCGCCACGGCGCGATCCGCGCCGAGGGCGAGGCTCGTTCGTAGCGCCTCGTGGATCCGCGGGGGACCCAGGGACACGGTCACGACTTCGGCGCCGAACTTGTCCTTGAGCTGGAGCGCCGCCTCCATCGCGTATTCGTCATACGGATTGACCACAAACTCGACGTCCCCGGGCTCGATTCCACGTCCGTCGGCCGTGATCCGGATCCGCGCTTCGGAGCTCGGCACCTGCTTGATGAGGACCGCGATTCGCAAGAGGCGCCTCCCGCCGAACAGAAAAAAACCCGTCCCACCTCCACGCGCGCGAAGGGGGTCGCGGGTAAGACGACGCGGGAATCTACCAAGTTGGTCGGGGAGCGGCAACTGCTTTCCCGGAAGCGGCCCGCTCAGCGAAAGAGCCGAGCCCCCGGCGCCACGCGCGACCAGCGCGGGGGATGCAAGAGTTCGAGGGAGCCGAGCTCGTCGGGAGCGAGCGATCGGACCTGGAGAATCTCCATTTGCACGCGGGCGACGCCCGCCCCGAAGCGGAGATCGAGCCGAGTGGGGGTCCAGCCCCCGGCCAGCTCGGTGTAGCCGTCGAGCCACAGATCGAGCGTCCCTTCGACCCCGGCGTCGAGGGTGACCCGACGGATCCGCCGTCCCTTGGGGTCGACCTCGCAACGAACCCGACCCCCCGGTCCCTCGCCCGCATCGAGTCGACCCGAGACGACCCATCGTCTCGAGGCCATCTCGCCCGCATTGTCGGGAAGGAAGTGCTCCAGAATTTCCTGCGGCGCGAGAGCCCAGGACAGCCCGCGCGCCAACGCCGAGGGCCCGCCACGCTGCCAGTCGATCGGGGTCCGCGGCGCGTCCCAATAGGCCGCCTCACGGTGGAGGAGCAATTGGCAGGAGTCGGCGCGCGCTCGCAACGCCAACACCGGAGTGTTGATGCCGCCTTGCGCTTCCAGGCGCAGGGTGTCGGGCAGGATCGACTGGATCGAACCGGAGAGTGTGAAGGGCGGTCGAGTCCCGTCATCGACCCGCGCACGAAAATCGGCGCGGAACGGTCCCGGCCGTGGCAGGGCGCGCAGTTCACGCAACCACGCGTCCGGCAGTTCGGATGGCGAAACGGGGGTCAGCGACGGTCGGGTCGTGGCACAGCCGGACAGGGCAAGCGCGAGCAGGAACGCGACGAGAACGGCGCCCGCGACGTCGAGCCTCATCGATGAGAGATCAATAGTCGGCCGGGCTCTTCCCGACCGCGACGATGGCGCAGCCGCTTCGTGCTTCGAGACCGAGCCGCGCGATCGCGGCGTCGATCGCGTCACTCTCGGTCCCCGGATTCAGGAAGACGCGACACGAGCCGGAGGCGGCCGCATCCTCGAGCACACCCAAGCCGATCTCGGGACGGACGTAGAGGAGCACCAGGTCGACCGGCGCCGGGAGATCCCGCAGAGAGCGGAACGCTTCGATCCCTTCGATCTTCGTTTCGGTTGGATGGATCGGGAAGACGCGGGCGCCCAGCTCGCGGTAGACGCGGAGCGCCTTGTTGGCGAATCGCGCACGATCGGAACTGGCGCCGACGATCGCGACCGACTCGGGTACGGACATGGATCCCATCGTTCCCTCCTGGCGGTCGTACCTTAGCCGAACCCGGGCGCGGTGCTCGATGCGAGACTCGAGACGCCCTGGTAGAGTCCGCGCCCATGGACCCGCGCGCCGCTTGGCTCTCCTGGATCGAGATCGACGCCGACGCCTTTCGGCACAACATGGGCCTGTTCCGCGCCCGTCTCGCGTCGAACACGCGCTTGCTCTTGGTGGTGAAGGCGAACGCCTACGGACATGGCCTCGCGTCGATCTCGGCGCTCGCCGAGTCGGCCGGTGCTGACTGGCTCGGGGTGCATGCGCTGGAGGAAGGAATTGCCGCGAGGTCCCACGGATGGACACGCCCCGTGCTCATCATGGGGTACGTCGCGAATCGGAATCTGTCGCGTCTCCTCACGCACCGGTTGGAACCGACGGTCTTCGATCTCGAAACGGTGGAGTCGCTCGATCGACTCGGATCCGAACAGGGCGTCCGCGTCCGTTGTCATCTCAAGTTGGAGACCGGCACGAACCGGCAGGGGATCCCTCCCGAAGATCTCGACGTATACCTGACCCGGTTCGCGCGGGCGGAGGGTCTCACTCTCGCCGGCCTCTCGACTCACTTCGCCAATATCGAGGACACGACCGACTCGAGCTACGCGCGCGGCCAACTCGCGCGCTACGTTGCGCTGGCGGCCCAAGTGGAGTCGGCCGGTTTCACCGATCTCCTCCGTCACACCGCTTGCACGGCCGCGCTCCTCACGCTGCCGGAAACACAGTTCGATCTGGTTCGGCTCGGCCTGGGCGCCTACGGACTCTGGCCCTCCCGAGAGACACGCGCGAGCTTGCGGACGGCGTCCGGACCCGGCGTCGAACTCCGTCCGGTGCTGACGTGGAAGACGCGCGTCTCGCAACTGAAGTGGATCGAGGCGGGCGCCTTCGTCGGGTATGGCTGTACCGTGCGAACCAGTCATCGCACGCGGCTGGCGGTTCTTCCGATCGGCTACGCCGACGGCTACGACCGGGGGCTCTCTTCGCTCGGCCACGTGCTGGTCCGGGGACGCCGTGCGCCGGTCCTGGGCCGGGTCTGCATGAACATCACCCTGGTGGATGTGACCGACATCCCGGACGCGGCCCTGGAGGACGAAGTGGTCCTCTTGGGAAGGCAAGGGGACGATGAGGTGTCGGCCGAGCGGCTGGCGCAACTGGCGCAGACGATTCCCTATGAGATCGTGAGTCGGCTCTCGCCCGCGCTCCCGCGACTCGTCGTCAACGCACCCGACTCCCCGGCGGAACTTCTCGATCGGGACTGAGGAGCGAGACGAACCCGCCGCCGTCGGCCGCGAGCAACATCCCCTGGGAGAGTTCGCCGCGCAACTTGGCCGGCTTCAGATTCGCGACGATCACGATGCGCCGACCGACGAGTTCTTCGGGACGATAGTGCGCGGCGATGCCGGCGATGATCTGGCGTTCCTCTCCGCCCGCGTCGACCTTCAACTTCAGCAGACGATCGGCCGAGGGATGCGCCTCCGCCGAGAGAATCAGGGCGACGCGCAACTCGACCCGTGCGAAGTCGTCGATCGTGATCTCCGTGCGCGCCTCCTCGGCGGGGGGCGCAACCGGCGCGGGGGTGACGGGGACATTCTCCGATGGCGCATCTGAACTCATCTCGCTCCCTTCGTTCCCTTTGCTCTCAGCTTCCGGTACTTCGAGCGGACGTAGCGCGCGGCCATGGCCGCGATCACCCAGCCTCGCCATCCGTCGAGGAATCCACCTTGGAGGACGAGGATCCTGAACCAACGCGCGAGCGGACGGAAGAACGGATCCCAGGCCGCTGCGCGACGGCCGCGCTTCCACGCGTCGTCGGCCCAGAGTGAGGTCATGACATCGATCTTCGCGCGGTGGTGAGCCAGATCTCGATAGCTGTAGTGCTCGAGGATCCCTTCGAGTCGGCCGATCGGTCCATCGACGATCAAACCCTCGTGCACGGCGTGATCGCTGAACCGCGCCTGCCCGCGCCGGAAGAGTCGCACCACGCGATCTCGACCGAAGGCGCCGAATCGGATCCACCGACCGAGGTAGTGCACGCGTCGGATCATCGAGTAGGCCGCCGCCGGAGCGGCCGCTCCCTCAGCGACCGCCTCTTCCACCGATCGAGCGAGTTGGGGGGTCAACGCCTCGTCGGCATCGAGCCACAGCACCCAACGACCGCGGCAGAGCGCGAGCGCGAACTCCTTCTGCCCCGCGTATCCGCGCCAGGGTTCGACGTAGACACGCGAGGTGTACCGCCGCGCCGCCTCCGCGGTCCCGTCGGTGCTGCCCGAGTCGACGACGACGACCTCATCGCACAGGGCGAGGGATCCGAGGCAACGTTCGATGTTCGCGATCTCGTCGCGGCAGATGACGAGGCCGGACAGTCGCGGTGCGTCGTTCATCGGCGCGTCGTTCATCGACGCGCCCCGCCGATCACCGCTGCGAACATCCGCTCGGCGTCGAGTCCGAATCGGTCGAGACCGTAGTTGGCGACGACGTGCGCCCGTCCGGCGGCGCCGATCGTCCGGCGCAGCGCGGGCTCGTCGAGTAGCCGGCCGATCGCCGCGGCCAGTGCGTCGGGCGACTCCGGGCTGACCAGGAGTCCGGTCCCCGGCTGCACCACTTCGCGGATGGCGTGCACCGCGGTCGCGACCAGCGGCACTCCGAGTCCCATGTACTCGAACGCGCTGCGACAGATCGCCTCGGAATCGACGGACGCGATCACCGCGACATCCAGTGCGGCCGACCAGACGAATGGATCGTCGACGCGGCCGACCAGGTGGATGCGATCGGCCAAGCCGGCCGCGCGCGCGACGGTGCGCAGGTCGTCGCGGGAGAGCTGGGCGTCGGGCCCCGCCATGACGCAGTGCACCGCGCCTCGCAGGGCGCCCCAGGCGGCCATCGCCCGAATGAGATCGGCGTGTCCCTTCACGGGAGAGAGACGCGCGACCATTCCGATGAGCGGCGCGTCCGGAGCGAGGCCGAGGCGTTCGCGCACCGTCTTGCGCGCATCGGCCCGGACGATCGCGGCCAGGCGCCCGAGATCAACCCCTCCGCGCAACACGGTCACGCGGTCGCGCGGCACCCCGAGCGGTGGATAGACCTCGTCTGCGAGGAAGTCGGCGGCCGCCAAGTGGTGCTGGGTCGCGCGACCGTAGAGGAATCGATGGAGGGGATCCGCGCGCGGCACACGGATGTCCCCGCGGGTGCGCACCAAGGGGATCCCGGCGCGATGACAGACCCACGCACAGAGCGCGTGCCCAGCGCCGGTGTGCACGTTCATGGCGTCGATCCGTTCTCGACGGAGGAACCGCCTGAGGCTGCGGGCGCCTCGCCACCAACTCGCGGGATTCTCGCCCGAGAGATCACCGAGATCGACCACCGCGATTCCCCGCTCGGCGGCTTCGCGATAGGTCGGCGTCTGCCTCGGGGCCAACACCCAGGATCCGTGTCCTCGGCGCGCCAACGCGTCGGCGAGCGAGACGTGGTACCACGCGCATGCGTTCCACCATCGGATGGACCCCCACTGCGCGATTCGGAGGCCCTTCGGGCCGACCTCTGGTTGCACGAGAACCACGGCGCGGGACTGTAGCAGGGCGCGACTGGTCGCAGGTTTGACTCCGTCGAATCGCGCTCCGTATAGTCCGGCCGGCCGCGCGCCTGCACGCCGACGAGGAGGATCGCAGACTGTTCGCACGCCATCCCGGATCGTCCGCTCGCCCGCGCAGCCTCTGGCCTCTTCTCTGGGTGCTCTCGGTCGCGGTTTCCTGCGCCCTGGCCGGATCGAACGCACTCGCGCGTCCCGTCCTGCTCGAGGCCACCGTCCTCGACACGCTGCCGGACGGCTCTCCGCGTCCGATCCGCGCCGGCGACACCGTGCGCATCGACACTCGCTGGAGCGAGGACTCGCTGACCGTGACCGGCGACTACGTCGAATTGGACGGCAGCTCCGCCGGCGCGTTCGTCGAAACACTCGGCCCAGTGCTCTACCGGCTCCATCACCAGGTTCCGCTCGACACCACCACGCGCGACGGCGCGGAGCTGGCGATCTTCGTCACCGCCGTGAACCCCTCCGGCGAGGACAGCACCTTCGTCGCCGTGCGGCTCTGCCTTTCGAACGCTCCACCCCGTTGGGTCTCCAGCGAGCTCGAGAACCCGTCGATCTTCGGCTACCGCGGTGGTGATTCGCTCTATATCGCCACGAGATGGTGCAGTCGTGACACTCTCGACCTGCAGATCGAGCTCGACGCTCGGGCCATCGCCCCCGAATTCGAGCCGGACGACGCTCGTGTCGTGCAACGCGAGGCCGGCCCTTGCGCGCTCTTCCGGATCGGGTGGCGCATTCCGGTCCTGGCCGATGCGCGCGCGCCGGACGGCGACAGCCTGCTGCTGCGGATCACGGCGCGCGACTCGGGCTGCGGAGCCGGGCTCGACGCGACGGTCGTCGTGAAGCTCGACAGCAGCGGGCCTGAGACCATCCCGACGCTCGATCCGTTTCCGGCGGAAACGACGAGCGACTCTCTCCGCATCTCCGGCTTCGCCCCCGGGGCCAACGGCGTCGCCGTGCTGCTCAATGACGCGCTCTACGTTCGCCTCCTCGTCGATGCGCAGGAACGCTTCGAGACGACGGTTCCGCTGGAAGAGAATCGTTCGAACAAGCTCGCCGTGTGGGGTGAGGACTTCGTCGGCAATCGCACGAGAACTTCCGAAGCGCGCACCATCACGCGCGTGAGCGACTCCGGTCTCGCGCTCCCGCGGCCGTTCGTCCGCGGCGAAGACGAGATCGTGCTGCGCGACCCTTCCGGACTCGGCGCCGCGGAGATCTCACTCTTCGACCTGAGCGGCGCGTGTCTTCGTCGATGGCAGGTCGGGGCGCAACGCCTCGAGTTCCGCGCCGCCTGGGACGGGCTCGACGCGGCCGGCGATCGTGCGGGCCAGGGTCTCTATCTGGTGCGCGCCACCTGGCGTCCGGCGAGCGGGAAGATGCGCGAACAGACCGCCCCATTGGTCCTCGGAGAGTGAGGTCGATGCCCACCGTTCGAATTCTGGAAGCGCGCCCCTGGGCGGCGGCGACCTGGGTTGGTCTCCTGCTCTGCGCTGCACTGCAACCTCCCACCGCGCGCGCCGAGACGCGGGGTGGCGCGTTCGCCGACATCACCCCGAGCGCCCGCGCGGCGGCGCTCGGCGGGGCGATGGCGGCGCTCTCGCAAGGTAGCGAAGCGCTCTTCGCCAATCCGGCCGGGCTCTTGGGCGCCGATCGGCCAGAAGCGGTCTTCTCCTACGCCGATCTCTACGACCTCGGGATCGTGGCGCACTCCGCGGCGAGGCTGTCGTGGCCGATCCTCGGCAAGCAGGTCGTCTGGGAACGCGGGAACATCCAGCATGTGCGCCGAGCGCCGCCCGCGGACAAATGCTTCGCGCTCGGGGTCGCCCGAGTGGGCGCCAATCTGGACCTCGACAGCTACAGCGAGACGCAGGTAGCGCTCGGCTACGCCTTCCGTCTACCGGCGCACGTCCGCGGCGGCTTCACCTATCGATTCCTGCTCGCGCAATCCGACCTCGAGGACGTCGGCGCCACCGGGCATGCCGTCGATGTCGGGACGGAGCGCGACCTCGGCGCCTTCCGCCTCGGGGTTGCCGCTCGGGGTCTCTTCTCCGCCGTCAACTGGGAGCGCGGCGCCAACGAACCGATCCGCCCACGTTGGCTCTTCGGACTCGCCTGGCGCGGATTCGGCGAGCGCCTGCAGGTCTCGGCGCAGGGCGATCTGGGCGGCGAGTCCGCCACCTTCGACCAGGCGATCGGTTCGGTCGAGTTCCGTCCTCGCCCCGAGTTCGCGCTGCGCGCAGGTTGGCGCCACCGTGAGGATCCCGCCAAGAGCTTCGACGACTCGAGCGCGGGCTTCGGCGTCGCGCTGCTCGGATTGCGCGTCGACTACGCCGCCGAGATCCCGGCGAGCGAGTTGGGCGCCACCCATCGCGTCTCCGTCGGCCTCGGTCTCTGACTTCGCCCGCCGACAGTGTCTTGTCGCTGCCGGACCGACGTCCGTATAGTTGCCCCTCGCTCCGCCGCACGAACTCGAGCGCGTTGGCGCGACGACCACACTGACTGACGAACCGATGCGCGCAGCGACCCGATCTCGCGCGCCCAACTCCGGAGGGAACAGACCTGACATGGAGAACACGTTCAAGACGCCGATCTCGCAGATCTACGGCATCGAGAACTGGGGCGCCGGCTACTTCGACGTGAACGCGCTCGGACATCTCGTCGTCCGGCCGTTGCGACGAGGGCCGGCCGTCGACCTCTATCAGGTAGTCGAAGAGGTCACGCGGCGTCACCGCCTCGCGACTCCGCTCCTCATCCGTTTCCCGCAGATCTTGGAGACCCAGGTGCGCACGCTGGCCGAGGCGTTCCAGGCGGCGATCGTCGAGTTCCAGTACGGCGCGACCTACCAGGGCGTCTTCCCGATCAAGGTCAACCATCGCCGCGACGTCGTCGAAGAGCTGATGCGCGTCGGTGCGAAGTACAAGCTGGGCCTCGAGGTGGGATCGAAGGGCGAACTGTACGTCGGCCTCGCGCTCGAACAGGCGCCGGGCTCACTCCTCATCTGTAACGGGTACAAGGACGACGAGTTCATGGAGATGGCCTTCTGGGGCCACGAGATCGGCAAGCAGGTTGTCGTCGTGTTGGAGCAGGTGCGCGAGGTGCACTCCTACGTGCGCTGGGCGCAGGCGACCGGACGCCGTCCTTTCGTCGGACTGCGCGGAAAGCTGTACGCGAAGGGCTCCGGGAAATGGGAAGAGTCCGGCGGCGAGACCTCGAAGTTCGGCCTCTCGACCATCGAGTTGCTGGAGTGCTTCCGCGTCTTGCGCGAGAACGGGCTGCTCGATTCGCTCCGCATGCTCCACTTCCACATCGGCTCGCAGATCACCGACATCCGCAAGATCAAGTCGGCCGTGAAGGAAGCTTCGCGCGTCTACGCCAAGTTCCGGCGGATGAAAGCGCCGGTCGACTACCTCAACGTCGGCGGCGGGCTCGGGATCGACTACGACGGGAGCCGCACGCCGTCCGACTCGAGCGTGAACTACACGTTCCAGGAGTTCGCCAACGACGTCGTCTACACCGTGAGGGAGATCTGCGACCACGAAGACGTGCCGCATCCGATCCTGGTCTCCGAGAGCGGTCGCGCGCTCTCGGTCTATCACGCGATCGTCGTGACCACGGCCGAGAACCGCAACGATCCGAACATCGGCGCCGAGGCCGAACTCGCGGGGAAGGCGCAGTCGCCGGCGCTGGCGGAGATGCGGGGCATCTCGCGCGACATCAGCGTGAAGAACTTTCGCGAGTACTTCCACGACGCCATCCAGCAACGCGAGGAACTCTTCGCGCTCTTCGACCTGGGTTATCTCGGCCTGGAGGAGCGCGCGCTGGGCGAGGTCTTCTTCCAGGAGATCTGCGAGAAGGCGCTGCGTTTCGCCAAGGAGACGAAGTTCACCTCGGACGAGTTCGAGATCTTGGAGAAGGCGCTACGGAAGAAGTATGTGACCAATCTCTCGGTCTTCCAGTCGGCCCCCGACTCGTTCACCATCCGGCATCTCTTCCCGGTGCTGCCGATCCATCGACTCGACGAGTTCCCCTCCGAGTACGGCATGCTGATCGACCTGACCTGCGACTCCGACGGGAAGATCGACAACTTCGTCGACGTGAAGGACATCAAGGAAGTCTTGGAGCTGCACCTGACCCAGCCGGGGCAGCCGTACTACCTGGCGATCTGCCTCGTCGGCGCCTACCAAGACGTGATGGGCGATTTCCACAATCTGTTCGGCACGGCGAACGAAGCGCACGTCGTCGTCGACGCGAGCGGCCAGTACCACATCCGGCATCTGGTCCGCGGCAACACAGTCGAGGAAGTGATCGGCCTCAACGGTTACGACGCCGAGGAGTTGGGCCAGCGGTTCGCCGCGCGCCTGGCGGAACTGGTGGCGAGCGGTCACGTGGCCCCGGCCGCGGCGCGCAGCCTGAGCGAGGGTTACCAGCGACGCGCGCAGTCGTACACCTATCTGAACATGGCCGAGGGACGACGCAACGGCGGCGGGGAGGCGAGGGAACTTTCGCCCGCAGCCCTCGTACTACGCGCAGATGGTGGTCCCCTGCACGAAGACGGACCCCTCGCTGCATCAGAAGGCCCCGGCGCATAGCCGGGGCCTTCTGGTTTTTTGCGGCGCGGGCGCCCGGCGCTCCGCGCCGCCCGCGCCGGGGCCGGGCGCTTTGCGCCGGCCTCTCCGTCGAGTGACTCGGAATGTGACTCGGAATGTGACTCGGAAACTCCGCCGCGGGGGTGACGCGGAACGGGGGCGCAACGGGGTTGGCGGGGAGAACTCCGGGCGGCGCGGAGCGCCGGGCGCCAGCCCGAACAAACACAGCCCGAACAAACACAG
>CAZVYN010000012.1:0-19911 GCA_964631125.1 uncultured bacterium | reverse complement strand
CAGCCCGAACAAACACAGCCCGAACAAACACAGAGGCCTTGGGCGTCGCTGACGGCGCCCAAGGCCTCTCGTGAAACGCCGCTCCCCCGAGGCTCTGCTGCCGGGACCCTCCTAGCCTGACGACCAGGATCGTCGGGAGGCCCCAGCGCGATCGAGACAGCTCGTACGTCGCAGCACACTGGCGAGCCCGCGGAGGAGCGGTGGCGGAGGCAACCGTCGGTGCGACGTTCGCCGCGACCCGATTGCTTCTCTGCCGGGGTTGGGATAACAGTCCGCCACCGCATCCTCTCCCAGGCTCGCTCTCGCTTTAGCGATCGCCGTGCCAACGGCCGTCGAGAGGCTGCCAACTGCGTTAAGTGCCGCAAATCGGGGCTCGACGAGACGAAAGTCCCCAGAGGAGCCGCGATGCGCCACGGCGGGCGTCGAGGAAACGACGCCCCGGGAGCACCTCTCGCACGTCCGCGGTCGTAACCACATGAACAGGGCGAAAATAGAAGTGGCGCCCGGGGCGCCACTTTTCGTCCCGGCCGGGCCGGCCGAGCTGGAAAGAACGTTGCGAGTTCCGCGTCAGGGCGTGCCCGCGCCGAAGCGATAGGTCGCGGAGAAGCGCATCGACGTGATGCTCCGGTCAACCGTGAGGAAGTCGTTTCCTCCCGAGGCGAGAATCCCCCCAGGGGAGTCGAAGTAGATCTTCTGGATCTCGTACGACGTCCGCTCGGCCCCGAAGTCGAAGGTCACGTTCCCGGTCGTGACGCCGAAGCCCGCGCTGATCGCGCTGGTGTCGATCTCGTCCCCACCGAAGACAGGATCTCCGTCATTCACACTCACGTCGGTCGAGTCCATGTCGGAGAACGAGAGCGGCGAGGAGCGGAAGCCGACGCGGATCGGGACCTCGCCCCAACTCGGCTGCCAGACCACGTACTCGACTCCGACGTGGAGCGACGCGACGTCGACCAGCGGAAGGTCGAGCGGGAGACTGAACGGGGAATCCGGACCGGCGCCGGTGTAGCTGAGCTTGGTCTCGCTCCAGTTGCGCGAGGTCAGATCCGCGCTGACGGCGAGTCGAGGCAGCGGCCTGATCATTCCACCGACGGCGAACGCGCTGGGGATCTCCATCTCGTAGCCGACGACTTTGGCGTCGACGATGAACTGCGGTTGCCCTGGCGCCGCTACGCTCTCCGAGTGATAGGCGCCGCCGCTCACCTCCAAGGTGTGCGCCGGAGAGAACCGCGCCGCGACCGCGATCTTGTTCCCGAGGGCGAAACGCGCGCCGAGGTCGAATGAGAGTCCGTCGTACACGTAGGTCAGACGTTCTCCCCCGGGAGGAACCGGAGCGCCCACGTCGATGTCGAAGGCCGAGGTCGCGCGCCAGCGACCGGTCAACGCGTTCAGGTTGGCGCCGACCGCGAACTGCGGCGAAACCCGGAACGCCAACGTCGGGCCGATCGCCTCGACGCCGCCGCGCTCCTTGCGATCTCGCGTCAGCACGACCGGGAAGCTGGTGACTCCTCCGAAGACGAAGTCGTTCACGATCTCTTCCGGATAGCTGACGTCGTACTGCCGGCGCCAGGAGAGGCCCCCGACCAGACGCATCTCGCCGGATCGCCAGATCGGCAGCGCCCCGGCGGCCGCCGAAGGTCGGGCGCCCGATTTGGGGTCGACACGATAGCCGGTGGTGAAGATCGACCCGGCGCCAGGGATGGTCAACTCCGCTGGATATCCGCTCGTCTGGCTGCTGCCCGAGTGCAACGAACCGTCGACGAAGAGTTCGCCGTCCTCCATCTCGGCCAGAGACGCTGGGCTCCACCCGATGGCCGCCGGTCCCGAGGCGCGCGCCAGGAACGCCCCCCCGAGCGCCATCGCGGCGGCGCTCGGACGGACACCGAGATCGTCGAATGGCCGGTAGTAGAGGGACGGGTTCAATCCCACCACGTCGGAGACCGAGATGTTTCCGAGGTCGACATGAACGACCCCTCCACCTTGGCTACGGGCGGCGGTCGGCGCGCCGAACAACAGGAGGATGGCGGTCGCGGCGGGGGCGGCGGCGGCCGCACAGGCAGTGAGGATGCGGCGGCGGTTCATGATCGCTCCCGCAGGATCAAGACGGCGACAACGCCGGCGGCGGTCCAGAACCCCGCAGCGCGTCCGATGCGGGGTCCATCCGCCCGCACGCGCTCGACCGAGGCGATATCGACGCGGTCGAGGATGACCTCTTCCCGGGGGGCGGCAAGATAGAGCCTGGAGTCGGCCATGCGCTCGACGACTTCCTGGCGCGAGCCGACCGTCTGGACCTTGACGAGGTCCCTCAGGACGATCTGGACGTCGTTTACGTTGGAGACAGTGCCGCGATACTCGATCCCCGCCTCGCTGTACTCCACCGTCCCCTCGCGGTCGATCTTCCCGCGGAGTTCGCGACCATCCTTGAACGTGATGAGCACACGCTGCGTGTTCTCGAACGCACCGTCGGCCACCGGGACTCGCTTGGTGCAACCGGAGAGGACGAGGGCGCCGAGCAGCAGGCCCAGGGTGGGTCCGAGTCCGACGCGGCCGGAGAACGGGAGAGCGCGGCGGGCGCGCGGAACGAGCCGCCCCGCTCGATGACAGAGACGAGCCATGGAAACTCCGAGAGATTTGACCTTGAAAAAAGTCGACGCGGAAGAACCGGTCGACTCAGGCGCGACAGCGATGAACTGGAGCGAGCGGGAATCGGACAACGGGCGGGCGTGCAACGTGGAACGAACCTGGGCCATCCTCCCCCCTACCTCGACCGCCCCGGCCGTCGCGGACTATAGGAAGGGTTCGCGGGTGGGTCAAGCTGCCCACGGGTGAGGATTGCGCGATCAGGCGGCGTCGGCGGAGAGGAAGTGCTCGCTGAGGAGGGCGTCGATGTCGACGCCGTGATCCAGGGGGTGCGCTCCGGCTTGGATCCGGTAGCGCGGATCGGCGGTCATGCCTTGCGCCAACGCGCGGTGTCCGACCATCCGCCATCCGCCATCCGTCGAAACGAGGAGGGCGACGGCGGGGCGATCGATTTCACCCGGCCCCGCCGGAGGCTCGATCACGAGCGCCAACTCCCCGCTCTCCAGACGAACGAGCGAGCCGACCGGGTAGAGCCCCACCATCCCGACGAAGACGCGGAGGAGATCGGGATCGAACATCCGGCCCGAGTTCTCGAAGAGGTAGCGAATGACGGCGTCGGGCGTGAACGGGCGTTTCATGTAGATGCGGCTCGCGGTCATCGCGTCGAAACAGTCCGCGATCGTCACGATGCGGGCGAAGAGCCCCTGGTGCCAGTGATCGCCGAGGCGCGGGTAACCGGAGCCATCGAAGCGCAGATGATGCTCCGCGCTGACCAACATGACCTGCACCATGAGATCGCTCACCCCGCCGTGGCGGAGCAACTCGCGCGCGCCGGAGAGCGGGTGGGTCCGCATGATCGTCCACTCCTGTTCGTCGAACCGGCCCGGCTTGCGCAGCACTTCCCGCGGCACGCGCGTCTTGCCGAGATCGTGGAACATGGCGGCGACGCCGAGCGACGCCACTTCGCTGCGCTGCAGCCCGAGGCGTTGACCGAGCGCCATCGCCAGAACGCTGACATGCACGGAGTGCTGGAAGGTGTACGGATCGAAGTTCTGGATCGAGGCGAGCCCGAGGAGCGAGAACTCTTCCTCCACCAGCGTGTCGACCATCTCGTGCACGATCGCGCGCGTCTTCCGCAGCTCTGGAATGCGATTGACGGAAAACTGACGGACGATGCCGCGCGCCGCCGCCAACGCATGGAAGAAGGCCTGCCGCGCCTGCGCGCGACGGTCCGGCGAGGTCGTGACGACCGACTCGTCCCTCACCGCCAAGAGAAAGATCCCGGGGACGATCTCGTGTCGATCTTCGTTCTCGTCGGTCGCCCCCGCGACCAGGCGGGGATACAGCTCGACGAACTGTCGCCACTCTTCGCTCCCGAGGTCGGTCGAGAACTCGAAGCCCGCGATCCCGAGTCGCTCCAGTTCCTGCCAGAGCGTGCGCAGCTGGAGGCGATTTTCCGACGTGGGGCGCAAGCGGACGCGGTCGAGCCAGACGTGCGGGCCGCTGCGGACGAGTCTGAGGAAGGGTTGACCGGCCGCCGCGAGGTGCGCGGCGTCTCGGGTCTCCTCGACGACACGAACGGTCTGCGGATCCTGTGGTCCTCGAAGGCGAGCCGTTCGCAGCGCCGCGAAGAGGCTCTTCACGAAACGGCGCGGCGCTTCCTCGCGATCGAGGAGCTGCGCCAGATCCAGCGCGGGAGTCGGCGGCGTCATGCGACCCTCTTCGTCTCGAGCGACTGGACCGGTCCGAGCGACGCGAGTCGGCGCGCAAGATCGCGTCGCTTCCCGGCCCACCGTGACTCGGCGAACTCCCTCGCTTCCGGGCCGAGCGCCGCCAACGCGTCGAGCGCGAGCCGCGCGCGGGCCGGAATCGCGCCCGGCGGCCAGAAGGTGCGCGCCTCGGCCATCCGCGCGAGGACCGGCCAGACTTCCCTGGGGCCAGCGCGGCCCGCCGCGGTCAGGAACGCGCATTGTTCATCGGAGGAGCGGTGCTGGAACTCTCGCATCGCGATCACCCGGAGCAGAGGCTCCAGCCCGTGTGCGCCGCGCCGCGCAAGCGACTCCGCCGCGATCGCCGCCAGTCCAGGGGTCGGATCGTTCAGGGCGTCGGCGAGCAGGCCGAGCGAGGCGCCGTCGGAGGCCGCGCCGAGTGCGCGCAGGGAACGCTCGCGCAGATCGACCGCCCCCGCGCGGGCCAGTTCACGGATCCGGCGAGCACGCTCTGCCGTGACCTCTCCCCCGCTCTCGGCCAGCGATTCGAGCACGCGAAGCAGGAGCGACCGCGGCCCGCGAGCCAAGACGAGATCGAGGAACACGGCGTCGGCGGCCAACCGCCGGTCGAGCAGCGGGCGGAGCGCGCGAAGCGGGTAGGGGTTTTCGTCCGGCGTCGACTCGGGCGCCCGGGTCGGAGCGCCGACGCAGTCGAGCAGCCGTTCACCCGGCGCCGCGAGGAACCAAGCGCTCGCCGCCTCCCGCTCCTCCTCGGCCAGCGCGGACGAAGTCGTCGGATCGATCGAAGGGTTCCCCGCCGTCAGCCGTGAGACGAGTCGAGCGAGGACCTCCGGGCGGTCGAACCAGGAGAGCACCTCATCCGCCGCCGCGCTCGGGCGGCGACCCTCGGGCGGCTCCTGCGCGGCGCGGCGCACGATCGGAGCCCCCCGGAGAGCCTGCGAGAGACGTCGCAGCATCGAGAAACGATCGGAGTCGAGCAACGCCTGCAGATAGGCGAGCAAAAGGTCGCGGATGCGCGCGGCATCCTCGGGGTCTTCCTCGAGCTCGAGCACTTCGACCAGGAGCAGGCCGTACTTCCAGGGGATCTCGACCG
Organism: uncultured bacterium; assembly: GCA_964631125.1. Taxonomy (GTDB): domain Bacteria; phylum Eisenbacteria; class RBG-16-71-46; order CAIMUX01; family CAIMUX01; genus CAZVYN01. The sequence continues at coordinate 14,508 of CAZVYN010000012.1, read as the reverse complement.
CGACTTCCTGCCGATGGGCCGCCAGGATCCGGAGCCGCTCCTCTTCGGAGAGTCGACAGGACGAGAGGATCGGCATCTCGCTCGTCGGCCGCATCTCCTCGTCGAGGTAGTCCATGAGCGGCGTTCCTCGATACGCGGCCGGGACCCGGGAGAGGGCGGCCGTGCCCGGGTGGGCCGACGGATCCCCCTGACCGACATCGAAGGCGAGGTCGCGCCGCGAGACGAACTCGCCCGCGTGCTGCTCCAGGTCGGCGTGCAAATGCGCATCGAGGTCGGCGAGCGGATCGGGAGCATTCGGATCGGAAGCGAGATCCCCTTCCCACCATCGTTCTTCCCCATAGAGCCAGTAGGTGACGTGGGCGAGCTCGCTCTCCCAGAGCAGGATGGAGAGGTCCTCGTCGACGGGATTGAAGAGACCCTGCGTGGCGCCGTGGAGGAGATCGAGGAGGCGCCGCACTTCGGAGCGACCGATCCCCGGGAGAAATCTGAGTTCGCCGAGCCCGAGTTCGAAGAGCCGCCGCCCCATCGGGACGCCCGCGTCCTCCTGCTCCCCCACCGGCTGACCATCGACGTAGGCGCCTTCCTCGGTGAAGGCGAAGGAGATCCCTTCCGGGGCGGTCTGGGCCGCCAGCGCCTGCCAGAGGCGATCGGTCGCCTCGTCACGCGCCGGGCTGTCGACGGGGTACAACTGGCACGCGCTGAGAGCCTGGCGCAGGACGCGGAAGAGTTGGACAGAGGTCATGGGTGCTCGGCTGGGATGAGAGCGACACCCGACCGTCGCTCGTCTCTCCTTATCGGCCGCAAGGGGGGGGCGACTTGAGAGGGCCGAGCGTCTCCGCCTCAGCGAGGACCGGCAAATCCCCCCGAGGGACCGGGAGAGGACCCCAGATCCGGACCGCGGTCGGCGGCCTGCAAGATCTTCAAGAGGGCCGAGGCGCTGTCCCCGTGCGGATCCCCCAGCGCCACCCGCAGTGTGCGGGCCTCGGAGACGTCCAGGCGCGCCTCTTCCAGAGGCAGTTCCTGCACGTCCAGCGATCCGCTGGCCAATGCCACCGAGAGTTCCACCCGCTGTCGCGCGAGCTGTTCGAGCGAGGTGCGGAGGGCTCTCTCGTCGGAGGCCGGCAGATCAAGCAGCTCCGCCAAGAGTTCCGAGCGCTCCTCGGACCGTCTCGACCCGAGCGACACGCGACGCCCGAGCCGCGTCTCCGCCCGCTCGCGCTCCGTGCGGAGGAGTTCGCGGGCGGAGAGATCCAGACCGGCCGTTCGCAGGCACTCGTTGCGCGCCGCCCGGGAGTCACGTGGGTCGCGTGAGTCGGAGCTCGGCCGTCCGACCACGACATCGCTCACGGCGGCTCGCACCACCTGCTGATGAGCGAGCAGACAGTCCAGGGCGAGCTCGATCTGCGGCGGCGAAACCTGGAGTTCGTGCAATGCGCGGCCGACCTCGCGCGGCCAGCGATCGGTCGGCCCGTTGTTCGGGTCCACCCGCGTTTCCACCGATCGCGCCGAGAGTGAATCAGCCGTCAACGCCAGTTGCCGCGGACTCAAGATCTCGGACACACCGCGCAGCCAGAGGTGGACCAGCGTGGGAGGAAAACCAGCGGCGGCCGCCGGGATCGGCGCGTCGGAGGGAGAGCGTCGTCGCGTCCGGGCCGAATTGGGGGCGCCGCCGAAACTCGCGTCGAATCCGCGGGGGCGCTCGGACCGCAGCTCCGCGAAGAATTCTCGGAGTCGGGCCTCTTGATCGGCGGACAACCCAAGGCCGCTCGGCATCGACTCCAGCGCCGCGGGAAGGATGGGCGCCGCGAGGCTCATCGCCGGCAGCCCAGCGACCAAGAGACCGAGCGCAAAGCTCGCCACCACGCGCGAGGACGCGGCGCGAAGACGTCGACCTAGGCTCAAGGCGCCCCCCTGGCGATCGGAACGGTAACGGGAGAGCCCGGGACGGACCCGAGCTCTCACTTGCTTCCGCAGGATCCGGTCCCGATCGGGACTAGAGCATCGGCAAGTATTTCGTGATCTCGTATTGAGTGACCGCGATGCGGAAGTTGTCCCACTCGATCTTCTTGTTCTCGATGAACTTCGTGAAGACATGCTCACCCAGCGCCATGCGCACCAGTTCCGAGTTTTCCGCTTCCTTGATCGCCTCGTTGAGCGAGTCGGGCAGCGTGAAGATGCCGCGGGCCAGCCGCTCCGCCTCGGTCATGTGGTAGATGTCCTCCTCCACCGGGTCGGCCAGCTTCATGCCCTTCTTCACGCCGTCGAGGCCCGCCTGCAACATGACCGCGAAGGCGAGATACGGATTGCAGGCAGGGTCGGGCGAGCGGAACTCGATGCGCGTGGCCATCTCCTTCCCCGGCTTGTACATCGGGACGCGGACGAGCGCGGAGCGATTGCGCTGTCCCCACGCGAGGTAGACCGGAGCCTCGTAGCCCGGCACGAGTCGCTTGTAGGAGTTGACCCACTGGTTGGTGACCGCCGCCATCCCGCGCGCGTGATACAACAGCCCGGCCATGTACGACTCGCCGAGCGCGGAGAGATGGTTGCGTCCGTTCAGGTCGTAGAATGCGTTGCTCTTTCCGCGGAAGAGCGACTGATGCACATGCATCCCGCTGCCGTTCTGTCCGAAGATCGGCTTCGGCATGAAGGTCGCGTAGACGCCGTGCTGGCGCGCGATCTGCTTCACGACGTAGCGATACGTGATGCAGGAGTCGGCCATGGAGAGCGCTTCCATGTACCGCAGGTCGATCTCGTGTTGCGAGGGCGCCACCTCGGAGTGGCCCACCTCGACCTCGATCCCCATGTCTTCGAGCGCTTGGATGGTGCGCTGACGCAGCTCGGTGCCGAGATCGTCGCCGATCAGATCGAAGTAGCCGGCGCGATCGATCGGTTCGGGCTCATCGGGCGAGGCGAGATAGAAGTACTCCATCTCGGGTCCCACGTTCATCGTGAAGCCCTCGTCCGTCGCCTTCTCCAGCGCGCGGCGGAGCACGTAGCGCGGGTCCCCTTCATACGGGGTTCCGTTCGGATGGAAGATGTTGCAGATCATGCGACCCGCGCTCTGTCCGTCGATCTTCCAAGGAAGGAGCTGGAAGGTAGAGAGGTCGGGCTTGGCGATCAGATCGGACTCGTAGATGCGCGCGAAGCCTTCGACCGACGAGCCGTCGAACCCGAGCCCTTCGTCGATCGCCTCTTCCAACTGGCGCGGCGTGATTCCGAACGACTTCTGGATGCCCAGGATATCCGTGAACCAGAGATGGATGATCCGGACGTCCTTCTCCTCGACGAATCGGAGAAGCTGCTCTCTTGTGCTGATGCCGTAGGCCATGTCCGCGCTCCTTTCCCTGGCTTCCCTCCAGGCGATCATGCAGGGCTGGGGCTACCCCGCATCAAAGCCCGCGATTCTTCAGGATCTCGACGATCGATGCAACCAGCTCTTCCCTCTGCGCGTGCGACCAACCGCCCGCGGCGGCCACCTTCGGCGGATCGTTCCCTTCTTCGGTCGCCGGGATGCAGGGCAAGACCCCGGACGTTCCGGGACCGCCGGAGGGCGCGGTCGCGAGCAACCGCGTGACCTCGGCCGCATCCAATCTCGTCGTCCGCCCCAGGAGGTGCGCGACCAAGAGGATGCGCGCGGTGTGCTCGAGCCGCTCCATCCGGTCGTACGCCGTCTCCAGGTCGGGACCGAGCGCAATGGCGCCGTGATTGGCCAAGAGGATCACGTCGTGGCGCGCGGCCAGCGGGACCAGCGACCGCGAGAGCTCTTCGGTCCCCGGAGTGCCGTACTCGGCGATCGGAACGGCCCCTAGAGTCAGCACGATCTCCGGCAGGACGCAGGCATCCATCGGCTGGCGCGCGACGGCGAATCCGGTCGCCACGGCCGGGTGCGCGTGGACGACGGCACGCACATCGGGACGGGCGCCGAGCAGCGCGAGGTGCATCGAGAGTTCGGAGCTGGGTGGTCGCAGGCCGTGCAGCAACGCGCCGGCGGCATCGACCCGCACGACCTCGTCGTCACGCAGCCGTCCCTTCCGGGCGCCGGTCGCGGTGACGAGGATGGTGCCATCGTCGTCTCGCAGGCTGAGATTGCCGTCGTTGGCGGCGATCATCCCCTTGGCGTCGAGCCGCCGACCGATTTCTTGGAAGAGGGCGACGACCTTGGGCGAAGGCGGGCGGCCGTGACGGACGCCCGATCGGGTGACGGAGGTGTTCATCGATGCCGCATCGTGTCAGGGATCGAGCGCCAGATCCAGCGCGGCGGTCTCTCGCCCGAGTCGACCTGCGCGATCGCCCGGGGCAACGCCTCGATCACGTCACTCGGCAAGAGGGAGCGCTGGGCGCGATCGACGTCCATGACGACCAGGTCGGCGGCCAGTCCGTGCAGATAGCAGCCGAGGCGCGCGGCGCCGGGACCGTCGAGTCCCTGACCGAGCAACGCCAGCACGATGCCCGAAAGGACGTCGCCCGATCCGCCGGTGGCGAGCCCCGCGTTCCCGGTGGAATTGACCCAGACCTCACCGTCGGCAGCGGCGATGACCGAGGGCGCCCCTTTGCAGACGAGCGTGACCCCCCACCGCTGAGCCCACTCGCGGGCGCTCGCGATCGGATTGCGCGCCAGTTCGGCGATCGGGCGTCCGCTCAGGCGAGAAAACTCCCCCAGATGAGGGGTGAGCACCAGGCCCCCGGGGCGACCGGCGGCGCGAATTTCTCGTGCGCGCGGCGTCCAGCTGTCGCCGCCCCACCGGGCGAGAGCATTCAGCCCATCGGCGTCGATCAGCATCGGGCCGCGCCATCCTCCGAGGAGCTTCATGACCAACCGCTCGGACTCCGGCAGACGACCCAGCCCCGGGCCGACGCAGAGTGCGTCCCAGTCTCCGAACCCGCCCAGGATGCGCTCGGCCCCCTGAGCGAGGAGCTGTCCGTCTTCGCCCTGCGGTAAGGGGAGCGTCATCGCCTCGGGCGCAAATGCGGTGATCGAAGCCGCGAGCGAGTGCGGCGTCGCGGCGCGCACCAGGCCGGCGCCGGTGCGCAGAGCGGCGCGCGCCGCGAGCGCGATCGCCCCGACCGTGCCGGGAAACCCACCCACCAGGATCAGCTTGCCCCAGTCTCCCTTGTGTGTCGCGCCGCCGCGTCGCGGCAGGAGCGCCGCCGCCTCCGATGGATCCGTCAGTCGGGCTTCGGCGCCGGTATCCAGCTCGATGTCGGCCGGGATGCCGATGTCGACCAGGTCGATCTCGCCGGCCGCCGCCCGCACCGGCGCAAAGAGCAGCGCGACTTTGAGCGCCGCGAACGTGACGGTCCAGTCGGCGCGCACGATCGGCCCGGGAGAGTTCGAACTCGAAGGGAGTCCCCCCACGCCGAGCGGAAGATCCGCGCTCGCGCCGCTCGGGAGATCCACGGCGACGACGTCGGCAGGCACACTGGAAATCGCCTCGATCCACGCGGCCATCTCGCCTTCGACCGGCCGAGTCAGACCGGTCCCGAAGAGCGCATCGACCACCAGGTCTCCCGGGACCACGCGCTGGAGACGCGTCGGGGTCGACTCTTCGATCTGCACCTGGAGCGAGCGCGACCAACGGAGCGCCCAGGCCGCATCGCCGCGCAATTGCGCCGCGGGCGAAGTGAGCAGCACGCACGGCCAGAGTCCGCGCTCTCGCAGGAGCGCGGCGAGGACGAGCCCGTCCCCTCCGTTGTTCCCACTGCCGCAGACGATCCAGGTTCGGCCGGCGCCGAACCATGGGCGCCGTGCGAGGATCGAGGTGAGCACTCCACGGGCGGCGCGGGTCATGAGGACCGAGCCGCGCACACCGCGCTCGGAGATCGTCCGGTGGTCCAGTTCACGCACCTGCGCGGCGCTCAGGAGATCCAGGGGACGGCCTCCGGTCGAGAAGACTCGGTCAGTCGGTCAGTCGGTCAGTCGGTCAGTCGATCAGTCGATCAGTTCGCCTCGTGCGGCGCGTTCAACCGCTCGAGAATCGGTAGGAGTTGCTGGATATCGTCGAGATCGAAGTCGGCGCCCGACAGGTTCGTGCCGAAGGTGTCGCCGTAACGAGCGAAGGCGGTCTTCATACCGACTCCGGCGGCGCCGATCATGTCGCGCTCGGGCCAGTCTCCCACCATGAGGACGGCGGCGGCCGGCAGATCGAGCAGCTCCAGCGCTCGCCGGAACGGACGCGGGCTCGGCTTGCGCTCGCCGGTGTCGTCGAAGGTCACGACCGGTTGGAAGACATGTTGGAATCCGAGTTGGTGGAGCCGTTGCCACGCTTGCACGGCCGGCGCGTCGGAGACCACCGCCAACCGGAACCCGCGACGGAGCAGTTCGAGCAGCACCATCGGAACATGTCGATACGGCGTGAGGGCGGCGTCACGCGCACGGCGGTACTGGATGATCCCGGCGGCAAGCATCTCGGGCGGCACACGGCCCGTCGTCTTCTCCAAGAACTGATCGAAGACGCGCTGGTACTCGATCCCCTGCTGTTCGTAGATGCGGTAGATCTCGCGCTGCGCCTCGTCGGCGGCCATCGGCAAGCCCATCTCGACCATGCCGAGGACGGCCGCTCGGATCGCGACCTCCTTCATGTGCATGAAGTCGGTCAGCGTGTTGTCGAGATCGAAGAGGACCGCGCGGATCACTTCGAGGACTGGATGACCGAACGCCCGTAGCTGATCTCGCCGTTGTCGATGCGGAGATTGAAGCCGCAGGCCGGGTTCGTGCAGACCCATGCCTTGAACTCGATCGGGGCGCCGTCACGACCGTAGTCGGAGAGCGGGATCAAGACGCCGTCCTGGCACTTCTTGCATTCCGGGAACTTGATATCCATCGGCCACCTCCCCACCGCCCTGGACTCGTGACCCGAGCCCATACCGATCGCGCATCGTCCGTGTCTGGCGCGAAGGGTGTCAACCCAAATCCCGGCCGCGTGGATTCGCGGCCGGAACTGGAGGCATCAGGTCTTCCGTTCCTTCTTCTCGGCCGCGGGAAAGAGGATGTTGTTCAGAATCAGTCGATACCCGGGCGAATTCTTGTGGAGCTCCAGCTCGGTCGGGGGATCCCCCACTCGATGTTGGTAGTCCTCGGGATCGTGGCCGCCGTAGTAGGTGAACGTTCCTTGACCGTAGTTCCCATGGAGATACCGCACCTCGCCCGCCCCGTCGGTCTCGGCCAGGATGAGCGCGCCTTTCTTGACCAGCGACTTCTTGAACGACGTCGTCTGTCCCATGAAGCCGGAGAGCACATTGACGTGGCACTGGGTCAACATCGTCGGGACGGGATCTTCCTTGGCGGAGAACTCGAAGAGCGTGAAGAAGTCAGAGTCGGGCCCGCGCAGGGCCGCCTGCTGCGTCATGTCGAGATCCGAGAACTCGTAGACCATCGGATTCGTGTCGATGGTGAAGTTCTCGAAGGCCAGGCACTGGGAGAAATCCATCCGCCCCGCGGCCCCGGGATCGGGAGGATCGCCGTCGAAGGGAACGTCGACGATGTCGACTTCACCCGCCGCCAGCGCGATCTCGTAGCTGTCGGCCCCGGAACACATCGCGAAGAGGAACCCGCCTTGCGCGACGTACTCACGGATACGCCGCGCCACCGCGTGCTTGTGCTGCCAGACCGTCGTGTAGCCCGCCGTCTCGGCGGCGAGTTCGGAACGCGCTTGTTGCTCCAGGTACCAAGGGGCGCTGTGGTAGCTGGAGTAGAACTTTCCGTACTGCCCGGTGAAGTCCTCGTGGTGCAGGTGCAGCCAGTCGTATTGCGAGAGCTTCCCGCCGAGGACCTCCTCGTCGTAGATCTGATCGAACGGGATATCGGCGTAGTTCAGCGCCAGCGTGACCGCGTCGTCCCACGGCTCCATCGAGGACGGCGCGTAGACCGCCATCTTCGGCGCCTTCTCCAACAGGACCAGCTCCATGTTGGCGCCTTCGATCTCGGAGTAGGCCTGACCGACTTCGCCCGCGCCGGCCAGGGAGAAGGTGACGCCGGAGAGAAGACAGTCCTGCTCGCCGACGCTGGTCTCATCGAGGAAGAACGATCCCCCGCGGTAGTTGAGCAGCCACTCCACCGTCTCGCCGCGCGCGAGCGCGCGATAGGCAACGCCGTAGGCGCGGAGATGATCGGTCTGGCTCGCATCCATCGGAATGAGCAGCTTGGCCGAGGCGGGAATCGCGACAAGGAGAGCGGCCGCGCAACTTGCGGCGACGAGACAACGGGAGAACGGCGACCCGCGCATCAGACGGTCCCCGCGGGCGTCGACGATTTCCAGCTCGGGGAGCGCGGCGCGAGCGCCTCGGAACTCTCGCGCAGCTTGCTCTTCAGGTCGCGCAGCGCGGCGCGGACCGCCGATCCTTCGATGCACTCGGGGAATTGGAGCAAGACCCGTTCGTACAGTTTCTCGGCCATCCGGCGTCCCTCCGGACGCTGCGCGAGACGCTGGGCGACTTCGACCAATCCACGGCTGGCCAGCGGGCTGTCGCGGAAGCCGGTGGCCAGCGCGTCCGCGGCCAACTGCGCGGGTTCCTCTTGCTGGAGATCCAAGAGCAGTCGCACCCGGAGGAAGCGCAGGTCGTCCTGCGCGCGCGAACCCGGGTGCGCGTTGATCGCATCGCTCACGAGTTGCAGCGCGCGATCGGCCCGGCCGAGGCGCCGTTGATAGACCGCTTGCGAGAGAGCCGCGAGCGGGGCGCCGCCCTGGTCCGCGTTCTCCCCGATGACGAGGATCCGCTCCAACGCGTCGTTGACGAAGGCGTCTTGGGGATAGTCGTCCGTCAACTGGTAGTAGGTCGTCTCGGCTTCCTTCATCTTGCCCTGGAAGAAGAGCATCTCGGCCGACTCGAAGAGGGCGCGAGCGCGCCCGGGCGAACCGGCGGCGCTGTCGGCCAGTGCAGCGTAGATCGCACCCGCTTCTTCGGGGCGACCGAGCGCCAGCGCGCACTCCGCCATCGCGAGCTGGACCTCGCCGGCCACCTCACGATCGTCCCCCTTGGGTTTCGATCCGAGCGCGGCCAGGAGTTCGCGATAGGCGACCAACGCGTCTTCCTTGCGATTGAGTTCCTGCGCGAGGATCTGCGCCTTCTCCAAGCCGGCGGCTCGTCCGAGCCGCGACGTCCGGCTCTCGGCCAGGAGGGCGTCGTACGCCAGCAGGCTCTCGTCCAATCTGCGCAGCTTCCGCAGCGAGCGCGCCTTCTGATGGAGCGCGTCGGCCTTCAGCGACGCCTTCGGGTCGGCCGCCAGCGCCAGATCGATCGCGGCGATCGCATGTTCGAACGAGTTCTCCTCGATGGCCATCGCGGCTTGTTCCATCAAGACGGCGCCGTGCGCCTCGAGGCGCGCGTCGAGTCCGCCGGCCGCCTCCAGCGCCTCGACCGAACGATCGGTGTGGTAGAGGGCCTGGATCCAGAGGCGCGCGAGTCCTTCATCCTTCGGCGACTCCTCGACCGCGCGCCCGATCGTCTCGACCGCCTTCGGGCCGAGCCGGTCACTTCGGATGAGCGACTCGACCTCTTCCGACACCCAACCGGTGGCGCGGCCGCGGGATTTGTCACCGAAGCGAGTCTGATACTCCAGACAGACGGCCAGAGCCAAATCCCATTCGCCCATCTCGCGGTGCAGTCGCTGCAAATCGATGAAGATCGGCGCCAGTTCGGAGGCGGCGCCGCCGGTCACGCCGTTCGCCTTCGCCCAGGTCGGGTCGGCCGCACTGGGGTCAGGAGTCTTCGCCTGTGCGTCGGTTGCCTGCCGATCGGTTGCTTGGCGATCGGTTGCTTGCCGATCAATTGCCTTGCGGTACAGCGCGACCGCCTCGTCCGGCTTGTCCATCTCCGCGAGCTGGCGACCCAAGAGGAGCGTGACCTTCGGATCGCCAGGGGTCGCTTCGTTCATCTCCCGCAGCTTCGTCAGCGCCTCGTCCGATTTCCCCAACCGGAGGAGTCCGCGCACTTCCGCCAGCCCACGATCCTTCGGCTCGGTCTCGGTCGCCGGGGTCGGGCGCTGCTTCGGCGCGGCCTTCGGTTGCGCGAGCGCGGGCGCGAGCGCGACGAGCGACGTGAGGAGGAGGGGTCCCGCGAGGGAGCGAAGGCGCGTCACGGCTTCTCCGCGAGACTGCGGAAGTAGTCATCGACCAGTCGCTTGAACTCGGCCGGCACCGGATCCTGGCTCCCGCGCAAGATCCCGCGGCGCAGCCGATCGAGCGCCGTCGGTCCGAGTTCGGCTTCGGCCGGGCTCTCGCGATCGAGCGGGTTCTCGCCGCGGCGGGAGATCCGCTCCTCCTTCGTGTCTTCCTTCCGCAGCGATCGTTGCGCGGTGAGGAGACGCGAGAGGATCTTCTGTTGCCGCTCCAGGAGACGCTGGTCGAGGCCGCGTTCCTTCATCTCGGCGGCGATCTCCTCCATCTCCTTGCCCATGTCATCGAGACGCCCGAGGACGCCGGAGTCCTGACCGAGCGCCCCTTCGACCTCTTGCAGCCCCTGGCGGATCATCTGCTGACGCGCCGCCATCTGAGCGAGCTGCTCGCTCTGTGAGCCGGAAGGGGAGAGGCGACCTTGCCCCTGGCCCTGCCCGCTCATCATGTCCTGCCCTTCCTGATTCAGCTGCTGCTGCTGACTGGAGAGGCCGCGCATCGATTGCATCGGATTCGAGCAACTGCCCGAGGCCGACTGCATCTGGCACATCTTGTTGTTGGTCTCGAGCAGTGCGAGGACCGTCTTGTTCATCGACGTGGCGGACGAACGGCCCTGCCCCATCGCTTCACCCCGGTCACCCCCCTCGAAGGAACTGGTGGCTGCCTCCAACTCGCGGACGACGTTCGCCATCTCGCGAGACGCATCGTGAGAGAGCAGACGAACCATCCGAGCGACTTCCGCCAATTGGTCCATCGTCCGCTTCGCGCTGTCGGTCAGGCGAGCCTGCTCGACCGCCAAGTCGCGTGTCGGCTGACTCGGGGCCTCTTGCAGGAGCGCCTCCTGGCTCTTGCTCATGGTCACGAGCTGGCCGGAGAGCGCGAAGAGCCGCTTCGTGATCTCTTCCTGTTGCTGCTGCTGGGCCTGCTGTTGCGCAGCGCGCATCTGCTCGGCGAACTCCTGCAGCTCCTTCTCGGCCTGGCGCCCGAACTTGAGACTCTCGGGCTTGTTGCACTGGCCCATCTGCTGCTGCGCCGACTCCATGTTCTTCTGCGCCGACTGGAGCTGCTCGCTCGACTTCTTCTCTTCCATCTGCTGGTTCATCTGGCCGAGCTGCTTCTCGTTCTCCTTGCGGAGCTGGTCGAGTTGCTCCTGCAGCTTGCGCAGCTCTTCCGCCAACTGCGCCTGCTTCTCCGCCAACTCCTTCGACTGCTCCGGCGTGAGAGGCTTCTCGGCGGCGTCCTTCTTCTCGCCCGCGGACTTCTCGCTGTCCGACTTCTCACTGTCGGACTTCTCACTGTCGGACTTCTCGCCACCCTGCGGCTGGTCGGACTTCGGCGGCTCGCCGCCCAACTGCTCGTTCAGCTCCTTCTGCTCCTGGGCGAGTTGCTCCGCCTGCTGCACGAGTGCGTCGAGCTTCTCCTCGGCCAAGACCTGCTTCAGCATCTCCAGCGTCCGGTCGAGGCTCTTCTCCAGTTCCTCCTGGCTGAGCTGCAGCTTCTCCAGCGCCTGTTCCATCGCGCGGCGATCGAGCTTCTGCATGGCGTCGCGCAGGCGCTCCATCTGTTCCTTGAAGGCGGGACTCTGGATCTCGCGGACCAAGTCCCCGATCTCCTGCACCTTCTGCGCCATCTCGGGCGAGAACATGTTCGCCTGATCCATCCGCGAGAGGCTCTGGTCGAGCGACTCGGCCAGCTTGTCGATCTGCTCGGAGACCTTGTCCTGGCGCTCGGCCAGTTCGCGCAGCCGCTCCTGGTCTTCCCAACCCATCTTCTTGTCGGCCTTCATCTCCTGGACCGACTTCTTCAACTCCTCGCGCAGCTTCTTCTGCTCGTCGAGCATCTTCGCCACCGAGCCGACCTGTTCGTCGCGATCCTCGGCTTGCGCGGCGTACATCTCCTCCAGCGTCGGGAAGACGATCTCGCACTCGGGACCGCGCGTCGTCTTCGGACCGGAGAAGCCGTCGTTGTCGGTCAGCTCGAGGTGATAGCGAACCTGATCCCCCGGGGTCATGAGCACTTCTTCGAGGTTCCACGGCTCCGAGACGCGCGCCTCGCGCTCCCGCTGCCAGCGCGCCAGCGTCCGCGTCTGCGGCGCGCCGTCGTTGCGTTGGAAGACCAAGTCGAGCCGGGTGATCCCGAAGTCGTCGAGGCACTCGGCGCGCAGATCGACCGACATCTCGGGCGGGAGCTGCATCTTCGGGGGAGGCGAGAGCTGCGTGAGCGTGGGATAGCGATCGGGGCTCACGTCGAGTCGGAACGGGTCCGAAGTCCAGTTGGTCGCGGCGCCGCCCCCCTCTCCAGCCCGGCCGGTCAACTCGACGCGGTACTCGCCCGATTCACGCGCGACGAACGAGGCCGCCGGACGTTCCCCGCTCTTGGTCTCGAGCGGGATCGAGCGGCCGTCGGCAAAGATCAGCCGCCCTTCGGCGTCGCGTCGCGTCGTCTGCAGTCCGAGACTCACCTGGGATCCAGCCAGCACGTCGAGATGCCCGTCGGCCTCCAGCGCCTGGCTCGGAGCGAGCTGCGTGTAGGCCGGCGGAGCGACTCGCTTCTCGTAGCCGGTCACGCGCAGCGGATCGACCACGTCCAGGCGATAGAGCTCACTCCGCTGGCGGCCGGCCGAGACGGCGTACTCCGTGGCTTCGACTACCTGGTCGAGCTCCGCGGTGAATGAACGGAACTCCGACTCGCCCTGAACGCCGCCGGCGATCGAGCCCATCGGGAGCGACTTCCAGGCGCCCCCGTTGGCCCGATAGACGAGCGTGGCGTCCTCGAGCTGCGTCGGCACGACCGCCTGCACGCGGACGGTTTGTCCGCGATCGATCGTGGCGTTGCCCGGCTCGATGCGGAACGTGAGAGCGGGTGGGGTCTCGCGCACGCCCGGTCGGAGGAGCCGGGCCGCCGAACTCCGGAAGGCATCGGGAGACGCGACCAAGAGCAGGGTCGCAACCACCGACGCGACCGCGGTCCGAATGAGCGGCTGCTTCAGCGACCGAGAGCGGGCCAGCGCCGAGAACGGCAGGCTCGAGACTTTGCTTTCACCCAGTTCGACGGCCTGCGCGGCCAGCCCTCGCGTCAGCGGATCGTCCATCGACGGGAGACGGCGAGAGAGTTCCTGCGCGTTGATCACCTCGTTGCGGGTCAGCCCGCTCCCCTTTTCGACGTGGCGCAAGTACGTCTCGTAGCTCCAGCCCACGGCCCGCCAGTGGCGCAGTCCGGCGGCGACCGCGACGCCGATTCCGGCGACGACCAGGAGCGGCCCGACCCATCCGCCGAGCAGGTGATAGCGGAGCAGCATCCCGAGCGCGAGCGCGGCGACGATCACCGGGAGCGCGATCGAGACCGCCAGCAACATTGCTTCGGTCGAACGACGCCGACGAAATTCTCCGTAGCCGCGGCCGAGGAGGCGATCGATCGAGGATGGGGCGGGCATAGGTCTACTCCTCTGCGTCTGCATGGATCGTGTGTCTGCTCGGATCTCGGTGTCTGCTCGGGTCTCGGGGTCTGCTCGGTCAGTGAGTCAACGAATAGACGACCGTGTTGATGGCCATCCGCATCGCCTGTTCGCGAACCTCGGGCGAGTCGTCATGCGTGCCGAGATCCTCGAGTCCGTTTCCGATGTCGGTTTCGACGGTGTAGAAGACCATCAATCGACTCCCGTCGAAGTACCCGAAACCCTGCGAAGGCTTTCCATCATGTTCGTGCACCTTGGGCGGTCCACTCGGGAGATCGTAGAAGCAATGGTAGATCGGGTGCGCGAAAGGCACCGGCGTCAACTTCCGATCGGGAAAGACCCGGGCCATCTCGCGACGGAACGACTCGTCCATCCCGTAGTTGTCATCGGCAAAGAGGAATCCACCGGCGAGCAGGTACCGACGGAGACGCTCCACCTCGGAGTCGGTGAAGCGGATGTTCCCGTGCCCATTGATGAAGAGGTAGGGGTAGCTGAAGAACTCGGGATCAGAGATCGCGATCTGGGCCTCTTCGAGCCGCTCGACGACGACGGTAGTGCGCTCCCGCAGCGCCCGCGCCAGGTTGGGGAGCGCGCTCGGGGCGGAGTACCAATCGCCCCCACCGCCATAGCGGAGCCGGGCCGCTTGGAATCCGGGACCGGCGGGTTCGGCCGCGGTTGCGGCCGAGATGTGGGCGAAATCCGTGCAGAGCAATCCGGCCAGTAGTCCGGTGAGCAGTCCCGTGAGCAGCAGTCCCTTCATTGCGGTGGGGATCCCTCCGTGGACGGTCGGCAAGAATGAGCTGTGCTGGAAGGCCGTGGCGGCCCGAATGGCCGGCCACTCTACGCAGCAGGGGGCCATCGGGATGCGGCGGCTCAGAAAACCGTCCGCACGGGTCGGTTCCCCGCCCCGGAGATCGGCCGAAGTCTAGCAGAGGACCGCGGATC
>CAZVYN010000011.1:50502-68929 GCA_964631125.1 uncultured bacterium | reverse complement strand
CCCCCCCCAAGCGCAGGCAAGGCAGCAGGCCGGACGATCAGGCGGCGCTGGCGAGCGCTTTCTTCTTGTGGCCCTGGTTGTGGAACTCCAGCGCGACTCCCGCGGCCACGTAGACCGACGAGTAGATCCCGAAGATGACGCCGATGAGCATGGCCCAGGCGAAGTCGTGGATGACCTGGCCCCCGAAGAAGTAGAGGGAGAAGAGGCACATGATGGTCGCGAGACCGGTCAAGATCGTGCGCGAGAGCGTCTCATTGATCGCGCGGTTCATGACGGTCTCCATGGAGTCGCCCGGGTGCAGCTTGGCCACCTCGCGAACCCGATCGAAGACGACCACGGTGTCGTTGATGGAGTACCCACCGATCGTCATGAGGGCGGCAATGATCGAGATCGTGATCTCGACGTCGAAGATCGCGCACATGAGCAGCGTCACGAGCACGTCGTGCGAGAGCGCGATGACCCCTCCGACCGCAAGTCGCCATTCGTAACGGATCGCGACGTAGCCGAGAATGCCGAGGAGGGCGAGGGTCACGGCCACCGTCGCCTGCCAGCGAAGTTCCTTGCCGACTCGCGGTCCGACCAACTCTTCGCGGCGGATCTCGCCGGTCAGACCGGGATTCTGCGCCTGCAAGGATTCCAGGATCTGGGTCGACGGGCCCTGCTCGTTCGCCGCCTGTTCGGACTCGGCGAGCGGAAGACGAACCAAGTAGTCGCGGCCCGTGTCGTCGACCTTCTGGATCTCGCCCCCCGCCACGCCCAGTTGCTGGAGGACGGCGCGCAGAGACTCGGTCGAGACATCGCGGTCGAACCGGTACTCGATGAGCCGACCGCCCGCGAAATCGACCCCGAGCCGGAAGCCTCCACGAATGAAGACGAAGGCGAGGCCGACGAGCAGCACGGCGATCGAGAACATGTACGCCCGTTTCCGGTACGTCATGAACGGGAACTTGGTCGGCTTGATCAGTTCGAGCATCAGTCTCCTCGATCAGATGGACAGGGTCGCCGGTTCACGCTTCGCATACATGAGGTCGTAGATCAGCTTGGTGATGGTGGTCGCGGTAAAGAGGTTCGCGAGGATCCCGATGCCCAAGGTGACGGCGAACCCCTTGATCGGGCCGCTGCCGAACCAGAAGAGGACGACGGCCGAGATCAGCGTGGTCAGGTTCGAGTCCAAGATCGTCGTGAAGGCGCGGCTGTACCCGGCGTCGATCGCCTTGCGCACCCGCTTCCCGCTGCGCAGCTCCTCTCGGATGCGCTCGAAGATGAGGACATTTGCGTCGATCGCCATACCGACGGTGAGCGCGATTCCGGCGATACCGGGCAAGGTCAGGGTGCTCTTGAAGGCGGCCAGTCCGGCGAAGAGGAAGAAGAGGTTGAGCGAGAGGCCGATGACCGCGATCAAGCCGCTGAACCGGTAGTAGAGCAGCATGAAGAGGAGGACGGCGACGGCGCCGATCCATCCCGCGCGCAGGCCGGCGTCGATCGAATCGCGTCCGAGCGACGGTCCCACCGTGCGCTCTTCGACGATGTTGACCGGCGCGGGGAGCGCGCCGGCGCGGAGGATGATGCCGAGGTCCTTCGCTTCCGAGTCGGTGAAGCTGCCCGAGATGGTGGCGCGGCCCTGTGGGATCCGGTCGCGGATGACCGGCGCGGAAACGACCCGATCATCGAGCACGATCGCGAGCTGGCGCCCGACATTGTCGCCGGTCACCTTGCGGAAGGCGGTCGTCCCCTTGGCGTTCATGTCCATCGAGACGCCCGGTTCGCTCGGCCGAGTGGGGTCGATGCCGACCTGCATCCGCGCCGTCTTGATGCCGTCGCCGCTCAGGTTCGACTGGCGATTCAGCACGAAGAGGACGCGGCCGACGATGCCCCCCCCCAGCGCGACATCCTTGTGGCCGAGCATGACCGAGGCGTCACGCGGGAGAACCGTCTCGAGATTGACCGAGCGCAACGCGCGCTCCACCGCCGGGACATCGCTCGCCTCGACCTCGGCCCCTCCCCAGATGCTGAAGTCGGGAAAGTTCGTCAGCAGGTCGATGAGCGGACGGGTGGCGAGAGAATCAACCGTGAGGCTGTCAGCGGCGGAGCCCTTGCTCGCGAGCAAGATGGCGCGGTCGAGCCGTTCGATGACCTGGCGGCTGTCCGCCGGCGTCTTCACCAACCGGAACTCCAGTTGCGCGGTGCGACCGATCAGATCCGCAGCTCGATCCTTCTCCAGCAGACCCGGGAGCTGGACGAGAATGCGATCCGCCCCCTGCTGCTGCACGATCGGCTCCGCGACGCCGAACTGGTCGACACGATTGCGGAGGATCTGCATGACGCGATCCATCGCGTCGGGGACCTCTTCGGGCCGCAGCTTGGAGTCGTCGAGCTGCAGAACCATGTGCATGCCGCCGAGGAGGTCGAGACCCAACTTCAGCGCCTTACCCCGCAGCTCGCGCAACGCAGGGTCGCCCGTCGCGTACCGTTCGGCCGGCGGCATCGAATAGAGTTGGAACGACGGCCAGAGCGCCCACGTGCTCAGCGCGATCAACGTGATCAGGCTGATCAACTTCCAGCGGAAATTTCGCTCCATCGATCCCCTCTGACGGATGTCTGCACTCGCGGGCTTGGTCGCTGTGACATGACGCGCCTCGTCGGCGCGCGGGACGTCCGTCCACTCGAGACCCGAGGAAGCAACGAGGGGTCTCGTGGCCCGGTCCAGAACGGACAGGGCCGGGACGTTACCGGCAGCCGCCGAGATGCGTCAACCCCGAGGAAGCGTTCGATCGAGGTCGATCAGGGTCGAGCGGAGAGGAGCGGACCGCGGCGGCGCTGCTTCGCTCAGGCCGCGGCGGTCTCGAACTCACTGGGTCACTGGGTCACTGGGTCACTGGGTCGCGAACGTCTGCTTGATCGCAGTGAACCCGCCGGTCGGCTTGTCCCGCCAGCGGATGAGCTCCCAGAGCTTGCGACCCGAAGCGGGATCGACCACCTGGGTCTCCAAGAAGAAGAAGACCGCCTGCTCCCCTGGCACGAGCAGTTCCAACACCTCGCCGTCTAGGTTCCGGGTGAAGACCGAGAGCCGCACCGCGTCGATCGTGATCACCTGAACGCCCTCGATGGACGGCAGATTGTCGGACTCGACCGCCGCGCGAGGCGCCGGGATGATGAAGCTGGTCATCTCGATTCGGTCGACGGTGTCGTCGCCGAACATGTTGCGCGCGGAGTCGATCTCGTCGTTTCGCGGCCACTCCGCCGGCGTGTTCCCCTGGACGATGTCCTCGGGGCTGAACTGGAAGACATACTCCGTGGCGAAGATCTTCTCGAACTCCTCGATCTTGCGTTCCTCGTACGCGCGCTTGACGATCGCGAGCACGTTCCCGGGACTTGTCGCCACCGGATACGGCACGACGATGTCCGGCTTCTTCTTCTTTTCCGGACTGAAGATGCAGCCCGAGAGTGCGAGGGCGACGAAGAGAGCGCTGAGCCAGAGCCAAGCCCCGGCCGGTCCTCGTTTCGAACGTTGTCTAGCCATCATGCGAAGTCTCCTCACATCGGAACCGACTTACCACTGACTTTCCCACGCTCGCCCTAGGTTCGCGCGGCGCCACTCCGCCCTCCCCAACTCCCACCGAGAACAGGAACAGGAACACGAATCCGAATCAGTCGATCTGCTGTCTGCCTCTCAGATACCCAGACGAACGGTTGACGGAGCCGTCGACCTTGTCGGTCCACTTGTAGACCTCCCAGAGCGCGTTCGACTCGACGAAGTAGAGGTCGACGCGGCCCGAATAGGTAGTGCGACGCAAGGTCGAGACGAACGTGATCGTGTAGTCGAGGTCTTCGTACCACTGACCGGAGGCGACGCCATCGTTGAAGTCGCGTCGGTCCCGATCGGTCCCCCAGACCAATTTCGAGGTCAGATTCTGTGCTCTCGCTTCGGTCAGGATGTCGCCGAGGACGATCTCTTCCCGCGCGCGGTCCCAATCATTGAAGAGGGTGGGATCATCGAACGCGGAGACATCGGCCGGGTCCGGGATGAAGGTGAAGAGCGTGCCGATCTGCTCCATGTACGCGGTCGGCGACTTGAACTCGATGCAGGTCGCGATGTTCCAGAGCACGCTGTCGGGATCGGTCCTCGGCTTGCGCGGCACGGTGTCCGCGTTGTTGGGATCTTCGGGTGTGCGCGTCTCGAAGCAGCCGGTGACCGCGAGAAGGGCGACCAGGCCGCAGGTCCAGAAGAGGGGTCGGAGACGCGACATCAGTAGCTCCGAGTCATCCGGAACGAGATCTTCCAGTACGGCTTTTCGGCGCTGGTCTGGGTCCATCGCGCGTTGCCGTCGACGGAGAACCCCTCACTCAGCGTGTGGCGGATGTCTCCCCCGCCGATGAACTCGACCCGCTCGGTGCGGGTCACCCGCCCGTTGGCGAGCGTGGTGTTCTCGCGCACCTCGAACTTCTGGCCCCCGGTCAGCTCGAACCACTCGGTCAGGTCGTAGTACGTCCGCACGGAGAAGACTTGGTAGTCCTCGGTCGCGGCGCGGCCGTAGCCGCGCACGTTGGTGGTTCGATCGAGCAGGTAGCTGCCCGAATCGCGGAAGCGATAGTCGTGATCCAACTCGAGGCGCAGCTTCGGCGTGAGCGAGCTGATGAGTCGGGACTTCACCTCGGACGTCCGCGAGAGTTGGTTGTTGTTCTCGTTGAAGTCGAATTCGGAGGCGACGGCGTAGATCGAGTAGGTCTGCGAGATCTCGACCGCCGGGGTCAGCTTGTACCCCAGCTTCGCCTCGATTCGATAGATGCTCTCGGTCAGGTTGCTGCTGGCCTGCGCCGCCGGGATATTGATCGCCTGGCGCTGCGTGAACTGGAAACTGAGGCGCGTGTCGGCCTTCGCATTCGGCCGGTAGCCGATGTTGGCGTCTCCGAGCAGACGCAGCTCGTCTCGGTCCTGGGACTTGTCGTCGTAGCTCAGTCGATCGATCTGGCTCTCGCCGGTTACGGCGGCGACCACACGCTTGCCGATGTTCCGCCGGACGAGGGCGCGGACACGGCGGTTCTCTCCGTCGTAGTCGGCGAGTGTCTCGCGCGCGTAGCGGGTGTCGGTCGCGCCCGCTTCGGCTTCGATCTGGAGGTCTCGCAGGTATCCGAAGCGCTGCCCCGTCTTGAAGGCGATGTCGGCGTCGACGTAGGTTTCCTCTTTGCCGGCGTCGTTCGGATCGAGCGTGAGCGCGATATCGGTCTTCTGTTGGCGCGCGGTCGAACTGACTTTCACGCCGCGCATCGGCTCGGCGCGGAGCAACAGCTCCAGACGGTCGTCCAGGCCGACCTTGGTTTCCTGGCCCCGGTTGGTGGCCGAGAAGTACTGGCTGCGATCGCGTGTGGCAGCGCCGTTCATGGTGAACTCGAGCCGATCCCCTGGACGGTAGGAGGCGCGCGCCGTCGCGCGGCGACTGCGGCTCCGGTTCGGCGTGTCGGTCACGAGCACGCTGTCGGGTACTGCTTCCAAGTCCTCGTTGCGCCAGCTTGCATTGCGGCTCTCGGTGCGGGAGTTCTCACGGACCGAAGCGAGCGAGCCGGTCAGATCGATGGTGAGCCCGCGGGCGGCGTCCAGATGAAGCTGCGATTCCAGATTCCGCGTCACGCCGTCGGTCGCGGTGGAGTCTTGCGTTTGGAGCGGGTTGCCCGCGGCGCGTCCGCGGGTCTGTCGGACGTTCTTCCCCTCGGTAGCGCCGAACGATCCCGTCACGATCCAAGAGGCGGTCCGGGTGGAATCACGACCGGCCAAGAGAGGGCGCAGCAAGAGGCCCGGGGTCTCGGACGTCACGAAGAGGCCGGCGTTCGTCCCGTTGTCGACGGTCCGGTTGAAATCTCCGCGCGTGAAGTTTCGCCGCCAGTCGAACTGCGCGCCGGACGCCCAGCCGCCGCCCCCTTCGACTTCATAAGCCAACTTGGCCAGACCCCGGCCGTTGCGGCTCCGGAGGTTGTTCTGCGCGGGGTTGTCTTTCACCGTGAGATTCCAATTGTTCTCTCCCCGGACCGGGCCGAGGAGCGCATCGATATCGAGGGTCTGCCGCCAACCCAGGTCGGTCCGGTTGATGTCGACTCCGCTCGAGTAGGTGGGCAGGATGCCCATCCGCCGAAAAATCGGCGAACGAGAGACTCTCGCGGGGGGCTCGGGCGTGCCGGATTGCGCACGGGCTTCGGCGCAGTGGCTCAATGCCAGGACGAGGGGCAGCAGGCGACACAGGCCAACTCTCGGCCGGCGCGGCGCCGTCCCGCGCGACATCTCGGATCTCAACCGGTATCCCCCAGAGGATGGGGCGGAAACGTTACGACACTTCAGCAGAGGTCGGGCGTAGCAAGGGTCGTGGCGGCGCTCCTCTGGTCGGGTCGAAGAGGGGAAAGCTGGAATAGAAGTGCTCAGATTCTAGGGAGGCGAAGACCGGACCGTCAACGCACGCCTTCCGAGAAGACGAAAGAGATCGGGGCCGCCGCACCCCATTGGGCCGAGCGTCGCCGCGTTGACCTCGGCGGAAGCGCCTCCGTAGAGTGCCGCGCCATGAGGAGCAGAACGGCAGGGTGACCGCGGGATGGTGAAATCGACTCGGGAGAAGGTGACCGGCGCCTTCGCCTGGACGCTCCTCCCCCGCGCGGTCCAACTCGTCGTCTCGATCTTCACGTCGATCCTGATCGTCCGGAGTCTGGGCGAGTTCGAGTACGGCACGCTCAGCGTCCTGCGCACTCCCCTGGCGTTGGTCACACTGCTGGCTGGACTCGGTCTGGGCCAGGCGCTGAATCGATTCGTCCCCGAACTCCGCGTGCAAGATCGGGCGAACGAAGGGCGCGCGCTGCTCATGCGCTGCCTGTCGATGCAGACCGCCGTGTGGGCCGTGACGACCGTGATCCTGCTGGCGCTGCGCGGCTACCTGACGGCGAACTTTCCGACCTACGGCGACCTGCTGATCCTGGGCGCTCTCCTCTCGGTCACCGAGGTGCTCAACGGCACGCTCTCGCAATACGCGATCGCGAGTTACCGCACCCGAGAGATGGCGGCCGGTGTCACGGTCGGCTCGCTCGTCTTGGCGCTCGCGACCGCCGGGCTCCTCCACCTCGGCCTGCAGGTGGAAGGGGTGCTGCTCGGCGCCGCGCTCGGCCAGATCGCGGGACTGGCCGTGTTGGTGGGGGTGCTACGACGACAGCAGACCAGCACTTCCGCGTCGGCCACGCCTCCGGCCCCGTTCCCCACCCGTCGCCTGCTCGGCTATGCGCTGCCATGGATGCCGAACAACCTGCTGAACTACGTCGTCTGGCGGCAGTCCGAGACGATCTTCCTGGGGATCTACCGCACGAGGCAGGAAGCCGGGTTCTTCGACCTGGCGTACAAGCTTCCGCAGCTCGCCCTGGAGTTCCTCCCCAGCGCCGTCTATCCGCTGTTGCTGGCGGGATTCTCCGAAACCGCGACGGTGCGGCGCGAGTCGATGCCCTGGTTCGTCTCGCTCTACTACCGGTTGCTCTACTTCGTGGTCGCGCCGATCAGCGTGCTCGGCTTCGTCCTCGGGGACTTGGCGATCCGCGTGCTCTATGGCGAACCGATGGCGCCCGCGGGGCCGTACGCGCAGGCGTTCTTCCTGATCTTCGCGGTCACGTTCCTCGGTACGCCGCTGAGCATGGCCGTCTATGTGGCCGAGAAGGTCTGGGTCAATCTGCTGCTCAACATCGGCTACGCCACGCTCAACGTGGGACTCGATATCCTCTTGATCCCGCGGTACGGGCTGCTCGGCGCCACCATTCCGACCGCGATCGTCGGCGCCATCGTGCCGTTCGTGCGGTGGTTCATCGCGCGGCGCTACATGCCGGGGCTGACCATTCCGTGGCGGTTCATCGGTCGCTGCTATCTGGCCTCGGCTTCGGCGGTCTGGCTCTTCGCGCTGAAGCCGTATGCGCAGGGCTTCGGCGGTCTGCTCGGACTGTCGCTGCTGGGAATCCTGACGATCGCGATCAGCTACCGACTGCTCCGCGTACTCGGGAAGGACGAGCGTGAGTTCCTCTCGCGGTCGCACCTACCGGGACGCGACCTGGTGCTTCGGCTGTTCTGAGTTCGATCTGTCGCTCGAGCCGCGCGCGCACCTGTTGCAGCCTACGCAGCGAACATTCCCAGATCTGGAGCACACTCCAGCCGAGCGCGCGGAGGCGACGCGCGTGGGCGCGGTCCCGCGTGCGGTTGCGGTCGATCTTGTCTCGCCAGTAGATCTCGTTCGTCTGCGGAAGGCGTGCGCCTCGTTTGCAGGTGTGTCCGTGCCAGAAGCAGCCTTGGACGAAGAGGACGGTGCGGATCGAGGCGAGGACGAGATCGGGCTTTCCCGGAAGTTCCTCGGCGCAGGTCCGAAACTGGATTCGGAGTCCGCGCACGATCGCGCGGACTACTAGTTCAGGTCGAGTGTCCCGATCGCGCACGCGACTCATGACCCACGAGCGCTTTTCGCGAGAGACGGTGTCGGTCACGCGACTCTCTGCGCCAACGGCCGTAGGAGATGCCGCGCGAGATGCTCGACGACCGGAACCACGACCGCGTCCCCCATCGCGCGGTAGACGTCGTTGTACGAGCCGGGGAGGAGATACGAGTCGGGAGCGCCCATCAGTCTGGCGGCCTCGCGGCCGGTCAACAGGCGGGTCTCGATCGCGCCGCCCTCCAAGAAGACGAGTGTCTGTCGGCTGCTTCCGCCGCGCGGGGTGCGCAGACAACCGGAGATGCCGTCGAAGCGGAGTTCGAGCACTTGCCCCTGCGCGCGAGTGCGGCGATAGGCTGGAAAGACCTTCGCGTGATCGCGGGCCAATTGCTCGGCGCGCTCTCGATGTCGCGGCGGGATGAGCCGGACGTTGCGCTGCGAACGGTCGAGTGGATCGCGCGGCGCGTCCATCTCCAGTAGATCGGCGAGCAGACGGTGCGTCGGTTCCGGTTCGGGGAGGCGCCACCAGATCCAATCGCGGGCGGTCGAGGCGACCGCCCGCAACAGGTCGGTGTGAGCCCAACCGGCGCCCGCGCTCTCCAACCCGTCGAGCGGAACGGCGGCAGCCGCGGCGATGACGAAGACCCGCGGTCGCGACTGCGGCGCCCAGCGGACGGCATCCAAGACGAGCGCGCCGACGCGGTAGCCGCGCGAGGTCAACGCATCGTGCAGCGACCGGTACTGGGCGCCGCCATCGGCGGAGATCAACCCGACCACGTTCTCCGCCACCAGGATCTCAGGACGCGAGGTCATCTCGTCGAGCACGCGCAGCCAGTGCCAGACCAACCCGCTGCGCGCCGCGTCGATGCCGCCGAGTCGTCCCGCCAAGGAGAGATCCTGACAGGGAAAGCTGGCCCAGGAGATCGAGGCCGCGGGGAGCGCGCGGCCCGAAACCTCTTCGATCGGACCGAGGTGGAAACAGTCGTCGCCCTGATTCGCGCGGTAGATCGCGCCTTTCTTCTCGCAGATGTCGTTGGCCCAGGCGACGTCGAAGTGCGGGCGCAGGCCTTCGGTGGCGAGACCGCTGCCGGCGAAGAACTCGAGCAGCGCGGGGCGGAGCTCAGGGCGGGCGGCGGATC
This sequence comes from uncultured bacterium, assembly GCA_964631125.1. GTDB lineage: Bacteria > Eisenbacteria > RBG-16-71-46 > CAIMUX01 > CAIMUX01 > CAZVYN01. The sequence goes on along the minus strand of CAZVYN010000011.1, from coordinate 59,358 downwards.
CTTCCACCGGGCTACCTCAGCGCAGCCGTTTCTCGGCCACGAGGCTGTTCGCACGGTAGAGACTCTCGAAGGTGCCGGCGTCGGTCCACCACCCCTTCAGATAGTCGAAGCGCATCGAGCCATCGCGGATGTAGGCGTTGTTCACGTCGGTGATCTCGAGCTCTCCGCGACCCGAGGGGCGCAGCGTCGAGATGATCTCGAAGACGCGCGCGTCGTACATGTAGATCCCCGTCACCGCCAGTTTGCTCTTCGGCTTCGGCGGTTTCTCCTCGATGCCGACGACACGGTCGCCGTCCAACTCGGCCACGCCGAAGCGCTCCGGATCGTCGACCTCTTTCAAGAGGATGCGCGCGCCGTTCGGCTGCTTCCGGAACGCATCGACGTACGGCGTGATGTCATCCTCGATGATGTTGTCGCCGAGGATCACCACCATGCTCTGCCCCTCGGAGTAGTAGCGCGCCAGGCCGAGCGCTTCGGCGATCCCCCCCTCGCCTTCCTGGTAGACGTAGTCGATGTGGGTCAGGCCGAATTCCTTCCCGTTGCCGAGGAGTCGCAGGAAGTCGCCGGCGTAGTTGCCGCCGGTGACCAGCAGGATGTCCTTGATCCCGGCCTGGACGAGAGTCTGGATCGGGTAGTAGATCATCGGCCGATCGAAGACCGGGAGCAGATGCTTGTTCGTGATGCGAGTGAGCGGGAGCATTCGGGAACCGAGCCCGCCCGCCAGGACGATGCCGCGCATCGCTGGTACCTCCGGAGACTGGAGTGAAAGGTGCGCGGCAGGATAGCACGGCGGCTCCGACCGTTCGGTGAGCCCGCTCAGGGACGCCAGAGGGCGTGTCGCGCCAGCGTGGAGAGGATCTTGTGACCGGCGCCGAACGTCCCGCGAAGCGTGCCGGCCACCTTGCTGCGCCCTCCTCGCCGCTTCCGGTAGGCGACCGGGATCTCGCGGCAGCGCAGGCCCGCGCGCGCCGCCTTGAGCTGCATCTCCACCGTCCAGCCGTAGTTGCGGTCGCTCATGGCGAGGCGCTCCAGCGCCTCCCAGCGGATCGCGCGGAACGGGCCCAGATCGCTGAAGCGGACGCCGGTTTGCAGCCGCAGCAGCGTGGTCGCCAGGAGATTGCCGAATCGTTGCGCCGGCAAGAGAGCACCGCTCTCGGCCTCACGCCGCGCACCGATGACCAAGTCGGCCAAGTCGTCGTCGTCCTGCGGATCGTCGAGCGCCGCCCAGAGACGCGTGAGGTCGCCAGGTTCGTCGCTGCCGTCGGCGTCGACGAACGCGACCAGCCGAGGCGGACCTTCGCGACGACACCAGGCCAGTCCCGCGAGGCAGGCCGCGCCATAGCCCCGCTCCGTTTCGCTCACGACCACTGCGCCCGCCTCACGCGCAACTTCTGCGGTGTGATCGCGCGAGCCGTTGTCGACGACCACGATGGCGGCGACTCGATCTCTCGGTAGTCCGCGGACGACGGCGCCGATGGTCGACTCCTCGTCGAGCGCGGGGATCACCACCATCCGGTCGAGAATCACGCCTGGGAATCCGGCGCGACCTGAGCGGCGGCGAGCGCTTCGGAAAGCCGCGCGAAGTCGGACAACGAAAGCATCTCGCCGCGAATGTCCGCCGCGAGCCCGAGAGCCGTGATCTGCGCCGTGAGCAGTCCCTTCGGGCGGCCGAGTCCGTGCGCGACGGAGTTCACGAGCGTCTTGCGGCGTTGTCCGAAGGCGGCGCGCAGGAGACGCTCGAGCGCGACGAGATCGCCGGTGAAGGGCGGGGGCTGCGGGAACTTCAGCTCCAGGACGACCGACTCCACGCCGGGACGCGGCCAGAAGGCGGAGCGACCGACGCGCAGGAGCGAGCGGGTCTGGGCCTGCGCGGCGATCCAGTGGGTGAGCGAACCGATCTCACGTCCGCCCGGCGATGCGAGAATTCGCGCGCCGTACTCGCGCTGCACCATGAAGACGGCGCCGTCCCACCGGTGGCGCGAGCGGCAGGTCCACTCCAGGATCGGCGTGGTGATGGCGTACGGCAGATTGCCGGCCACCCACGGACGCGGATCGTCGTCCGGCGCAAGGCTCGCGAGCGCCTGGCCGAGCGGGCCGCGTTTCGGATCGAGCGCGAGCAGATCTCCTTCGATCAACGCCCAGCAACCGGCCTCCCGCTCCGCGGTGAAACGCTCCAGCAAGATGGCGATGAGATCGCGATCGATCTCGACCGAGATGACCGGATGGCCCGCGGCGAGCAGCGCCGCCGTCAGCGCTCCGCTCCCCGCGCCGATCTCCAGAACCGGTGTCGTACGACGCCAATCGGCGCGCTCGACGATCAGTTCGGGGATGCGCGGGTCGAGCAAGAAATTCTGTCCGAACCGCTTGCGTGGCGTCACGCCGTGCGCCGCCAGGCGTTCGCGTTCGGTGCTGTCGGCGGTCTCGCCCACCTAGACGCCGGGCAACGAGAAGAGAGTGCGAGCCTCGCCGTCCGTGGAGCGTTCGACTTCGGCGACCGGCAAACCGAGGTAGCCCGCGAGGACAGCGGCGGTGAGCGAGACGTTGGCCGGTTCGTTGCGCGCGTTGCGGTGGGGATGCGGCGTCAGATACGGGCAATCGGTCTCCAGGACGAACATCCCCAGTCCCAACTCCTGCGCGATGGCGACGAGGAGCGGGCCCGCCTTCTTGGGCGCGTAAGTGTGCGCGCCGCCGATGCCGAGGCGGAAGCCGAGCGCGTGCGCGCGTCGGGCAACGTGGAGATCACCGGAGAAGCAGTGCAAGACGCCGCGGACCTGACCTCTCCCCTCCTCCTCCAGGATGCGCAGCGCGTCGTCGTGAGCGGAAGGTCCCTCGGGCTTCTCGCGGACGTGCACGACGAGCGGCAATCCGCTGTCGCGAGCCAGCCCGACATGACGCGCGAAGAACTGTTGCTGGATCTCGGACGGCGCGTAGTCGCGGTAATAGTCGAGTCCGGTCTCGCCGATCGCGCGCAACCAGGGCGCCGTCAGGTCCGAGGTCATTGCCTCGAACTCGGCCAACGTGGCGCGCGCGGTGTCATGCGGATGGATTCCGACGGCGCCGAAGATGCGCGGATCGAGCGCGACGGTAGCCTGAGCCGCGCCCCACCCTTCGACATCGATGTTGACCTCGAGCAATGCGGTCACGCCCGACTCCCAGGCGCGCGCGAGTACCTCGGCGCGATCCGAGTCGAAGGCGCGGGAGTGGACGTGGGCGTGGGTGTCGATCACGCCGCGTCTCCCGCGGAGGCGCCGCTGCCCAACCGGACCACCGCGGCGTAGAGGGCGAGTTCGGGATTCACCCGTTCGTGCAGCGCCCGACCGAGTTCTTCCAGCAACGCCAGACGCCGCCTCAGTTCGCGCGGGGCCGGCGCCGTCCGCACGCGCGCGGCCAGATCGCGGTGCAGACACGACTCGGGGCCGAGTCCGCTCCCCAAGAGGGCCAGGTCACGCTGCCAGGAGAGCGCCAACTCGATCGCGAGCAGCATCTCGTCGGCGCCCCATCCATCAGCCGCGGCGCGAACCCGGGCTTCCGCCTCGCGTGGACCGGAGGTGGTCGCATCGAAGAGGCGCAGCGCCCGCTCCCGCAGCGCGAGGATGCCGAGCCCGCGCAGCTCGAAGGCGCGGCCGACCGAACCGTGGGAGAGTCCCGCCAGCAGCGTCGCTTCGGCCGGCTCGACGCCGCCCGAGATCAGGAGCGGCGTGATCTCGTCGATCGTGAGCGCGCGGAGATCGATCCGCTGACACCGGGAGACGAGGGTGGGGAGAAGACTGGCGGTGACCGGCGCCGTGAGAAGTAGCGTCGTCTCGGGCGGAGGCTCCTCGATCAACTTGAGGGCCGCCTGCGCCGCCGGCTCGGTCATGCGATCGGCGCAGAGAACCAGCGCGACGCGCCTCGGCGCCTCCAGCCGAGCCTTGGCCAGCTCCGCTTGGAGGCCGCGCACCTGATCGATGCCGAGCGTGGCCTGCGGCGAGAGCGCCAGCGGATCGAAGGCGGACTCGGCGTAGTCGCTGAACAGCCGCGAGGTGCGGCTCGGGTCCTCCAACTCCTCGCGGGTGGAGGGATGCACGATCGTCAGGTCGGGATGGATGCCGCGCTCCACTCGTCGGCAGCCGCTGCAGACGCCGCAGGCCGCGTCGCTCTCGGTCTTGCAGAGAAGGAGTTGGGCCACACCGAGGGCGAAGCGCGTGCGCCCCGAGCCGCGTGTTCCGAGGATCAGGTAGGCGTGGGCCAAGCGTCCATCGCGCACCGAGCGCGCGATCCCCGCGCGCGGCTCGACACGCCCGACCAGGCGCGAGAGAATCGGAGCGTCGGGAGTCGTCATGCGATCACGGTAGCCAATCTCTCGGGTCGAGCGCGTTCACACCCTTGCGCACCTCGAAGAGCAAGCAAGCCCCTCGCGACGAATCGGTGTCCCCGACTCGCGCGATGGCGGCGCCCGCCTCGACGACTTCCCCCACGCCGACCAGCAGACTCGCGGCGTGCGCGTAGAGCGTATAGAACCCGGCGCCGTGGTTGAGGATGACGGTGTTGCCGTAGCCCGGCAGCCACGAGGCGAAGTCGACGGTTCCCTTCTGCGCCGCTTGGATCGGCGTGCCCGCCTCGGCCGCGATGACGATGCCGTTCATCGGCGTCTTCGTTCCGTACTTGGGGTGCACTTCGAACCCGAACTCCGCACGGATCTCGCCGCGCACCGGCCACTGCAGCTTGCCCTTCACCACGCCGGGCCCGGCCGGCGGCAGCTTTCCTTTCTTCTGGGCGCGCGCCGCCCGTTCTCGCTCCAGGCGAGCGAGCATTTCGCGGATCGACGACTCGGCGCGCTCCAGCTCCTTCACTCGCTGCTGGTGCCGACGCTGCGCTTCCTGCACGTCCTCGATCTTGGCCCGCGTGGCGAGTCCCTGCTGGTGGAGTCGATCTTCTTCGCGACGTTTCTCCTGCTCCAACGCCTCGACTCCGCGCCGCCGCGACTCGATGGCCTCACGCTCTTCCGACACGCGAGTGCGCTCCTGGCCCAAGGCGAGGAGCTCCAGCCGATCGCTCTGGATCAATCGCGCCATCCGCAGCGACCGCGCGAAGAGCGCGTCGAAGGAGCGCGCCGAGAGGAGCAGCTCCGCGGTCGAGACCCGTCGAATCCGGTGATAGCGACGCACGCGCGCCTTCATCCGTTCGGTCATCTCGTCGGAGCGTAGGCGCATGTCGAGGAAGGCGGCCTGCCGGTGCGCCAGGTCGTCGCGCAGCGCCTCGTCCTGCGAGGACAACTCGGCCAGGTAGCGCTTCGTCAGGCTGACGTCGTCTTGCAGCCGCTTCGACCGCTGCGCGAGGCTCTTCTCTTCTTTCGAGAGCGCTTCGATCTTGCGACGGTTGTCGTCCAATTCGGACTTGAGGCGCGACAGTTCCTGTTGACGCAGTTGGAGGGAATCGCCGCCGCTCGCTGCGGTCGAGGTTTCCTTCTTCGGCGCGGCGGAGGCGCCCGGCGAGTGGCCGACGGAGACGATGACGCAGCACGCCGCCAGCAGAGCTGCGACGAGACGCGCGCTCTCAGCGGAGCAGTTCATCCGGTCCCGACTCCAGCGAACGCAGCGCCGGTTCGATCGCCAGATAGGACGCGCCGAGTCCGAAGAAGAACGATCCCACGAGGAAGAGCGCGCTCCCGCCGAGCGAAAGGAAGGCGAGATCGGGCAACCAGGTGGCGAGCACGCCCCGCGCGAGCAAGACGCCGAGGAGCGCCAAGGCGGCCGCGAAGAGACACTGCAGGCCGCCGAGCAGCAGGAAAGGGGAGCGGATGAACTCGTGCGTCGCTCCGACCACGTCGAGGATGCGGAGAGTCTCGCGACGACCGACGAAGACGAGATTGAGCGTCGTGAAGAGGACGACGCCGGAGGCGAGGGCGGCGAGCGCGCCGACCACGAGGCTGCCGAGACGGAGATACCCGAGGTTTCGCTCCAGACGCTCCATCCACTCGGCGCCGTAGACGACATCGTCGACATCCTCCAGCGCGCGGATCTCCCCCGCCAACCCGCTGATCCGTCCTGGACCGGCTGCGACTTCGGGCCGCAGCCGCGCCTCCAACGTGTGCGGCAGGGGATTCTCGCCGAACGTTTCCTCCAACGAGAAGCCACCCAACTCCGCTTCGAGCTCGGCCAGCGCGACGTCGGGATCGACGACCCGCACCTCGGCGACCTCGCCGAATCCGCGGAGCTGAGTGGCCAGCGCTTCGACGCGTGTGGCGGAGAGACCCGGCGACAAGAAGACCGAGATCCCTTCGCGCGTGTGCAGCCGATCGGCCACGCGCTCGACGTTGTGGGTCGCCACCAGCACCAACGCGAAGAGGAAGAGGACGGCGGTGAGCGCGATCAGAGTCGCGACCGTGGCGCCCTTGCCGCGGCGGAAGTACTCCCACGCTTCGGCCAGGAAGAACTCGAGTTGCTTCACGCGTCCCTCCGGAACTCGTCGCCCGGCGGGCGAACCCGCACGGCGCGACGTTCGTCGCGGCGCACGCGGCCGAACTCCAGTTGCACGACCCGGTCGGCGTAGCGCTCCGCCAACCCGAGATCGTGCGTGGCCACGAGCACGGTCGCACCGGCGCGATTGACCCGCTTCAAGATCTCGACCACCTCGGCGCCCATTCCAGGGTCGAGGTTTCCGGTCGGTTCGTCGGCCAGGAGGATCGACGGATGATGCACGAGCGCTCGCGCGATGGCGGCGCGCTGTTGCTCACCGCCCGAGAGATTCTGCGGGAACTCGTGTCGCTTGGCGAAGAGGCCCACCTCGGTCAGCACACGCCGTACTTCGCTCTGGATCGTCTCCGGCTCCAGGACTCCGGTCATGCGCAGCACATACGCGACGTTCTCGTGCACCGTCTTCTCGCGGATCAGTCGGAAGTCCTGATAGACGACGCCGCACCTGCGCCGCAACTCGGGAATCTGCTTCCCGCGGATGGTCGAGCTGTCGTGCGCATTGACCAGCACGCGTCCTTTGCTCGGCCGTTCTTCCAGCGTGACCAACTTGAGCAACGTACTCTTGCCGGCGCCGCTCGCCCCCAACACGAAGACCAGTTCACGCGGCTCGATCTCCAGGTCGATGTCCTGTAGGACCCACGCTTCACGTGGGCCGGTGTAACGCTTGGAGACCTGATCGAATCGGATCACGGAGTCCCTTCCGGAGCATCGTCGGCGGAGTCGTCATCGTCAGCGGAGTCGTCAGCGGAGTCGTCGGCCGCATCGTACCAAGGGTCGAGCAGCGGGCGTTGCTCCAGCAGTTCGTACCCACGCCGCGCCTCCTCCTTGGAGACGCGACGGAGCGGCAACGCCGAGATGCGGACCTCTCGCTCGATGCCCTGGATCGGCTCTTCGATCGTCAGCCGATCGCCCACTCGCACCAGGGCCGAGGATCGCGCCACGCGATCTCCGAGGCGCACCTGTCCGAGCGCACAGGCTTTGGCCGCCTGCGACCGCGTGCGGAAGAGACAGAGTCGATCGAGGAGCACGTCGAGGCGGAGCGTCGCCTCCGGCGACTCAGAGTTTGGTGCGGATCTCGACGTAATGCTTCTTCCGCAGCTCGTCCAGGCAGGCCCGGATCTGCTTCTCGACCGCCGCGCGCGAGGCCATCTGGCCCAGATCGTCGCGGATCTCCTCGAAGCGATACGGCCGCTCGGCCTCTTCGCCCAGCAACTTGAAGACATGGACGCCGCCGTCGGCCGGGACCGGCTCCGAGATCCGTCCGACTCGAAGCGTGTCCATCACCGCCTTGACCGCGCCGTAGAAGCCCTGGCTGGGGATCCATCCGAGATCGCCGCCGCGCGCCTTCGAGTCCGGATCCTCGGAGTACCGCTCCACTGCTTGCTCGAAGGTGCTCTGTCCCCCGGCGATCTGGCGGCGGATCGACGCCGCGCGCTCGATGGCGCGGTTCTCGTCGGTCCGCGTCGGCTTCAGTTCGAAGAGGATATGGCTGAGGTCGATCCACTGCCCCTGCGGATCGCGGTCGCGCACCAAGAGCAGGTGATATCCGAAGAGACTCCGCACGGGCGGAGAGACCTGACCGAGACCCAGCTCCTTCACCGCCACGCCGAAGATCGGATCCAGCTCGGTCAGCGCGAACCGTTCGAGTTCGCCGCCAGCGTCCGCGTCGTCGGCGTCGGAGTGGTCGCGCGCCGCCTGGGCAAAATCGAGCCCGCCGATGATGAGCCGCTGCACGTCGGCCGCTCGGTCGCGCGTGCGCGCCTCCAGGACCGAGTCGGGTCGCACCATGATGAAGACATCCTGCACATGCAGCGTGCGCGGTCGCTCCGGCAGCTCGGTGCGGTTCTCGTCGTAGAACTTCTGGATCTCTACGTCGGTCACCTCCGACTTCGGCCGGCACTCCCGCTGGATCCACTTCGACGCGATCGCCTGTCGGCGCACCTGATCGGTGTACTGCGTCCGCAGTCCCGCCTCGGTCAGTCCCTCTTGGCGGAGCTGCGCTTCGAATCCCTCGCGCCCGCCGGTGCTGGAGATCGCCTCTTGGAGCAGTTGCTCTACCTGGGGACCGATCTCCTCCAGCGTGACGTCGATGGCCTGCGCCTTCGCTGCTTGCAGCACGAGCTCGTCGTCGATGAGTCGACTCAAGATCTCCCGCCGCAGTCGCTGCGTGCTCGCGGTGTCGGCTGGATCGAGCCGGAATTGCACACGCGCCGTCTCGAACTGAGTCTCGAACTCACTGCGCAGGATCGGCGTGTCGCCGACCACCGCGAGGACCTCGTCGAGCGTCCGGTTCGCCCCGCCCGGCGACGACGCGACAGGCTGGGCCAGCGCGCACGGAGGCGCCGACGACTCTGCCGAAACGCCGAGGACGCACGGCACGAGGACGTACAGCACGAGGACG
>CAZVYN010000011.1:0-50402 GCA_964631125.1 uncultured bacterium | reverse complement strand
CAGCACGAGGACGCGCAGCACGAGGACGCGGGAGACGATGAAAGCAGACGAGCGGCCGGGCCAGCCGTGGCGCAATCCGATCCTCCTTGGGTGCGGAAAGCGGGAAACCTACCCCACCCTTCGGAAGGGCGGCAACGACTTCGTCCATGGCTGACAGACCGGCCCATTCGTGCAGTCCGGGGTTCCTCGGCCCCACGCGCTTGCGAAATGCAGCCCGAGCCGGCGGTCCCGAGCGCTTCGCAATGCCGCAAGTCCCGACAGAATCGGCGGTCCGCGTTCGTCGCGTTGGGGCGATCGCCTGGCCTGTGATTTGCCCCCACCCGTCGATCGCTTCGTCGCTCGGAGGCCGTCTTGGCCCCGTCGACGGAGGGATGGGGGACTCATGCCGCGATCGTTCGAGCGTCGCTTCGGCCCGCTCCTCGCCAACACCGCTCGGTTGCTCGACGTGCAGCTCGAGGTATGGCGACGCCCGACGCCGACCTTCGCGACGGCGCGGCCGCCGTTGGCCTGCGTGGAATGTGCGGCCAAGACCGCGCCCCTCGCCTCCGACTGTCGGTCGGAACGATGGCGTCAGACGGCGAGGGCGAGCGATCGCGAAACCGTCCAGACATGGAGTTGCCCGAGAGGACTGACTCTCCATGCCGCTCCGTTGCGCGGGGTAGCTCGCGGACCGGCGGCGATCGTCGCGGTCTCGGCGTCCGCGGGCGCGGGGTGCGATGAGACTCCGTCGGTTCACGCGCGCAAGAGTGGCCGTCGAAGGAAACGCGAACGCCGTTTCTTGGCCGATCTCGCGCGGCTGCTCTCCGATCAGATGACGCTCGTTTCCCAGCACTCCGTCTTGGAAGGCGAACTCTCCGATAGATATGACGAGCTCCAGATGCTCTCCACGGTCTCGGGGCGTCTCGCGAGTCACGAAGACATGCTGCGCGGGTTGCGGACGTTGGCGGAGCGGACGCGGGACGCCGTCGGCGCCGATCAAGCGCTGCTCTTGTCCCGCGAACGCCACCTCTCGGAGGTGCTCTCGCGCCCCGACTGCATGGAGGCGATCGGCCTTTCCGCTCGTCGTTGGGCGCCGCTCGTCCGCGAGTTGCAGGAGTGGATCGAGAGCGAAGGGCCGGGATCGCGCCTGCTCTCGACGGAACGCCTCGGCGAAGCACCGCCGCTCCCGATCGGCGCGGTCGCGGTCGCGCGGCTGCATCTGCGCGGACGACCGGTCGGACTCTTCGCAGTCGTGAAGTTCGGCCGCGACGCCACCTTCCGGCTGAGCGATCTGAAGCTGTTGGAGACGGTCGCGCAGCAGGCGTCGTTGGCGCTGGCCAATGGCGAGCTATACGAAGACCTGCAGGCGTTCCTCATGGCCACCGTGAAATGCCTGGTCAACGCGATCGAGGCGAAGGACAGCTATACGAGCGGACACTCGGAGCGCGTGCAGGTCGTCTCGCTCCTGCTCGGGCGCACGCTCGGGCTCTCGCCGGCCGAGCTGGAGACGCTGCGCTGGGCTTCGATCCTCCACGACATCGGCAAGATCGGAATGCCGGAGTGCATCCTCCACAAGCCCGGCGGCCTCGACCAAGAGGAACTCGCGATCATGCGCGAGCACCCGGATCGCGGTTATCACGTGCTCGCGCCGATCTCGCAGCTCCATGAGGCGGCGCTCGGTGTCCGCGCGCATCACGAGCGGTACGACGGCGCCGGCTATCCGCTTCGACTGAGCGGACGAGAGATCCCGCTCCTCGCTCGCATCATCACGGTGGCTGACGCGCACGACGCGCTCACGACCGACCGACCGTACCGGCGCGCCACTCCGCCGGACTTCGCGCGCGGAGAGATCCTGCGCGGCCGGGGCTCGCAGTTCGATCCCGAGATCGTCGACGCCTTCGTCCAGCTGTTCCCGTTCCTCAGAGACAACCACGCCATGATCCATGCGGCCATCGACTCGGGACCGTCCGAGGCGGCGGCCTGAACCAGAAGACCCAGGGGGAAGATCGCCATGCAGCGTCCAGATCGCAGATTCGAACAAAAGACGCAGGGCCGCGCCCTCGGTCTTGCCGCGTTGTCTTCCCTCGCCCTGCTCGGAGCGATCGAGTGCGATGAGGCCCGAGCCGCCACCCTCACCGTCGGTGGCGCCGGCGCCGCGGCGCCCACCCTGTCTCTCGGCGTTTCGATGGCCGTCGACGGCGACACGGTGCTGGTGGCGTCCGGAACCTACAACGAGATCATCGTCACATCGAAGGCGATCGCGATCGTGGCCGACGGGCCTTCCGGCAGCGTCATCGTCGACGGCGGCAGCTTCTCCTCCGTGCTCTCTTTCGTGGATGTCGCCGGTCCGGTCGCGCTCGACGGAGTGCTCCTCCGTAACGGCGTCGCGGCGCGGGGCGCGGCGCTCAGGCTCGACGGCGTCGCGGGCGGCGTGACCCTGAGCTACTGCACGTTCACGGGGAACATCGCGAGTCTGACCGGCGGCGCCATCGACGCAATCGACACGGTGGTCGAGATCTCCGAGTGCGAGTTCGAGAACAACACGACCGACGGCGCGGCCGAACAACGCGGCGGCGCGATCTCGCTTCGAGACGGGTCATCGGGCTCTTCCATCGTGGCCAGCCGCTTCACCTACAACGAAGCGAACTTCGGCGGAGCGGTCTTCTTCACGGGCCAGGTCACGCTCGGAGAGTGCACGTTCATCGACAACACGGCGGAGCGCGGCGGCGCCGTCTATTCGAACGACGCATCGGAGCCGACCGTGACCCACTGTACGTTCGAGGGCAACTCGGCCGACGACTACGGCGGCGCGGTCTATCTGGCCGGCGTCGGCGGCGATATCCGGTGGTCCACCTTCGAAGGAAACAGCAGCACGACCGGCGGGGCGATTTATCTGGGCGCCGGCAACGGGCTCTCCGTCCGTCGCTGCCTCTTCAACGGCAACAGCGCGGCGCACGGCGGCGGCATCGGCGGCGCCTCACTCTTCTCCCTGCTCACGTTCAGCACGTTCTATGCGAACACCGCCTCGCTGGAAGGGGCGCATGTCTTCTTCAACCAGTCGAGCCCCGAGGTGACGCAGAACATCTTCGCCTCACCCGTCACCAGCCCGTCGCTCCACTGCGAAGGGCCCGCCTCACCCACGATCGGCTGCAACCTCTTCGACTCCGGGGTGGTGGGCGCGGCCAGCGGGTGCGACGACCCGACCGGCAACGACGGCAACGTCGAGGACGACCCGCTCTTCTGCGACGCTCCCGACGGCGACTTCGGCCTCAACGGCGACAGTTCGCTCGCCGCGGCGGGCAACGGCCCGCCCGAGTGTTCCGATGAAGGAATGGGACGAGACGGCACGGCGTGCGGAGTCTCCCCGATCGAGCAGACGAGTTGGGGACTCTTGAAGAGTCGCTACCAGTAGGCGGATGGGGCCGACCTGCGGACCGCGTCCGACTCGTCCGCAGGGTCGGGCGCGGTCAGCAGCCAGAACCAGAGCAGGACCAGGCCCGCGAACCGCGCGGCGGCCAGCGGCCGGGGCAACGGCGCCAAGATCAGCGCCGCCGCGAGCGCGAGCGACAACCAGCGACGGCCCGAGACCTCCGCGAGCACCGCCGATCGCAGCGCCGCCCAGAGCGGCACGACCGCGAGGAGCAGCGTCGCCACCGACGCCCCCGGCGCGAAACCGAGCGCGAGCGTCGTCCAGACCGCGAGGCGCCTCGGACCGGTCGTCGCGCCCCCGCTCGCGCGGAGACGCCGCACGCTCCACCCCACGGCGAACACGAGCAGAACGAGCGCGAGCGCTCCGGCCGCGAACCCGTCGAGTGCGCGCGGCGCTTCGGCCGAGATCCCCGTCTCGCGCAGCAGCCCGAGCAATCGCGCACACGCCCCTGGCGCCGAGACGACTTCGGGCGAGCCCAACTCACCGAACCCGCGTGCGAGTCGGCTCAGCCAGGCGACGTGCGCGTCCATCCCCAGCCCGGCGATCGCAATCAGGAACGCGACGGCGATCGCTCCCGCCGCGAGGAGCGCCTGTTTTCTCGCCCGTCCGAACGCGAGCCCCAACGCGAAGACCGGTCCGATCCCCGACAGCACGCTGGAGACCGCCGCGCAGACCGCGACGACGAACCATCGCTGACGCATCGCCGCGACGAAGAGCACGCTCCAGAGGAACAGCAGCAGCGGCGCGGGATCACCGGACGAGAGAGCGCGCGCGAGCGGCGTCGATCCGAAGACGGCCCCGGTCAACGCCAGCCACTCCGCGCGCTCCCAGACGCGCCCACCCGCCAAGAGGCCGAGCAGCCAGAGCGACGCGAGGACGAGACCGGCCGCCAATAGTCCCGAAGAGACGCGCGCCGATCCCAACGCGAGTCGGGTGAACGGAAGATACGGCGCGACCGAGGCGGGCGGCGTCGGCGCGAATCGGAGGAGCCCGCTGGCCGGCGCGAGTCGATCGACACGCCGCGCGAAGCGACCATCGTCGTAGAGATCGGTCAGCGGCAAACCGCTGCGCAAAGTCCAGGCGCCGGCGTACCAGCGCGCGAAACCGGGATGCGGATCGCTCGGCAACTCGCGCAGGCGACCGCCGAGCGTGAACCCGCCGATGACCAAGAGCAGCAGCGCGATGACGCGCAAGGCGAAGGGACCGGTCGGGACTCTGGGATGGTTCCTCACGCGACGAGGCTGACAACTCAGCCAGCGGCGCGTATCGGCGGAGCCAGGCTGACCGTGCCTCTGGCCCGTTCCGGGCAGCTCTTCTCGAAAGCGAAGAAGACGGCGGCTTCGATCTGACGCCGAGCCGCCTCTTGCACGGGATGGGCGACCGCGGACCAGGAGCCGTCGTTGCCGCGCACACGCGGCATCAAGACAACGCGACTGCCGTCCCGCCGCTCCAAGACGCGCAGATCATGCACGACGAAACGGCCCCAGAGCGTGACCGACACGAACGCGAGGATCGGCGGCTCCTTCGTGAGTTGGATCCGAACCTCGGTGACGAGCGGCGCCGAATCGTGCGCCGGGATGGGGGGATCTCCCTGCATGTCGGTCCTCGATGCTGGCACGACGAAACTCCAGCGACACTCTCGGGCGACACTCTCCCGCTACGGGCGGCCACGGGCGGCCCCAGAGCCGCGGCACTCTAGCACATCGGCCGCCGACCCCTGCTTCTCGATCCCGAACCGGTTCAGCGGATGCGGCGACGCGCCTTCTCCAGGTTGGCGGCGATCTTCGCGTCGTCGGGCGCCAGTCGCTGCGCCGCTTCGAGCCGCTCGATCGCCTCGTCGAATCGTCCGAGCGCGCGCAAGCTCACGCCGACATTCATCAGTGCGATCGGATCGCGGGGCGCCAGACGGAGCACGGCGGCGTCGGCTTCCAACGCTTCACCTAGACGTCGCTCCGCGGACAGCGCGAAGCCCAGCGATTGCCACGCGCGGAGCGATTCGACCTGCGTCGACGCCAGCGGCAGCGCTTCGCGGTAGACCCCGATGGCGGAAGCGGCGCGCCCCGCGTCGACCAGCGCGCGACCCAGCTCGAGCCGCGCTCCGAAGTCGCGGGGACGCTCCCGCACGGCGCGCTCGAATCGCGCCACGCGCATTTCGGCCGAGGCCGCCGTCGAGTCGCCCAGCGCCGCCAGTCGCGCGCGAGCCTCGGGATGCCCCGGCTGCGCGCGCAATGCCTCCCGCAGCTCGTTCACGGCCTGGCCGCGTCGGCCCGTGCGCGCGTAGACGTCGGCCAGATTGATCCTCGCTTCGAGATAGGCGGGCCGCAGGCGGACCGCCTCCTCCAGGTGACGCTGCGCGGCCTCGGGTTGATCGTTCTGCGCATACGCGACGCCGAGGTTGTTGCGCGCGACCCAAGCGGTCGGATTGGTGCGCAGCACGCTCTCCCAGAACGCGATCGAGTCGCGGTAGGTCGGCAGCCGCCAGAGCGTGAGGAGTGCGAGCGCGGCCAGGCCGATCGCCACCAGCGCGAGCACTCCGCGACGTCGCGCTGACGGCCGATCGAGCAGCGTGGCCAAGCCGATCGCCGGCCCCAGGAGCGAGAGATAGAGCAGGTGGTCCGCGACGAACGATTTCTCCTGATAGCCGAACGGGATCAGTCCACTCGCGGGGAGCCATGGGAGCGTGAAAGCAAGGAAAGGGAGGCGCCATTTGCGCGAACGCACCGTCACGACAGCGCCCGCGAGGAGCAAGGCGAGTCCGAGGAGCGACGGCGTCCAGGTCGAGAGTTGCGTCGGATCGACCGTCCACCGCGGATAGAGCCCGGAGAGCTCCCGCGGCAGCAGCGTCTTCGAGAGCGAGAACGCGAAGCTGCGACCGACCACCCAGAGGCGTTCGATCAGATCGAGCCCCCCTTCGAAGGCCGGCGCGCGCTCGCGCTGCATCGTCACCCACGCCGAGAGCAGGCCGAGGACGAAGGCGCCGCCGCCGTAGATCGCGCGCGCGCGCACCGTGAACGGGGCGAACGAGGCGAACGAGGCGATCGCGCCGAACGGCCAGAGCAGCACCTGAGTCTTGGCGAGCAGCGCGAGCAGGTGACAACCGAGCGCGCCGAGCGTGCGCCCGGGCGTGAGCGGCGCGGCCACCACCAACCGCCACGAGAGAAGTGCGAACGCGCTCGCCAAGAGAGTCTTCTGCTCCGACGCCCAGGCCACCGTCGCCACTTGGATCGGATGCAGTCCGAAGAACAGCGCCGCGGCGAGCGCGGAGACCGGTCGGCTCCCGCGCGCGCGCAGCAGCGCCAGCACCAGCAGGGCGTTGAGCGCGTGCAGGCCGAGACTGACTGCGTGAAAGCCGAGAGGCGAGTCGCGCCACAGTCGCCACTCGAGCGCGAAGAGGCTGAAGGTCAGCGGATAGGCCTGCGGCGTCCGCCCGGCCCAGATGGCGCCCAGGTCGGGCCGCTGCACCGCCGGATTCTGTGTGATGCACTCCGGATCGTCCCAGTTGAGCAGATCGTGCCCGAGGATGCCGGCGTGCGCGATCAGCGGGATGAGCACCGCCGCCGCCATCGCCCAACGCCAAGTGCCCTCATCCTCGGCGTGGGCCGACTCGTTCAGAGCACGCCGCCGGGAGGACCCACGCGAATCTCCTCCCACGTGCCTGACGTCTCCTCACGGAGCGCGCACACGACCACTTCGGCGACCTGCTCCGGAAGCATCATCCGCGCGCGATCCCACTCGCCGCCGATCCCGTCCCAGAGCGGTGTCGCCGTGGCGCCCGCCAAGAGCGCGGTGACCTGGATCCGATCGGGCCTCAATTCTTCGCGTAGAGAATCGAGGAAGCCGAGCGCCCCCGCCTTCGCCGCGCTGTAGGCCGTGGCGTTGGGGAATCCGCGCCGCGATGCGATCGAGAGCACGCCGATGATCCGTCCGCCGCCGCTCGCGCGCAGTCGCGGCGTGACCGCGCGAACGGTGCGGAAGAGTCCCTCTAGGTTCGCCCCCACGACTTCACGCCAGACCGCGTCGGTCGTCTGTTCGAGCGGCAAGAAGCGCGCGCCTCCCGCGCTGTGCACGAGGGCGTCCAGTCCGCCGAATCTCTCGGTCGCGCGTGCGACGGCCGCCTCGATCTCCGCGGTCTCCCTCACGTCGGCCGGCAGGATGAGCGGAGGCTCGACCCCGGGGAGCGAGCGGATCTCCGACTCCGCGTCGCGCAGCCGCGCTTCGCCTCGGGCTACCAACGCAATGGCGTGCCCCTCGGCGGCCAAGCGCAGCGCGCAGGCCCGCCCGATCCCGGACGATCCTCCGGTGATCAAGACGCGCAACGGCATCAGGACCAAGGTTTCCGGTTGAGCAGGTTCATGAACTCGGCGCGGGTGCCGCGATCGTGTCGGAAGACTCCGAGCATCGCGGACGTCGTCGCCCAGGCGTTCTGCTTCTCGACGCCGCGCATCGTCATGCAGAGATGGATCCCCTCCAGGACGACGGCGACACCCAACGGGCGTGTCACCTCTTCGATGCAGGCCGCCACCTGCTGCGTCAGCCGCTCTTGCACCTGCAGGCGCCGCGCGAAGACATCGAGCAGCCGCGGCAATTTGGACAATCCGATGATCTTTCCGTTGGGGATGTAGGCGATGTGGCCCTTCCCGTAGAACGGCAACAGATGGTGTTCGCAGAGCGAATGGAAATCGATGTCGCGCACGATGACCATCTCGTCGGACTTCTCGTCGAAGATCGCCCCGTTGAGCGCCGTCTCGACATCCTGTGCATAGCCGCTCGTGAGGAAGCGAAGCGCGCGCGCGAACCGCTGCGGCGTGCGCACCAGGCCATCGCGCCTCGGATCCTCCCCGATCTCGAGCAGCAACTTCCTCGCGACTTCCTCCAACGTGTCGTCGGACGGGCCGGGCGAGCCGGCGTCGTGCTCACGCGACTCAGTCACCTCCGGCCTCCTCCGGTCCCCGGTAGCGCGCGTAGTTCGTGCGCGATTCGTAGAGCACCAGCTCACTGAGGCGGCATCCCTCCAGGCGCGGCGCGATGCGCTCCCAGAAGGCGATGACCAGGTTCTCCACCGTCGGGATCCGCCCCGCCAGGAACGGCACGTCGCGATTGAGGTCCTTGTGATCGACCTGCCGGATCAGCCACTCGTCGACCATCTCCTTCAGCCGTTTCAGGTCGACGATCATGCCCGTCTCCGGATCCGGCTCCCCTTCGACCGTGACATCGAGGACGTAGTTGTGACCGTGCCCGTTCGGATTGTTGCAGATGCCGAAGACCTCCCAGTTCCGCGCGTCGTCGAACTCCGGATTCCAGAGTCGATGCGCCGCGCTGAATTCGACCTGCTTGGTGATCTCGACTCGGCGACGGAGTTTGGGAGGGGACATCATGGGCTCCTCGGTTCGTGGCGACGACCGGCGCAGTCTACCTCGAGGTTCCCGGACGGGACGGGCGGAGAGAACGGTCGAGCCGGCCTAAGCGCCGACGACTCGGGCCGCGCCCGGCGCCGCCCGCGCGCGGCGCGCCACCCGCGGTCGAGACGCGGGGACGGGTGGGATGACCGGCAAGGCGAGCGCGCGGGCCCGCGCGCGACGCGCGGAGGCCGCCGGCGCCAGCAACGCTCGCACCTTCGGGAGCACGAGATCGATCGAGTCGTGCAGCGAGCCCGAGAGCAACACGCCCGAAGCGGTCGCGCGACCTCCGCCTCCGAACGACTCCGCCAACGCGCCGACGTCGTGCCTTCCCTTCGATCGGAAAGTCGTCTTCACGCCGGGATCGCTCGTCTCTCGGAAGAGCACCGCCAACTCCAGCTCTTGCAGCGAGAGCAACGTGTCGAGAATGCCGTCGGCATCGGCGAATCGCGTTCCGGTCAGCTTGTACAGATCCTCGGGAATCGCCAGCCAGGCCAGACGCCCTTCCGCCTCGAGCCGCAACGTTCCGAGCGCGAGTCGCCAGAGATCCATCTTGTTCCAGGAGTCCCGCTCGAAGAGCTCCGCGCAGACGCGCCGATGATCGACGCCGAGGCGCATCAGCTCGGATGCGATCTCGATCGTCTCGTTGCACGTGTTGCCCAGCCGGAGGCCGCCGGTGTCGAAGAGGATCGAAGTGTAGACAGCCTCCGCCATCGGCGGCGTGATCGGGCGTCCCGTGTCGCGAAAGAATCGGTAGAGCACTTCACCGGTGGAACAGGCCGACTCGTAATTGACATCGAGGTGGCCGAACCGCTCGCGCAAGTGATGATGGTCGATCGAGACGATCTGCGCGTTGCTCGCGCGGATCTCCTCACCCAACCGCCCCATGTAGTCCCAACTGGAGACATCGAGGCAGACGACGAGATCGGTCTGGCGCGGAAAGTCATGCTCGGCACGGGACCAGACGCGGTGGAAGCGAGTGAGGAATCGATAGCGTTCAGGGGCGGGAGTTTCGTTGAGGACGAGGACTTTCTTGCCGCGGGCCCTCAAGTGGAGTGCGAGAGCCACCTCGGATCCGATGGCGTCGCCATCGGGGAAGAGATGCGAAGCGATGAGAACTCTCTGACTCGCTTCCAGAACGCGATCGAGCGCCGCCCATCGATCCCGAGCATCCATGCTGGCTCCGTCTTTCGCTCGGGTCGAGGACTTGCTCGGACCCGATCGCCCCACCCCGCGGCCGCCCCCGCGTCGCCCGGCCAAGCATGGACCGCGCCTCCAACGAGAGACCCCCTCAACGTAGGCGGGCACCTTCGGGGGGTATCCGCGGGGCGTCAAGCGGTTTCATTTGGCAAAAACGGTCGGCGTGAAAGGGCGGACCTCCCCCCGCCACTCGACCCCGGCGCCCCGGACTTCGGCCGCGCCGGCCTGGACCAGAGGGCCGGGACTCTCGCGGAACGCGCGTCGCAAATACGCGAGTCCGGACCAGCCCCCCTCCGGGCGCACCTCGGCCGACGCCAGCCAACCGACATCGGCCGCTCCCGCATCGAGGAGTCTCGTCGACACGGCGGGCGCTTGCCCACTCCCACCCACGCGCGAGAGCAACCAGTTGAGTTGCCCCCGGTAGTGCAGCCTCGCGAGCGTCTCCTGTCCGAGGTAGCACCCCTTCGCGTAGTGGACGCGGTCGCTCCACCCTCCCTCTGGAATGAGGCGCTCTTCGTCCAGTTCGTGGCCGAACCAACCGACCCCGACCTCCATCCGTCGCAAGTGGAACGCGCGCGCACCGACCTCCAGTCCACCGGCCATCGAGAGGATGGCGCGGACCTCGACCTCACTCTCCGGCGCCATGAACAGCAGCCAGTCGTGCGGTGAGATCTCCGCGATCGGCATCGCGACCAAAACCGGGGCCCCCACGGGACGCTGCAACTCGCGGCGTGTTGTCAGGCGGAGTGAGGCAAGCAGCGCTTCGGTGAGCGGCCCCGCGAGCAGCAGCGCGCGCTCGAACGGCGCCACGCTCCAGGCGACGTCCTCGGAGAAGCGATGTCGGTCCAGGAGGGAGAGCACCGGGTCGACTCGGTCGGAGCGCACGCACACGAGCAGGGCGTCGTCGTCGCGCGCGACCACCAGGTCGGCCACCGCGTGTCCCTTTCGGTCGGCCAGGGCCGCGGGCCGGACCTCCCGTGGCGCGAGGTCGGCGAGCTTCTGAGTCAGTTGGCTCTCGAGGAAGGTGACGCGATCGGCGCCGGTGAACCGCACCAATCGCTCACTCGGCAGGTCGACGAACGCGGCGCCCCGAAGCAGCGCGTCGTACTCGCGCGTCGTCGGCGGCGCGTCGTCGCAGTTCACACCGAGAAGGAGCTGCCGCAACCGCAGGTGCCGGTGGCGTTCGGATTCTGGAAGACGAACCCCTTGCCGTTCAGCCCCGAGGTGTAGTCGAGCGCGGTGCCGGCCAGCACCAACGCGCTCTTCGGATCGATGGCGATCTTGACCTCTTCGCGTTCGATCACATGGTCGTCGTCGCGCGCGGCGGTCGTGAACGAGAGATCGTAGGAGAGTCCGGAACAGCCTCCGCCCTTGACCGAAACGCGGAGGAACGCGCCGGCGGGATGCGCCTCGTCGATCAGGGCCTGTCGAATGGCGCGCACCGCCGAGTCGGTCACCTGGATCACGTCGTTGGACTGCGTCGACTGACTCATCGAGTACTCCTCATCGATTACCCACCCGTCGAGCAGAGGCGGGAGACCGCCGCGCTCACCAAACCGATCGTCGCGTCGATCTCTTCGTCGGTCGTCGTCCGACCCAGACTGAACCGCACCGCCCCGCGAGCCTCCGCCTCCGATTGACCCATCGCGAGCAACACATGCGACGGTTCGAGACTGGCCGACGCGCACGCGCTCCCCGCCGAGAGGGCGATCGCGGGCAGAGCCAACAGTAGCGCCTCTGACCCCACTCCGTCGAAGCGCACGTTCGCCAGCCCTGGGAGTCTCTCGACCCCCGATCCGTTTCGCACCAGTTCGGGATGGGAGTGCGTCAGCCCCGCCTCGAGGCGATCCCGCAGAGCGGCGACCCGAATCGACTCCTGGGCCATCTCGCCCAAAGCGAGCGCCGCGGCAGCTCCGAATCCGACGATCCCCGGCACGTTCGAGGTTCCCGATCGCAGACCGCGTTCCTGTCCCCCTCCGTAGAGCAGCGGCTCCAAGACGACCCGCGGATCACGCCGACGGAGGTAGAGCGCGCCCACTCCTTTGGGTCCGCACAGCTTGTGGGCCGAAGCGGAAGCGAGATCGACCCCCCAGTCGGACAGAGCCAGCGGGATCTTGCCGAGCGACTGCGTCACATCGGCGTGGAGGAGAACCCCTCGCTCCCGGCAGAGCGCGCCGATGGCGGCGAGATCCTGGACCACACCCGTCTCGTTGTTGGCATGGAGGATCGAGACCACCCGCGTCTCCGGGCGAATCGCGCCGCGCAGTTCCGCCAGGTCGAGCCTGCCGTGCGCGTCGACGCCGAGCCAGGTCACGTCGACGCCGCGGCGTTCCAGCGCCAGGCAGGTGTCCCTGGCGGCGGAGTGCTCGGCTCGGGTCGTGATCAGATGGTACGGCCCCGGACTCGCGGGCCAGGCCAGTCCTTGCAGCGCGGTGTTGATCGACTCGGTCGCCCCGCTCGTCCAGACAACCGCGCGCGGCTCCACGCCCAGGAGCGCCGCCACCTGTGCCCGGGCCGTCTCGATGGCCTCCTCGGCCTCCCACCCGAAGGCGTGCGTCCGACTGGCCGGATTGCCGAAATGCTCACTGAAATAGTGACGCATCAGTTCGAAGACGCGGGGATCGACCGGCGTGGTGGCCGCATGGTCCAGGTAGATCCGCTTCATGGACGCCCCTCGTCCGGCCGATGAGTAGAGGAACGCGTCCTGGCCGCCCTCGACACCGTACCGATATACTGAAGCCCCAGGGGCCGTTTCAACCGTCGTGCTGCATCAGGCCCGCGCTCTTCGGGCCGCCGGAGGCCGAGTGTCGGAGCCGATTCGCAAGGTCTCGACGATCAAGGTCCTGTCGCTTCCACGGACTCGACGGCTCGCGGTCGCGTCGGTGTTGGTGGAGTGCTCGAGCCAACTCTTCCTCGCCCTCTGGGTCGGCGCGCTGGCCGCCACCAGTCTGCTCGCGTGGCCCTCTCTCTTCCATGCGCTCGACGATCCGTTCCAAGCGGCGCGCGCCGCGCTGGAACTCGAGGGTCGCATCGCGTTCCTCGGCGCCGGCGCCGGCGCCTTCCTGCTCCTCTCGACCCTGCTCATGCATCTGCTCGCGCTGCGCGGAACGCGCGCGACGCTCCTGCAGACCGGATTCCTGCTCGCGATGACGTTCGCCTCGATCGGCGTCTATCTCGGCCTGGTCCCGCCGATGCAGGACTTGCTGCAAGAGACTCCCGGGCTCTTCTCCGATCCGGCGGCCGGCGCGGAACTCGCGCGTTTCGAACGGCTGCGACAAATCACGACCGGCATCGTCGCGAGCCAATTGGCCCTCGGCGCGACGTTGCTCATGACCGGCGTCCGTCGTTGGTACCGCTACGTCCCGACGGGCGTGCAGAAGCTTCCGACCGACGCGTCCTGAACTCCCTCGCCGCGCAGGGTGTGGCTCGTCGCCTCGGCGACTCGAACCGTCACGAGCGCGCCGGCAGCTCGAGGACCACAGGCGATGACGGTCTTGCCGTCGTGCGACTTCCCCACCACATGCTCCGGGTTGCGTCGCGACGGTCCTTCGACCAGCACCTCGACGTCTCTGCCGATGAACCTCCGGTACCGATCGGTCGAGATCGCTTCCTGTCGCGCGATGAGCCGGTCGAGCCGGCGCGCTTTGACCGCATCGGGGACATCGTCGGGTAGGTGGCGATAGGCGTAGGTCCCGCTGCGCGGCGAATAACGGAAGAGGAAAGCGCTGTCGAACTGCGTCTCTTCCATCAGGGAGAGAGTCTCCTCGAACTCCGCCTCGGTCTCGGTCGGGAATCCCACGATGACATCGGTGGAGAGTCCGGCTTCCGGCAGGATCGCGCGGATCCGCCCGACCAGCGCGGAGAAGTCGCCGCGCGTGTAGCCGCGCTTCATCACGCCGAGCACGCGATCCGAACCCGATTGCACCGGCAGATGGATCTGTGGACAGAGAACCGGAGTCTCGGCCATCAGCTCGAAGACCTCGTCGCGGAAGTCCGAAGGGTGCGGCGAGGTGAAGCGCACTCGAGAAAGCCCCGCGACTCGCGCCGTGGCGCGCAGGAGATCGACGAAGTCGTGTTCGCCGTCGTGGTACGAGTTCACCGTCTGCCCGAGCAAGGTGACCTGCTTGGCCCCGCGCGCCACCGCGCTCTCGATCTGACGCAGCACTTCGGCCAAGGGGAGGCTCTTCTCCCGCCCGCGCGTGAGCGGCACGACGCAGAATGCGCAGAAGCGATCGCAGCCGCGCATGATCGGCACGAAAGCGTTCAGTCCTTCGATCGCGATCGGATCGAGATCGGCGTAGTCCTCGTCGCGGTCGAGCCGCAGATCGACCGTCGGACGCTGCGCGGCCTCTTCCACCAACTCCGGTAGGCGGCGATACGAGTCGGGGCCGACGAGCAGGTCGACATGGGGCATCCGTGTGCGCATCGCCTCGCCGAGATGCTTCGGCATGCAGCCGGTCACTCCGAGCACGAGGTCGGGTCGAACCCGCTTGAGCGCCGCCAATTGTTGGAGCCGCGAGGAGACTCGCTCTTCCGCGCGCTCTCGAACGGCGCAGGTGTTCAACAAGACGAGCGTCGCCTCGGAGACATCCTCGGTCAATTGAAAGCCGGCCCCCTCCAACACATGGACGATGAGACCGGAGTCGGCCACGTTCATCTGGCAGCCGTACGTCTCCAGGAAGACCTTCTTCATCTCGCCTCTCTCGGTTCGAACTCGGCCCAGTCGACGAAGACGCCGGAGACGCGCCCGTCCTCCTGGGCGCTGAGCAAGCGCACGCGGGCCGGGGTCCTCGGATCTCGACCGGGGGGCGGAGAGTAGCGTACGCGCAGGTAATTGCCGCTCAGGCCTCGCGCCTCGCCGTCCGCCCCCACCTGTTCGGGGAGGACGACCTCTTGCGAGCCGAGCCGTCCGGCGATGTACGCGCGGCGGAGTTCGCGGTCCAATCGGCGCAGCTCGCCGCTGCGTCTGCGTCGCTCCGCCATCGGCACCCCCCCGCTCAGTCGGGTGGCGGGAGTGCCTTCGCGCTCCGAATAGGTGAAGACATGGAGGTAGGCCAGATCGAGTGAGGCGATGAACTCGCGGGTCCGCTCGAAGTCCTCGGAGGTCTCTCCCGGGGAACCGACGAGGAGATCGGCGCCCACCGCGATCCCCGGGATCTTGCGCTGCGCGGCGCGGACCAACTCCCGATAGTCGTGGGTGAGGTAGCGGCGATTCATCCGCCGCAGCGTGGCGTCCGATCCGCTCTGCAGCGGCAGATGGAGGTGGGCGCAGAGACGAGGATCGGCGGCGAGCTCATCCAACCACTCGGCGCGCACATACTGCGGCTCGAGCGAGTTGATGCGCAGACGCAGAACTCCTTGGACCAAGGCGAGCGACCGCAAGAGCGCGAGGAGCTCTTCCGGCGGGGAGAGATCTCTCCCCCAGAGCGCGGTGTTGATCCCGGTCAACGCGATCTCGTGGTGTCCGTTGGCGACCAACGTCTCCGCTTCGAGCAGACACGCCGCGATCGATCGACTTCGACTCGCGCCGCGCACGCTCGGGATCACACAGAACGTGCAGTGTTCGTCGCACCCCTCTTGCACCTTGAGCGAGCCGCGCGTGCGTCGACGCGCCGTCGTCCGTCCGTGCGCCGCGAACCGTGTCACCGTGGGGTCCGAGCTCACTCGGATCCGCGGCGACGGGGCCGAGCGCTCGTCCCGCGCCGCCTGGTCGATCCACTCTCCGAGCAAAGGCTTCTCGGCATTTCCAACGATCCAATCGACCCCGAGGATCTTGGCGAGGCTGCCGGGATCGCGTTGGGCGAGGCATCCGGTCGCGACCACCCGCGCCCCCGTGCGCGCCGCCAGGCGGAGCGCCTGTCGACTGTCGGAATCGGCCGCCGCGGTCACGGTGCAGGTATCGACCACGATCCAAGGCGCGGGCTGACCGAACGGGACGATCTGCCAGCCCGCGGCCGAGAGCGCGCTGGCGAGTCCGTCCATTTCTTCTTGGTTCGCCTTGCACCCGAGAGCGTGCAACGCGATCCGGCGTGGGGTCTCGATCCGAGGAGAGGTCGACATCGCGGTCGAGGCTACGGGCGCACGCGTCCGGCCACAAGCGCAGTGCGGGTCGCTTGACAGTCGCGGCGCTCCGCTCCCTATCCTGGCTTTGCCCCAGGCGTCCGAGGACCAAGGAAGACTGACCGATGCAGATCGAATTGCTCAAAGTGTTCTGTGACATCGTGGAGACACAAAGTTTCTCGCGAGCCGCGGCCCGGAACTACATCTCGCAGTCGGCCGTCAGCCAACAGGTGCGTTCGCTGGAGGTCCGCTACGGCCGTCGATTGATCGAACGCGGGAAGGGTTCGATCGCACCCACCCCGGCGGGCGAGATCCTGTTGCGGGGCGCCAGGGAGATCCTCGAGCGCTTCCAACAGGTGGACGACGAGCTCCAGAACTTCGGCCAGTCGACCGCCGGCAATTTGCGGGTCGCGACGGTCTACAGCGTCGGGCTGCACGAGCTGCCGCCGTTCTTGACCCAGTTCCTGCGCACTCATCCGCAGTCCCGCATCCAGCTCGAATACGATCGGTCAGCGCGGATCTACGACGCCGTCGCCTCCGGGGCCATCGATCTCGGGATCGTCGCCTACCCGACGCGACGCGCCGGCATCGAGATCATGCCCTTCAGGCGCGACCGTCTCGTCCTGATCGCCGCGCCGGAGAACCCGCTCGCGCGGGGCAAGGAGATCGAGGTCGCACAGTTGAAGGGGGCGCGATTCGTCGCCTTCGAGCGCGACGTCCCCACGCGGCGCGCGGTCGATCGGATCCTCGGCGCGCATGACGCGGAGGTCGAGATCGTGATGGAGTTCGACAACATCGAGACGATCAAGCGCGCGGTGGAGATCAACGCCGGCGTCTCGATCGTGCCGCTGCTCACGGTCCGCGCGGAGGTTCGCGCTCGGACGCTTCGCGCGCTCCCCTTCGCGGGGGACGGTCACTTCCGCGAACTCGGGCTGCTGGTGCGCCGCGGCCGAACCCGGCCGCCGATCCTGGATCGTTTCATCGAGCTCCTCCAGCGGAGGAGCCGCGGGCCAGCCAGCGAGGGGGCGACACCGAAGCGTCCGCTCGCGCGGCGGACCGCGAAGAGTTCGGAGGGGTAGCGCCTCGGCCGCTACCCAAGGTCTCGACCGGGCCTGCGCGCGTCGGCCTCGCCTTTGGCGGCCGCGCGGCGCGGAAACGACAGAACATTCGACTGGGTTGGAGCTTGTCCGCGGCGCGCGGCCGGTGCTAGCGTTCCGCCTCGCCAACAAGCGGGACCACCGCCTGACCGGATCGTGAGGACGCGGAGAGGAGGAGAGAGCATGCCGTCCCGCGCTGACGACGTCCGTCCCGACTCGTCGAAGCAAACACGGCTCGAGACCAACGAGCGGCCGCGCACGGGGCTCGGCTTCACCCGCAAGCACACGATCGCCGGTCGCCATCCGTTCGACGCGATCGAGTGGGAGCGCAGGACCGCGCAGATCTCGTCCGAAGGTGGCCAGCGGGTCTTCGAGCAGACGGAGGTCGAGGTCCCTGCCTCGTGGTCACAACTCGCCACGAACGTCGTCGTCTCGAAGTACTTCCATGGCCGTCTCGGGACGGCCGAGCGGGAGACCTCGGTCCGTCAGTTGGTCGGCCGGGTCGCGGGCACGATCGCGACCTGGGGTCGGCAGCAGGGCGTCTTTGCCGACGAGAGCGATGCCCTGGTCTTCGAGCATGAGCTGACGCACCTCCTGGTCGAACAGAAGGCCGCGTTCAATTCTCCGGTCTGGTTCAACGTCGGCGTCGAGGCCCGGCCGCAGTGTTCGGCCTGCTTCATCAACTCGGTGCAGGACACGATGCCGTCGATCCTCGAGCTGGCCGCGACCGAAGGAATGCTCTTCAAGTACGGCTCCGGTTCGGGCACGAACTTCTCCACACTCCGCTCTTCCAAGGAGTCGCTCTCGGGCGGCGGCACGGCCTCCGGGCCCGTCTCGTTCATGAAGGGATTCGATGCCTTCGCCGGCGTGATCAAGTCGGGCGGACGGACGCGACGCGCCGCCAAGATGGTGATCCTCGACGTGGCGCACCCCGACATCGTCCCGTTCATCCGCTGCAAGGCGGACGAGGAGAAGAAGGCCTGGGCGTTGATCGACGCCGGCTACGACGGAAGCCTCTCCGGTGAGGCCTACGACAGCGTCTTCTTCCAGAACTCGAACAATTCGGTGCGAGTGACCGATGCGTTCATGCGGGCGGTCGAGTCGGACGGAACGTGGCAGACGCGCGCCGTCGCGACCGGTGAGGTCGCCGAGACGCTGCGGGCGCGCACCATCTTCCGAGCGATGGCCGAAGCGACCTGGGTCTGCGGCGATCCTGGGATCCAGTTCGACGACACGATCAACTCGTGGCACACCTGCCCCGAGACGGCGCCGATCCGCGCCAGCAATCCCTGCAGCGAATACATGTTCCTCGACGACACGGCGTGCAATCTCGCGAGCGTGAACCTGATGAGGTTCCGTACGCAGACCGGCGATCTCGACGTCGACGCGCTGCGCCACGCGGTTCGCATCCTCATCGTCGCGCAGGAGCTGTTGGTCGACGCGGCCTCGTATCCCACCGCACGGATCGAACGGAACAGCCACGACTATCGCCCGCTCGGTCTCGGATTCGCCAACTTGGGCACGTTCCTGATGGCGCGCGGGTATCCGTACGACAGCGACCCGGCCCGTCATATCGCCGCAGCCATCACCGCCGTCCTGAGCGGACACGCCTACGCCGTCTCCGCCGAGTTGAGCGCCGCGCTCGGTCCCTTCCCCGGCTGGGCGGCCAACGCGCAGCCGATGAACGCGGTCATCTCTCGGCATCGGCAAGCGGTCGGGGCGATCGACCCGACGCTCGTGCCGGAGATCCTGCTCGGCGCCGCGCGCGAGTCTTGGCGCGAGGCGGAGGAGACGGGACGTCGACACGGCTTCCGCCATGCGCAGGTCACCGTCTTGGCGCCGACCGGAACGATCGGCTTCATGATGGATTGCGACACCATGGGGATCGAACCGGACATCGCGTTGATCAAGTACAAGCGGCTCTCGGGCGGCGGGTTCTTGGAGATGGTCAACCGCGCCGTGTCCGAAGCGCTCGAACGTCTGGGATACGACTCCTCGCAGCGACGCGCGATCCTCGCGCACCTGGAGCGAGAGGAGACGATCGAAGGCGCGCCTCACCTGGAGGCCAAAGACCTCGAGGTGTTCGACTGCGCCTTCCGGCCGCGTCGAGGGGTGCGATCGATCGCTCCGATGGGGCACGTGCGCATGATGGCCGCCGTGCAGCCGTTCCTCTCCGGCGCGATCTCGAAGACCGTGAATCTGCCTCGCGACGCGAGCGTGGAGGAGATCGAGCGGGTCTACCTGGAAGCGTGGAAGTCAGGGCTGAAGGCGGTGGCGGTCTATCGCGACGGGTGCAAGCGGACCCAACCCCTCTCCACCTCCCGCACCTCCGAGGGGACGACGCTGACGGAGGTTCCGGCGCGCGGTCCCTCGCGCCGCCGGCTCGCCGACGAACGGCGCGCCGTCACGCACAAGTTCTCGGTCGGCGGCCACGAGGGATACTTCACGGTCGGCCTCTACGAGGACGAGACGCCGGGTGAGATCTTCCTCGTCATGGCGAAGCAGGGGAGCGTCGTCTCCGGACTCTGCGACGCGTTCGCGACCTCGGTTTCGCTCGCGCTCCAGTACGGCGTGCCACTCCAAGCCCTGGTCGAGAAGTTCGTCAACACGCGCTTCGAGCCGGCCGGCATCACGAACAACCCCGACCTGCGCATCGCGACATCGATCACCGACTACGTCTTCCGCTGGCTCGCGCAGAAGTTCTTGCCGGGACATCCGGCGGCGAGGCGAAACGCTTCGACGCAACTTTCGCCGGAGAACTCGCCGCTCGTGTCGTCCGCGGACGACACGGCGCAGCCCGCGAGGTCTGCGCCGCCCACGCCGCCTTCGACCGGCGGAGCGATCCCAACGGGTCACCAGGCCGAACTCGACGCACCGAGCTGCTCCGACTGCGGAAGCCTCATGACCCGCAACGGTTCGTGCTATCGCTGCCTGCAGTGTGGTGAGACGAGCGGTTGTTCGTGAGCGACCGCTCTGCATGACCGCGCGCATCTACACGCGAGCCGGCGACGGCGGCGAGACCGGGCTGATCGGCGGAAAGCGGGTCAGCAAGGCCGATCGACGCATCGCTGGGTTGGGGATGCTCGACGAGACGAACGCCGCACTCGGCTTCGTCCTGTCCCTCTCCAGCCCCCTCGATCGCCTGCGGGCGCCCTTGGCCGGTGCGCAGCGTGACCTGTTCGAGGCCGGCGCCATCGTGGCCGACGACAGTCCGAAGGAGGCGAGTGAGCACTTCGCCCGCGCCACCGAACGGCTGGAGCGGTCGATCGATCGCTTCGAGGCGGAGCTGACGCCGTTGACCAACTTCATCCTGCCGGGCGGAAGCCATCTCGGTGCGGGCCTGCATTGGGCTCGCACGGTCTGCCGTCGGGCGGAGCGTTCGCTGGTGGAACTCGAGGGGGTCCTCCCGGACGGTGCTGCTCCAGACGGTGCTGCTCCAGACGGTGCTGCTCCAGACGGTGCTGCTCCGGACGGTGCTAGCCATCCGGCGCAACGCTCGGTCGTCGTCTATCTGAACCGACTGTCCGACGCGCTCTTCGTTTGGGCGCGATGGGCCAATCAATCGGCCGGCGAGTCCGAATCGATCTGGCGACCGGCGGTCGGCGGGGAGGAAGAGAAGGAAACGAGATAGAGAGAGTCTTCGGGGGGCCGGTCTTTCGGCTTTGGTCTTCCTGGCCATGGAAGGCAGGGGGTTGCGTGATGCCTCTGGCGCAAGGGAAGGAGCAGGAAGACCGGGAAGGGGCACCGGTCCCCCGAAGTACTCTCGCTATATCTCACTATATCTCGCTATATCTCGCTATATCTCGCTCTGGCTCGAGCTGGCTCGAGCTGGCTCGAGCTGGCTGGGTCGATCTGGGTGGTTGGGGACAGTAACTCTGCGCCTGTGATACGGTCACCCCCGTTTCGCCGAGTCACTGGCCTCGAGGTGCAGATGAACGCTCCGCTCGACCCGACCGACGCTCCCGCCTCCACGACAACCCCGGCGGAGCCCACCCTGATTTCCGCTGCAACTGCTACGGCCGCTGCCGCGGCCGCGGCTCCCGACGCCGCATTGGAGACCGGCCGCGCCTGGAACACGCTCTCCGGCATCCCGTTACGGGTCGTCTACCGCGCGAGTGACGTCCGCCCGGAGGTCGCGGACGAGGAGGCCGGGCGCTACCCGTACACGCGCGGCATCCATCCCGACATGTACCGCGGGAAGCTCTGGACAATGCGCATGTTCGCCGGCTTCGGCTCGCCCGAGGACACGAACGCGCGCTTCCGCTACCTGCTGCAGCAGGGTCAGACGGGACTCTCGACCGCCTTCGACATGCCGACCTTGATGGGCTACGACCCCGACCACCCGCTGAGCTTGGGCGAGGTGGGGCGAGAGGGAGTCGCGGTCGCGAGCCTGGAGGACATGGAGCGGCTCTTCCACGAGATCCCGCTCGATCAGGTCACGACGTCCATGACCATCAACGCGCCGGCCATCGTCCTCCTGGCGCTCTACGTCGCCGTCGGGAAGAAGCAGGGCGTGCCCCCGGCCAAGCTCCGCGGCACGCTGCAGAACGACATCTTGAAGGAGTTCATCGCGCAGAAGGAGTGGATCTCCCCGCCGGAACCGTCGATGCGGATCATCCGCGACATGCTCGTCTACTGCACGCACGAGATGCCGCAGTGGAACACCATCTCGATCAGCGGCTACCACATCCGCGAGGCGGGCGCGACCGCGGTGCAGGAACTCGCGCTGACCCTCGCCGACGGCATCTGCTACGTCGACGCGGGGATCGAAGCCGGTCTCGCCGTCGACGAGTTCGCGCCGCGACTCTCCTTCTTCTGGGACGTGCACAACGACTTCTTCGAGGAGATCGCCAAGTTCCGCGCCTCTCGCAGGATGTGGGCCAAGATCATGCGCGAGCGTTTCGGCGCGCAGAACCCGCGCTCCTGGCTGCTGCGTACGCATGCGCAGACCGCCGGCGTGTCGCTGACCGCGCAACAGCCGCACAACAACATCGCACGCGTCGCGGTGCAGGCGCTGGCTGCCGTCTTGGGCGGGACCCAGTCGTTGCACACGAACTCGATGGATGAGACCTACGCCCTGCCGACGCAGGAAGCGGCCACCATCGCCCTGCGCAC
Organism: uncultured bacterium; assembly: GCA_964631125.1. Lineage (GTDB taxonomy): Bacteria > Eisenbacteria > RBG-16-71-46 > CAIMUX01 > CAIMUX01 > CAZVYN01. The sequence continues at coordinate 28,125 of CAZVYN010000011.1, read as the reverse complement.
CCAACAGATCCTGGCCGAAGAATCGGGCGTCGCCGGCGTCGTCGACCCGCTCGGTGGCTCGTACTTCGTCGAGGCGCTGACCGATGCGATCGAAGAACGCGCCTGGAAGATCATCCAGCGCATCGACGAGCTCGGCGGCATGGTGGCCGCGATCCACCAGGGTTATCCGCAACGGGAGATCGCCGCGTCGGCCTACCTGCACCAACAAGAGGTCGAGCGCAACGACCGGGTCATCGTCGGCATCAACGGCTATGCCGAGAGCGACGATCCAGCGATTCCCACGCTCAAGATCGACCACGGCGTGGAGCGGGATCAGGTCGAGCGGATCCGCGCGTTGCGCGCGCGCCGCGACGCCGCCCGCGCGGCCGAGGCGTTGGCGGCGGTGAAGCGAGCCGCGCAGGGGACCGACAACCTGATGCCGCCGATCCTCCACGCGGTCGAATCGGATGTGACGCTGGGCGAGATCTGCGACGTCTTCCGCGAAGTGTGGGGTGTCTACCGGGATCCGGGCTTCTTCTAGTCCGGACCCCGATCTTCTCGTCTCCCCCGCGTCAGTCGACCGTCTCCGGGTCGAGCTGCGCCCCCGCCTCGATCCCCAATCGCTTCATCTTGCTCAGGAGCGTGGTCCGCGACAGCCCGCCTAGGCTCATCGCAGCGCGCGATCGATTCCAGGAATGCTCGTCCAATGCACGCGTGATCAGCCGCCGCTCGACGTCGTCGAGCACCCGGTCGAGGCCATGCTCACCCGAGACGCCGGCCACGACATCGTCCGCGTACGCTCCGGGCCGGCGGAACGGATCACCGCAGCGCCCCACCTCCGCGGGCACGAGAACCTCGTCCACGCCCCCGCCGATCCGCAGGCCGAGGAGCTCCGGCTCGATCCGCATCCGGCCGATCGCTCGCGCCAGCAGGACGGCGCGAGAGAGAACCGCGCGCAGTTCGCGCACGTTGCCCGGCCAATCGTGCGATAGGAGCCGCGCCAGCGCGCGATCCGAGAACTGGAGCGGCGCTCCCGGCGCGAGATCTCGCACGAAACGAGCGGCGAGTTCAGGGATATCCCCGCGCCGCTCCCGCAAGGGCGAGAGCGTGACGGTGATTCCACGGATGCGGTGCAAGAGGTCGAGACGGAATTCCTTCTGCACCACCGCGCCGTCGAGATCGCGATGGGTTGCGGCGACGAGGCGGATCCGGGCGATGCGCGAGCGCAGGTCGCCCACTCGCCGCACCTCTCCGCTCTCGAGCACCCGCAGCATCTTCATCTGCGCCTCGGCGCCCATCTCCCCGATCTCGTCGAGGAAAAGCGTCCCGCCGTCGGCCGCTTCGACCAGGCCCGTCTTCTCGGAAACCGCGCCGGTGAACGCGCCCCTCGTGTGGCCGAACAGTTCACTCTCCAGGAGATCACGCGGGATCGCGCCGCAGTGGATCGGGACGAAGTCACCCTCCAGCCGACTCCACCGATGGAGCGCTCGCGCCAGCACCTCTTTGCCGGTGCCGCTCTCTCCCAGGATGAGCACCGGCAACGGAGTCGACGCCAGGAGGAAAAGCGGCGCGAGTTGTCGGAGCAGACGTTCATCCGACGTGACGAATCCGATCTCGTGCAGCCGTCGTCGAAGCATCGCGAGGTCGATCGGCTGTCCCGCGGTGAGCGTGACGGCGTGAGCCCCCTCTCGGCTCTGTCCGCCCGTGGAGGCGGGCAACGCCAGGCGCGCCCATCTCTCTTCGCACGCTTCGGCGCGCCGCTCGAGACCGAGCCGTCGCCACAGTCCCGCGGCGAGGCCTAAGTCGGCGCGCGCTTGCGAGACCCAGCCGGCGCTCCGTCTCTCCCGCACGCCGAGCGCGCAATCCTCGCCCCGCTCGCCCGCGAGCCAGAGCGACACCTCCGCCAACGCTTCGAGCACGCTGGCCCGAGCGATCGGCTCCTCGACTCGGGCGCTCGTCCGAGCCAACGTCAGGTGCAGGCGCGAGAGAAATCTCGGCGGGGCTTCGGGTGCGATGGCGTACGCCCGAGCGGCCAGGCCAGGCAGCGCCCAGATCGGCGCGCCGCCGTTCGGGAGCTCCTCAGTCCAAGAGACCCAGCGTTCGACGAACGGATCGAGTTCACCCGAGCTGCGCCTCTCTCCTGACGGCGACGCGGGCTCCGAAGTCTCGTCGCCGAAGAGAGGATGGACGGACTCTGCGCATGCGTTCATCCAGCCCGATGGACCGGTGATCAACTCGGGGAGTCGGTCCCAGCACAGAGTCGCGACCCTGCCGACGCCACGTCCTTCGATCAAGCCATTCCCAAAGAGCATTCGAAGGAATGAATCTGTAGACGTCGTGCTGGCCACGGGAGCGACCGCGGCCGACGCCCGCGTGCGCGCGTCGAGCAGCGGTGGAGCTGAGCGGTCGGGGCGTGCGTGTCGCGCGCTGAGCAGCGCCACGACCAGCGAACGTTCGCCACGTCGCGCCGATTCGTAGTGGATGGTGAGCGCCAGGGCGGCCCGCTCCAACCGCACTCGGCGCGACGATCGAAGCGCTCCGCGCACGTTCCGCCGACGCGCGGTCCAGAGCAGGCTCGCCAGAGATCGACGGAAACGGCCGCCCCAGCCGAGCGCGAGGTGCGAGACCGCGCGACACAGCCAGAGGATCCCCGCCAGATTCGCGCCGGCCGCTCCGGCTCGGATCGATCGGCCGTAGAGCACCTCCGTCTGCTCGAGCGCGTCGCGCCAACGGCCGGCCGCCATCTGCCACCGCAGCAGACGCAGTCGATCTCGCAACGCGGCGCGCGCCTCCGATCGCTTCTCGCGAGAAACGACGGCTTGCTGAACGACGATCGCCGCTTCGAGCTGACCGCGTGCGGCCAGAGCCCAGGCGCGGCGGCGCCATGCGCGACGGAACTCCGCACCCCGTGAGCGCGCAACGAGGCGTCGCTCCGGAGCCGTCGACGGACCAGTGGACATGGGGACCTCCTCTGGATCGTAGGCGCCGGCGCGCATTCGCCGCCGGCGACAGAGGGAGGCGGCTGACAAGAGTCTTGCCACCTCGCGCCGCGCCTCCCTGGCGCCGCGCGAACCCCCGAGGCGCTTGTTGCCGCGATCAACGACCCCCGAGGCTCGCACCCCCTCGCGCGATTCGCGTCCGCTCGTTTCTCGGGCGGACGTCCGTGGGTGCAGCAGGGAGGCTCGACTCAGATCGGGCGAGTGACCGTGCTCCGATGATCTAGCCGCAGAGCGGGCCGCGTCCGTCCTTGGCGCGGCCTGCTTCCCGCGCAGAATGCCCGAGCGCTCGCGCGAGCTGCACGGCACGGCCGGTGGCGGCCGAATCCACGATCCGCCGCGACCGCTCGCGTTGTCGACTGCGCCCCAATGGCCTGGTCGCCTGGCGGCGAAAACGCGCCTCATCTCGAGGCAACCGCGGAGCAGGCGGCATGCAGCTTGTCGAATGCGCTTCGCCTAGCAGCTCGCGAACCCGGGGGGTCCGAGGTTCCCATCATGTCCAATCCGCGCGTCCTCCTGGCAGTCGGGATGCTCGTCCTGAGCGCCGGAGGTTGTTCCAGAGAACGAGTCCCCGCCCTAGCCCCAGAGACATCGAGTTCACAGGCCGAGGTCGGATCGGGCGCGAACGGCCCGAATCTGCACAACCTCGGTCGCCCTCGCGTCGTCGTCACGACGAGCGACACGCTCCAATACGTCGAGCGGAGAAACCGCGACCCGTGGATGCGTCAGACGAAGGTGACGGAGGCTTCGACCTTCACGTTGACCGTCGAGAACAAGGGGCGGCAGCCGGCGCAGAACGTGCGGCTGATCGTCTCGGTGCCGAACACGTTGCCGGAGTACGGCTGGAGCGTGACGGTCGCGAATCAGCTCTTCTCCGGCACGAGCATGTTCCCGTACAACAAGATCCGCGCGACCGGCTATCCGTACCATCACGCGATCTACCCGCCCACCGGTAACGCCTGCTTCACGGTGATCGAGGGTCCGGCCGAACTGGCGGCGGGCGCCGTCTGGGAAGTGCCGGTCGATCTCTTCCGCGGTCTGACGGAGGGATTCAAAGTGCACTTCGACGTGGCAGTGGATCCGTGGTGGGCTTCCCCGCGCCGAGGGGTGACGGCGGAGCCGCCGATGTCGGACCCCGAGAACGCCGATCGCGCGAGTCCCTTCGGCGGTCGAAGCTGAGAGCGGGCAGTGGACGCGGACGCGGGTGCTCTACTCGACCAATCCCCAGACGAGCATCGCGCGCTCGCGTCCTTCCTCGTGGAAGTAGATCACGTCGTACTTGCACCGATCGTACGGACCCTCGTACCCGAGCTTCGTGAGGAAGCGTTTGACCTGGCCCGGCTCCAGGACCTGCCACCGCACCCGCGGATTGCGCTCCTGGAGCTGCGTCATCGACTCGCGAATTTCCATCTGGCTCGTCTCCCTGACGTCGCTACTGCGCGGACCCGACCGGCAGCTTCACCACGGTGCGCTCCATCCGCGTCGATCCGATCACGAGTTCGAGATAGTACACGCCGGCCGCGACGCGCTCACCCTGCGGATCCCGGCCATCCCACGACAGATCGTAGCGACCGACATCGCTGGCCAACTCCCCGCCGGCCACCCGGCGGCCGGCCGGAGTGACGATGGCCCAGTGCGCCGTCCCGCGCGAGCGATCGGGCGAGACCGCCTTCCAGAGGAGCCGATCGTTGAACGGATTCGGACCGAGCGCGAGATCGATGCCGCGTTCGGGGCGGTCGGGCCAGATCGGTCCGGCGGTGGCGGCGGGAGTGTGGAAGAGGCGCGACTGACGCGCGATCCGACGGTTGCCATCGGTATCGACCGCGACGACCTCCCAGCGGTAAGACGCGCCCGGCAGGAGTGGGTCGGCCGGTGTGAAGACCGAGTCGCTTCCGGCTTCGAACGGCAGCACCGCGCCGGTGGCGTCGATCGGACGGAGCGAAACCAGATACTGCAACGGGCCTGTTTCGTCGGGATCGACGCTCGATCGCCAGGTCAAAGCCGGAGACAGCGTGTCCAGCTCCGCTTCGTCCGCCGGCGCGAGCAGATCGAACGGCAGCGGGTAGACGAGTGGAGCGGAATGGATCGCGGCATCCACGTCGATGCGCCCATGGCCGTAGGCGAAGTCCGGCGCGAGGTGGCGATCGGCGGTCGCCATCAACGCGTCGCGCACCTGCATCGCCCCCCACTCGGGATGCGCCTCGAAGACGAGCGCGGCCGCGCCGCCGACCAGCGGCGTGGAGAGTGACGTCCCGTTGGCGAATCCGTAGGAGTTCGGCGAGATCGCGTCGGCCCACCAGGTCGCCTGCCCGCGCGCCACGACCTCGGGCTTGAACCGGCCGTCGGCCGTCGGCCCTCGGCTGGAGAACTGCGCGATGTTGTTCAGGCTGTCGACCGCGCCGACGGCAAGCATGCTGTCGGCATCGGCCGGCGTTCCGAGCGTGCCGTTGCTCGGTCCCGTGTTCCCCATCGCACTGACGCAGAGGATGCCGCGCGCCGCCGCCAGATCGACCGCGCGCGTGATGACCGCGGTGTCCCCGTCGAGCTCCGGGAACTCGTACTCCTCGCCGTCATCGAAATCGAGATACGACAAGCTGGCCGATGTGACGCGCACGCCCAGGCTGTCGGCCCACTCCAACGCCGCGACGTAGTTGTCCTCTTCGACCTGCGTTTCGCTGCGGATGTCCTCGGTCTTGGCGAGGAAGAACGTCGCGCCGTAGGCGGGACCGACAATCCGCCCGGGGTCGAAGCCTCCGCAGACGGCCCAGCATCCGGTGCCGTGACGATGCTGGGTGGGATTGTCCTCCACCTCGTTCTGGGTCTCGCCGTCGCCGAAGACGAAGTCGCGCTCTCCGTCCAGCCGCGTGGCCGAGAACGCCGCGTGATCCTTGCGGAATCCGGTGTCGAGCATCATGACCCGCACTCGATTCCCGGTGAAACCTTCGTCGTGCGCGGCGGTGGCGCCGATTTCGGCGAGTTGACCGTGCGCGGGCCCGGACGGGGGGCCCGACAGGAGTAAGGGACTCTCGGCGCTCGGGTCGGGTCGTTCGACTAGGGAGCCTTCGAGCGTGACACCGAGTGGCTCGCCGTCGGGACCGAGGGCGGGCCCGAGGCTGTTCGTCTTCATTCGGGCCACCGGGCGCAACTCGCGCACGAACGGGAGCGCGGCGACGCGTTCACAGGCGCGGGCGTCGAGTTCAGCGCTGACGGCGCAGAACCATCGCGAGACGTGCCGAACTCTTCCGTGCGCCCGAACCGCGTCGACGAACGCGCCGGGAACATCGAGATCGTTCCGATCGGGCAGGGCGCCCGGACCCCGGCGGGCCCAGGTCTCGCGCGGGATTCGCTCCGCCAGAGTCGAGTAGTCGGTCGGCGAGGGGGTTTCCGCGGGGCGGGAGAAGAAAACCCAATAGGCGCGAGCCGGCGCGGCCTGCGCCCGGGTCGACTCCGCGAACCCGACCCAAGACGAGAGCTGGAGCAGCGCGAACACGAGGAGAGCTGGAGATAAACGCATGGGGCTGATCATATCGCAGCCAATTCCGCAGCGAGGAGCGGATGCAGCAGGCCGTTGGTGGCGAGGATGGTCCCGCCGGTCAGCCAGTCGTCCCCGCCGCGACAGTCGGTGACCGTCCCGCCCGCCTCCCGCACGAGGAGCGCTCCCGCCGCGACATCCCAGGGACTGAGCTTCAACTCCCAGAATCCGTCGTAGCGACCGGCGGCGACATACGCCAGGTCGAGCGCCGCCGAGCCGCAGCGGCGCAATCCGCGACTCTTGCGGGCGAGACTCGTCCAGTGAGTGAGGTTCCGTTCGAGCGCCTCGCCGCCTCGGTAGGTGAAACCGCTGGCCAGCAGGGCGCGGGAGAGGTCGCCCTCGCGCGAGACCCGCATGCGCCGGTCCAGGTCGAACCAGGCGCCCTCGCCGCGCGAGGCGCGGAATAGTTCGTCCAGGTAAGGCGCGAAGATGACGCCGGCCAGCGGGCCGTGAGCGTCATGGACGCCGATCGAGACGCAGTACATCGGATGTCCGTGGACGTAGTTCGTGGTGCCATCGAGCGGATCGATGATCCAGCGGAGGCCGGAGGTCCCCGCCTTGTCGAACCCCTCCTCGGCCAGGATGGCGTGATCGGGATAGCGGGCGCCGATGCGTTCCGTCAGGTGACGCTCGACCTCGAGGTCCAGTTCGGTCACCAGATTCCGCCATCCCTTGTAGCCGACCGCGTCGCGCGCGATCGAGCCGTGGGCCGAGAGCAGACGCGCGCCCGCCTCCCGCGCGATGACGGTGGCGAACTCGAGGATCTCGTTCACGTCCGTGGGGCTCCGTCTCGGCTAGAGGTGCAGGGGTTGAGCAGGTCCGGCGAAGCCGGTACCTTACCGCGAATCGTGTTCGAAACGGATCAGTGACCGTCGCCCGCTCCCGCGGGCTTCGAGGGGGAGAGGTTCGCGATGAGCGTCACCATGGAGAAGATCACGGGCCTCTCGAAGCGCCGGGGGTTCGTCTTCCCGTCGAGCGAGATCTACGGCGGGATCAACGCCTGCTGGGACTACGGCCCTCTCGGCGTGCGCTTGAAGCACAACGTGAAGTCGGCCTGGTGGAAGACGATGACGCAGCTGCGCGACGACGTCGAGGGGCTCGACGCCGCGATCCTGATGCATCCGAAGGTCTGGCATGCCTCGGGCCACGTCGAGAACTTCACCGATCCGTTGGTCGACTGCAAAGAGTGCAAGGCGCGATTCCGCGAGGATCTGATCCCGCAGGCGCAGTGCCCGCTGAAGCCGAGCAAGCATCCGGGTGAGCACGACAAGTGTCAACTGACCGAGCCGCGTCGCTTCAATCTGATGTTCAAGACCTTCATGGGGCCGGTGGAGGAAGACGCGTCGGTCGTCTACCTGCGGCCGGAGACGGCGCAGGGGATCTACGTCAACTTCGAGAACGTGCGCGTCTCGTCGCGCCAGAAGATCCCCTTCGGTATCGCGCAGATCGGCAAAGCCTTTCGCAACGAGATCACGCCGGGCAACTTCATCTTCCGCACGCGCGAGTTCGAGCAGATGGAGATGCAGTTCTTCGTCAAGCCGGGGACCGACATGGAGTGGTTCGAGCAGTGGAAGGCCGCGCGCATGCAGTGGTATCTCGACCTCGGCGTGCGCGAGGAGAAGCTTCGCTTCCATCAGCACATGAAAGACGAGCTCGCCCACTACGCGCGCGCCGCCTTCGACATCGAGTACGAGTTCCCCTTCGGCTGGAAGGAACTCGAGGGGATCCACAATCGCGGCGACTTCGATCTCACTCGCCATCAGGAGTTCTCCGGCAAGAAGCAGGAGTATTTCGACGACGAGACGAAGGAGCGCTACATCCCCGTCATCATCGAGACGTCGGCCGGGTGTGACCGCTCGCTCCTGACCTTCCTCATCGACGCCTATCGCGAGGACACGGTCGAAGGCGAAGAGCGGGTCTACCTCTCGTTCCACCCGCGGCTCGCGCCGATCAAAGTCGCGGTGCTCCCGCTGGTGAAGAAGGACGGCATGCCCGAGATCGCCGCCAAGATCGTGGCGGAGCTGCGTCCGCACATGGAGGTCTTCTACGATGAGAAGGCCGCCATCGGCCGCCGCTATCGACGAATGGACGAAGTCGGCACGCCGTACTGCATCACCGTCGATTCCGAGACGTTGACCAACGAGTCGGTCACGATCCGCTACCGCGATTCCTGCAAGCAGGAGCGGCTGAACCTGTCGGAGCTGAAGGGATTCCTTCTCGCGCAACTGGCGTCGTGACGCGGCGGATGGAGTGCGGCGCGCGGACGGCGGCGCTCCTGGCGGCGGGGCGCGTGCGCGAACTCGAGCGTCATCTCGCCGACGCGCGCGCCAAGCGAGTTCCGCGGCGCTATCTGGCCGAGGGACTGCTGCAGTCGTACCTCTTCCTCGGCTTCCCACGCGCGCTGCAGGGGCTGGAGGCGCTGGCCGCGACCGACCCGCCGAGGCCTCGGGGCCAAGAGGTCGACGACGGCCTCTTTACCGAAACGCCCGACCTGGAGCGCGCGCTGGCGAAGCGGCGGCCGCTGCTGGCCGAGTGGTGGCGGCGCGGCGAGTCGACCTGTCGGCGGGTCTACGGTCCTTCCTACGATCGGCTGCGCGTGAACATAGCGCGGCTGCATCCCGAGATCGCCGACTGGATGATCGTCGAGGGATACGGAAAGGTCTTGGGCCGCCCGGTCCTCTCGTTGGCCGAGCGAGAAGCGTGGATCCTCCCGATCCTCGTCGTGCTGCGCGCGGAGCGCCAACTGCGAGCGCACATCGACGGAGCGCGCCGCGTCGGTTTGTCGCCGCGAAAGATCGAAGCGGTGATCGAGATCGCGGCGCGCGTTTCCCCGGTCGCGGGGCGGGCGGCGATGCGGCTCAGCCGAGAGCTGCTACGAACGTGACGCTCGCCAGATCATCCAACTGACCAACGCGGCGCGCGCGGTCCACGTCAGCGTCCGAATCCAGTTGGTGAGGACAAGAGTCTCGGCGGCCCGCGAATCGAACCCCGCCGACAGCGAGCGGTGGAGAGGAACCGACGCAAACGCAGTCGCGCCCCAAGCCACGAGAACAAGACCGACTCCGAGCCACGCCGGGACTCGAGGGGCGCCGAGCGAAGGGGCCAGAGCGAGAGCGAGCGCAGTTGCTCCTTCGACCACCATGAGAGGCCCGACCACCCAGGTGGTGCGCATCGAGTGCTCGGCATGGAACGACGCGAAGCGCGCGCGATCGGCGAATGGAAAGAGCGGGTAGTGCACGCACTGGACGAACCAGATGAGACCGGTCATCGCCCAGGTCGTCGCTGCGTGGAGCAACAACGTGACACTCACCAACCGACGGACCTCGTTGCGCTCACGCTCACTCTTCTTCCAGCAGCCCCAGCTCCGAACGCATCGTCGTCTCCAGATCGGGAAACGCGAACTCGAAGCCGTGCGCGAGCAGCTTGGTCGGCGCGACCCGCGCGCCGCCCAGGAGCAGCGACCGCCCCATCTCGCCGAAGAGCAACTCCACGATCGGCGCGGGGGCCCGCGCCCAGACCGGCCTGCGCAAGACCTCGCCCAGGAGGCGCGCGAACTCACGCTGTGGGACCGGCGTCGGCGCGGTCAGATTGATCGGACCGGCCAGCGCCTCGGTGAAGAGGATGTGGTGCGTCGCGCCGATCACATCTTCGTGCGCGATCCAGCTCATCGCTTGCTCGCCCGTGCCGAAGATCGCGCCGAGCCCCGCGCCGAAGGGAACGAGCATCTTCTGCAGCGCGCCGCCGGCCGCGGAGAGCACGATGCCGGTTCGCAGCTTGGCGACACGGATTCCCGCCTGGGCGGCCGGTTCCGTCTCGGCCTCCCACGCCACGCACGAAGTGCTGACGAACTCGGTCCCGGGGCCGCTCTCCTCCGTCACGATCTCGTCCCCACGGTCGCCGTAGTAGCCGATGGCGGATGCGCAGATCCATGTGCGCGGGGGTCGCACCAGCTTGGTGAGCGCGCGAGCGATCAGTCGCGTTCCGGCGACCCGGCTCTCCTGGATTTCGCGCTTCTTCTTCTCGGTCCAACGCCCCGAGGCGATGCTCTCCCCCGCCAGATGGACGATCGCGTCGATCCCCTCCAGCGCGTTCGCGTCGAGTCGGCCCGCGCTCGGATCCCAGCCGATCTCACCGGCGCGCGGCGCGCGGCGGACCACCCGCACGACCTCATGGCCGCCCGTGGTGAGGAAGGCGCAGAGCGATCGGCCGATCAGTCCGCTCGCGCCGGTGACGGCGATGCGTTGCCGCGGCCGATCCCCGAAACGCGCGTGACGCGCCAGGTCGAGTCGGGTGCGGTCGTGACGCAGCGTGAACATTCGCACCAGCTCACGCCGCACGACGCCGTCGCCGAGCAGCCGTCCCACCCGTCCGCCCGGAAGCTGGTAGTGGACCAGGTCCTCGGTCAGGCAACTCGTCTCGTCCACCGCTTCGAAACGATGGGTGTGCTCCCAGTGGGCGAACGGTCCGCGCAGTTGGACGTCGGTGAACTCCCGCCCCTCGATGTACCCGCGATGAACCGCCACCCACTTCTGGCGCAGCGGCCCTCGCCGGATCTCGAAGACGAGACGCGCGCCGTCTTGCAGTCCGCCGGTGCGTTCGAGCACACGCGCGTCGATCCAGGGGGGCATCAACCGTTCGAAGGCGCCCGGCCTCGCATGCCACGCGAAGACCTCGGCGGCCGGATGATCGAGGCGACTGCGATGCAGGAACTCCGGCACCGGCCGCTCAGTCCTGCGCCGCGCCGTAGCGCGCGAGATAGTCGTTCAATCGCATCTTCCTCGCTGTGTTCTCGGAGCTCATGAAACGCACCGTTCCGAAGATCTCACGTTCCGGCCCCCACGGACGATCGTATCGACCGAGGGTCCAGAAGATGCCGCTATACGAATTGGGGTCTCTCCCGTCGAGCGCGTACTTGTTGTTCAAGTGGATCATCACCTCGAGCGCCTCTTGGGGAGTTTCCGACCACTCGAGGATCTTCTTCCCCCAGAGCATACGGAGATAGTTGTGGATCAGCCCGTCGCGCCTGAGCTGTCGCTGCGCTGCATTCCAGAGCCGATCGTGGGTGGCGGACTCCTCGAACTCCGCCGACGAGTAGGTCCACTCACGGGCATCGCCCGCGTGCTTGCGCAGTGTCGCCTGCGCCCAGCCCGGGAGCGACTCATATCGATCGTAAGACGGATCAAAGGCGCACCCGTTGAAACCCAACTCGCGCCACGTGACGATCTGATCCAGGAAGGCCTCGACCGGCGAGGGCATCCCCCACCAACCCTCGCGACTGCCGGTGGCTCGGGGCGCCAGTCGATCCATCGACCACTTCTCCCGGCGCGCGAGGTCGTCGAAGATCTGGTGGGTCGAAATGTGTCCGAAGTGGAGATACGGCGAGAGGCCGCTCACGCCCGAGCCGTCGGGGGCGTTGCGGTTGACGTCGTACGCGGAGAGCGCGTGGTCGGAGAAGGCGCGCCATCGGCCCGCGGCCGCCGTCGCGCCGCCGGGGAGTCGGTCGACCGGTTGGACGTCGTGATCGATCGGCAACTCGGACAGGCTCACAAACGTTGCGTCGACTCCGGACAATTTAGTCGGGGGCCAGCGCCTCACGATGTCGGGCGGAAGCTCCGCGAGGCGCGGCAACGTCGAACGACTCAGTGGCCTCGCGCGCGGCGTCTCCAAGAGATGGGGGGCGAGTTGCTTCTGGAGATGCCGGCGAAACGTGTGCGCGCTCGGAAAGAGGCGCTCGCCCGACCGCATCGGCCAGAGCCCGTTCGAATCGACCGCCTCCATCCGCACGTCGAGCTGACTCGCGGCCGCCGCGGTCATGGCCGGGAGCATGAAGCAGGGGAAGTCGTCGGTCACGACGACGCAGGCGTGCGCGGCGAGCGCTGGCAGCAGGCCCTTCCCCGCGTCCTTCTCGGGCTCGACGTACGGGTAGTAGGTAACCGGAGACCCGCGGAGGCGCGCCGCGTTGTCGGCCATCCCCTCGAGCACGAAGCGGTGGAACCGCTCGGACGCCCAGCGATACCCGACTCGCAGCGCCTCCAGGATGACGAGGGGTCGTCCGAGTTCTTCCGCGTGCGCGATCGCCCGATCCAGCGCGAAGTTCCACTCGACGCGCCGCGCCGACGTCATCCAATAGAGGACGAATGCGCGTTCGCCGCGCACCGACTGGGCGCACAGAGGGCGGACGCGGTTCGACGAGGAGAGCAGGCTAGCGAAGGTAGAGATTCTTCACCGCGCCCCAGCTCGTCTCTTCGCTCGGGGTCGGCTCGCCGACGTACTCGATGGAGATGTTATCCGCGCCGACATTCCACTGCTGGAAGATGGCGAAGAGGCAGGGCGAGAGATAGTGGATCTCGACTCGATCGACGCTCGTCATGATGTCGTTCCAATCGACGCCGGGCCGGAAGTTCTCGCAGTCGCCCGACCAGCCGCCGGTCCAACCGGCCGGGACCGGATCGACCGACTGGCTCGGTACATCCACGTCGTAGTGGACCCAGCCTTGCCCGATGATGGGAACGTTTGGGCCGACGAAGTAGGCGTAGTCGTCGTCATCGAAGTCGTCGGGTGTTCCGTGGGTGTTGCGCAGAACGAGCGCGACGAAGAAACCGGTCCCGTCGCCGAAGTCGGCGTCGAGAGTTTGTAGATCGAAGCTGATCCGGGAGACCTGCGCCGCCTGGTAGTCACCCGCGAACGGCGTGTCGTTCCCCCAAGCGGACTGCACGGCGGGATCGAACGTGTCGTAGAGCGGCTGGTGTAGCCACCCGCCGGGATTCCCGCCGCTTTCCTCCAAGATGTCTCCCCCTTGGAGGTAAGACCACCCGGCGGCATTGCTCCCGCCCTCGAAGTCGTCGGTGAAGGTGGTCGCCCGCGCGGCGGTTGCCATGAAGGTGAGAAGAGCGAAGGCGAAAATCCGGTGCATGGTCTCCTCCTCGAGATCGGGGGATGGCGCCTCTCGGGCCGGGTGCGGCCCGTGGAGAGGATCGCCCCCGGCGGTGGAGATGTTCCAGCACTTCTGTCGGCTTCCGTAGGCCGCACCCCCGCGCCGCCACACGACTCTTCTACTCGATCCCCCGAGTGCCCGCCTAGCCAATTGCGGCGAGGTTAGATACCTGGACCTCCGGGCACTGCGGACGCTCGATCCGTCCGCCATCGAGACAGACGAAGGAGAGCAAGAGGAGGGACACTCCGATCCGAGCCATTCGAGCGTAGGGCGGAGCGAGGGGCACGTCAGGTATCCTCGAGCGGAGACATCGGGAAGGCGGAGGCGCCGATCTCCGATCGCTTGCATGCTACCCGGCCGCACGAGCTCAGTTTCACGAATGTCGTGCGCATCGGAGTTTTCAATCTATACAGAAGAGTGTGGATGCCGACCGTTCGTACCCAGCCGCCGCCTACAGTCGGCGAGTCCCGCGGGGCGGCCTGACGTGACACGTCGTCGATTCATTCTCATCCAATTCGCGCTCTTCCTGGTTGCGGGTGTCGCGGCGATCCTGATCGCCGAGCAGATCATGCGCTGGCGTTACCCGGAACTGCGTTACGCGGCGGAACGCCAGCAACGGCCCGAAACCACCTTCATGCAGTTCGACCCTCGCTATGGCTGGTCGAATATGCCGGGGCGCGAGGTTCGCTTCCAGCGCATCGACTTCGACACGAAGGTGACGATCAACGCCGACGGGTTCCGCGGTCCGACGTTCGGCCCGCGCTCCCCGGCCGACACCGCGCGCACGCGCATCGTCGTCCTCGGCGATTCCTACGTCTTCGGACACGGCGTCGAGGACGACGAGATCTTGACGGTCCGTCTCCAGTCGCTCCTGCCCGCAGCCGACGTCGTGAACCTCGGCGTCACCGGCTACTCGACCGATCAGGAACTGCTGCTGTTGCAGGACCGCGGCTTCGACTACGACCCGGATGTCGTGGTGCTCTTCGCCTGCTCCAACGACCTCCTGGACAATGGTCGGGAGACCGCGTGGGGTCTGTACCAGAAGCCTCGTTTCATCCTCGATCCGACCGGCGCTCTCACGCTGGAGAGCCCGACCGTTCGCGACGGCGTCTCTTGGGGAATGAAGCTGCGGCGAGAGATTCGCCGACACTTCGTCCTCTACGACCTCATGGCGCACCGGATAGAGGGGCTGGGCGGATCACTCGAGGTCACGGATGGCTCGACCGTGGGCGCGTCGGACCTCACGCAGGCGCTGATCCGACGCTGCGCCGAGGTCTGTCACGACCGCGACGTGCGTTTTCTCCTCGTCGTCCTGCCGGGGTGGAGCGATCCGATGATCTTCGCGGACCTCCCGCCCGCCGGGGTCGGCGCGCGACTCGATCTCGCCGAACCGTTCGCGTCGCGGCATGAGGCGCAACCCGACTCGACGCTCGCCTTCGAGCACGACCCGCATTGGAACGAGCGGGGTCACCGGTGGGTGGCCGAGCTGTTGGCGGGCGAACTGCGTCGGCTGGACTGGTTGCGTTAGACATCCGCAGAACCGCCAACGGCATGAACGCGTCCGAGTTCATGAGCGCGTGAATCCGCCTGAAGTCCGCGATCGGGTCGAAGAGATGGCTGAGGAGCGGACGATCCGTGAGTGGCGCCGAGCCGCCATGCGCTGCTCGAACTCGGTCGCGATGTGGGACGACGCCGACAGCGAGGCGTCGTCATGCCCATAGAGCCGGGTGATCTGCTCGACGGAGTCGAATGCCTAGGACTTCCAGAACGTCCAGACTCCCACTGCGATGAATCCGACCCCAGCCACGCGGCCGATGATGGTAGGCGAGATGCGCCCGCCGATCAGGCCGCCGACGAACACTCCGAGCGCCGAGGAGACCGTCAGTGCAAGCGCTGACCCCAGGAAGACCACCCACTTGCTCTGAGGAGCTCCCGACGCATAGAGCATCGTGCTCAGCTGTGTCTTGTCGCCCAACTCGGCGACGAAGACGGTCGCGAACACGGTGAGGAAGAGTTTGAAGTCCATGCGGGATCCTCTCGTCAGACCAGCAGCAGGAGAAAGCAGTAGCAGAACAACGGCCGTCGGACGCAGCCCTCGAGCGAGGACGGTCACGACGGCCGAGTGCCTGGACTATCCGCTGATCAGCGTATGCGAAGTTCGAAGCGAGCGCGACGACCCGGCTCCGGCAGGCTCCAGGCGTCGTAGACCGCGACATCGCCGATGTTGTCGATGGCCAGGCGAGCCTCCACCCGTGTGAAGACGCCCGCGCCCCAGGAGACATGCGCCGGCCAGGAGCGGGAAAGCGACGCGTTGAAGACCGCTTCCGCGCCCAATTCGGCGTCCTCGCCCGTGCTCGCATCGATTCCGAACTGATCGCCGGTGTACGCCACCTCCGCGTTTCCGATCAGTCCGAGCACGACAGGAAACCGAACGCCCAGATCTCCGAACACTTCCGGCAGATTTTCGGGGCGGTGGGTCTCGTTCGCCTCGGTGTCGGTCAGGTCGATCGACTGTACGGTCGCGTTCGCCGAGAACTCGACCGGCCCGAGGCCGTAGCCCGCCATCAGCTCGAGACCGGTGCTCTTCAGCTCGTTGCGATTGACGCGCTTGAAATGGCGCTCCTCGTCGTCGAGCGTGATGCGGACGACCGCGTCCTTCAGCAGATTGTGGAAGACGACGGTCTGGAAGCGGCCGTGGCCGAGACGCGTCGTCGCGCCGGCCTCCGTCGTGAGGAGCTTCTCCGGCTCCAGATCGGGATTCGGGAGAAATCGGCCCAACGCCCCCGAGTACAACTCGCGCAGCGCGGGGAAGCGCCCGCGGCGGCTGACGCCGGCATGCAGCACGGTACGACCATCGGCGACGAAGGCAGTGAGCCCGAGCCTCCCCCCGAACTCCGAGAGCGGCTCCTGCGTCTCCCGTCCACCGGCCTTCGGCGTCTCCGCGTGATCGTAGGCGCCCCCGACGCTGAGCGTGAGCGCGTCGATCGCCCCACCGGACTCGAGCAGCCGCCAACTGTTCTCCAGCCCGAGGCTCATGAGCTGTTGCTCGTACTCGAACCTGCCGGCGGGAATCGACTCGTGGTGGCGGATGTCCGACCAGGTGAAAGCGCCACGCAAGTCGCCGCGCGAGCCCAGCGTCTGATCCGCCAGCAGCCTCAGCGTCAGCGTCCGATCCTTGCCGTCCTCGAAGGTATCGATCTCGTCATAGTCGCGCGACGTGTAGGCGTCGATGTCGGTCCGCCCGCGATCGAAACCGACGCTGGCTTCCACATCGCCTCGTCCGCCGAATGGAGATTCGTGGAAGCCCGAGCCGGCCGAGAGAACCGCGAGCGTGCGCGATGCTTGGGATAGCGCCACAGGCGGGCGTCTCCATCGGGCAGATCGATCTCGGCGGCGATCCCGCGTTCCGCCTGGAACGACGAGCCGGAGAAGGCGAGCCAGGCGCCGCGGTTGGCGCGATACCGCAGTGCGATGAATCCGTCGACGTTCTACGCGTCGGTATTGAGCCTCAGGTCGTCGTCGGTCTCGACCGGCTCTTCGACATCCCTGGCCAATGGGTCACCGGGCGTGTCCTTGAACCCGACCCCTGCGCGCGCCAACCAGAGACCCGAGCTGCGCTCGAACGGAAGTGCGGCGGTCACGGTCGTGCCGAAAGCGCCCACATCATCGGCGCCCAACGTGACGTCCAGACTGCGGTCTTTCTGTTGCATCGTCGACTGGCCTACCTGCAGCTCGACGACCCCGCCGAGGACGTTCGGCCCATAGAGCATGGACGATAGCCCGCGCGTGAATCTCACGTCCTGAATCGCCGTCGCCGGGAGCAACGAGAGACAGGGGCAATGCACAAGCAGACAGGCGCCACATCAAAGGCTGTCTCCTCTGCGAATCCCATGGCCGCGGACTGTACGGCTGAAAGAAGAGGATACGGGGGATGCCTAACCGAGCAAAGCTCGGGACGGCCGAGGCTGCGCGCGAGATCTGCTCTCGACGAATCACGGTTGCGAGGCAGCTCGCTCTATCGCCCGGTAGAGAGGGACGGCTTCGATCGTCCGCGGCCGATCCGCCTCTGGGACTGCCGCCAGCACTGCCCGCAGGAGCCCACGCGCGGCGTCGAGGTGCCGTCGATCGCCGGTCGCCAGGAACACACGGAACCGGATGCGCAGCCTCTCGGAGTAGGCGAGTCTCATCTCCTCGCGTTCGAATCGGGTGACCGCTTCAGGAAGATCGCCGTCACCGAGCAACGCCACCTCGACCGCGGCGTGGATCGACTCCGGGATCTCGCTGGAGTCCGCGGCGATGCCTGTCGCCTCGCGCAGTTGCGCGCGGGCTTCCTCGACCCGTCCATCCGCGGCCGCCAAGCGAGCGAGCAGGGTCAACGTCCGTGCGACGCCGAGCGGCTTTTCCGTCGCGCGAAAGGTCTCGAGCGCCTCGCGGAGGAAAGACGCGGCGCCGGACGGATCGCCGTGCATCTCGGCCACGCTCCCGCGGAAGTAGAGGAGATCTGCTCGGAGCCACACGAATCCGAACTCGGTGCAGAGCGCGGTGGCCGCATCGAACGACTCCGTCGCACGCTCGAGATCCCCGATCACGCCGAAGAGCAACCCGAGATTGCACCGGGCATACGCCTCGTGATTCCGGGTGCGGAGTTCGGGCGCCGAGCGGACGACCTGCTCGAGCCGCGTGCGCGCCTCCCCGAACCGCCCGAGCGCGAACAACGCCGACGCGAGGTTGACCCACGCGAGACTCTCTCCGCCGCGCAGGCCGATCTCGCGAGAGAGCTGGAGCAGCCGCGTGGACGTCTCGAGCGCGTCTTCCGCGCGCCCTTGGTCGAGCAGCATGGCCCCCAGCGTCGCCAAGACCGACAACTCTACCTCGACGCTGCCGAGCTCGCGGGCCTCCGCCAAAGACGCTCGAATGAGGGATTCGGCCTGGGTGAAACGCCCCGCGTCGACCAGGAGATTCCCGAGGTCGCTCTTGGCGAGGCAGAGCTCTCTTCGATCGCCGCCCCTGCTGGAGAGCTCGATCGACCTCTCGTATTGCAACTCGGCCTCCGTCGGGCGCCCGGTGTGGAAGAGCACGGTCGCCAGCTCCCGCGTCGCGGCGCCTTCCCCCCTTGGATCGGGGACGGAGGCCGAGTGCCGGATCGACTGCTGGAGGGAGCGCGTCGCCCGATCGAAGTCTCCGGCCAGGCGGTACTCGACACCGAGGCGCCGCTCGATCTCGGCGGCCAACTCCGGGACAGAGTCGGAGTCGATCAGTGTGAGGGCCTCCTCGAGTGCGGCCTCGGCCTCGACTCTCCGGCCCAGGAACGGCAGCCTCGCGGCGCGCCGGAGCAGGATGCGGGCGCGGTCGGCGCCGGACAGCAGCCCCGGCACACCGAGCGCGTGATCCGTCAGAGCGATCGCCGCCGCGTTCGCATAGCGAGCCTCGAGGTACTCCAAGGCAGGAGTCAGGAGCGGCAGCGCCCGTCCGGGCTCCTTTCCGCGCAGCTCGTGACTACAGATCGAGACCATCGGCTCCCCCTCCACACCGGCCCGGGCTCGCATTGCCGCCGCGATCGCCGAGTGGTAGTGCTGCTTGAGCGGATCGGAGAGAGCTGCGTAGAGGAACTCCTGGACCTGGTGATGATCGAACACGTAGTCGGGTCCGGTTGCGCGCACCACGCCGTGCCGCACTTCGATGCGCCCGAACCGCCGCAGCGCGCGCACCAGCTCCATCCCAGCCGCTTCGGCCACGAGGCAGGGGTCGAAACGGAAGCCGGCGCAACACGCGAGATCGAGGAGCTCTCGATCGTCTTCGGTCTCGAGTCCCGCCATGCGAGCAGCGACCATTTGTTCGATGGAGAAGGGGATCCCGACACCGCGAAGTGACGCGGCGCCGAGCGCAACACCTTGCTCGGTCGACGATCCCGCGCGCGACTTCAGCGCCCGCACGATCTCCAGCAAGAAATAGGGATTGCCGTCGGATCGCGCCACGAGCTCTTCCGTGAACAGCGGGGACAGAGGCGCGTCGCCGAGGATCTCGGTCAGGAGTTCCGCCACATCGTCGAGCGCGAGCCGCGAAGGCGAGATCGTCCGCCCGTGCTCGGAGCGAGCGATCTCGGCGACCCACGCGACGGGGAGTTCCGGGCGCGTGGCGCCGACGAGCAAGAGCGGCTGACCTGCGGCCGCGGCGGCGAGCGCCGCGAAGAGACTCAGCCCCTCCTCCGGCGCGAAGTGGAGATCATCGATCACCACGATCGTGGGCAGTTCCGAGGAGAGCGCTCGCGTCAGTTGCACGAAGGCCGAGTGCAGCGTCTCCTTCGTGAACCGGTCATTCCCGGTGGGCTCCCCTTGGAGAAGCGCGCTCAACGCGGAAACGAGGAACGGCGAATCCGGGAGGTACTGGGACAAAGTCTCCTGGATCCGCCCCTCGCCGAGTTGCTCGCGATAGGCGTCGGCGTACGCGCCCAGAGTCAGCGCGGCGCCCCCGGGTGGAAAGGCGCCGAACAGGAAATGGAGATCCTCGCCTTCGTCTCCCAAACGGCCCACGAAGTCGTCGACGAGCCGAGATTTCCCGATGCCGGCCTCTCCGACGATGAGCGCGACCTGCCCCTGACCCAACTTGGCGCGTTCCCAGATCGCGAGGAGTTCCTCGAGCTGCGGCCCCCGCCCATGGAGCGCGGTTTCGCGCGGGATCCTGATCCGACGGAGCGGCTTCTTCGTGCTGAGCCGGAGCGCACGAGCGCGGGATCGCCACCACGCGCTTCGTTCCCCCTGGTCCAACACGTCGGCCAACTGACGCGCAGAGAGACTGAATTCGGAATCGTTTCCGAGGAGCACACTCACGACCTCCTCGAAGAAAGAGGAGAGCTGAGAACGGACGTCGCCCACGCGTCTACCCGGCAGCGCGGGCGAAACCGCCTCGCCGGTCGCGAGCTCGGAGAGGATGGCGCCCAGCGCGCGGATGTCTTCTCGCGGACTCGCGCCTGGCTGAGACGGTTCGGCGCGTGACTCGAGTTCGACGCCTCCGTCGGCGAGAACTCGAACGGAGTCCATGTCGAGGCGGCCTTGCGACCGTCCAACGTCGTGGAAAGGCCTCAGTGCGAGCGCCGCGTCGCGAGCGATTCGGCGGCAGAGTTGCTCGGGCGCGCGGCCGACGTCCACCAAGAGCGTGCGGAGCGTCTGCGCCCCGCCGAGACGAGCGGTGGTTGACTGGGAGCGGAGCGCGCCCCGCAGCGCGCCCTCCAGATCTCCGGCACTCTGGAAGCGGTCCGCGGCCTGCCGCGCCATGGCGCGGTCGACGACGCCGAGAAGGTCGGGCGGAAGATCGGGCCTGAGTTCACGGAGGGGCCGGGCTCCCCCGCGTCGGTGCATCTCTCGAAGCTCGGCTAGGCTCTGACCTGTGACCGGATACTCCCCGCTCACCAGTCGATAGAGGAGCACACCGAGCGAGTAGACATCGGCGCTCGGTCGCGGGGCCGCCCCTTCCAAGATCTCGGGGGCCGCGGCATACGGCGTGAGGAAGGTCGACGCGGGGAGTTCGCCTTTCGGCGGGTCGAGCCGACTCGCCGCGCCGAAATCCATGAGGACCGTGCGACCGTTCTCATCTTGCATCACGTTCTCGGCCTTGACGTCACCGTGGACCAGTCCCGCCGCGTGCACCGCGCCGAGCGCACGGGATAGATCCAGTCCGATCCGCGTCGCCTCCTCGGGGGCGAGCGGTCCCCGAGTCGCCAGCCGAGCCGCGAGCGTCTCGCCGGCGATGAGCTCCGTCCAGAACCCCGCCCGCCGGCGATGGACACCGGCGCCGTGCACGAGAACGACGTTCGGGTGGCAGACGCGCGCGAGACGACGGGCCTCATCCAGGAACCGACGCGGACTCCCGTCCGCTGCGACCGCGCCGCTTCGCCAGAGCTTCAGCGCGACCCTTCGATCGAGCTGCGGATCGATCGCCAAGTGCACGTCGCCGAAGCTGCCCTGGCCGATGCGGGCGTGGACTTCGAGGTGTCCCCAAAGGAAGAGCGGCGCCGGGCGGATCGGCGCCGTCGGCGAACCGGAATCGACCTCGCGGCTCTCGGGATGCGACGCCGCGACGTGACGGAACGCGTTCGCCAGACCGTCGAGCTGACGCAGGCGCTTCAGGGCTGGAACGAGAGAGCCCGGCGCGGCGGCCAGCTCGAGGTCCCAGCCCACCGAGCCACGATCGGAGATCGCGTCGGCCACCTGGGCGAGCTTGTCCCGTCGTCCTTTCGCCATCCGTGCCTCGGTCCTCGAGTCTCGAGTCGCCTTCGGAGCTCTGCTGGAATGCGCGAATAGATTTCTCACCAGGACCCACGTCGTTGTCAACCGGCCCGCGCCGATCTCGGTCAATCCAGCAAGACCAGCTTCCCGCTGGCCGGCGGCGAGCCGTTCCCGGGTGCACGGATGAAGTACATGCCCGCGGGGAGCCGCGCGCCGTCGAAGTCGGTTCCGTCCCACCGGTACGACAACGCTCGCCCCTCGACCGCTCGCTCCCGCTCCATGGGAAGGACCTGCGCCACGCGCCGCCCACTGCTCGAGAAGACTTCGAGCGCCGCACCCTGGGCGGATCCCGGCCACCAACGGATGCCGATGTCGCGGCTACCGGGCAGGCCCCACGTTTCGATGCGACCCTCGCTCTCTTCGAGATCGATCGATCCAGGCTCGGCCACGTCGGCGGCGTCTCCGTAGAATTGACCGATCAGCAGCCCACCTTCCGCTCCTCCGTTGCTCTCCGAAGCGAGGAACACTCCGTCGGGCAGCGTCGCGTCGAGGAACGGCACGCCCGCGCAGTGCGCCTGGCCCGCTAGATTCGGATTGCAGCACTCGGCGTCGGGGCCGTCCATCCAGCGCGTCGGGTGGCGGTAGTAGCCGAGCTGCACGCCGATGGAACGGGCGGGATCCACCGGGTCAGGCGCGACCCGGAAGACATCGACGCCGCGGTTGTACCAAGCGGCGAAGACGACCTCGCCGAATCCGGGTCTATCCGTCGAGTAGACGTTGTGAACGCTGTGACAGGTCTGGTCGAACTGGACGTCCCCTACCTGCGTGACCGCGGGGAGCTCGCTCAGATCCCAGATGCGCACATGCCCATTCTCTTCTTCGTCGTTCGTCAGGAGCAGATTCTGCTCGCGCAGTCGCCACTGCGAGTGGGCGTGGAGGTCTGGGTCTGAGTGGGTGAAGCTGGCGATCAGTTGGATCGTCGAACTGCCGCAGTCTCCCGCTGGAACCGGCGGGCAAGGCGCCCCGCTGAAGATCTCCCAGTGGGAGAGCGCACCGCCGCTCGAACTCGCAACGTAGAGCGTGTCCTGGTAGACGTGCACCTCGCGGTCGTTGAAGCTGGGTGGGCCGTTATGGATGTTGCAGCGCCACCGAGGATTGGTCGGATCGGGCGCCAGGTCGTAGACGTGCATCCCCTGCCCCGCCACCATGCCCGTCACATAGAGATAGCCGCGCGAATCGATGAAGAGCGCTTCGATCCCCGCCTTGCTCGAGTCGGGCTGGTCACAGCCGCCGCCTGTCTCGACGCAGAACGGCCTCCCGCCGCAGATCTCGGAATGGGAGCAGGCGCAGAACTCATGCTGCGCGATCCGACCGACGATGCTCGCGTTGTCGGGGTCGCTCAGATCGACGATCACGATCGGCCCCATCCGCACCGCCGCGTAGGCGTACTGCCCTCGCACAACGACGTCGACATACTTGCTCGTCTCGAGTCCGGGATCGGTCTGCGGAGCGATGACCGACGCTCGACGCGGGTTCGCGTAGTCCTCCAGGTCGATGATGTAGAGAGAATCGGCGCCGATGACGCCGTAGGGATGCCCGTCGTCGAGGTAGACGGCGCAGTCCCAGAGGCCGACGTTCGACACGATCGGATAGTGGCCGAGGATCCTGACGTTGAGGCTCTCCGCGCCGGCGGCGCTCCACTGGGCGGCGGCGGCGATCGTTGCTCCGCCCTGGACAAGCGTCAGCAAGAGGAACAGGACGGCGGTCGTCGGGCGACGGGATTCGAGCATGGTGGATCCTCCTCGAGGCGGAGCGTACACGCCGTGTTTGCCGGATCAGCGAGGCGGATCAACACGTTTCAAAATGTGTTCGACCTCACTTCGGAAGAACGACGAACCGCTCCCCGGTGGAGCTCGCCCCGTACTAGCGCACCACGACGATGCGCTCCTCCGTTCTCTTTCCTCCCACGAGTAGTCGACTGAAGTACGCGCCGTTGGGAACCCGGACGCCCGATTGATCTCAGGCGTCCCATGTTCTCCGGTGTTCTCCGGTGTTCTCCGGGCTCGAGCGAGCCCGACACCAAGGTGCGGACGAGTCGGCCGGCGACGTCGAACATTCTGAGGTCGACCGAGACAACGTCGCCCGCGTTCGCCGGGACACTGAAGGAAATCTCGGTCGAGGAGGACAGCGGATTCGGCCGGCTCGCCAGGATCACCATTCCAGCGCCCGGCATCGCCGGGACCGAAGCAGGGTCGCAGGTGATGTCGAGCGAGTCGCCGACGACGTCAGCTAACTCTTGCAGCTCCCCGTCGGAGAACGTGAGCAACGGACTTCGGATCCCCACGCCCGTGGTCGGGTCGTCCCACGGAATACCCGAGGAGAACTCGAGAACGATTCGCGCCAGAACCCCTGTTCCTTCGGCCCCCGGCGTGTCGCCAACTGTGCAGGCGCCGAAACGAATCCAGCGTCGAAATCCTGGCTCTGACGATGTGGCGAACGAATATCGAGTTCGTCCCGTGCTTCGTCGTCATACCCGAAGCAAACACTGAAGTCGCCCAGATCTACGACCCCTCGGATCCAGAGCTCGACCGGAAACGAACCGCCACACGGCTGGTAGACGGTCACCTTCGACGGCACGAGCTCCAACGAGCTGTCCCAAATCGGGCCGGGGGAGCAAGGCCGGTGGCCTTCGGTGTTGAATCCGAGCGTGCCGAAATCCACCGGCTGGTCGATGTTGGCGGGAACGTCGTCATCGGCGAAAACGGATCCGCTCGTGGGATGATCGATGGCCGAGAAGCTCGCCGGAGCTTCCGTGTAGCAATACTCGTTTCCGACCGACCGAACCAGATTCTCGTTCGCGTGGAGCAACAGGACACCGTCCGCGTTGGGTCCGGCGCTCGCTGGCGCCGGGGCGCCGAACATCCTTCGGCTCCGCCTCCCGGGTAACGGGCTAACGGCGCGTGACTTCAGACGGACCAGAATTACTGTCGCCCAGCGTCGGTGAAGGATCGATGGGTCCCATGAGATTTCCGGAGGAGCGAATGCAGAGTGCGCAAGAGATGCGGGAGCAGACCGAGGAGAATCGATGGCGCATCGTCAGCAAATAGTTGGCGCCTCGCGTCTCGGCGATTGTCCTGCGCGCGCTGATGTCGGTGACGGCGTCGGTGCTGGCGTCGGCGTCGGCGTTGGCGTCAGCGTCGGCGTCAGCGTTGGCGTCAGCGTGCGCTCCAAAAAGGAGTCCCGAGATAAGCCCGGCCCCGTCCACTGACGCGTCGGCGGCGGCATCGGAAGAGATGGCCGACACGACGGCCGCTCTCCCTTTCGAGTGGATCCTTCCGGACGGTTGGCGCGCCGAGACGATTCCATTTCCACTCGGTTTCGCACCGGAGGTGGCCTATTCAGGCGTAGAAGAGCTGCGCTTTGCTCCCGGCATGTTCAAGGCGGGAGGCGAAGACTTCTGGACCTACGCATTCGTCTGGTGGCTCGCCGGCGATGTCCAGTTCGACGCAGCGACGTTGAAGTCCGATCTCGAGAAGTACTACGTGGGACTCAGTCTTGCTGTGGACGGAGAGGGTTTCGATCCGGAGAAGGACGCGGCTGTCGCGAGTCTCCATCCTGTGACCGGGGACACCGGAATCGGATCGCGATGGGTAGGCGCGCTGTCTACGCATGAGCCCTTCGCTACTCACACCAGAGTCGAACTCCATCTCGAGGTCGAGGTCTCTCGCGCGCGCAAACTCGATCGAACCGCCGTCACGTTCCTGGTCTCGCCCCAACCGCCTGGCCACCCGGTCTGGATAGATCTCGTCCGTCTGCGAGATGCGGTTCATGAAGCAGTGAACGCCGCGAGATGATCCCGAGAGACGTCGGAACACGTTTCAAAACGTGTTGCACCGAGAGATCCGTCGAAGTAGAAGCGCCCGCCCATCACGTCGAGCGCAGGCTCGAGGTGGCTCCAAGTGATCGCCGTCGACTCCGGTCAACGTCGAGTGATCGGCGAAAACCTGGCCGGGCCGGCGCCGCAGAAAGAACTGGCTCGGGAGCATTTCCTTGGCGAAGGATGGTCTGCACTTTACAGTGCAAAGTACTTCGGTCGCTCGCAGCCCGGCGCCGCCGAAGCGAATCCTCCATAGCCTTCGGTCCAAAGGATCACGAAGCTCATGACGCAGAACAAGAACATCAGGCTCATCGCGCTCGCGA
Organism: uncultured bacterium; assembly: GCA_964631125.1. GTDB lineage: Bacteria > Eisenbacteria > RBG-16-71-46 > CAIMUX01 > CAIMUX01 > CAZVYN01. The sequence goes on along the minus strand of CAZVYN010000011.1, from coordinate 2,262 downwards.
CAGCGCTCCTCTTGCTGGTCGCCTTCATCGCGATGCAGTTCTCCGACGAGGTGGTCTGGGGCCCGATCGATTTCGTCTTCGCTGGCGCGCTCTTGTTCGGAACCGGTCTCACGTTCGAGCTGCTGGCGAGGAGGGCGGGCGGTCTCACGTACAAACTCGCCGTCGGCCTCGGTCTCGCTGCGACATTCATCCTCCTCTGGGCCAACCCTGCCGTCGGGATCATCGGGAATGAGGACGAACCGGCCAATCTGATGTACGGCGGAGTCCTCGCCGTCGCGCTGATCGGCGCCATCCTGTCGCGCTTCCAGTCGCGCGGAATGGCGCGCGCGATGTTCGCGACGGCGCTCGCTCAGACGTCGGTGACCGCGGTCGCTCTGATCGCGCGGATGGATCGGCTCCCCGAGAGCTCCATCCCCGAGATCCTGAACGTGAACGGGCCCTTCATCACGCTGTGGGTCGGGTCGGCCTTGCTGTTTCGACAAGCGGCGGGCGATGCGAACGCGCGAACAGCAGTCACGGCCGAAGCGCAGCGCTTCGGCCGTTGATCGGATGCGGAGTGAGCAGGTGATGTGGACGTTCTCCGTTCTCCTCGCGTCCCTACTGACGCCGACGCTCGCGTGCGCTCCCAAGCCGAGTCCTGAGATCAGCCCGACGTCGTCGAATGACGCCTCGGCGATCGCGCCGGAAGTCGCGGTGGACACGTTTTGAAACGTGTTCGATGGCGTGAGGCACGGGGGCGTTGGGATAAGGAAACGCCCGGACCGCAGCGGTCCGGGCGTTGATTTGGAGGCGGCGGGTATCGAACCCGCGTCCGAAAAAGATTCCGATCGAACGTCTACGTGCGTGTCCGGCCGTTTGATCTCGTCTGCCATGCCTCCGGCCGGCGGGATGCTCAGCAGACCAACCCGATATTTCTCATCGACCGCGCCGGGTTCTTGGTCGACCAGCCCACCGTGATTTCGTCACTCCCCGAACCGGCAGGCGCAAACGAGGGTGACGTGACTGCTAGTTAGGCAGCCAGGGCCAATTCAGTATTGGCAGTTGCGTTTTGCCCAGGTTTTACGAGGACCAGGCGCCTCGGCACGCAATCCGAACATCCCCTTCCCCGTCGAATCCAATTCGCCCCCCAGTAGCGGTCCTGCGAAGCAGGTCCGCTCTCAGATGCTACAGCCGGTCGGAGGTGTCCACCAACTTGGAGATCGCACCCCATCGGGCGCAAGAGAGAGCAGAAGGATGTGCGCCGCGAAGGAATCGAACCTTCAACCTACTGATTAAGAGTCAGTTGCTCTGCCAGTTGAGCTAGCGGCGCGCGAAAGGCTTGCTTGGACGCTGATTCACGGACGGGGAGGTCCGCGACAGAGTGCGCAAGATACGTTCGGTCGCGCCGCCGGTCAACGAGCGAGATCACGGGCCGGATCAAAACGGCAGATCGTTCTCGTCTTCGAAGAAGTCGGCGCCGCCCGCGTTGGGATCGCCGCCGGGCTCGCCGGTCGGAGGTCCGCCGAAGTCGGGACCACGTCCACCGCCGGCGCCGGCAACGGCGCCGGCGCCCGTTCCCGCGCCCGCTCCCGCGCCTCGCGGCATCGGCGCGCCTTCGGCCCCTTCGGCGCCGCGACCGCCCAGCAAGATCATGTTCTGCGCGACCACTTCGGTCGTGTAGCGCTTCTGGCCCTGTTGGTCCTGCCATTGGCGAGTCTGCAGACGCCCCTCCAGATAGACCTGGCGTCCCTTGCGGAGGTACTCGCCCGCGATCTCCGCCAGTCGACCCCACAGAACGATCCGGTGCCACTCGGTTCGTTCTTGGCGCGGCTGGCCATCCCGTCCGCCCCAGCTCTCGTTGGTCGCGAGGTTGAAGCTCGCCACCGTCTGACCTCCGCTCACCTGACGCACTTCCGGGTCGGAGCCCAGATTCCCGATCAAGAGCACGCGGTTGAGACTTCGCATCGTCTTTCTCCTTCTGGCTCGAGGCGCGACCCGCGCCGTCGATGCAGCAGCGGGGCCCTCCGGTTGACACTCTTTCGAAGCATGACCTAGGATCCGTCGGCGGTCGAGATCCTCGGGGTGTGGCGCAGCCTGGTAGCGCACCTGCTTTGGGAGCAGGGTGTCGGAGGTTCAAATCCTCTCACCCCGAATCCTTCTCTCACTCCGAGCTGTGACTCACGGCTGTGACTCACGGCTGTGACTCACGGCTGTGACTCACGGCTGTGACTCACGGCTGCAACTCACGATGGAGTCCCGCCCCCGTTTTCAGGTCCGGTTCTT
>CAZVYN010000010.1:63202-73509 GCA_964631125.1 uncultured bacterium | reverse complement strand
GCGCCCGCGGGCGCGCAACCCGAGGAGAGTACCATGAAGCAGTTCACCTACGCAGGGGCGCTCAGCGCTTCGGAGAAGATCCACTGGCGAGTCGAGGACATCATCGGAGGCGACAAGCGCCTCGACTTCCAGCGGCCGTTCCTCTCCGAGAGCCTCTCGGGCGCCCGAGGGCTCGAGTTCCTCAGCTCGGACGACCAGCGAACCCTGAACCAGATCCACGGCCACGCCTACCTCGCGAGCTTCGGTCTGGTGGAGGAGTTCATCCTGCCGTTCGTGCTCGACCATGCTCGGCCCCAGTTGACCGGCGACGACTACCGTGTGCGCGCGCTGCTCCAGTTCGCCAGCGAAGAGGCGAAGCACATCCAGCTCTTCAAGCGCTTCCGAGCGGAGTTCCCGGACGGTTTCGCCGAGACCTACGGAGTCGACGAGCCGCTCGATGTGAGCGGGCCCCCGGAGGCGATCGTGCAAGCCGTGCTCGCGCACGAGCCGCTCACCGTCGCGCTCCTGATCCTGCACGTCGAGTGGATGACCCAGCTTCACTTCCTCGAGAGCGTGCGGGACGACGGCGACCTCGACCCGCTCTTCAAGTCGCTGCTCAAGCACCACTGGATGGAGGAAGCCCAGCACGCGAAGCTCGACACGCTGATGGTAGAGGCGCTGGCCGAAGGCCTTCCGCTGGAGGAGATCGACCGCGCGATCGACGGCTATCTCTCGCTCGTGGAGATGTTCGACCAATGGTTCGTGCAGCAAGGGGAGTTCAACTACGAGGCGTTTCGACGCGCCAGCGGACAGCGCTCCTCGCGACGCAGCGGCAGGCCGATCGGTCGGCCCATCTAGCCTCCGGTATGACCCACCCGCAGTTCCTCGACACCGTGGAGAGGATCCGGCCGGGCGCCGCGGATCGGATGCGCGACGTCGCTCGGGTCTACTCGTGGACATGAAACCGGCGATGCGCAAACGTCTCGAGGCCCAGGGATTCACCGGGTTGGACGAGGGTCACCTCTCCGACCTGGCCCCCTGGGTCCGCGTCGTCTCCGCGACGTTCACGGGCTGGATCGCGGTGGGCACGCTGCTCGAATCGCCACTCGTGCTCTTCGCCTGCGCGCCGCTCGCCTTCCTCGGCGTCGTGCTGCCGTGGCATCCGCTCGATTCGATCTACCAACACGGCTTCCGCAGGATGATCGACTCGCCGGCCATGCCCCCGACCTCTTCGCAACGACGCTGGGCCTACGCCATCGTCACCGTCTGGTTGCTCGCGGCCGGCTTCGCCTTCGCCCGCGATGCGCGCATCGTCGGCTGGATCCTCGGCGGCGCCCTCGCGATCGCAGAAGCCGTCCACGCGACCACGCTCTTTTGTGTGCTCTCGTACTGCTTCTCGTGGGCGCGGCGGTTGCCCACATCGACGAGTGACCGCTGACCCCGCAGGTGAACAGGTGCGGCCGCCCGATGTCCAACAGACTCTCCAGACTCGACAAGACCTCCGACCACCCCTGCGTCTGGGGTCCCGCTCCAGAACCAGGGTTCGACGACACAGGCGGCTGAGCTTGCGCTCAGCGCCGAATGCGCAGACGAGCGCAACAGGTTTGGTACGCGAGATGGAACCCCGAGGCCAGGCCTCGGCCCAGTAGCTCTGCCTAAACGCGGATCAAGCTCCCGTCCTACCAGCGACTCCAGGATCGAATCCGAGCTTGACGTCGCGCAGACCCGATCCCGATACTTTTAGCCTGCTCCATCGGCGTCCCCCAAAGGCCCTGCTTCCCGTGCAGCCCCAAATCGAACTGACCGTCCGGCTGTGCCTGGAATGAACTAGACAGGCCGGTTGGCAACGAGTGTGGAGGCGACTGTGCCACGCAGATCCTTGTTTGCCCTGGCGTTCGGGCTGTTGATGACCTTCTGTAACGGGAAGGCACATGCCGGATCGAACGGGGGAGGCGTCCTTATCCTTCACGCCAACCCTGGGTTGACTTGGACGGACTCAGTGGACTTTTGTGGGGGGTCGGAACTCGCGAGCTGCGACTCCGCGATAGTGACGGTGGTAGGCGGATTTCCAAAGACAACGGTTTTCCACGCTCTCGCAGGGTTTGCCGCGGAAGCCAGCCCAAAGCTCTCCGCTGTAACATTCGGAATCGATTACAACGACGAAGCGCTTGAGCTGGTTGCTCGAGGTTCTTGCGCCGATTTCGAGTTGTCCACGGACGACTGGCCCGACCCGGGCAGCGGGACTGCGCTCTTCTGGGAGGTACCCCGGGAATCGAAGGTGAATGAACTCTATTGGTTCGCTGCCTACGTCTACTCCGCCGCCGACTCCTCGCTCTTCTCGTTGTCGCCGCACCCAGCACAGGGAGGGACTTTTGCGGACGACTCGCTCCCGTCGCAACTTGACCCGGTAACAGGGTTTGGCTCCCTAGGTTTCGCTATCCAGGGTGCCGGGCTCTGTCCGTCCCCCGAAGAGGGGACTGGGATGGGAGGGATGTTCGAGGGTGGGTCGTCACCCGCCGAAAACGGGGAGCCGACGCCGAGCTCGATCGGATGGGTGCTTCAGGGAGAAGGATACTGGTGGGGAGAGACGACCGCGCCCCTCCTCTACGGCAGGATGGTCAACATCAACGACGGCGACTACGTGCGAAATCACACCACGGTACAGATCGCGAAGGACGCATCGCATCCAACAGCCGCGTAGATGGACCCCATCGAGCCATCAGGAAGAACGGTAGTTCGAGGATACACGCTTGAACAGATCGACATGGTGACCGAAGAACACATCGAGTGGATTGTGGCTCCCGAAGACATGCAGGTTGCATACACCCTCATTACTGCAATCACCACGGCGTCCGCACAGGAGAGTTTCCCCCTGCCAGACCTCTCTGTCACGGTCGCTGGTTCACCTGGGCGCCCGCCAATTCGAATCGATCTCGGGAACATCAGCGGAGTTTCCTCCACGTTGGACATCCTTGATGTCTCTGGTCGGGTCGTCTGGCAGCAGCATTTTCCCGCCGAGGATCGTCAGACGGTGCGGCGGATCAGTTGGGACGGACTCGCGGCGAGTGGGCGCCGACTCCCGAACGGAATTTACTTCGCACGGCTCACTCAAGGCTCCGAAGCGGTCACGTCTCGTATGGTAGTCCTACGGTAAGCGAGGTCGCTATGTATCTGAGACGCGCAGCCGCCGGCATCGCTTTCGGTCTGTTGTTTGTGGCCGTGAGCGGCGGTTGCTGGGGAGGAGACGTCCAAGCGGCGGTCATCCATGTACCGGCGGATCACTCGACGATCCAAGCGGCCATCGACGCAGCGCAAGATGGCGATGTCGTCGAGATTGCGCCGGGCGCCTACTCCGGCGACGGAAATCGCGATCTCAGCTTTCGCGGAAAGGCGATCACTATCCGGCCTCGAGACGGATTCGGCAGTGTCACTCTCGACTTGCTCTACGGCCAGGATGGGTCGCATCGAGCATTCATCTTCGACTCGAGTGAGGGTCGCGATGCGGTGTTGCAGGGGATCAGAATAGAGAACAGCGTGCATGACGGCGGAGCTGGCGTCTGGATTCGAGGCGACGCCGCGCCGACGATCGCTGAGTGCGAGTTCACCTCCTGCCTCTCCCTTGGCTACGGCGAGCCGCGCGGAGGAGGTGGTATCCTCTGCGACGGTCAAGCCAAGCCTCTGGTCCAAAGGTGCTTGTTTCTCCGGTGCGAATCTGTGACCTCCGGCTCCGCGATCTCTGTCGAGGGTTCCGCGATTCTCGAGATGGAAGAGTGTCACGTGGAGCGATCTGCCATCGCTGCCGCAATCGAGGTCGCGCCTGGAGCTCGGGCCGACATCCGGAACTGTGACATTCTCGATAGCCTGGAGGCCGGGGCGGTCGCCGGTGGAGGAACGATATCGCTGACAGGCTGTGGGTTGGCCGGAGGTAACGGCGCAGCGGCCGTTTCCTCGAACGGTACACTCACGATGGACCGATGCACGGTCGGATCGAACCGTGGATTCAGCTACGGCGGGCTCTGGGTGAATGCGGGCGCGCACGCGAGCGTACGAAACACAATATTTCGCAATAACTGTGATGTGCACGGATCGAGAGATGACATCACGGTGCGCGATGGTGGTGAGTTGGAATTGTACTGTTGCGCGATTGACCTGAGCGCGATCCACGGAGATATCGACCTCGAACTCGGCGCACCTCACGTGTATGGCGACCCGCGGCTGTGCGACGCCCCGTTGTGCCCAGATGGATACAATTCGGCAGGAACGTTCTCCATCGATGAATACTCTCCATGCGCCGCCGCACCCAGCCCTTGCGGCGAGCAGATCGGAGCGCTCGGAGTGGGGTGCAGTTTTGGTCCGGGAGAGGGCGCTTGTTGTCTCCCGGACGGGTCGTGCTTCGTCACGTTGGAAGCGGTGTGCGCCGGACTGAGTGGAGACTACTCGGGGGATGGCATCGGGTGTTTCTCGAACCCGTGCACGGCGAGTCCGCAGCTCGAGGAGTCGTGGGGCGGGATCAAGGCGCGGTTTCGCTAACCCGGACAATTCACGAACCTGAAGAGGACTGGCCGACCATCTCTCGCGTCGTCGGATCGATCGGCGGCGACCCGGCAAGGTCGTGGATGACCTGCGAGAGATGCTTTCCAGCGCGTCCACGGTCTCACCAGCGACTACTCTGACGCCAACGAATCGGCGCGGCTGAAGAGCGACCCCGTTCATCGACTCTTGATCGTACTCGAGCCCTGCGGTGAAGAGACCTTGGCGTCGCAGCCGACGCTGTCGCGCTTCGAGAACCAAGAGTCGGGCCGCGAGCTGCAGAGATTCGGGCCCGCCCGCCGAGTCCGCCACTTGTTGTCGAGTTATCGACCGCCGACCGCGGAGGGGACTGCATGAACGACGCCGAGCCGACCGCGACGCACACCGATCCGTTCCAGACCTACGCCGATGAACTCCTCGCTCGCGCCGAGGCCGCGATGGAGGCGATGCGAGGCTTCGGGCAAGAGCAGGTCGATCGGATCGTGGAGGCGACGGCGCGGGCGGCGTTCGACGCGCGCATCGACCTGGCGAAGCTGGCGTGCGAAGAGACCGGCATGGGGGTGCTCGAGCACAAGATCTGGAAGAACGCTTGGGCCAGTCTGATCGTGCACGAAGACCTGGTCGGGCGGCGCACGGTCGGGGACGTCTGGCGAGACGAGACGGCGGGCATCGTGGAGATCGCAGAGCCGGTCGGTCCGATCGTCGCACTCACGCCGGTGACCAACCCGACGTCGACGGTGATCACGAAGATCCTGTTCTGCTTGAAAACGCGCAACGCGGTGATCTTCAGCCCGCATCGCGGCGCGCGACGCTGCACGCGTGAGGCGGGCCGCGTGCTGATGGAGGCGGCAGTCGCGGCGGGGGCGCCCGCCGAGGCGGTCCAGTGGATCACGAAGCCGCAGAGCGAGGCGCTCGATCGGGTGATGCGCCATCGCGCGACGGGCCTGATCCTCGCGACCGGAACTTCGAGCATCGTCCGCACCGCGCAAGCCACCGGCAAGCCGACGATCGGCGTCGGTCCGGGCAACGTGCCGGTCTACGTGCATGCCTCGGCCGACTTGCAGAGCGCGGCGGCGTGCATCTTCCAGTCGAAGACGTTCGACCAAGGGACGGTCTGCGCGAGCGAGCAGACGGTCGTGGTCGATCGCGCGATCGCGGCCGAGCTACAGCACCGGCTCGTGGAACTCGGCGCGTACATGTGCAACGCCGATCAAACCCGGGCGTTGGGACCGATCTGCTTCGACGCGGAGAAGCGGAGCATGCGGGCCGAGGTGGTGGGACAGCCGGCGGCGCGCATCGCAGAGTTGGCCGGATTCGAGGCGCCCGTGGGAACGAAGCTGCTGCTTGCCGCTTTGCCGTTCACACGGCCATCTACACGGCCATCCGGTCGCGCGCTCGAGGACGAGCCATTGGCCCACGAGATCTTGGCGCCGGTGCTCGGGTGGATCGAAGTCGAGGATCACTTCACCGGGAGAGACGCCTGCGCGGCGATCCTCTCACTCGGCGGCGCCGGCCACACGCTGGGGCTGCATACCACCGATCCCCGCGTGATCGACGAGTTCGAAGGACTGCCGGCCGGTCGCATCTTGCTGAACACGCCGACGACCGAGGGCGCGATCGGCGGGGCATACAACCGGCTGCGGCCGTCGCTCACCCTGACCTGCGGCGCCCACGCGGGCAACGATCGGCTCGACAACATCTCGGTCGAGCATCTGATCCAGATCCGGCGGGTGGTGGATCGCCGGGACAACGGGGGTTGGTTCGGGATCGAAGCGTCGCGATGGAGCGATCCCGCCTTCGACGCGACCGACGCGTTCACGCGCTACCGATCGCATCGCGGCTGACCGCAACCTCGGCTCGCTCAGGCCGCGCGTCGCTCCGGATCCGGCGAGGCATCATCCCCGCGCGCACGGAGCGAGGCCCGCACCAAGCGCACCTCGTCGACCGGGAGTCGCTTCAGCAACTCCTCCAGCGTCGTGAGGCCGGCCATCGCGCGGTCGAGGCCGTTGCGACCGAGCGTATCGATCCGCTCCGCCGCGTGATCGCGTACCGAACGCATCGGCAATCGATGGGCGATCTGCCGCCGCTCCGTCTCGTCCGGCGTCCAGAGTTCGTGCAGCACGACTTCGCCGAGGAATCCGGTTCCGACGCAGGTCTTGCAGCCGCGCCCGCGCCGCCAACGAGCCGCGGGAATCGAGCGAACGGCATTCGGCCCGCCCGGTCCGAACCATTCCTGCTGCACGAGCGAATGCGGTTCGTAGCTCTCGCTGCACTGAGCGCAGACCTGCCGCACCGGACACACCGTCAAGACTCCGAGCAAGAGCCCTTGCACCCGGTCGGGATGGATGCCCAGGTCGATCAGTCGCTGGAGCGCTCCGACGGAGTGCTCCGACGCGATGAAGCCGAGCCGGACGCCCTGCGCATTCCTCGTGCGGAAGATCCGTTCGGCGGTCCGCTGATCGCGGATCTCACCGGCGCCCTCGCAGCCCTGTTCGTTCGAGCGATCCAGTTCTTGGCCGTACCGCCAGAGCCTGAGATAGAACTCCTCGAGCTGAGCGCCGCCGGGACCGCTGACCAAGAAGACGCCATCCCCCTCGCCGCCGCGAAGCAGCGTGTCGAGTTCGGCCGCGCGGACGGAATCGAAACCGAACGGCGCGAGTGGCCCTTCGACCATGAGAGCGGGGCGCGTGACGAGCGTGATCTTCTGCGTGACCGGACCGCCCCCGCGCGGCGGCTGCGGGGTGATTCCGTAGAGCGCCTTGACCCGCGCGTCGACTTGACTCCGGGTCGAGATGACGAAGCGAACGAGCATTCCGGTGGAGTTCTCGAGCTCGGCCGCGCAGCCGATCGAAGTCGGGTGCCAGATGCCGACGGTCAGGCGTCGTCCCAGACGACCGACCGGCACGATGCCGTGGTGGCTCGCGTAGTACGGATTCACCCAACGCGCGAGATTCGCCTCCAGCGGGTCGTCGGCCCCGAGGGGGACATACGGTAGGTCGGCCTGCTCCGCCAACGTTTCGGCCAGCGCCACTTCGTCGAGACACCCGCTGCTCACGAGCAACTCGCCGAGGAGGCCGCCCTCGTTGGCCTGCCGCTCCAACGCTCGCGCGAGATCTTCGCGAGAGATCGAACCGCGCGCGACGAGCAGCTCGCCCAGGCTGAGGCGCTTGCCGTGCACGTCCAGCGTCGTGCGCAATTGAGCTTCCGTCAGATAGCCGAGCTCGACGGCGAGGCGGCCGATCGGCTTGCGCTCATTCAGCGGAAGATTGCGTTGGTGCTGTACGAGCCGGACCAGGTCGTCGTGCTGGAGATAGCCCTCTTCCAAGAGGATCTCTCCGAGCAGGCGCGTGCTCGCGGGTGGGCTGTTCGGTCGAACGTCCATTGGTATCTCCCGTCCCGCTATCGGACGGAAGAGACCGCTTCTCAACTGTCGCGGAGCGTGTCAACCCATGAACTTCGAGCTCAGCCCGCCAGCCGCTCACGCATCCGGTTGAGGGCCGAGCCGGCGCGGAACCACCGGATCTGCTCGTGATTCAGCGTCTGCCGAAGGACCAGAGCCTCGCTCGTCCCGTCCGGATGATGCAGCCGCGCATGGACTTCACGGCCCGGGGCCAGATCCGCCAGGCCCAACAGATCGAGTCGGTCCGAGCGCCCGATGCGGTCGTAGTCGGCGGGATCCCCGAAGGTGAGCGGCAGGAGCCCCTGCTTCTTCAGGTTCGACTCGTGGATGCGCGCGAAGCTTCGCGCGACGATCGCCGCCGCCCCCAGGTAGCGCGGCGACATGGCGGCATGTTCGCGACTCGAACCCTCGCCGTAGTTCTCATCGCCGATCGCCACCCAGCGCAGTCGGGCCGCCAGGTACTCCCGCGCGATCGCGGGGATCGGCTCCTCGTCGCGGCCGGTGAGCTGGTTGTGGCCGGTCCCCGGCGCCTGCGAGAAGGCGTTGATCGCCCCGGTGAACATGTTGTCGCTGATCCGATCGAGATGACCGCGATACCTCAGCCACTTGCCGGCGGGCGAGATGTGGTCGGTGGTGCACTTCCCCTTGGCCTTGAGCAGCACCGGAAGCCCGAGGAAGTCGAGGCCGTCCCATGCCGCAAACGGGTCCAAGATCTGCAGCCGTTCGCTCGTCGGATCGACCGACAACGCAATCGCGGCGCCGTCGTCCGCCGGCGCGAGGTATCCCGAGTACGCATGGACGAATCCGTTCGGCGGCACTTCAGGCGCGGGCGCGGGCGGCGACAGTCGATACGGCGCGCCGTTGCCGCCGATCAGCTCATCGGTCAGCGGATTGAACGAGAGCCGCCCGGCCAGTCCATACGCCACGACGATCTCCGGGCTGGCGATGAACGCCTCGGTCTGCGCGTTGCCGTCGTTGCGTGCGGGGAAGTTTCGATTGAACGAGGTCAGGATCGAGTTCTTCTCCCCCGGCTTCAGATCGTCGCGCTTCCACTGGCCGATGCAGGGCCCGCAGGCGTTGGCGAGCACCGTCGCGCCGATCGCCTCCAGGTCGGCCATCTGACCGTCCCGCTGGATGGTGGCGTGCACCTGCTCCGAACCCGGCGTGACGAGGAACGGCGTCGCGATCTTCCCGCCATGCTTCCGCGCCTGCCGCGCGACCGAAGCGGCGCGCTCGATGTCCTCGTACGAGGAGTTGGTGCACGAGCCGACGAGCGCGACCGAGATCTGATCGACGTAGCCATGGGCGCGCACGTCGGCCGCCATTTGCGAGACCGGCCGGGCCAGATCGGGCGTGTGCGGTCCGACGACATGCGGCTCCAGTTTGGAGAGGTCGATCTCGACGATCCGGTCGAAGTACTTGCCCGGATCGCGCTCCACCTCGGGATCGGCCTGGAGCAGCGCGCGCCGGTGGTTGGCGAGGTCGGCCAGCGCGCCGCGCTGCGTGCTGCGCAGGTACCGCTCCATCCGCTCGTCATACGGGAAGATCGAGGTGGTCGCGCCCAACTCCGCGCCCATGTTCGTGATCGTCGCCTTGCCGGTGCAGGAGATCGAACGCACGCCCGGCCCGAAGTACTCGACGACGTTGTTCGTCCCGCCCTTCACGGTCAGTACGCCGCAGAGGTAGAGGATGACATCCTTCGGCGCGGTCCAGCCGTTCATCTCTCCCGTCAGGTAGACGCCGACGATGCCCGGGTTCTTCACTTCCCACGGCAGATCGGCCATCACGTCGACCGCGTCGGCGCCGCCGACACCGGAGGCGAACATGCCGAGCCCGCCGGCGTTGGGCGTGTGCGAGTCGGTGCCGATCATGAGCCCGCCCGGGAACGCGTAATTCTCCAGCACGACCTGGTGGATGATCCCCGCCCCCGGCTTCCAGAATCCGATGCCGTACTTCTGCGAGGCCGACGCGAGGAATGCGTATACCTCCTCGTTCTCGTATTGCGCCGCGCTCAGGTCGGACGCCGCGCCGACCCGCGCCTGGATGAGATGATCGCAGTGCACCGTCGTCGGCGCCGCCACCCGCGGGATCCCCGCGGAGATGAACTGGAGGAGCGCCATCTGCGCCGTCGCATCCTGCATCGCGACGCGATCGGGCCGCACCTGCAGGTAGCTCTTCCCTCGCGTGAGGTCTTGTCCCGTGGGGTCGTCGAGGTGTCCGAAGAGCGTCTTCTCCGCGAACGTGAGCGGCCTTCCGAGCCGCTCGCGCACGATCGTCAACCGACGCTCGATCCGGTCATAGGCCTGCGCGACGAACTCCGGACTCGACTCGATCGTGTGCATGCGGGGCTCCCTCGGGGTCGACGTGAATCCGCGCAGTATAGCGGCCCGGCGACGGC
>CAZVYN010000010.1:47617-63102 GCA_964631125.1 uncultured bacterium | reverse complement strand
CGGCGACGGCGGCAGCGACGGGCGAGCTGCGCTAGCTCAGCTCCAGCATCCGATTGACCGCGGCGAGCGCCTTCACGCGGACCGCTTCGTCGACGAAGAGCTCGGGCCGGCGGTCGCGCATGCAGAAGTAGAGCTTCTCCACGGTGTTCAGGCGCATGTGCGGGCACTCCGCGCAGGCGTTGCAGCCGCCCTCGACCGGCGCCGAGAGATACAGCTTGCCGGGGGCCTTCTTCTCCATCTGATGGATGATGCCGGGCTCGGTCGCGACGATGTAGGCGCGCGCGTCGTCTTTCTCCACGAAGGCGAGCAGGCTCGAAGTCGAGCCGACATGCTCGGCCAACGCCAAGACGCGGGCGTCGCATTCGGGATGCGCGATCACCTTGGCTTCCGGATGATGCAGCTTGAGCTGCACGATCTTCTTCTCGGAGAAGATCTCGTGCACCTGGCAGGTCCCCGGCCACAGGACCATGTCGCGTCCCGTCCGCTTGATCAGCCAGCGTCCGAGATGCCGATCGGGCGCGAAGACGATCGGCTGATCCGCCGGAATCGAGCGGATGATCTTCTCCGCGTTCGACGAGGTGCAGATCACATCGGAGAGCGCCTTCACGCCGGCGGAGCAATTGATGTAGCTGACCACGTAGTGCCCCGGATAGAACTTCAACCACTTCGCGAAGGCCGGGGCCGGACACCCCTCCGCCAGTGAACAGCCCGCCTTCAGATCGGGCACGTAGACCGGCAGATGCGGATTGAGGATCTTGGCCGTCTCGGCCATGAAGTGGACGCCGGCGAAGACGATGCACTTCGCGTCGGTCCGCGCGGCCGCTTGCGCCAACGCCAGGCTGTCGCCGACATGGTCGGCCAGGTCCTGGATCTCTCCCTCTTGGTAATAGTGCGAGAGGATGACCGCCCCCATCTCGCGGCGAAGTCGCCGGATCTCGGAGTCGAGTTGGAGCGGGGAAATGATTGGAGATTCAGCGAGAGGCGTCATGGCCCCGAGCATACTGATCCGGTTGTGGAATCAAGAACTGCGCATTCGCGGCGTGAATCTCGCACCGCTCGGAGGGCATGTCGAAACATCCTCTCCCTCCCGATCAAGACCCGGACTTCGTCCCGACGCACTGCCCGAACCGACACTGCCGCTTCCATCTACCGAGCGATGAGCCGTGGCCGAAGCGCAAGAGTGGGTTCTATGAGCGGCGATCCGACGGTGCGAAGTTCCAGCTCTATCTCTGTCTCCACTGCCGGCGACGGTTCTCCACCCGCGCGTTCTGCGCGGATTACTGGCTCCGATACCGCCAACTGCTGCCTCAGATCGCGAGCCTGGCATCCAACGGTACCGGCCTCCGACAAGCCGGTCGACACCTCCAAGTCAGTCACACGACGATCGGTCGACACCTGGCTCGGCTCGGCCGTCACTGTCTCGTCTTCCAGCGCCAGCTCACACAATCGCTGACCATCGACGAGCCGGTGGCGTTCGATGGGTTCGAGACGTTCGAGTTCTCGCAGTTCCATCCGTTCCATCTGAACGTCGCGGCCGGGAAGGATTCGTGGTTTCTCTACGAGGTCACTGACGCTCCACTACGGCGCAAGGGACGCATGACGGCGGCGCAGAAGGCGCGCCGAAAGGTCCTCGAGAACGAGCTGGGCCGACCCGATCCCGCAGCGATCGAGATCGGCGTCGAGCGTCTGATCGGCGCGTTGCTGGAGAAGGCTCCAACCGACGGCACGCTGGAGCTGGAGAGCGACGAGCATCCGGCGTATCGCAAAGTCGTGACTCGACTTCGGTCGAGGACGGAGCTGCGCGTGTCGATCACACACCGCACGACGAACTCGCGCCGCGCCCGCACCGCGGACAACCCGCTCTTCGCCGTCAACCTCACCGATCTGCTGCTGCGTCACTCGCAGGCGAATCATCGACGCGAGACGATCGCGTTCAGCAAACGGCGGCAGCGCGCGATGGACCGAGCGCACATCTTCCAGGTCTGGCGCAACGCGGTGAAACGACGTCGAGAGAACGGTACGGACGAAACCGCCGCCATGCGGATCGGCCTCGCGACGCACCCGATGGGCTGGAACGACGTGCTCGGGCGACGGTGCTTTCCCCATCACCAGCCGCTCGAGCCGTGGCGAATGGAGTACTACCGCGGCGAGATCAAGACGGCGGCGTTGAAAGATCGACAGTCACGGCATGAGCTCAAACGTGCGTTCTAGGGCGCCGCGATGCCCCGCACGGCGGCGCCGGGGCACAGCTCTTCGTTCCACAATCAAGCGCTTTCTGGCTAAAGCCGACCGTCGCGGCCGACGAATCACAGAGATGTCCGGGAGCAGGGCGCTCAACGGAACGCGCGGCGTCCGACGCCGCCGGCAACTCGAGCCAGTCGCGGCTGGAGCCGCAGGAGTCAGGGATGATGAGAACAACGCGTCCAAGGGACAACTTCGGCCTGCTCTCGTTCGGCCTGCGCTCGCGCGCCGTGGTCTGCTTGACGCTACTGCTGGCCTCGATCGGTTGCGGCATCAGCGACCCCGGCGACGGCGGCGATCTACCCAGCGGCGAGCTGGAAGTTCGTAACCTCGAGGTTGTCGCGGTCACGGACACTTCCGCCACGCTGAAGTGGAACACGACGCGACAGGCTTCGTGCACCATCAACTACGGCCGCAGTCAGGCCGCGCAGAACTTCAACGAATCTTCGCGCCTCGGCGTCACGCACCAGGTCACGCTCGACGCGCTCGACGAACAGACCGAGTACTGGTACCAAGTGCAGGCGGCGAGTCCGCTCGGTCCGTCCGTCACTTCGCAGGCGCGATCGTTCACGACGGCGCGCTCGATCGATCGCGATGACACCACGCCCCCGGTCATCAGCGGCATCGCCGTCATCGGCATCACGCCGAACTCGGCTACGATCACCTTCCGCACCGACGACCGCGCGAGCGGGAAGGCCTTCTACGGGCTGATTCCCTCGTACGGGCACGTCGTGAGCGAGGCGGCCGACGCGTTCACGCGCACGCACGCGCTCGTGCTCAACGACCTCCAGGAAGCCGAGGAGTATCACTTCCGCGTCCAGGCCACGAACCGGGCCGGGCTGTCCGCGACCGGATCGGATCTGACGTTTCGCACCGCCGAGTTCCCGACGATCGAGATCGCGCCCGACACGATCGACGTGGCCGGCGAAGAGGAGTTCACCTTCCGCGTGCGCGCGCGCGGCGTCTCCAACCTGGCCGGCATCGCCATGGTCATCGCCTACGACCGACAGATGGTCGAGATCATCAGCGTGCGTCCGGGCGACTTCTGGAGCGACCACCGCGGCTTCCTCTTCCTGGAGCAAGCGGCCGACCCGATCCCCGGACTCGCGCAGCACGCCGCGAGCTGGGAGATCACCTTCCAGAACGGCATCGCCGTCGGCACCAATGCCAATGGAACCGGCGACATCGCAATCGTGCGCGCCCGCGCTATCGGCGCCCGCACCCGCTCCTCTATATCGCTGCTCTCACAAACCGAAGCAGCCGAGTCGGCGAACCCGGATGTATACACCCGGCTCCTCGACCACAACTTGACCCAAATGCAATTCAACCTGCGCGGCGCCTGGGTCGTGCGGCAAGGCCTCTAGAGCATGCGACCGAACACCAGAATCCGTGCGCCGGGCGACTCGCTCCGAACTCAAGAAAGAGATGGCCCCGGCCGATGCCGAGGGACAACCGCAGAACTACACGAGTTTGGATCGAGGGTCCAGGGATGGGGGGATCACGGATGAAGAGGCCGAGTTTGGTGGGGTCATGTTCGAGGGATCGACGGGTTCAGGGATCGAGCCGGAACGACGGACCGGTCGCCGGAAACCGCTCGCGCCAGGCGCAAAGGAGGATTGAGATGTCGAGGTTCAGTGCTTTCCTGCTGGGGACTCTGATCGTGCTCGCACTCGGCGGGGCGGGCTTCGCCCAAGCCGGAGTGCAGTACGATCCGATCCTCGAGTGGAACGGGCCGTATTTCCGGTCGATCAACACGCCGACGTTGAACCAGATGGTCAACGATCCGGTGATCGATATTCCGTTCGTGCAGTCTTTCGGAGTGGCGGCGCGCGAGCATGCCGCGAACGAACGTGACGTGGTCTACGTCCTGGACGCGGGCAACAACCGCGTGCAGGCGTTCGAGGCCAACGGAACTTACAGCTACTACACGCAGCTCGATCTGACCTACCAGAGCAGCGGCGCCGCCGCGGCTTCCGAGTGGGATTCGGATCAGATCTTTCCCGCGCAGTGGGCGCCGAGCGCCACTGCTTCGATCGTTCCTCACTCCCAGTCGGTTTCGATCGACGGAGTGACCTGGACGTGGGTGAGCAGCCTGGCGGGATTTGTCGCGGCGGATCGCGTCTACACGATCGACTTCGACGATGCGGTGAACGCGCCGGAGATCCTTTTCCCGGGGAGTTCTCTCTCCGCTACGTCGACGATCGCGCTGCGTTATGCGATCTCGAACGAGCAGACCGGCGCGGTCTACGCGTTCGGCCTCGGCGATGTCGACTACGGCACCGGCGCCGGCCCTTCGCCGGTCCTGACCGAGATCGACGAAGCCTCGGGCGGACCGTCGAGCTGGCAGCAGTTGCGTGCGCTCGCCGTCATCCAGAACGAGTCGACCGCGACTTCCGATGACATCTTCGTCGTCGACGCCGCGGACGATTCGGGCAGCCAGGATCAGGAGCTCTTCTTCTACACGGTCGCAGTCGCCGGCACGGTCACGGCGGGTGAGCAGTACGACGACGTGCTGACCAACCCGTACGACGTCGCCGTCGCGCGCGCCGGCGCCTCGACCGGCGCCACGGTCACGCCGAGCGGGGACGGCGGTCCGTTCGATCAGGCGACGGCCGCGGTCTCCGACGCCAATCAGGTCACGGGTCACACCTACGACGTGACGGTCTCCGGGGGGCTCACCACGATCACCGACCTTTCGACCGGTCGCGTGCTCGTGACGGGCGCCGCCTTCGCCGAGTTGGCCAATCCGTTCCTGGGGATCCCGGGACTCTCCCTCCCGCTGAACGGCGCGGTCGGCGTTACGATCACGATCGCGACGACGGTGGCGGTCAACGGCCGCTACATCTTCGCCGCCGACACCGGCGGCGATCGCATCAAGGTCATCGCGGGAGCGGACGGCGCGGGCACGAGCTTCGCCGGCGACTGGCTGCCGGGTGACGCTCGCACGCAGAACGCCGCGCAGCCGACGGGAGCCGGTCTGGTCGGCGCGGTCGCGACGGTCGACTACCGTCAGACGACCCCGGTCCCCGTGCCCGAGGACTGGGTGAGCTGGACGGCGACCGCTCCGATCAAGGAAGGCACGCTGACCAGCATCACCTTCGATCCGGCCGGCACTCCGGTCGTCTGGGATGTCGTCGGCGACATCACGACGGCCGGCCCGAACGACGAGGTCTTCGAGGTCAACTGGGCGAACGGCGCCATCACCTTCGGTGACGGCATCCATGGCTCGGTTCCTCCGGTCTCGACGGCGTTCGACTACAACTACACGACGACGCCCGACGTCCTGCGCTACGGCTCCAGCGGCACCGGCAACGGTCGCTTCTCGGCCCCGCGCGGCGTGGCGGCTCGTTGGAACACGAACCTCGGCGCCTACGACGTCTACGTCGCGGACACCGGCAACAACCGGATCCAGAAGCTGAACTTCTATCCGGCCGACCTCTCGCTCAATCTCCCCGCGCGGATGGTCTTCATCTGCTCGTGGAACACCGGCACGGCCGCCGGCGACAACTTGGACACGCCGGTCGACGTCGTGGTCCAGGCGGACGCCGCCACGCCGAACCTCGTCTACGTCGCCGTGGCGGATCAGGGCAACGACCGCGTCGTCCTCTACCGTGACACCGCGGCGGCGGGCGCGGGCGGCTCGACCGTTCCGACCTACGACAGCGCGGTCGGCGGCCAGGGCAACGTCCTGGGTCGCTACGCGGAGCTCTCGGGCATTTCGTTCCTCACCAACGGCCTGGACCTCGACCTCTACGTGGCCGACGGTCTGCGCAACATGGTGACCAAGTACGAAGAGGCGCCGACGCCGACGATCATCGTCTCCAACTTCACCACGCTGCCGGCGTGCTATCTGACGAACGGTTCGTTCACCTTCACGATCGTGACGACGAACGCTCCGAGCGGCGGTTGGATCGACTTCTACTACGACACCGCGTCGACCTACAGCGCGACGACGTCGAAGCTCTGCATCGCCGGCGGAACGGTCTCCGGGACCGCCTCCAGCGCGACGTGGAACCTCGCCGACACGCCCGGTGGACCGCCCGCGGACAATGATTCGTACTACTTGTTCGCGATGCTGAAGGACTCGAGCGGCAACAGCGTGGCGACCGATCAGACGACCAGCATCGAGCTGTTCTGCGTCGACTCATCGATCCTGCCGGGCCTGAGCGCCGCCGACGCCATCGACGGCGACCGCGCGATCTATCTCCAGAACGGTCTGGAGCGCGTGGTCAACCTGCAGGTCAGCTATCCGGACAGCGTGATCGCGGTCGGTTACACGGGCGCGTTCGATCCGATGTTGGTCGAGATCGTCGAGATCACCGACGGCAACGCCTGGGACGGCTCGGGCGCGACCGGAGTGGTCTTCAACAGCTCGTTCAACAACACTGCCGGCTCGTACTCGGTCGCGGCCTCCGCGGTCGGCACGCCGATCGGTCTGACCGGCAACGGTCCGCACACCGTGGCGCGTGTCCTTCTGCGCGCCAAGGCGAGCGCGATCACCCCGGCGGCTCGTTTCAAGAACGGCTCGCTTTCGATCACGACGGCCTCCAGCTACATGCGCGACATCCACAACGAGTCGCCGTCGAGCTGGAAGGTGCGCGGCGCGGATCTCCGCCTCGCCTACCTGGGAGACGTGGCTTCGAACGGCGCCGGCGCCGACTCGACCCTGCCGAACTACCGGCCGCGTCCCGACGGCTTGATCAACTTCGAGGACCAGATGGTCTTCACCGAGGGCTGGAACGGCAACGGCACGACGCAAGACTTCATCGCCGACTTCGGTCCCACGACCGGCTCGGCGCCAGACATGCTGCCGGTCCCAGATCAGGTACTCGATGTCGACGACATCCTCGCGTTCACGACGCAGTGGTCGTGGGCCGCTTCGAACGGATTCCTGCGCGTCGCGCCGGGGAGCGATCTGGCCCTCCTGCGTTCGTCGCTGAACCGTCCTGAAGCGCTCGGCGCCGACGTGGTCGGCTCGGCCCGCGTGACCACCGTCGCGCATGTCGAAAGTCCGCTGCCGGGCTCGACCCTGACGGTCGACCTGATCGCGGACGGCTACAATCTCCAGGGCGCGTGGCTGAATCTCGGCTACGACCCGACGCAGTTGGAGCCGTTGGAGGTCCGCTCGGGCGACCACTTCTCCGGCGCGAACGGCTCGCTCTTCTTGCACCGCGCGGGCTCTGATTGGTTGGAGGTCTCGGTCAGCAAGCTCGACCGCGAATCCCCGACCGTCTCCGGCCGCGGCGTGGTCGCGCAGGTGACCTTCCGCATCCTGGAGACGGCGACGAGCGACTTCGATCTCGTCTACGACCTCCGCGGCGCGGGCAATCAGGTCCTCTCGCGCGGTCGCGGACAGTTGGAGCCGTTGGCGGGTGGCCCGGCCGCCTTCCAGCTCTACGCGAACTATCCGAACCCGGTCATGGGATCGACCAACATCCTCTTCGCGCTGCCGGGCACGGCGGGCGTCTCGCTCGAGGTCTTCGATGCGAGCGGCCGTCAGGTCCGCAGTCTCGCGCGCGGAACGATGGAGGCCGGTTACCACGCCGTTTCGTTCGACGGTAGGTCGGCGGGCGGCGAGCTCCTCCCCGCCGGCGTCTACTTCTACCGTCTCTCCGCCGGCGAGCAGGTCTCCACTCGGAAGCTGATCCTCGCGCATTAAAGTGATCGGGTCAGACAAAGTCTGACCCGATTCCGCTCTCCCAGAAGGCCGCCGCTCCACCACGGACCGGCGGCCTTCTCATTCCCCCCAACCGGGCAACTCCTACCCACCGTCACGCGCCTCACTCCCTCTTCGCGCATCTCGTTGTCCCCACGCGCTCTCCTCGCACGCCTCTCCCAACTCAGCCCCTGGCACGCCGGCTGCCTAGAAGCTCGCGGACAGGAGGCCGACCGCATGGGCAACAGGATGACCCGCGCCCTCGTCTCCCTCGCGATGATGCTGACGCTCGCACCTTCCATGGCGACCGCCCAGACCCTCGGGTCGGGTCCCGAGGACGGCGACCTGGTGCACATCGCGCGGGCCGAGGGCCCACTGCATGGACAAGTCGTGGCGCGCGGGCGCCGTCTGCTCGAAGAGCTGCCGGGGGCGGGACGGATGCTCCGCTACAACGTGCAGTTCGACTACGGGCTGAGCAGCTATCTCTCGGTCGGACTCGCCGCGGCGCACTTCGAACAGCGCACCGGTCTTCTGCACAAGTCGGGACTCGGCGACACGCACCTCTCGCTCAAGGCGTCGTTCCAACCGTATCCCGATCGGCCGCTGCGTCTCGGGCTGCGGCAGGTGCTCGTGCTTCCGACCGGATTTGAGGAAGAGCGTGCGGGACTCATGCCGTTCACGACCGGCGAGTACCAGTACGCGGCGCAAGCGCTCTTCCAGTACGACGCCCGCGTCGGCGCGCGGCGTCTCTCCGCCTACGTCGACCCCGGCGTGCTGCTGCCGGGCGGCGACCTCGATGCGTATGTCACGGCTGGACTCGGACTCGAGGCGGTCGGCTTCCTGCCGTTCGGCATCTCAGCTTTCGGCGAGTACGCGGCTCGTTGGAGCCTCGTCTCGCAAGACCCCGACGCAGAGGTGAACG
Organism: uncultured bacterium; assembly: GCA_964631125.1. GTDB lineage: Bacteria > Eisenbacteria > RBG-16-71-46 > CAIMUX01 > CAIMUX01 > CAZVYN01. Next base: position 54,283 of record CAZVYN010000010.1, on the reverse strand, counting down.
CCGGCGTCGGCATCCCGTTGGCTCTCGGCGTGGGCGTGGAGATCGGCGCGCGCCGACGGCTGTTGCAGGATCACGCGGTCGATCTCGAAACGCACCTCGGTGTGAGTTTCGGCTGGCCGCGCGGCGCCGGGGATCTGCTCGAGGTCGAGTCGTCGCCTCGCGCCATGACGGCGCTGCTCGTCTTGCCGATCGAGGCGATGATGCCCGATCCGCACGGCGTCGCCGGCCAGCTGGCCTCGGTCATCCGCACGCGGACTCCGCACAGTGAGGGAGCGCTCTCGGTCTTCGTGCGCACGATCCCTGGCGAGCATCGGGATGCGCTGGCGCAGGTCCGGCACTACGAACTCGCCATAAGGATCCTGGCGATCGACGACGGCGAGGTCGGCGGGTTCTCCGTCCCGCTCTTGCTGCGCGCGCCCCGAGCGACGACGACGATCACCGCGCAGATGGAGCTGGTCGCTCCCGACGGCTACTCGATCGTCGCGCGGTCGGTCTTCGAAGGAAGCGCCTCGCGCGGCCTGGGCGCCGAGATCGCACCCTCCTCCACTTCGGTCCTGACCAAGGTGACGCCCGACGAGGTGAAGTCGGCCCTGCGGGACGAGGCGGCGCGGCGCGTCGCCGAACAGATCGTGGCCGAGGCGACGTCCGTCATCGCCGCGCGGGAGGCGTTGTGATCCACCGATCCAGACTCGAAGTGACGTTCACGCAACTGGGCCGCGCCCTCGCACTGGCGTTCCTCGGCGCACTCGCCGTCGCCGCCTGCCGCACCGGAACTGATCCGGACGACGAGAAGCAGATCTCGCTGCAACTCGACTCGGTTCCGCTCCTCGTCCTGGCCGACTCGACCAGCGCGGCCACGATCTGGGCAACCGTCCTGCAAGGTTCACGACCGATCGCCGACTCCACCGTGGTGCAGTTCGCGACCTCGCTCGGGCGAATCGATCCCGAAGGTTTCACCCGAGACGGCCTGGCCCGAGTCACCTTCGTCGCCGGCCGAGAGACCGGCGTGGCCGCGATCGTCGCGCAGTCGCGCGGCGTCCGCGACACGGTGTTGATCACGCTGTACTGAGGTTCGCGTAACAGGTCCTGCGCTGCCTCTTGGCGACCTAACGACGAACGATCCGAATGTCGCCCTTGTCGTCTCGGGACACTACGCACGCGATGAACTCGCCTGTCGGAGACCAAGACGGGTCGGTCTGCGTCCAGGAATCAAACGTGATCTGTGTCTCGACGGCGCCATCGCGAGAAATCAACCACAGGTCGCGGTTCCCGCTTCGGTCGGAAGCGAACACGATGGCGTCTCCAGTCGGCGACCAGGAGGCGGCTGTGTCCTCGGATGAGGAACTATCCGTGAGACGGGTTGGCTCGCCTCCGCTTGTCGCAATTATCCAGAGCTCATCATCGCCCGTACGATTGGATTGGAATGCGATCTCGTCTCCCGTGGGCGACCAGGCTGGCGAGCTGTTGCGCGAACCGTCGGATTCGAGCAGCTGGGGAGACCCACCGGCAACTTCGACAACATAGAGTTCCGAGGATCCCAAGGGGTCCTCGAACGACCGCACCGAGTATGCGATTCGCGAGCCGTCCGGCGACCAGTCTGGGGTGATTGCTCCCTCCGGAAGACTGGTAAGCTGCGTGGCGCCGCTTCCGTCCGCGGACATGGCGTAGAGTTGGTGACGGAAACTCGTCACATAGTCCGCGTGGAAGGCGATCTTCGTCCCATCTCGCGAAACAGATGGAGCGTATGCTCCAACGGTTCGCTCCGAGAACGTGAGCTGGACAAAATCGCTCGGCGTTGTGCTGACCACGTTAGATAGCGCCGACCAATTCTCCTGGGCGTCCCGAGACCGAATTGCCAAGTACTCGGCGCGTCCTGGATCGAGATTTCGCACGACAACGGATTGCTGCGTCCCCGAGCTGTCGGGAGGCGGCGCCCCAGGCACGACAGTCGCGTCCTCCCAAGAGTTCTCGTCGATCTCCTCGTAGGACCGGCGAAGGTCGTACAACGCGGCTCTGCCCAACTGTCCGTCGTCCCCTGGGGCGGTCCACCGAAGGGTCGCTTCATTCAGAGTTTGGGCGACGATCGTCAGATCGGAGATCGCTCCAGGCAGCTCGAGATCTTGGATGCTTGCTGAAGCGACAATCCCCCGGGGCCGTCCAAGTCAAGACAACACTCCGCAGCGGCCCCGCTGCAGCGGACAGGTTGTCCGTTCTTGCCGGGGCCGTTGTATCGACATCGCTCGGATTGTCATCGCTGCAACCAGCGAGACAGGCGCCCAGGAGTAGGACGAAGATCCACCTTTGCGTCGACACGGGTCTCCTCCTGGTTCTCAGGGCGCTAGCTGATGGACTTCGCAGGTCGCCCAGCCAACTCGCGTGGTCTGTAGGATCGGCTCGCGAGCCTTCGAACGGAAAGCCCGTCGAAGTCCGGCTGACCTGGCGGCTGCTTCGGCCACATCCGGAGATCCCGAGATCAGGAACCCGTTAGCGAGCAGAGCGAGGAGAGCAGAGCGAGGAGAGCAGAGCCCGTCGCATGGTTCCTCCTTGTCGAGTGGACACAACGTGCGACTCTCACGGCAAGGGGCGACGACTCAAGCCGACCCCTGCCGATCCCGCACGAAATTTACCGTGGCGCCGGATTGCGGTCGCGTCAACGTCAAGGTTGATCAACTTGGCGTGTACGAGAGCTGCGAGAGCGACGTGCGGCGGCGATCAGCCGAGGATTCACGGTGGCCTCCATCGAGCCAATCTGAAGTGAGGTTACGTTCGCGAGGTTCGCTGCGAACCGCGGAGTTGAGCGCACCACCTTCAGCTCCACCCCGGCCTCACTTCGCTGCGCTATGCAGCGCCCAACTTCCCCTGCACCGCCCCCAGCACTTCCTGCGCCCGGATCCTCGCACGCACCAGTAGGTCGGCCGCGCGGTCGCGTGTCGTCTCGATCCAGGCGGTGTCCGCACCTTCCAGCTCGGACAGACTTTTCAGATTGATGCCGACGTTGAGCCAGGCGCCCTCGGCGCAGGCGCGGGCGCAGAGAGCGGCGACGCCGGCGTCGCTCAGGCTGTTGGGATTTCCCTTGGCGGCGGCCTCGGCGGCCAGTTCGAGCACTTCGAGTGAACGCTCGACCACTCCGAGCGGGACGAGCGTGGCTCGCTGATTCGCCGCTTCTACTGCGGCCAATCGCGCGGACTGCTCCTGCGTCGATCCCTTCGGAAGTCGACCCGCCACCAAGACCGCGTCGAATGCACGCGTGTCCTCATCGACGGCGGCGAGCAGCAGGTCTTTCAGCGACTGCCCACGCGCGGCGGTCCCGCGCATCGCTTCCCAAGCCGCTTCGCTCCCCCTTCGTCCCACCGTGAGATTGGCCACCATGGCCGCCAACGCCGCGCCCATGGCGCCGCAGAGCGCCGCGACACTGCCGCCCCCCGGCGCGGGGGATTCGGTGGAGACCTCGTCGACGAAATCGCGCACGGTGCGCTCGACGAGCGAACGATCGCGATCACGATCGGCCACGCGGTATTCGATCACCTTCTGCTGCGGATCGAACGGCCCGAGCTCATCGAGACCGAGGGAGCGAATGGCGATGTGCGCGAGTTCGCGCTCGGGAACGCCGGACGATTTCCCCTGTCGCGCCAGATAGTGTCTCCCGGCAACGAGCAGCGCCTCTTTCGGGATCAGCCCGACCAACTCGCTCCCCGTCACGCGCAGTCCGAGCTTCGCGGCCTCTTCCACGCAGACATCGAACGCGCGATGCGGCGGCGTCCGCTTGTAATCGAGCAGATTGATCGAGACCTGCGCGCGCCCGTACTCCTCGATATACCAACCGACGGCGCGCACCGCGGGCAGCAGGCCCGGCTCGCGCTCCTTGTTCCCCGCTGCATCGACGACCACCGCGCCGTCCGCGTCCCGTTTCAGCCGGCCGTTCTCCCGAATGCGGAGCGCAACCTGCGTCGCGAGTTTCCTGTCGCGGGTGTTGAGGTTGACGTTGTATGCGATGAGGAATTCGCGCGCGCCGATCACGGTGGCGCCGCTCTTGGGCCGGAACTCCGCCGGTCCGAAATCGGGGGCCCAGTTCGGATCGGCCAGTTTGGCGCCGAGGCCCTCGTACTCACCCGTACGGATATCGGCGAGCGAGCGGCGCTCCGGACGAGCCGCCGCCGCCTCGTAGAGATAGACCGGAATGTCCAACTCGCGGCCCACCCGTTCGCCGAGCGCACGCGCCAGCTCGACACACTCCTCCATCGTGGTGTCGCCGATCGGGACGAACGGACAGACATCGGTCGCGCCCATCCGCGGGTGCGCCCCGAGGTGGCGGCTCATGTCGATGCGCTCGGTCGCGACGCGGATCGCGCGGAAGGCCGCCTCGCCGATCCGGTCCAGTGGGCCGACGATGGTGAAAACAGTGCGGTGAGTGGCGGCCCCGGGGTCGAGATCCAACACCCGAACGCCGTCGACCGATCCGACGGCTGCCGTGATCGCGTCCAGGGTGGCGCGGTCCCGCCCCTCGCTGAAATTGGGAACGCACTCGACCAACTTCTGCATCAATCGCCTCCTGGCATGTTCACGCGGGCCGATCCTGTCGTTAGTATCGAGTCGGTCCGGATGGACCAACTGATGAGATAGTGAGCGAGGAGATTAGCCTTGGGGGTATTGCGATGAAAGAGAAGGACCTCGTACGTAGCCTGGCCTGGTGCGTCCTTGGCCTCGTCCTGGTCGGCGGCTGCAGCAAGAAGAACACGGCGGCCAGACCAGGCGTGGAAGTCTCGGAAACGGGCGACACCTCGATGCACGGCGAGGCGGCTCGGGAGTATTACGTACCCGAGGCGGAACAGCGGCGTTGGGTTTATGACGCGATGCCGACGCCGGATCCGTCCCACAAGCCCAACTACCTGCTCAAGAGCATCGGATTCTCGTCACTCTCCGCCGGCGTGGACGGAGAGGCGACCGCGGTCCTGCGGACCCTCGCCGAGGACATGCAGGCCAGGCCGAACATCCAAGTCATTGCGATCGGGTTCGCCGACGCGGGCGGGGAGAAGGCCAATGGCGAGAACCTCGGAATGCAGAGAGCCCAGGCCATCCGGCAGATCCTCGTGAACTCCGGAGTCGCGAAGGACCGAATCGAGGTCGCGTCGTTCGGCGCCAGGATGACGACGGCGCCCGCGAGCGACGGTCCGGCGATGGAGAAGGCGCGGGTCAGCGAGATCTGGTTGATGAACGAGTGATTCGCGTCCTCGTCCGCGGTTCGAAAAAAAAGGAAGCACGGGCGCCTAGCGTCCGTGCTCTCCGCGCGTTCCGGCGCCGACGCCGACGGGATCGCCGAAGGGCCGGATCTCGTCCATCGGCAAGGTGACCGCGAGCGCTTCCTCGATCGTCTCGACGGGGACGAATCGCATCGCGAGCCGCACCTCTTCGGGTAGCTCCTCGAGATCCCCTTCATTTCGCTTCGGCAGGACCACCGTGTGGAGCCCCGCTCGGTGCGCCGCGAGCGCCTTCATCTTGAGGCCGCCGATCGGCAGCACTCGGCCGCGGAGCGTGACCTCACCGGTCATGCCGACGCCCTGGCTGGCGGCGCGTCCCACGAAAAGGCTGACGATCGCCGTCACCATCGCGATTCCCGCGGACGGTCCATCCTTGGGCACGGCGCCGGCCGGCACATGGATGTGGAGGTCGCTCCGCTCGAACACCTCGGGCTCGACGCCGAAGAGACCGGCCTTCGACCGCACCCAACTGTGCGCGATGCGCGCGCTCTCGCGCATGACATCGCCGAGCTGACCCGTCAGCGTCAGCTCGCCCTTGCCGCGCATCCGCGTCGCCTCGATATAGAGGATGTCCCCGCCGCCCGGCGTCACCGCCAGGCCAGTCGCGATCCCCGGTAGCCGCAGACTCTCGGACGCCTCGCTCTGGAACCGCTCCCGCTTGAGCCACTGCCGCACGAGCGGAGGCGTCACCACCACCTCCGCGGCGTCGCCCGCCGCCACGCCGACCGCCGCTTTCCGACAGATCGAGCCGACCTGGCGCTCCAGGTCGCGCACTCCCGCCTCACGCGTGTAGTCGCGGATGATCTTGCGCAGCGCGTCGTCCTCGAACGCGATCTCCCCCTCGGCCAGCCCGTTCCGTTGGCGCTGCCGCGGGACGAGATACTTTCGCGCGATCTCCAGCTTCTCGTGCTCCGTGTATCCCTCCAGCTCGATGATCTCCATCCGGTCGCGCAGCGGCCCCGGGATCGTCTCCAGATGGTTGGCTGTCGCGATGAAGATCACCTCCGAGAGATCGAAGTCGACGTCCAGGTAATGATCGCGGAACGCCTTGTTCTGCACCGGGTCGAGCACCTCGAGCAGCGCGCTCGAGGGATCGCCGCGCCAATCGGCGCCGAGCTTGTCGACTTCGTCCAGCATGAAGACCGGATTCCGAGTTCCGGCTCGCTTGATTCCCTGGATGATCCGACCCGGCATGGCGCCGACATAGGTGCGGCGGTGCCCGCGGATCTCCGCTTCGTCGCGCATGCCGCCGAGGCTCATGCGCGTGAACTTCCGACCCAACGCGCGCGCGATGCTCTGCCCCAGACTGGTCTTGCCGACTCCCGGAGGACCGGCAAAGCAGATGATCGTGCCGGCCGCCGGCTCGTCTTCGCTCGGCGGCGTCTCGGTCGGCGGCTCGATTGGCGCGTCG
>CAZVYN010000010.1:0-47517 GCA_964631125.1 uncultured bacterium | reverse complement strand
GGCGCGTCGATCGGCGCGTCGATCGGCGGCACGTCTCCGATCGGCGCATCCGAGACCGGTCCTACCCCTGCTCGCGACTCGGCCGGCGTCTCCTCGAGACTTTCCGCAAGACCCGCAGCCACACGCCCGCGCTCGGCGACCAGCTTGTTCACCGCGAGGAACTCGATGATCCGGTCCTTCACGTTCTGGAGGTCGTAGTGGTCCTCGTCGAGGATCCGCCGCGCCTTCTGGACATCGAGATCGTCGTCGCTCCGCTTCATCCACGGAAGATCGATCAACCAGTCGAGATAGGTGCGGATGACGGAATGCTCGGCCGACTGCGCCGGCATGGCCTGCAGCCGTCGCAGTTCGCGGTTCGCCTCGCGCTTCGCTTCCTCGGGCAGGTTGGCCGCCTCGATCTTCTCGCGATAGTCCTCGACCACCGCGTCGCCTTCCTCGTCTTCTCCCAGTTCCTTGCGGATCGCGCGGAGCTGCTGGCGCAGGTAGTACTCGCGCTGCGCCTTGTCCATCTCCTCGTGCGCATCCGACTGGATCTTCTGCTCGAGACTGAGCACCTCTTTTTCCCGTGTGAGGTGACGCATGAGCAGGCGAATTTTTTCCTTCAGGTTGTCGGCCTCGAGCACGGCCTGCCCCTCTTCCTTCTTGAGGCGCGCATTGGCCGCCACCAGATAGACCAGGTGCCGCACCTGGTCGACCTGAGCGAGGAAGCGGTTCACCTCATCGGGAAGATTCGGCGAGAGTGCAACGACTTCACGCGTCAGCGCGCGCAGGCTCCGCTCCAGCGCGTCGAGCTCGAGATCGGCCTCGATGATGTCGGGCGCGATCGCGATCTTCGCGCGGAGATAGGGCGCCGGCTCCAACCACTCGACCACGCGGAATCGTTCGATCCCCTGCACGATCACCTGGATGCTCTCATCCGGCGTGCGCACGACGCGGTGAATGCGCGCGACGGTGCCGGTCTTCCAGACCTGATCGGTCGTCGGCTCCTCGATGCTGCCGTCGGCCATGCCGACCAGCCCGATCAACTTGTCGGCCTGCAACGCGTCTTCGATCAACTTGACCGATCGCGGGATCCCGACCGCCAGCGGCAGGACCATGTAGGGGTAGGCGAGTGTGTTGCGAAGCGGGAGGATCGGGAGCTCCTCCGGGATCTGTCGGACCTTGTCTTCCTCGGGCTGCATGAACTTGGCCAAGATGTCTCTCCTCCTCCGCGTGGGCTCGCTCGCCAGCGTCGAACATACACCCTGCCCCGGCGGGCCAGTGACTGCGTTCGACGCCGCTCGGGGGCCCGAGGTTTCATCGAGTCGATCGTCATTCCAAGGTATTCTCCCGCTTCATGCCCGCGCCCATCCTTTCGCTGCGCAACGTCGACAAGAGTTACCCCCGGGAAGGCGGCGAGCCCAGGCGCGTACTCAGCGACGTCTCCATCGACATCGAGCCGGGCCGCCGCATCGCGATCGTGGGGCGCAGCGGCAGCGGGAAGTCGACGCTGCTGCATCTCGCCGCGGGCATCGATCTCCCCACCGCCGGCTCGGTCTGGTTGGCGGGACGGGACCTGGCGAACCTCTCGGATCGCGAGCGGACGCTCGAGCGTCGCGGCACGGTCGGGCTCATCTTCCAGTTCTTCCATCTGCTTCCCCATCTCGATGTGCGCGACAACGTGGCGCTCCCCGCGATGATCGCGGGCGAGCGCCCCTCCTCCTGGGAACCGCGAGTCGTCGAACTGCTCACGCGCGTCGGCCTCGAATCGCGCGCGCGCGATTCGGTCCAGAAGCTGAGCGGCGGCGAGATGCAGCGGATCGCGATCTGTCGCGCGCTCTTGCGCCGCCCGAAACTCCTGTTGGCGGATGAGCCGACCGGAAATCTGGACGACGAGACGAGCCGCGCCGTCATGGATCTGCTCGTTCGCTTGACCGAGGAAGAGGGGAGCGCGCTCGTCTACGTGACGCACAGCGCGGAGCTGGCGGCGAAGGCGGATGAGGTGTGGCGGGTCGTACATGGCGCGCTGGAGCGTACGCCGTGAACCGCTACTTCCTCGCCACGCTCGCCAGTCACATCCGTCGCTCGCGCAGCCTCTATCTGCTGACCGTCGCCGGCGTCGCCCTCGGCGTCGCCTCGGTGCTCTGCATCCAGATCCTGAATCTCAATGCGCTCTCCGCGTTCCGCGGCGGCGTGCAGGCGGTGAGCGGCGAGGCCGACTTCAGTCTCGTCGGTCGCACCCCCACGCTCCCGGATTCGATCTTCGCGCGTGTGCTCGGCACGCCCGGTGTCGCCGGCGCCTGGCCGCTCTATCGCATCGACGTCGCGCTGGAGGACGGTCCCGCGCGCGCCAACTCCCAGCGTGGCCTCGCTGGCGCCATCTTCTTGGAGATCGTCGGTGTCGACTTCTTCGCGCCGACGCGCTTTCCGATCGAGGGCGCGGCCGAGGAGACCGCGGCGAATCGTGGACCCAGCGCCATCGCCGCGGCGCTCTCGACTCCCGGTTGGGTCGCACTCTCGCCCGCGTTCGCGCAGGAACGCGGCTGGGCGGTAGGAGACAGCTTCGTGGTCTCGAGCGGCTCGCGACGCGCGACGCTCCAGGTGGGGGCGATGGTCGACTTCCAGCGGTACGCGCCGACGGCGAGCCGCAAGATCGCGCTCATGGACATCGCGCAGGCGCAGGCGCTCCTGGGCCGCCGCGGCGAGATCCACCAGATCGACGTGCGCGTGAGCGACGGACAGGACATCGGCGAACTGACGCGGCGGCTCGAGACGCGCCTCGGACCGCAGGTCCAGGCGCTCACGCCGCAGCAGCGGGAGTCGCAGGCGGCGGGTCTCCTCTCGGCCTTCCGTCTGAATCTGACGGCGCTCAGCCTCATCAGTCTCGTCGTCGGACTCTTCCTCATCTATACGAGCACGCAGGCCTCGCTCGTGCGCCGCCGCGGAGAGTTCGGTCTGCTCCGCGCACTCGGCGCGACGCGGGGTCAGGTCCTCGGACTGATCCTCGGGGAGGTGACGCTCCTCGGCGCCTTGGGCGTCGCGCTGGGCATTCCGCTCGGGTACTTCGCCGCCCAGGCCAATGTCGACATCGTGAGCGCGACGCTCTCGAATCTCTACCTGCTGGACGAGATCGAACGCTTGGAGCTGCCGCTCTCCCTCTATCTCTCCGCCGCCGCCATCGGGATCGGCGGGGCGCTGCTCGGCGCGATCCTCCCCGCTCTCGACTTGGGACGCCGCGACGTTCGCGGCCTGCTCGTCGCGTTCACCTTGCGCGAGAAGATCTCCTCCCTCGCGCCGCGCGCCGCCGCCGTCGGCCTCTCGCTCCTCACGCTCGGCGCGCTGATCTATCTGGCGGGCGGATCCCGATGGAAACCGTCCGGCTTCGCGCTCGGCCTCTTCGTGTTGATCTCGCTCGCACTCTGCACACCGGCCTTCGTGCAGACGGTCTGCCGCCGCATCTCTCCGCGCGGCTTCGGCCTTCGTTACAGCCTGCGCTCGCTCGAGGCGCGGCTCCAGACGACCTCCTTCGCCATCGCCGCTCTCGGCGTGGCGGTCAGCATGTTGGTCGCGATCACGCTCTTGGTCGGCAGCTTTCGCGAGACCGTCTCCACCTGGGTCGACGTCACGCTCCAGGCCGACGTCTACATCACGACCTCGTCTTGGGCCCGCGCGGGCCGCGAGGCCACCATCGATTCTTCGCTCGTCGAGCGGTGCGAGCGGATGCCCGAGGTGCGCGCGGTCGATGTCCTGCGACAGTTCTTCGCGCAGACCCAGGACGGACGTCGGATCCGAGTAGCCGGAGTTCGTATCGGCATCGAGGGGGGCGAGCAGCGCTTCCCGCTCCTGGCCGGTGACCCCGAGGAAGCGCTGCGACGAGTGGAGAACGACGGCGCGGTGATCGTGACCGAGCCGCTGGCTCGCAAAGCGGGGCTCTGGGTGGGCGACACCCTGAAGGTGCACTCGACGAAAGGCCTCATCGCGATGCCGATCGCGGGAGTCTCGTACGACTACAGCTCGGAAGAAGGCGCCGCCGGCATGGACCTTCGCTTCCTCGAAGAGCGTTTCGGTCCGGGCCCGATCAACAATCTGGCGCTCTACCTGACGCCCGGCGTCGACGTGGAACGCTTCGTCGACGCCCTCCGCGCCTCGCTCGCTCCGGCCCCGCTCGAGATCCGCAGCAACCGGCTCCTGCGCCAGGAGGTCTTCGCCATCTTCGATCAGACCTTCGCCATCACGCGGATCTTGCAGGGAATGGCGCTGCTCATCGCTGCGACCGGCATCGCCCTCACCCTCCTGGTCCTCGCGCGCGAGCGGATCGCGGAACTGGCGCTCTACCGCTCGCTCGGCGCCCTGCGCTCGCAGATTTTTCTGACCTTCGTCGGGGAGGGGCTCGGGATCGGGCTCTTCGGGCTCCTCTTGGGCGGCGTCGGCGGCGTGGCGCTCGCCGCTCTCCTTATCTATGGCATCAACCTGGCGTACTTCGGATGGACGATCCGTCCCGCCTGGCCCGGCGGCGCGCTCCTACTGCAAGGCGCCACGATTCTGGCGGCGGCCCTGCTCGCGAGCCTCTACCCGGCGTTTCGCGCCAGCAACGTCCCCGCCGGCGAACTGAGTCGGGAGGACGTGTGACCGGCGCGCGGCGTGCGCTGTTCGCACCGCTCGCGCTCTGCGTGCTCCTCCCTCTGCTGGAGAGCAGCGCCGCGACGACATCCCCGGAGGGCTGGAAACTCGCCCGTCCCGACTACGTCTGGTCGTTTCCCGAGGACCACCGCGCCCACCACGGCTACCGGACCGAGTGGTGGTACTTCACCGGCCAACTCGCGACGCCCGAAGGCCGGCGCTTCGGCTACCAATTCACCTTCTTTCGCGTGGGGCTCGTTCCGCGCCAAGACCGAGACACGACCGCCGCGCGCGGCTCGGATTGGTCCAGCGACGAGCTGATCATGGGCCACGCCTCGATCGGCGATCTCGAAGGCGACGAGCACCGTTTCTCCGAGGTGCTCTACCGCGTCACGCCGTTTCTCGGTGGGTTCCCGGTCGCACCCGATCCGCGCCTCGCCTGGTCGCTGGCCCCGGCGGGCACCGATGCGCGCTGGAGCGTGCGGTGGAACGGAAACGGCTTCGATCTCTCCATGCGCGACGACGCCAAGCGGATGGCGTTCGATCTCACCACCGACGCGGCGCGCCCGCTCGTCTTCCAGGGGCCGAACGGCTACAGCCGCAAGAGCAGCGACCCTCTCGCCGACGCCGCGAGCCAGTACTACAGCTTTACCCGGCTCGACACCCGCGGCTCACTCGAACTCGACGGTCGGAAACTGGCCGTCACAGGGCTCTCTTGGATGGACAAGGAGTTCGGTTCGAGTCATCTCGATTCCGGCCAAGTGGGCTGGGATTGGTTCAGCCTGCAATTGGACGACGGTCGCGACGTGATGTTGTATCTTCTGCGCCGCGCCGACGATACGACCGACGGGGCGCGCGGCACGCTCATCCAGACCGACCCTACCGCCGCCGTACGTTATCTGACGGATGGTGATTGGTCGCTGCGGAGCACCCGCCGGTGGAAGAGTCCGCGCACCGAGGCCGACTACCCGGCTCGCTGGGAGATCACGGTTCGCAATCAGGACCCGAAAGAGGAACTCCGACTGATCGTCGAGCCCGAAATGGCCGATCAGGAGAACGTGGGACGACTGGCCGGCGGACTCTTCTATTGGGAAGGCGCGGTGCGGGTTCTCGACTTGCAGGGACGAAACGTAGGACACGGATACGTCGAACTGGTCGGATACGGCCGCGGAAATCGACCGCCCATCTGAGGAGCCCATTGATGACGATTCGCAACCGCGCGGTTTTCGCGCTCTGCCTCTCCTTCTCTCTCTCCCTCTCTCTCTCCGTTTTCGTTGGTTCGTCCGCGTCCGCCTGGATTCGCCTTCCCGCCCAACTCAGTGTCAGCGCCTTCGGCGGAGCGACCGCTGCGAGTCCCGCGAGCTCCACGAGTCCCACCGCCGCCGAGACCCGTTCTCTCTCCTTCTTCCACACGCACACCGACGCCGAGATCGACATCTGCTACTGGCGCGACGGGACTTACGTGGAGACATCGCTGAGCCGACTCGACGGGTTCCTCAGTGATTTCCGCACCGGCGAAGCGACGCGGATCGATCCTGCGCTCTTCGACCTGCTGCACGAAATCGCGCGCGAGACGGGAACGCGCGAACCGTTCCAGGTCATCTCCTGCTACCGCTGTCCGAAGACCAACGCCGCGCTCCGGAGCAAGAGCTCGGCGGTCGCGGAGAAGAGCCTGCACATGGAAGGCCGCGCCATCGACATCCGCCTGGCCGATGTTTCGAGCACGGTGCTGCGCGACACGGCGATCCGCCTGGGCAAGGGCGGTGTCGGCTACTATCGCAAGTCGGACTTCGTCCACGTCGACACCGGCCGCGTCCGGCAGTGGTGAAACGAGGCGCCGGCAGGCGCCTTCCTCATGGCTCGAACGGTTCCCCCCTCAACAACGCCGCTTCCAGTCGAGCGTCGTGCCCGTACACATCCTCGTAGAACGACGCCGTCCCATCCGGATTGACGATCGCCGTCGTGTAGAAGATCAACACGAGCAGCGGCTCGCTCAGATTCACCCTCGATGACTCTTCCGCCCCCATCGCCGTAGCGATCGTCTCATGCGTCCACTCCGGTTTGTCGCGCAGCACCCAATGCGCCAACGCGACCGGATCCTCCACGCGGATGCAGCCGTGGCTGAAGTCACGGCGTTGACGCGCGAAGAGCGACGGACTCGGCGTGCTGTGCAGGTAGACGTTGTTGTTGTTCGGGAAGATGAACTTGATCAGACCGAGCGCGTTCTTCGGACCCGGTCGCTGTCGGATGCGGAGAGCGCCGCGGGCCAATCGATCGAGCGTCTCCTCGTTCACCTGCAGCGCGGGCGTCTCGTCGGCGAATCCACCCACGATCTCCATGTCCTCGGTCTGGAGATACGACGGATCCTTCCGCAGCTTCGGGATCAACTCGTCTTTCGTGATGCTCGAAGGAACGTTCCAGTACGGCCGGAAAATGATGTAGCGCATCTCTTCCTGGAAGACCGGCGTCTGCGTGTCGAGCGACTTGCCGACGATGACCGGCATGCGCAGCTCGGGCGCGCCGGTGTTCGCGGCGTCGAAGGCGTACAACTCGAAGCCCGGAACATTCACCACGATGAAGTCGCGCGCACTCAGATCGGGCAGCCACCGTAGGCGCTCCAACGCAAGTTGAAGCTGGGTCACCCGCCGTTGGAGCGGAACGTCCAACGCCGCCAGCGTCCCCTTCCCGATCACGCCATCCGCATTCAGACCATGTCGACCCTGGAATCGCTTCACGGCGGCGACGAGGGTGGAGTCATAACGTGCGGCCGCCCCAACGGCCGCGCTATCTTCCCGCGCCAGATCCCCGAGAAACACCAATCGTTGCCTCAGAGCGTCCACGCCCGAGTAGCTCTGCCCCGGCTCCAACTTCTTCACCCGCGGCAGCGGGTCGAACCGTTCTCCCGCCGCGAGAGACCGGTAGGCTTCGAGCAGCCGCTTCATCTCTCGGTACTGCACCAACGGCGGCTCCGCCTCCGCCACCACCTCCGCCATCCGGTTCTCCGCAATCGCCCGCCGCACCAGCGTCGGCACGTGATACTTCTTCGCTTCGACATCGATCCCGATGCCGAGATTCCTCGGATTGACCCGTCCGATGTGCAGATCGGAAACGTGCCGCATGTAGAGGAGACTCAGCGCCAGATCATGCAGCGCGACCTCGCGCGGCGTGAGTTCGACGCCCTTCTCCAACGCCGTGTTGTTCCTCTCCAACAGCTCGACGTCATAGTCGACAGGCTCGAGCCCTCGCTCCCCCGCGCGACCCAGCTCGGCGATTACGACCGCGGCCTGCGGAATCGGTTTGCCTCCGCGCATCCAGACCAGCGAATCGGCGTTCTCGCCGTAGAGCCCGACCATCTCGTCCCGGTACCAGGGAAACTCCGGCCAGTGGAGCCACGGGTGATGCGCCGAGCTGATGACTTCCCGCAGCGTGGCGTGATGTTCCGGGTCGCCCGTCCACTCGGCAGCGCGAACGGGGCCCGCCGCACCGATCGCCAGCGAACCGAACAAAACGGCGCCGAACGCGCTGGCGACGCCGTGACTTCGCAATGCCATTCCACTCCCCTACCTTGTTGCGACCAGTTTTCTAGAAACCGCAGCCTACCTTTTTCATCTCCGGGCGGGGACGGGAAGCAACGTGAGACCGATCGAACTCGAAGGAGACTCCAGCCATGTCGCGCATCGGCGTGCTCGGTACAGGTGACGTGGGCCAGGCTCTGGCCAAGGGACTGAAGAAGCACGGCTACCAGGTCCGCATCGGAAGCCGCACGCGAGAGAAGATGGCCGCCTTCGCCGCCGAGAACGGCATCGAGGCCGGCACGTTCGGCGAAGTCGCGGAGTGGGCCGACACGCTCGTGCTCGCGGTCAAAGGCGCCGTCGCCGCAGAGGTGCTCGAGGGGTGCGGGCGGAAGAACCTGGCCGGCAAGCCGATCCTCGACACAACCAACCCGATCGCCGACGAGCCCCCCGAGGATGGGGTGCTCCGCTTCTTCACCGGCCCCAACAGCTCGTTGATGGAAACGCTCCAGACGAGCTTTCCCGAGGCGCGCTTCGTGAAGTGCTTCAGCCTCGTCGGCAGCGAATTCATGATCGATCCGCAGTTCCCCGACGGCAAACCGACCATGTTCTACTGCGGCAACGACCCCGGCGCAAAGATCGAGGTCGCCCACCTGATCGAGCAGGTCGGCTGGGAAGCCGCCGACATGGGCACCGCCAAAGCCGCCCGCGCCATCGAGCCCTTGGCCCAACTCTGGTGCATCCCCGGAATCCGCGAGAACAAGTGGTCGCATGCGTTCCGGCTGCTGCGGATGTGACAAGTCGAGGCGCTCCAGGTGAGGCGCCCCGTCCTCCTGTCGCTGAACGCTTCGAGTCGCTACTCCCTTTCATCGGGAGGAACCCGCCTGGAGTTGCGCGTCAGAGGAAGATCCGCAGCAAGATCGGCGTGAGCAGGCCGTTCACCACGATCGCCACGAGGTTGAACCAGAGGCCGGCGCGCGCCATTTCGGGGAGGCGGACGCGGCCGGTGGCGAAGGCGATGGCGTTGGGCGGTGTCCCGGCCGGCATCATGAACGCGAGCGAACAGGCGAGGACGGCGGGGATCATGAGCGTATAGGGATGCGCTCCGATCGCCTCCGCGCTGGCGGCCATGAGCGGCAGGACCAGCCCTGCTTGCGCCGTGTTGGACGTCAGCTCGGAGAGGAAGGTCATGCTGCCGGCGACGCCGAGCGCGACGATCGCGTCGGGCGCCCCACCCAAGGCGGCCACCGCGTGTCCGATGCGCGCCGCCAAGCCGGAAGCTTGCAGACCGTCGGCCAGCATGAATCCGCCGCCGAGCAAGAGGAGCATGCCCCAGGGGAGATTTCGCTCGGCGTCACGCCAAGGCAACAACGAGCGGCCGCGTCCATCGGAGACGAGCATGACCAGGAGCCCGATCACCATCGCGACGGTCGCGTCGGTGACATGAGCGCCGAGTCCGAGACGTTCGCTCCATCCGATCCAGTGGAATGAGCCGATCGTCACGTTCTCTCGCGAAATCCAGAGCAGAGCGGCCGAGGTGAACAAGACAGCGATGCGCGCCTCGCCCGGCGTGAGTCGCCCCAACTCACCATGCTGCGCGCGCGCCTCGGCCACCAGCGTCGGGTCGGTCTTCCGCCACGGGACGCGGAACTGCGCGACGAGAATCAGCCAACCGGCAACCGCGACCACCAGCGCGACCGGCAGCGTGATCGCGACCCAAGTGAGGAACCCGATCGGCGGGGTCAGCTCCAATCGCGCGGCGGTGCCGAAGAAGAGGACGTTGGGCGCCGTTCCGATCGGCGTGACGATTCCACCGATCGAAGAGAAGAAGGCCGTCGCGAGGATCAGCGCCTTCGCGGTCCCGGTGTCGCTGCGCACCGACGCCGCCATCGCCACCGGCAGCAGGATCATCGTCGTCGCCGTGTTGTTGATCCAGGCCGAGAGGAAGAAGGTCGCCGCCGCCAACGCGCCGACCAAGAGCGCCGGTCGCGCGCCGACTCGAGATCCCGCGATTCTGAACGCGACCCGTCGCGCCAATCCCTGCTGCTCCATGGCGAGCGCCAGGAGAAAACCGCCGAGGAAGAGGAAGATCGCGGGATCGGCGAACGCGGTCGCCATCTCCTTCGCCGTGCGCACTCCGAGCACGGGAAAGAGCGCGAGCGGCAAGAGCGCGGTGACCGGTAGCGGAACCGCTTCGGACAGCCACCAGGCCGCCATCAGCGTGGCGACCGCCGCGGCGCGCGACTCATGCGCCGAGAGGCCCAGCGGCAGGATCAGCAAGAGCGCCGCCGCGCCGAGTCCGATCAGGGTCGGAATCGGGCGGACTTCGCGCGACTGGCCGGGCGTCCCTGCTTCGTCCACGCCGGCGTTCATTCCGTCACTCACTCCGTCGTCCGCCTCGTGCTCATCTCGCGCTCATTTCCGCGGCGCGGCAGTGTCGCACGCCCGCCCCGGCCGGACAACGGGGGCGGAGCGGGGTCTGACCGACCCGAACTTTCTCTCTGGACGCTGGCCGCACGCGGCCTCAGGTGGCAGAATTACTCGCCGCGAGAGTGTCTCACCCCGTGGTCAGCACTCTTCACCGAGACCGGAGACGCTGCGCACAATCACCGAGAGGAGACTCCCTCCTCTTGGGATATGTGCGGTGCGAAGTGCGCACGGCCTATGGCGGTGAAGAAGCGCTCGCGCTGGCCGAACTCTTCCGCCCGGAGGTCGTCTTCCTCGACATCGGCATGCCCGGCGTGACCGGCTATGGCGTGGCGACGCGGATTCGCGCGACGCCGTGGGGTCGGCGGGTGACCTTGGTTGCTCTGACCGGTTGGGGGCAGGCGGATGACCGCCGTCGAACGCTGGAAGCGGGCTTCGACATCCACCTGGTCAAGCCGATCGTACCTCACGTCCTCTTCGAGATCCTGGCCGAGGCGCCTGGCGCGCCGAGTCGCGAGACGGCGTGATCGGTCGACCGGGTCGAACTCGGTCATCCCAGCCCAGGCACGACCAGTCGCACCAACCACGAGAAGCCGAGCGCTAGGAAGGCGCCGGAGAGGGCGCCGATCAAGACGTCGCTGGGATAGTGCACGCCGAGGTAGATGCGAGAGATACCGACGAGGAACGCCACGGCATAGAAGAGCGGCGCGCCCGCCGGAAAGTAGTTCGTGAACAGGACCGCGCCCGCGAATCCCGCGGCGGTGTGGCCTGAAGGAAACGAGTAGTCGAGCGGTCTCGGCCCCACCACGCGCGCCTTGACGTAGGAGTGGAACGGACGCTTTCGGCGGAAGATCGCCTTCATCGGGAAGTTGACCACGAGCGTGGTCATCCCCAGGACAGGGAGCGCTTCGGCGAGCGCTTCGAGTCCGGACGGCGGGTCGTTGGCGATGGCGATCGCCACGACGATGACCCAGCCCTCCCCGTAGTGCATGAGTCGCGAGATCCAAGTGAAGAGACGATCGGAGATCGGCCCGAGCGGCCAGGAGTTGATCCAGAGGTAGATCGCTGCATCCACCGCTCCGAACGCAGTGACCGGGTGCCGGAGGAGGCCCTGTAGCGGCCAAGTCCGCGAGTGCTCCGCCATCATCGCGCCGACATCCTGCGCGACCGCTTCGATGTCGCCGGCCGGCGCAGACGGCGCAGACGGAGCCGGCGCGTCCGCAGGCGCATCGGCCGCCGGCTCGCTCACAACCGGCTTGTCCTCGGCGTCGGGGACGATGACGCGCAACCACTGGCGCGCCACTCGCGCTTCGATCGGTGTCTTCCCGATCAGCTCGCCGTCCCCCTGCACGAGCAACGGTCGATCCGATTCGATCCGGACAGACTCGCGCACGGAATGAAACTGCGTGCTGGCGTCCCGCCGATGTCGCGCCGTGACGATCCGCCAGAGCAACACGGCGTAGTCGCGCGGCGAGCGAACGTTGTAGATGCAGAGGTCGAGTTTGCCGTCGGTCGGATCGATCCCCTCACCCCAACTGAACGGCGGCACCGCGAACACACCGATGTTGGCGATGAGGATCTGCCAGGCGCGAGGCTTGAACGTCTTCCCGTCCAGCTCGATCGTGAATCGCCTGGCTCGGTGCTTGAGGGATTGCCGAACGAGCGCGGTGAAGTACGAGAGCCGTCCGTGCTTCTTCCCTCCTCCCCGGGAAGTCTCGCGGATCATGAGCGCGTCGGGGCCGATGCCGACCTGCGTCAGGTAGTGCCGGCCGTCGATCTCGATCGCGTCCAGCTCGAGCGTCCGCGTCCCTTCGATCAGCTTGACGGCGCCCGCGAGGTCCTGCGGGATACCCAACTCGTGCGCCAACACGTTGGCAGTGCCGGCCGGCAGGATCCCGAGCGCGAGTCCCTGCTCGTTCCCGCCCGCGAGGACGAACGCCTCGGCCACCGTGGTCACGGTGCCGTCGCCTCCCGCCGCGATCACCCGCGTGCACCCATCCGCCAGCGCCCGCTCGATCGCCTTCGAGAGAAGCGGCTCTTCTCCTTCCTTCGGCGTATCGATGATCTCGAACGGCGTGTCGTGCGGCCCCAGCGTCTCTTCGACAACTCGTCTCAACTCGTCCGGTGGGAAACGGGTCGATCCGGGATTGGCGACGATGAGGACCTTCATCGGGCCAGCTTGCGTGACCGAAGCGGATTCGGCCAGACGAAGTATGCGGAGGCGCCCGTCGGCGCCGGACGCGTACCATTCTCCGCACACCGTTCACCCGGGACCGGGGCGCAACCGGTCGTCGTGACACGGAAGATCGTCCTGTTGCGGTCCTAGCCGCGGCCGAGCGAGCCGCGGTGAGTCGTCATTCACAGGAGAACCGAACATGATCCGTTTCGTCTTGATGATCGGCCTCGTCCTGCTGGGTGGATGCCAGACCGGGCGTCCGCAAACCGCCGGCTCCTCCTCTGTGGACCCGAACTTCCTCCTGCCGGGAACGTTTGCTGAACAGACCACGGTGGCCGACCTGCAGGCGCGTTTCGGGCGCGCCAACGTGCAGATTGTCAGCCAGTCGATCGGAGACGGCGGCTCTGGATCGAGCGTGGTGCTGTTCCCCGACGACCCGACGCGCCGGGCTCATGTCAGCTTCCACGACGCGGAGGCCCTCGAGGGACTGGCCCGCATCTCCGTCCGCGACCGCGGTTCACGCTGGCGCGGCAAGCGCGGCGTCTACATCGGCATGTCGTTCGCCGAGCTGGTCGAGCTCAACGGCAAGAGCTTCGGATTCTGGGGATTCGACAACGAGTATCGCGGCTGGGCCCACGATCAGTGGAGCATCGTCGACGATTCAGATGACGGCCAGCTCGGCCTTCTCGATGTCGACGAAAGCGAACACATGTACTTCGGCGTCGAGTTCGGGCTGCGCGGGCGCGCCATCGACGTACCACGCGATGACTATCCTCACGACGAGGTCTCGCTCCGCAGCAACGACCCCCGCTTTCCGCGACTCGGCGAACTCGTCGAGGTCACCGGCTTCGACGCCACGACCAGTCTGGATGATGAATGGTAACTACGTCAGGGGGTGGGGCGGTCTGAGTGGCGAACACGTTTTGCAACGTGCTGGAGATCGCGAGCGCGGCTAGGCGAGCACGAGATCGCAGTGACGTGCGATTCGCTCGAAGTCCCGATCCGCAGTGAGCAGTGCGCATCGGTGACGCAGCGCGGCCGCCGCGATCTGACAATCAACCGTCGAAGCAGCGATCCCATTCCGAGCGCAAGTTCGATGGAGGCGCGCCGCCGCCACGTGATCCGCACGTTCGAGCGGCAAGAGCGCGAAGGCGTCAAAGTGCCGGACCAACTTCAGGAAAGTCGACTCGGCGCGGAACGCCTGAAGGATCTCCTGCAGAATCGACCCCGTGAGCACCAGGTCCTCTCCATCCCGCAGCAAGTGAGCGAGTCGCTCGACCGCGGGATGGGCTTCCGGTCCCTTCTTCCGCAGGGCGAGAGACCAGACCGAGGTGTCGACAAGGAACCTCAACCCCGACGCTTCCGTTCGGCTTTGTAGTCATAGTCGGGGTCCCACTCGACCTTTCCGAACAACTCGACCACGCGCCGCCGCTTCCGCCTGGCTACGTACTCCGCGAGGGCCTCGTTGACAGCCTCGCGCTTCGTCTTGTGCTTGCCGAGCTTCTTGGCTTCTTCGACGAGAGCATCGTCGAGTGCGAGATTGGTCGCCATCGTTCCTCCCGATAAATCTCTACACAATCAGCCACACAGCCTACTCGTGCTCGTCGGCGGCGACAACAGGGCCGACGGGCCGCGCGGCTACGCCGCCGCCTCTGGATCATGCGATCTTCGCGAGCAGATCGACCAGGTTCCCGCCCGGCGGATGCTCCGGATCGAACTCGAACGAAATGGAATCGGTCTGCGATGGCGCCGTCTTGTCGCTGAGGTTCATTCGTCCATTGTCTCCAACCGTTTCTCGAGGCGATCGACGCGCTCCGTCCAGAACTCGCGGTAGCGTGCGATCCAGTCGATCAGCGGCTCCATCCCGCGTGGCTCGACGCGGTAGAAGACACGGCGCCCCACGCGCCGTCCGTTCACCAGACCCGCAGCCCTCAAAGCGGCGAGATGCTGCGAGACCGCCGGCTGGGGTCGGCCAGCGCCTGGAAGACCTTGTTCTCGGCTACGGCTGCGGTCCAGGTGGACAATCAGGGAGCCAAGCAATTGGTCGTCTTCAACACCCACGAAGCAAAGACCTACCTGTCGCGAATCCTGGCGCGCGTCGAAGCGGGTGAGGAAGTGGTGATCGCGAAGGCGGGCAAGCCGATTGCACGTCTGGTCCCCATGTCCGCTGCGCCGACACCTCGACTTCCGGATGCCTACGCGGGAAAGATCGTGGTTCACCAGGGCTTCGATGAGGAGTTGCCCGACGATCTTCTCGACGCGTTCGCAGGCCCCACCGATTGAGGGCGCTGGTCGACACTCATGTGCTCTTGTGGTGGCTCTCGGAATCGCACCGGCTCTCCCGCCGTTGCCGTGAGGCGTTCGAAAATCCTGCGAACGAGCTTCTCTGGAGCGCCGCTTCGTCGTGGGAACTCGCGATCAAGGTCGGCCTGGGACGCCTGGAGTTGCCGGCGCCCCCCCGAGTCCTGATTCCGCGCGTGATGCAGGAGCAGTCGCTCCTCTCGCTCGACGTCACGCACGCTCACGTGCTCGCGGTCGCCGAACTGCCCGCTCACCACCACGATCCCTTCGATCGCCTGCTCATCGCGCAGGCGCAAGCGGAGTCGCTGCCGGTGCTATCGGCGGACCGTATCTTCGAGGACTACGGCCGAGAGCGTCTCTGGTGAGGTGAGCGGACTGCTGCGCCAAGATGACACTGGGCGCCAGACCGCTGCCTCGCCCACGACGCGTTCTCGGCTGTAGCGAACCAGTGTTATCGTCTTACCAGCAAGAACAACCGGAGGAACGATGGCGTCGATCGCAACGACCAGATTGTCTTCGAAGGGCCAGGTGGTGATCCCCGAGGAGGTGCGGAAGGCATTGAAGCTCCGAGCCGGCGAGCGGTTTGTCGTTCTGGCGGATGGAGATTCGGTTCTCCTCGAGAGGATCGAGGAGCCGACGGTCGCCGAGTTCCAGGAGTTCGTAGCCAAGGTCCGCGGACAGGCGAAGAGGGCAGGGGTCAAGTCGTCCGATGTCCGCAGGATCGTGAAGAAGGCTCGTCGGCGCGAGGAGTGAGAGTCGTCCTCGACAGGAACGTGGTCCTGTCCGGCTTGTTCTTCGGGGGCGTGCCGGGCCGGATTCTCGCCTGTGCGATCGGTGGTCGCGCGAAGATTCTCGTGTCGGGCGATCGTGCATTGCTCAGGGCGACTGGCTTCGGAGGCGTCCTGGTCCTGACGCCACGCGCATTCGCCGACGCCTATCTCTGAGCGCTTCCGACGTACGCCACTTTCGCCTGCGCCTTCGCGTTGCCACCGCGCGCGGTTCGCAACCCGTCAACGATCCTGAGACCCCGGTCATCCGAGATTGCCGAGCAACCCGCACCACTTCCGTTGCCGGTTTCGACCCGGATTTCGGTGGCTCGAATGTCGTCGCTCGTGCCCCCACCAGCACGGTGGAGGACGTCGAGGGGGAAGAGGAAGTCTGGCTGGACGGGGAGGACTCGAACCTCCAACCGGCTGATTAACAGTCAGCTGCTCCACCATTGAGCTACCGTCCAACACTGTCTTGGGGACGCCCTCAGGATCGGCGGGGGACAGGGCTAACTTTCGGGCGAGAGTCGGACGATCAATACTTTACAAAAGAGTCTGGATTCCTAGATGATGCCGCTGGCTCTTCCGGGGACCCAGCTCGCCGTCCGCGACTCCCCGACACGCTAACCTGAACCTCGAACGGGCCCAACCATGAAGATCAGTGCGCTCGATGAGTACGGACTTCGCTGTGTTCTGCAGCTCGCCCGGAGCGGGGCGGACGGTTCCCTCACCTTGGCGGAGATCGCCGAGAAGGAGGGGATGACGGTCGCCTACGTCGGCAAACTGCTGGGCATCCTACGGCAAGCCGGGCTGGTGCAGAGTGTCCGCGGCCGAGCGGGCGGGTATCGGCTGGCCGAGGCGCCCGAGAACATCTCCGTCTCGCGGGTCATCCATGCGTTGGGCGGCCCGACCTGGCAGACGAGCGGATGCGACAAGTTCAACGGCAACCACGACGTCTGCGTCCACAGTTTCGACTGTTCGATCCGCTCGCTCTGGGGCGCGGTCGACTCGGTGGTCGAGCAGATCCTGGTCAACGTGACGCTGACCGACTTGCTGCGCCCGGAGCATGTGAGCGCGGAGAAACTGAGGCTGCTTCCGCTGCATCCCCAACCGTCGCGTCCGCAGCAGGAAACCCAACAAGTATGACCGACGAGGAAACATCTGGAATGAAGCAGAACGAAGCCCTTTTCTCGGTCCAAGACCTCCACGTCACCGTCGAGGACAAGCAGGTGGTGAAGGGCGTGACGCTCGAGATCGCCGCCGGGAGCAAGACCGCGCTGATGGGGCCGAACGGCTCGGGCAAGAGCACGTTGGCCAACGCGCTGATGGGGCACCCCGCCTACACGATCACGGCGGGGCGCGTCTTCATGAAGGGCGAGGACATCACCGACCTGCCGGCGCACGAGAAGGCAAAGCGCGGACTCTTCCTCGCGTTCCAGTATCCGGTGGCGATTCCGGGCGTCTCGGTGGCGAACTTCCTGCGGACCGCGGTCAACGCCCGCTTCGGGCGCGACGTGCCGATCCGCGAGTTCCGCAACGAACTGTTGGAGGCGATGAAGGCGCTCGATGTCGATCCCTCCTTCGCCGGTCGCTATCTCAACGACGGGTTCTCGGGCGGCGAGAAGAAGCGGATCGAGATCCTGCAGATGGCGATGCTGAAGCCTGGGGTGATGCTGCTCGACGAGACCGACTCGGGTCTCGACATCGATGCGCTGCGCACGGTCTCCGAAGGGATCAATCGCATCGCCGGACCTGAGAACGGCGTGCTGCTCGTCACGCACTACCAGCGACTGCTCGACTATGTGAAGCCCGAGGTGGTGCACGTCTTCATGGATGGCCGGATCGTCAAGAGCGGCGGCCCCGAACTGGCGCACGAACTCGAAGCGCGCGGCTACGACTGGATCGAACGCGAAGTCTTCGCGACGGAAGGAAACTAACATGGCGACTCGCATCGAGCCTGGGACGACCGATCCGAAGGCGCGGCCGAAGGCCGACGTCTCGATCGGCGACGACTACGCGTCGCGCTACGGCTTCAGCGACCCGGAGCAGTACTTCCACAAGGGCGCCAAGGGGATCTCGCACGAGGTCGTCGAGATGATGTCGCGCATGAAGAAGGAGCCGGACTGGATGCGCGCGCTGAGGCATGAGGCGCTCGATATCTTCTTCGCCAAGCCGATGCCGAAGTGGGGCGATCAGGAGATCTTGAACTCGATCGACTTCGACGACATCTACTACTACATCCGGCCGATGGAGCTGCAGGGCAAGACGTGGGACGACGTGCCCGACTACATCAAGAAGACGTTCGACCGGTTGGGCATCCCCGAGGCGGAGCAAAAGTTCTTGGGCGGCGTCTCGGCACAGTACGAGTCCGAGGTGGTCTACCACTCGATCCGGGAAGACCTGGAGAAGCTCGGCGTCGTCTTCCTCGACATGGACACGGCGCTGCGCGAGCGGCCGGACATCGTGCAGAAATATTTCGGGACGATCATTCCGGCGGCGGACAACAAGTTCTCGGCTCTGAACAGCGCGGTCTGGTCAGGCGGGTCGTTCATCTATGTGCCGCCGGGCGTGAAGGTCGAGATCCCGCTCCAGGCCTACTTCCGCATCAACGCGGAGAACATGGGCCAGTTCGAGCGGACGCTCATCATCGCCGACAAGGATTCGCGCGTGCACTACATCGAAGGGTGTACCGCGCCGATCTACTCCACCAATTCCCTCCATTCTGCCGTGGTGGAACTGATCGCCATGGAAGGCAGCTACATCCGATACACGACGATCCAGAACTGGTCGAACAACATCTTCAATCTCGTGACCAAGCGGGCGGTGGCGCACAAGAACGCGACGGTCGAGTGGGTCGATGGGAACATCGGCTCGAAGCTCACGATGAAGTTCCCCTGCGTCTACCTCGTGGGCGAAGGCGCCAGGGGCGAGATCCTCTCGGTCGCGTTCGCGGGGGACGGCCAGCACCAGGACGCGGGCGCCAAGGTGATCCATGCGGCGCCGAACACGACGTCGACCATCACGAGCAAGTCGATCTCGAAGGGCGGCGGGCGCGCCAGCTACCGCGGACTGGTCAAGGTCCATCCCGGCGCGACCGGCTGCAAGGTCAGCGTGCAGTGCGATGCGCTCTTGATCGGCGACCGAGCCCGCTCCGACACCTACCCGACGATGGAGATCGCCGAAGAGTTGGTGCAGGTCGAGCACGAGGCGCGGGTCAGCAAGGTCGGCGATGAGCAGCTCTTCTATCTGATGAGCCGGGGACTGACCGAAGACCAGGCGCGCCTGCTCATCGTCAACGGCTTCATCGAGCCCTTCACGAAGGAACTGCCGATGGAGTACGCCGTCGAGTTGAATCGGCTGATCGAACTGGAGATGGAAGGGAGCGTCGGTTGAGTACGGTCGCCGACAGCGAACCGAGCGTCGGGTCTCGAGCGGGCGAAGCGCGGCTGGGGGGGTGGTCGAGGGCGCAGGGTGAGCCGGATTGGCTGCGCGAATGGCGCGTGAACGCTTGGCAGACCCACGCCGCGACGCCTCTCCCTCATCGCGCGGAGCACCTCTGGCGCTACAGCGATCCCGCGGAGTACGAACCGGCTGCGGATCCGCTCGCCGGGTTCGATGCGGCGCCTCGACCGAATGTCCCGCTGACCGGCTCGCCGCTCGGACCGACCGCGAAGGTGACGCGGTCGCTCTGCGACGCGATGCGTGACGAGTCGCACGGCGAGCACTTCGGAGATGCGGAGCGCGTGCGCTCGCTCTTGGGGTCGCTCGTGCCCCCCACCTTCGGACGCGTCGAGGCGCTCGCCGCCGCCACCTTCACGCACGGCTGGTATGTCCGCGCGGGACGCGGGGCCACGGTTGAACTGCCTCTGCGCCTGGAGTTCGGTCTGGAGAACGAGCGCCGGTTCGGCTCGACCCGCAGCTTGGTCGAGATCGAGGACGGCGCCGTCGTCACCTTGGTCGAAACGGTGCGCGGCGGTCCGACGGCGGCGATCCAGAGCAAGCCGGCGCTGCAGCATCTGCACGTGAGCGAAGTGGTGATCGGCGCGAACTGCCAGGTCCAGCATGTGCTCGTGCAAGAGGCGGGGGCCGGCACGCAGCTCCACTGGACGCATCGCGCGTCGGTGGGACGCGGGTCGACCTATCGTCCGGTCCTGCTCTCGTTCGGAGGACTCGCGACCAAGCTCGACCTGGGCACGCTGCTCGCGGGTGAGCGCGCGGAGACCGAATTGAGCGCGTTCCTCTGCGGGATCGGGCGCCAACGCTTCGACCACCACACGGTCCACCATCACCTGGCGCCTCGCACCCGCAGCGACCTGAACTTCCGCACGGTGCTGGAGGGACGCGCGCGGTCGGCCTATACCGGGCTGATCCGCATCGAATCAGCGGCGCCGTTCTCTGAGGCGTATCAGGAGAACCGCAATCTGCTGCTCTCCGACTCGGCGCGCGCGGAGTCGATCCCCGAACTGGAGATCCTCACGCAAGAGGTCCAGTGTAAGCACGGCGCGACCGTCGGCCCGATCGATCTGATGCAGCTCTTCTATCTGACCAGTCGCGGCATCCCTCCGACCGAGGCGGTGCGCATGATCGTCTCGGGCCACTTCGAAGGCACGCTGCGGCGTCTGCCGGACGCGCTCCGCGTCTCCTTCGAACCGCTGCTCGAGAGTCGGCTGGGGCGTCTGCAGGCGAGGGAAAGTCGAGGCGCACGATGACCCGACAGAAATTGGACGTCGCGGCCGAGAGCGAGATCGTCGAAGGCCACGCCAAAGCATTCGAAGTCGGCTCGGCGCGGATCGTGCTCTGTCGCGTGCAGGGTCGTGTCTTCGCCATCGACGATGTCTGCACGCACGATGACGGGCCGCTCGGCGACGGCTGCCTGATCGGGTTCGAGATCGAGTGCCCGCGGCACGGGGCCCGATTCGACGTGCGCAACGGCGCCGTCACCCGGATGCCCGCGGTGGCGCCGATCGCCACCTTCCCCACTACCGTCGAAGGCGGACGAATCGAAGTCGAGGTCGAGATCGATGAGGACTGAGCGACCGGTCGAGACCACGGCGCCGGCCCCCGCCGCCCGTAAGTTCGACCTCGCATCGGTGCGGGCCGACTTTCCTATCCTCGAGCGGCCGATCAACGGGCATCGCCTCGTCTATCTGGACAGTGTGGCGACGGCGCAGAAGCCGCGCTCGGTCATCGCGGCCGAGGCGCACTACTACGAGACGATGAACGCCAACGTCCACCGGAGCATCCACACGTTGGCGGCCGAGGCGACCGAGGCGTACGAGGCGGCGCGAGCGCGCGTGGCGCGGTTCATCGGCGCGGACGATGCGCGCGGGGTGCTGTTCAATAGCGGGACGACCGCCGGGATCAATCTGCTGGCGTCGTGCTGGAGCGCCGAGCTGAAGGCCGGCGACGAGATCCTGCTCACGGAGATGGAACACCACAGCAATCTCGTGCCGTGGTTCTTGGCCGCGCAGCGCGCCGGCGCCGTCATCAAGCACATTCCGGTGACCGACGAGGGCCGGCTCGATCTGACGGCGTTGCCCGAGGTGGTGAGCGCGCGCACTCGTATCGTCTCGCTCGCACACGTCTCGAACGTGCTGGGAACGGTGAACCCCGTCGCGGAGATCGCCGCCGCCGTGCGGAAGCTGGCCAAGGGCGCCGTGAAGATCGCGGTCGACGCCGCTCAGAGCGCGCCGCACTGCATGTTGGACCTGCGGACGCTCGGCGCCGACGCGGTGGCGTTCTCCGCGCACAAGATGCTCGGGCCGACCGGCGTCGGACTGCTCTGGGTGCGTCCTGATCTGCTGGAGCAGATGACGCCGTATCAAGGCGGCGGAGAGATGATCCGCGAGGTCTACTTGGACCGCGCGACCTGGGCCGATATCCCCGCCCGCTTCGAGCCGGGGACGCCGAACATCGCTGGCGTGGCCGCGCTTCCGGCGGCGCTCGACTATCTGGAGTCGTTCGATCTCCCGACGGTCGCGAAGCATGAAGCGGACGTGCTCGACTACGCGATGGAACAGCTCCGCGCGTTGGGCGGAGTGCGGATCTTGGGACCGGCCGACGGTCGCGTCGGCAGTCTCTCGTTCGCCGACAAGCGGGTCCATCCACACGATCTGGCCACGATCCTCGACCAGCGAGGCGTCGCGATCCGCGCGGGGCATCACTGTGCGCAGCCGCTCCACCGTCGCTTCGGACTGATCGCGTCGGCGCGTGCGAGCTTCTACCTCTACAACGGGCGCGACGATGTCGACGCGCTCGTCGATGGCTTGCGAGAGGCGCGGAGATACCTTGGCTGACATCCGGGCCCTACCGCAACTCGACGACCTCTACCGCGAGGTCGTGCTCGACCACTACCGCAAGCCTCGCGGACGCCATCCGTTGGCCGCCCCGACGGCCTGCACGGATGGATTCAATCCGACCTGCGGCGACCAAGTGCGCGTCGCGTTCGAGCTCGACGGCAAACGGATCCGGGACCTCTCGGTCGAATCGCAGGGCTGCTCGATCAGCGTGGCGTCCGGCTCGATGATGGCCGAGTTGCTGCCGGGCAAGACGATCGAGGAGGCGCGTGGCGTCACGGCGGCGTTCAAGCGCATGATGCACGGGGCGCCGCTCGATCCCGGCCAGGACTTGGGCGACCTCGACGCGCTCTCAGGGGTCGCGCGCTATCCCGTCCGCGTGAAATGCGCGTTGCTGGCGTGGACCACGCTGGAAGAGAGTCTGCGCTCGATCACGCACAGTCCGGCCGGTGAATCACGGACAGGCATTGCGGGAACCGACGGTCCAACTACGGAGGAGCGGCCATGACGCGCGATGAGATCTTGGAAGCGATCCGGCCGGTCGAGGATCCCGAAATCGGGATCAGCATCGTCGACCTGGGGCTGGTCTATGACGCGAAGTACGACGCGGAGACCCGCAAGGTCGACGTCGATCTCACGCTGACGAGCCCGATGTGTCCGATGGGTCCCCAGATCCTGGCGGCGGCCAAGGCCGCGGCCATGACGCTGCCCGAAGTGGACGACGCCGAGATCCATCTGGTCTGGACGCCGCGTTGGGATCCGAAGGAACACGCGTCCGAAGAAGCCAAGGCGCAACTCGGGATCTGGTGAGCAAGGTGGAGATGCGACTGGAGGGCGAGGTCTCGGGGACTCCGGTCTCGCTGACGGTGACCCCGGGCGTTCACTCGGTCGGGCGCAGTCCCGAGAGCGGGCTCTCGCTGGCCGATCCGTCGGTCAGCAGAACACACGCCGAACTGCATGCCACCGCGGACCAGATCATCGTGCGGGATGTCGGCAGCCGCAACGGCACCTTCATCAACGGACGCCGCCTGGACCCGGACGAACGCGTCGTCCTGACGCCTCGCGATACGCTCCGCTTCGGGGCCGTGACGCTTCGCGTCCACTCCGATCTCGATCCCCTCACCGACGAGGGAACCTTCTTCCGCTCGCTCGACGACGCTCTCGTCACCGGAGAGGATGTCCGCCCCAGCGCGCGGCTGAGCTGGGAGGAGATCCGCTCCGAGCCAGCCAGCAGCGCCCAGGCGCAGAGTCTCCTCGGAGTGCTGATCGAGGCGGGCGGACTCTTGGTGGCGCCCCGTCCATTGGATGAGACCTTCGCGTTGGCGCTGGGACTGGCCGCGCGCATCGTGCCGGCGCGGCGCGTGCTGCTCCTCTTGCTCGACGAAGCCGGCGCCGCGACCGATGCCTCGGACCTAGTCGGCTCGGACGGCGAGATGAAGCTGCCGGTCGTGCGCGCGGCGCATCCGCCGGGATCGGCCACCGAGAGCAAGCTGCTCTTGAGCCGCACGCTGCTCCGCACGGTGCTCGAGGATCGCACCGCCCTCCTGGTCGACGACGCGCAGACCGACGCTCGCTTCGTCGCGCACGAGAGCATCATGGCGCTCGAGCTGCATTCGGCCATGGTGGCGCCGCTCTTCGACAACGAGCGGGTCATCGGGCTGATCTACGCCGACACGAACGACATCCGTCAGCGCTTCGACGCCGAGCAGCTCCGCGCCTTCTCCGTCTTGGCCAATCTGCTCGCGGTGAAGATCACCAATGCGCGCCTCTATCTGGTGGAGCAAGAGGGCGAACGGATGCGGCACGAGATCGAGCGCGCCGCGCGGATCCAGCAGTCGCTCTTGCCGCGACATCTGCCGACCGTCGAACGGTGGTCGCTCCACGCCGTTCAACGCCCCTGCTATGAGTGCGCCGGTGATCTCTACGAAGTGGCGCTCACGCCGAGCGGGCTCTTCCTCGCGGTCGGCGATGTCAGCGGCAAGGGGATGGGCGCCGCTCTCCTCATGTCGCACGTCATGGCCTGTCTGCGCCTGATGCTGGAGGAAGACGGCCTGCCGCTGGATCGACTCGTGACCAAGCTGCATCGACAGGTGATGCGCGCCTCGCGGCCGTCGGATTACCTCACGCTCTTCGCGGCGCGTCAGGTCGAAGACGGCGCGATGGACTACGTCAACGCCGGGCACAACCCGCCTCTGCTCGTGCGGCGGGACGGCCGGGTCGAGGAGCTCGGGCCGACCGGCTTCCCCGTCGGGTTGATCGACGGCGCCTCGTTCGAGCTGGGCAGGATCTTGCTCGCGCCGGGGGATCTCTTGGCCATCTACACCGATGGCGTGACCGAAACGATCGCCGGCGAGTTAGCCCAAGCGGCGGCGAACGCAGCGAACGCGGCGGCGAGATCGGCGGCGCCGGCGGGCGGGCAGGCGGACGACTCGGTCCAGGACGAAGTCGAGGAGTACGGGACGCACCGCCTCGGCCTCGAGCTGTTCAAAGGCTGGCGACGCGGAGACGACCTGGAGACGCTGAGCGAATCGATCCTGACCGATGTCGACCGCTTCCGCGGCGCGGCCCCGCCGGAGGACGACATCACACTGCTCTTGGTCTCTCTGACCGAGCCCGCCTCCGCCGCCAACTAGCCCCGGATCCGCCCGGACTCAGCGCGGCTTCTTCTCGCTCGCTCGTTTGAACGCTTCCGCCATGCCGGTGGCCGGCGCTCTCCCGCTGATGTTCTCGCGTGCGAAGTTCTCCGCCGAGGCGTTGTCCTCCCGATTCTTCAGCCGGGTCAGGCTGAGACGGATCTTGCCCTCGGTGACGTCGAGCACCTCGACCCTGAGCTTGTCCCCGATGGCGAAACGTCGGCTGAGATCGGAGCCGGGACGCTCACCGGTCTCCTCGCGGGGGATGAGTCCTCGCGTGCGATGGCCGTACTCGGGGAGATCGACGAAGAGGCCGTACGGCTTGATGCCGGCGACGAAGCCGTCGACCGCGTCGCCCGCCTGGGGCGCGCGCTCGGCGGTGAGCGATTCTCCCTCACTCGTGGTGGCGAGCGCCTCGCGGATCGAGAGCGAGATCCGTTTCTTGTCGAGGTCCACTTCGAGCACGACCGCCTCGACCTGTTGCTGCGGGGCCAGAACCTCTTTCACATGCACGACCGGATGGAGCGCGGCCTCGGAAATGTGCACGAGCCCGTCGATGCCGGGCGCGAGTTCGACGAAGGCGCCGAAGTCGGTCAGACGCACGACCAGCCCGGAGACGCGGCGTCCCTTCCAGAATCGTTCGGCGACCTCGGCCCAAGGATCGGGCTCCGACGCCTTCATCGAGAGCGAGAGCTTCGGGCGCGCCGGATCCTTCATCTCCAAGCGCAGAACTTTGACCCGGACCTTCTGCCCGACGCTGAGGAGATCACTCGGATGTTCGACGCGTCGGTGTGAGATTTCCGAGACGTGCACCAGCCCGTCCATTCCCCCGATGTCGACGAAGGCGCCGAACGGCTCCAGGCGCGCGACCGTGCCGTCGAGGTCGAGCCCCTCTTTCAACGTACCGAGGAGTCGCTGCCGACCTTCCTCCCGCTCTTGTTCGAGCAGCTTGCGGCGGGAGACGACCGCGCCGCCGCGCGCGCCGTCGATCTCCTGCACCAACACTTCGACCGCGCGGCCGATCCAGACGGAAGGATCGGCCACGTAGCCGATCTCGATTTGTGAGAACGGACAGAATCCGCGCACGCCGGAGAGATCGATCTCCAGGCCGCCGCCGTTCAGTCCGATGACCTTTCCTTCGACCGGCAGCCCGAGCCGCTGAGCCTCGCGGAGCTGGTTCTGCGCCAAGCCCGCGTCGGCTTTGAGCGAAGGGGCGAGCGTGACCTGCGGCTCCAGCGCGACGACGTAGAGATCGAGCGCGTCCCCGACTTTTCGGCGCGCGCCCTCGGCCCCTTCGAGATGATTGACCGCGAGAGCGCCCTCGCTGCGCGCGCCGTAGTCGACGAATGCATGCTCCTCGCCGATCGAGACGATCACGCCGCGGACGCGAGCCCCCACCGCGGACTCGACCGGCGCCTTCGTCGCCTCGTGCTGGGTCAACGCGCGCGCGAACTCGGCGCGCGCGGCGCGCTCCGCCGCGTCGTCTTCATCGAGATGTTCTGACATCGGTGTCTCCTGCCATTTGAACGGACCGGCCCCTGCGCAACGGACCGGCAGGATAGCCGAACTCGCACACGCGCGCCTGGGTCGGCGTCGACTCTGATAGGCTGCTTCTCCATGACACACGACACCGGGACGCAGGAGCCCAAGCCTCTCGTCCACCTCTACGCGGACGGCGCGTGCAGCGGAAATCCGGGTCCCGGCGGTTGGGGCTACGTGCTCGAACATCCCCTCACCGGCAAGAGCATCGAGGCCTCGGGCGGCGAGCCCGAGACGACGAACAATCGGATGGAAATCCGCGCGGTGATCGAGGGACTGCATCGTCTGCGCCAGCCGAGCCGCGTCGTCGTGACGACCGACTCGCGCTACATCGTGGACGGCATGTCGAGCTGGATGGCCGGCTGGATTCGCAATGGGTGGCGGACGGCGGAAAAGAAACCGGTGAAGAACCAAGATCTCTGGCGCGAGCTGCGCGAGCTGAGCGAGAAGCACGAGCTCAGCTTCGATTGGGTGCGGGGACACACGGGACACCCACAGAACGAGCGCTGTGATCGTCTCGCAACCGAGGCGATCAAAGCGCTCGCGGGTGGATCGAGGGGCGCCGGCGGACCCAGGGGAACCGGCGGAGAGAACTAGTTCGCGATCTCGATCGATCCACTCCCCGTCTCGACCGTGAAATGCGCGTCGCCCGAGCCAACGCGGAAGGCGACTTCGTTGTGTTCGTCCACGTCGATCACCGGATCGGCGACGTCGACGTCGATCGAGCCGCTGCCGGTCGATGCCTCCACATCCGCTGAGGCGTTCTCGGGGAGTCGCAGGCGGATCGAGCCGCTCCCAGTCGAGAGTTCGAATGGACCTTTGCCGATCTGGAGGAACTCGGCGGAGATGCGGCCGCTGCCGGTTTGGAGGTCGCCATCGTCCGCGATGACGCGGCGCGCCTCGATGCGGCCGGAGCCGGTCGAGGCTTCGAAGACGCGGCAGGTGACCGAGTCGGCTTCGACATCGCCGGAACCGGTCTGGATCTCGAACCGGGTCACGTCGACCTGGCTGACGCTCACGTCACCGGAGCCGGTCGAGGCCGCGAGCTCTCCGGAGATCTTGCTGAGCCCGATGTCGCCGGACCCGGTGGAGATCTCCACGTCGCCGTTCAGATTCCGCGCGGTCACCTGGCCGCTGTTCGTATCGAGCGTCAGGGCGCCGCGCAGGTCGCGGGCGCCGATGTCGCCGACGCCGACGTGCACCACCAACTCCTTGCCGGCCGGCACACGAATCGTGCAGTCGGCCCAGATCTCCAGTCCGCTGCCGGCTCCCTTGACCGTGACCGATTTGCGCCAGTCGCGATCGACCAGCCAATCGAGGATGTTGTGCGAGTCGTCCTCATCCCAATCGGACTGGAAGGTGGACGAGCTGCCGCGTCCCATCTCCGGGTAGACGTACTTGCGGTCGGTTTCCAGCGGATACTGAACGACCACGCCGACGCGCCCCGCGCGCTCTTTCCGCTCGACCTGGATGTTCTCGCGAGTGCCGTCCGCGCCTCGCACATGCACCTCGATCTGGAACTCAGAGCCGCTGGCCGGTTCGACAGTGACCTTTCCGATCAGGTTCGCGACTTCGAGCGAAGGCGCATCAACCGAGAGCGTTTCGTCGAAGTCGGCCGCGGCGGGCGGAGCGGCCGCGAGGGTGACAACGAAGGCGAGGACGGGGGCCAGGACGGGGGTCAGGCGGCGCGCCCCCGCGCGAGAATCCAGGATCATTCGAGTCATGGGAGTGCATCCTCCGTCAAGGGACGACCGGCGGTCCGCCGGCGGATGGGGCGTGCAGCGATACGGAAGTCGGCGGGCGGAGGTTGCTCGTGATCTCGACGGGACGCGGCTATCGGCCTGACGCGGCGCCATAGACGGCGAGCGTCCCCTTGACCATCCGGTCGACCGAAAAGTTGGCCTCGATCCAGGCGGGTCCCGCCGCGCCGAGCCGCGCGCGCTCCGCCGGGTCGCGCAAGAGACGTGTGACGGCCTGCGCCAGTGCGAACGGCCGCCCCGGCTCGACCAGGATTCCGGTGCGTCCATCGTCGACCGTCTCGCGGCTGCCGCCGGCCCAGGTCGCCACCACCGCCAACCCGGCGCGCGACGCATCGAGGATCGACGTCCCCAACCCTTCTTCGACCGATGAACTGACATAGAGATCGAAGGCGGGCAGGTAGCGACGCGCGTGCGGCAGATAGCCGGGCAGACTCACGACCGAGCCGAGACCATGCCGCGCGATGCTGGCCTCGAGCTCGGCCCGTTCTTCCCCTTCGCCCAAGATAACGAGTCGTGCGCGCGGCGCGACCGCCACGATCTGCTTCATCGCTTCGATCAGGTGCACGTGCCCCTTGTGCGGGACGAGCTGCCCGATCGCCCCGAGGACCGGCGCGTCGATCGGCAGGGCCAACTCCGCGCGCAGGCGGGCGCGCTCTTCTCCGGGAAACGGTGAAAGCCCGGTCGGCTCGACGCCGGAGTGGACGACGTGCAGCCGTGACTCCTCGACGCCGTACTTCGCCATCACCGCTCGCACTCCATGCGAGACGCAGATGATCTGCTGATGGCGCGCCAGGTACTTCATGCGGGTGAACGGATCTCGCTTCGGTTCGAAGTCGACCCGTCGCGCCACGAACACCGTCGGCGCGGTCCGCCCCGACAGATTCCCCATCCGCAGGGCCAGGAAGAGCAGGCTGTGCGCATGTGCGGTGTGCGCGTGCACGACCGACCAGTGCTCCAAACGGAGGAGCCGACGCAGCGCGCGAATCGACGAGGGCGCGTACGGCCCGCCGTAGTCGAGTGCGAGGGACGGCAGCTCGCTGGCCGCCGTGCGCTCGGCCAAAGGGCTCCCCGCGGGCGACGCGATCACGGAGCGGATCCCCCGCCGGGTCAGGCCGCGCGAGAGGAAGAGGACTTGCTGCTGCCCCCCGCGCCACTCGCGGCCGGTGTCGAGATGCAGCACGGCGAGCGGGGTGCTCGAGGGCGTGGTCATCGCAGCGGCGCGCCGCAGCGGAAGAGCAGGTACTGGTTGGCCTCGACGCCGGCGGAGAGATCCCGGCCGGTGAGGAACAACTCCAACGGCGGGTGAGCCAGCGGTTCGACGACCCGCTCCGAAGAGGTCGGCCACGGATCCCCGCCCCCCCACGGCCAGACGACCGCGCGGGCGAAAGACGGGGCGAAGGCAAAGACGAGGGCAAAGGAGAGGAAGAGAACGAGGCGCGCGACGGCGAGCGCGGAGAACGGACTCGACGACCCACGAGGTCGCTCTCGATCCTGCGCCGTGCGTGTTCTAGCGACCATTCGCTCAGAGGCCTCCCGCTTGCTCGGGACAATGCGCATCGCGCGTTTCGTCAGCGGCCTGCCTGATGACCGTCGCCGCGTTCTCTCCCACCCATGTCGAGGCGCAGGGATCGACCCAGGTCGAGTCGGAGGCGCCGCGCTTCGCGATGGAAGGAGTCTCCCGCTGGGGGATGCGCGCGGACTCTAACACCGTTCGCTTCCAGAACCCGCGACGCCCGCTCTGGGAGCGGACACTCTACCGCCCGTACGACTCTTCGGACCCGACAACCACCTCGAGCTCCAGTCGCAGGCGATCGATTCGTTCTTCGTGCGGATGGGCGACGTGCTCTCAGCCGGACTGGTCTTCGCCGGAACCACCTGGTTCGCGCTCGCCCCGCAGCAGTTCGCGCTCTTCAATCTGGTGCGGGTCGTCGTCTGGCTCGGGCTCGCCGTCTTCGTCGGACGGGAGAATCACAGACGAATCGCGTCTCGCTGAGCCGCTCGCTCCTGCACCCAGTCGTAGAGCTCGTGCGCCGGCAGCGGCCGTGAGACGTAGTAGCCCTGCGCGAAGTCGCATCCGAGATCACGGAGCGCGACGAGCGCCTCGTCGGTGTCGACCCCTTCGGCCACCACCTCGAAGCCGAGGTTGTGCCCCAGTTCGATGATGCCGCGAACGATAGCCGCGTCGGCGTGAGCGCTCATCATCCGCTGGACGAACGACTTGTCGATCTTCACCTTGCGGAACGGCGGTCGCCGCAGGTACTCGAACGAGGTGTAGCCGGTGCCGAAGTCATCCACCGCGAGTGAGATGTCGGCCGCGGAGAGTCGCTCCAAGATCTGCATCGCCCGCAGCGGTTCGGCCAGGATCGCGCTCTCCGTCACCTCCAGCTCCAACGACGACGCCGGGATGTCCCAGGTCGCCAGCAGTTCCTGGACGCGACTCGGAAGCTGGATCTGGTGCAGGTTGCGCGCGGAGAGATTCACCGCGATGACCAGATCGACCCCGACCTGTCGCCAGGAGTGGATCTGCGCGAGAACATCATTGAGCACCCACCAGGTGAGCGACCGGATCAGTCCACCTTGCTCGGCCAGCGGGATGAACTCGTCGGGCGTGAGCATCCCGAGTTCGGGATGGGCCCAGCGCACGAGCGCTTCGGCCGAGGCGACCTCGCCGGTGCGCAGATCGATCGCCGGCTGGTATTCGACGCGTAGTTGGCCGCTCTTGATCGCGTGCCGTAGACCACCGAGCAATCGAATCGACCGCGGCTTGTACGGATCGCTCTCGCGCTCGTAGGTCGCGTGCCCCGCGCCGCTCGATCGCGCGGTCTCGATGGCGACTCCGGCCGCGCGCAACAGCACCTGCGCCGAATCCCCGTCGGCCGGGTGGAAGGCGACGCCGACCGTCGACTCGACCGCGATCGGCAGATCGCCGATCAGGATCGGGCGCTCCAACGTGTGTTCGATGCTCTCCACCGCGTCGTCG
This sequence comes from uncultured bacterium, assembly GCA_964631125.1. GTDB lineage: Bacteria > Eisenbacteria > RBG-16-71-46 > CAIMUX01 > CAIMUX01 > CAZVYN01. The sequence goes on along the minus strand of CAZVYN010000010.1, from coordinate 16,527 downwards.
ACCTCATCTGGCGTGCACTCGGGGACGAGCGCGGCGAACTCGTCGCCTCCGATTCGACAGACGAAGACCGCCGGCGGCAACACCTCGCGGAGCCGGCGACCGACCTGTTGCAGCACCTGGTCGCCCACCGCATGTCCGAGCGTGTTGTTGATCCGTTTGAAGCTGTTCAGGTTGATCTGCAGGAGCGCGGCGCGACTCTCGGCCACCGCGCCGACCGAGTATTTGAAGCGCTCGACCAGCGCCGTCAGATTCGGCAGTCCGGTCACACGATCGTGATACGCCATGTGTGCGATCGTCTCCTCCGCCATCCTCCGCTCGGTGATGTCGAAGAGGAATCCGCGCAGCAGGCCCGGATGATCCGACCCCTGCTCGATCCAACACGCCTCGTCGCGCACCCAGCGGAGATCGCCGTTGCGCGTCACGATGCGATACTCGGCGAGGAACGATTGCGCCGGCTGCCGGGCCCGCCGCCGGCGCGCCAGCACCCACTCTTGATCCGAGGGATGGAGACAACGCAGCCAGACTTCCGGATCGGAGGCGAAGGCGTCGGCGTCGTATCCGGTCAACGCTTCGATCTGCGGGCTGACGTAGACCCAGACCAGATCGGCGCCGGCGGGCGCGGCGATGTAGGTCACCGCGGGGATCTGCTCGACAAGACTGCGAAAGCGGTCCTCGGCCTGCAGTCGACGCTCATCGGACCGCCGCTGTGATCTGCGCGACGCCGCGTAGCTCACCTCGCGTCGCGCGATCAACGCGAGACGCTCGATCCCGCCTCGGCCCAGGTAGTCGCGTGCGCCGATGTGCATCACCGCGGCGGCGCGGTCGTCGGAGCCCGAGTCGCCGATCACGACGATGGGAAGACTCGGATCGACCTTCACCATCCATTCGATCCAGACCTCCGAAAGCGGATCGAGCAGCGAGTCATCCACCAACGCGATGTCGGACCGCGCTAGCCGCAACTCGGCGCGCAGCTCATCCGGATCGTCGAACCGCTCCCATCGGACCTCGAGCCCGCTGCGCCGCAATTGGGTCACAACCGAAGTCGCGAAAATCTCCGAGCGGGAGACGACGAGCAGTCGCAGCGTGGTGGTCACGATCCTTCCCCCACAGATCAAAGGCGCGACCGTCGCGTTCGAGTGTGCGTACTGTCCAACGGGATCGGCCCCGCCCCGTCTCATCTGTAGACCGCTTTGAGCCGCTGGAAGGGGTCGGTTACTCTCGTTTGTCTCGAGTTATCCGAGAAACCTCCCTTCGGCCGCGAAGACGCGGCCAGTGACAGACACCGCAAGGGGATCCATGAAGGCATCCGCCCTCGCCGTCCTGACCGGGTTGTGCGCCTCGGCGCTCTTCGCGTCCCCGACTCCCGCCGCCATCCACGGCGTCACGGCGGGCAAGGTCGGCGTCATCGACAACTCGAACACCGCCTACGGGTTCAGCGCGTTCTCCGGCCAATGGACGCAGACGACGCTCGAGTCTCCCGTTATCGTCCGCAAGGCGGGCCTCTACATCGCCTATCTGCGCACGTCGCAGAAGATCTTCGCCTATAATCCGACTGGAAATCGTTGGGTAAAAACGACTTACAATGGCCCCGTCCTGGGCGAAGACGCCCAGAGTTCGACCGCGGTCGTCTGGAACAACAACGAGGCGCACGCCAATTCGACCCTCTGGACCCTCTGGAAGCAACAGTCGTTCGGCCCCGGCAACAGCCCCCGGGGAGGCGGATCGGCCGGGACGTTCGCCGCCGTCTGGTGCACGCAAACCGCGTACGCCTACAACGCTTCGAACGGGAATTGGCACTCGGTCGCGCTCAACGGTCCACCCATCGGCGGCATCGCCCGCGACGGTCTCGGTCTGGTCTGGACGTTCTCCGACGCCTACGCGTTCGACGCGGCCTCGAGTAGTTGGAGCCCCCTGGACCTAGGCGCTCCCGAAGGCGTGAGCGCCGCCGGTTCGGGCAAAGTCGGGCTGGTCTGGGGTGGCGGGTCCGGCCAGGCGTTCTCCGCCTATCTGGACCAGTGGGTCGGCCTCGATTCGATCACGCCCTGGCTCGGCGGGACCGCGAGTGGTGACGTCGCGCTGCTTTGGACCGCGTCGGGGGGCTACGCCTTCAACGCGCAAACCGCCATCTGGACGCCGATCCTCCTCAGCACGGTGGACGCTCCCGAGGGAGACGGCGAGGGCGCGTGGACGGGCGGCTTCAGCGTCCGTCCGAATCCCGCCTCGCGGGACGGGATCGACGCGATCCGGTTCGAACTCCCGACCGCGGGAACGTGGCGGCTCGAGGTCTACGACGTCCGTGGCGCCCGCGTCCATTCAATGGAGGCGAGCGCTTCGAGCGGAACATCGCTCGCCTGGGACGCCCGCAACGATCGCGGTTCGCGTCTGGCGGCCGGCGCTTACTGGGTGCGCGCCTCCGACGGGGATCGCGAGGAGTCGCGCCGCTTCGTCATCCTCGACTAGGTCCCCGCAGCCTAGAAGCCTAGTAGCGGCTCTTGATCCGCCCCCAGCTCATCGGATCGATCGGCGTCGGATCGGTGAGCATCGCCGAACCTGCGTTTAGCACCGTCTGATCGGAATCGTCCTGCACCCACGCGATCACGCGCAGTCGCATCGGGTCCCACGTCGCTTCGTAGGGCAGCGTCAGCGTCACGTTCGACGCGGCTCCGATACCCGCTCCGATCCCCGGCAGCGCTGCTTCAGCCCCGGCCGCCCGCACCACATGGTCGAAGACGCGAACGTCGAGGGGAACGCCATCCTCATAGACGATGGCGCGCACGAAGGTGGTGTTGGGCGAAGGCACGTTGAGCAGATCGCCCAGGTCGACAGTCACCTCGATCTCGATCGCCTCCCTGGAATCACCGAGCCGCGCCTGGACCGACACTTCGACGAGCGCCGAATCAGCCAGGTGCGCTTCGAGTTGCTGGCGGTAGATCGGCTCCGGCGGCGGATTGCTCCCCACCTTGCGATCGCCGCCATCGAAGAAGACCGTCGGCGTCCCGGAGATGCCGTAGTAGTCGGATCGATCCCAGACATCCCGTCCGAAGAGCGGCCCCGTGATGTGGTGGTCGGCGTAGAGAACGCGGTCGATCCCGAGTTCTGCCTGGAGGTTCGACAGCGCCGCACGGGCGCTGGGGCAGTTCGGTCAAGCCGCGTAGCCGAACTTCTCTACCCAGACGGTCCGAGCGAATCGCTCGGCCCGGGCGCCGGATGCGTCCATGGTCCAGGCGAACAGGAGCGGCAGGCCAAGAGCGAGTACCGGTGCGAAGCCTGGACGGGGAGAGCGAATCATCTCGGGGATCCTCCAGAGGCGCGGTGAGGGGCGTTCGATACGTGGCGTAGGTGGAATGCCCGAACCCTCGCTCCAGTTTCGATAGATGCGAAAACCCCGCTGCTCTCGACGAGCAGCGGGGCCTTCAGAAGAGCCCGGAGAGCGGCGCGTGGGATTTTGGTCCCCGTGACCGCCCTCCGTTTCGATTGCGGGGCTCTTAGCGGTACCGATTCTTGATCTGACCCCAGCTGTTCTCGTCCGTCGGGACCGGCTCACAGACAACCCCCTCGCAGACGCTGCCGTCTCCGAGGTAGTCGCCCTGCAGCTCGGCGCACTCGACTTCCGTCACGACCACGCAGTCCGCGCCTACGCAGCAGGCGCCTGTCGGCGGCGGCGGCGGGCACGGGGTCGGATCGCACGTCGTTCCAGGTCCGTACCACTGACCGGCACAGTCGGCCTCGGTCGTGATGGTGCAGACGTACTCCACGCAGCACGCGCCAACCGGCGGCGGCGGCGGGCACGGGGTCGGATCGCAGGTCGATCCAGGTCCGTACCAATCACCGTCGCAGTCGGCTTCGGTCGTGATCGTGCAGACATACTCCACGCAGCAGGCGCCGAGTGGCTGCGGACACGGGTTCGAATCGCAGAGGGACAGGTCGCCGTAGTACGTCCCGCCCTGAGCGATGCAGTCTTCCTCGGTATAGAGAACGCATCCGCCATCCTCGAAGCAGCAGGCGCCGAGCGGCTGCGAGCAGGGGTTCGGATCGCAGAGCGAGAAGTCGCCGTAGAAGGTCCCGCCGTTGGCGAGGCAGTCTTCTTCGGTCTGCTCGATGCAGGAGCCGTCCTGGTAACAGCAGGCCCCGTTCGGCTGCGGACACGGATTCGGATCGCAGAGCGAGAAGTCGCCGTAGAACGTGCCGCCCTGGGCAGCGCAGTCCTCTTCGGTCAACTCGATGCACGAACCGTCCTGGAAGCAGCAAGCGCCGTTCGGCTGCGGGCACGGATTCGGCTCGCAGAGCGAGAAGTCGCCGTAGAAGGCGCCGCCGTTGGCGAGGCAGTCTTCTTCGGTCTGCTCGATGCACGAACCATCCGGGTAGCAGCAAGCACCGTTGGGCTGCGGGCACGGGTTCGGCTCGCACGAGACGTTGTTGCCCTGGTAGATGCCACCAGCCTCCGCGCAGCCGCTCTCCGTCGTATAGACGCAGGAGCCGTCGGGGAAGCAGCAGGCGCCCTGGCAGAAGTCCTCGCGGACGTTCAGGAACGTCGCGCTCGCGGTGCCGTCGACGGTGACCTCGACGTCATACGTACTCGGGCCGACCGGATCCCAACCCGGGACTTCCGGCTCGTAGATCGTGTAGGTCCCGAGCGGCACGTTCTCCAGACAGACCCGTCCATTGGCGTCAGTCATCCGGCAGATGATGTCGTCTTCCGGCGTCTCGAAGCAGATCCACCAATCGACGACCGGCGTATCGGCCGGATCGAGTACGCCGTTGCAGTTCACGTCCTCATACTTGTAAGCGCAGATGTCGCCCGACTCGCTGCAGACGTAGAACGTGACTTCGGCGTTCGCCTCGTTGCTCGACTGGAAGGACCAGTACTCGACGCGGACCCAGTACTTCCCGTCGGAGAGACCATTCGGGACGATCCAGGAACGCGCGATGTTCAACCCCGTGTTGCCGGGATAGACCTGGCTCTCGAGGTTGATGGTGCGAGTGGGATCTTGGAGCGTGTAACGCACGAAGTTTGGAGTGGTCGTGTGCTGGATACTCCAGAAGATGTCGACTTCACCGCCTGGGTTCATCACGCAGAAAGGCGGTTCGGGGTCACGCCCCAACGTGATGGTAGCGACGTCTGCGTCGGCGAAAGCCGGCGCCGCGATGGCGCACAAGATCACGGAAAGAGCAACGCGTTGACAAAGGTTCATATACGCCCTCTGGGCTTCCACCCAACGGATGGGGTCATCGATTCACGATCACAGCACCAAACACTCGGACTCGGGCAAGATCTTGCTCGGACACTCAACGCGCAGGATCTTACCGGCGGCGATCCCGCAGCGGCAACCGCCGTATCTGCCCATACCAAAATAGTTTCCGGTTTACCGCGAGACCACAAGCGAGGCGACGCCCGCCCGCTGTCCATCCTCGACCCGACACCAGTAGACCCCCGGTCCGAGGTCCGTTTCGACCAAAAATTGCCCGTTCGAGTCGGTCGTTGACGCCTCCCCTCGGGCGACCCGTCGGCCGCTGAGGTCGAAGAGCTCCCAGCCGACGCGAGGTCCGGTCGAGCCGGACCACCGGACCTGCCTCGGTCCTCGGCCTGGATTGGACGCGACGAGGATGTCCAGTCCAGGAACCTGTTGTGCAATAGATGTTTCGACGCTCGTCGGGAGCGGCGCCACCGGCTCCGTTCGGCTACTGAAGGTCGTCAGACCGTCGAACAGGTCGCTCAGCGCCTCGTTCACGCCCCCCGGCGTGTCGCCGATGAAGTGCGTCCAGGAAAGGGCATCAGCCGCGCCCGTCCCGGCCGGATCCGTCAGCCCTCCGGGGGCTGTTTCAGGGAGCAGGGGCAGGTCGAGGGACAGGGTGTTCGCCGCCACGACGACATCCCAGAGCGCCTCGGCCGGGATCGAGCCGTCGTTCGGGTCGGCCGGCCCGAGCTCGAAGCTGGCCCTGGCCCAGGTCGGCGTCGTGGCGCCGGGCGCCTGCACATCGGTCCAAGAGAAGGTCCGATCCGCCTGCGCCAGACTCGGGAGCTCGAAGAAGTCGTCCAGGCTCCTCGAAGTCGGCAGCGTGATCGGCGTCCGATCGATCCGCCCGGCCTGGTAGCTCGCAGCGGCGGAGCTGTCCTGATAGATCGCCACCACGAAGGCGGCGGCGTCCGAGAGATCTCCGCTGGGATTGCGGCCGGCCAAGACAAAGTTGCTCTGGACGTCGGCGAGCGCGGACTTGGTGTCGAACAAGAAGGTCGCGCTCTCTCCCCCCTGCGGGAGATCGGCCAACGAGAGCACCTGGAGCTGCGAACCGTTGGGTGCGCCGGTCACCGACACCGTCAGATTCTGCGTCAGATTGAGGTCGCTGTTGATGTTGATCACGCCGCCGCCGTTGACCGGGATGTTCCGCTCGGCGCCCACTTCGCGGAACGAGAGCAGATTGAGGATGTCGGGGCCGACGTTCTGCAGTGCGTCGAGAGGCACTCGTCCCGCCAGTGCGATGAAGTCGTAGGTCGCTTGGTCTTCGAGGAAGAAGTGGTAGTTCGGCTTGGAGAAGGTGAAGAACAGCAACTCCGTCTGACTCGGCACGACCACGTTTCCCGGCAGCACGATCTCGCCCACAACCGGGAAGTTCACGGTGTCGGCGGGCACCTCGATCGCGAGCGAGCCCTGGCTCAGAACGTCGCCCAGGCGCAACGCGGGCAGGACAACCGCGATGTCGAGGTTGCCGTCGTTGCTCTGCGTCGCGATGTTGCTCACCGTCCCGCTGATCTCGGCGGGATCGACCAGTCCGAGCGATCCCGCGAACGAGGGTCGCAGCGCCAACGTGACCGCGCCCACGGCGGCGTCGATGACGCTCGCCCTCGCGTGGTCGACGGCCGCGGCGGTCACGCTCTGGGGACCGACCAGAGATGCATGGTCGAACGTGATCTGTCCGCTCGGGTCCGTCAGCCCGCCGTTCGCGCCAAACGGAATGCCGGGCGACGGACCGACTTGGACGAACGCCCCCGAAATCGGCGCGTTGGTGCGGGCGTCGCGCACGGTGACCTGGAGGGTGGCGGCGGACGCGTGCGACGCCGCGAAGAGCGCGAGGCTCCAGGCGGACGCTGCACTTCTTGCGCCTAGAGATCGGAGCGAGAGTCTCATGGTTGTCTCCCGTGAAGTGACGAATCGAGTGGCGCAAGATCATCGCACGATCGGGTACGGTTCGGCTCCCTGTGTCTGCGCCAACTCCGTTCGATCGTTCTACGAGTATCGCGACCCCTCCGCGTGGGCGTACGCGCGTGCGCTTGGTCGTTCCGCCCGCGCTGCCGCCGGCCGCGGTCTTCGGACTCATCACTCCCGGCAGTCCGGCCGATCGACGCGTCGTGGCCGAAGGCGTTCGCTGGTTGGAGCGTCAGGGATTTGGTTGGTCGGCGACAGCGCGCGATGGAGCGCGACGCCCCGCCAGCAAGGACGTCCTGCACGCAGGCAACCCTCGGGCGCGAGCGCGCGAACTGCATCGAGCCTGGGAAGAGCCCGAGGTCGACGGCCTGCTCTGCGTGCGCGGCGGAGTCGGTTGCCTCGGGGTGTTGCCGCACCTCGACTTCGAGCGATTGGCTGCCCGACCGCGCTGGCTCCTCGGGATGAGCGACGTGACGGCCCTGCAACTTGCGCTCTGGGCGCGCACCGGGATCGCTTCCTTGAGCTGCGCGATGCCGGTGCAGCTCACACCGCCCGTGGCGAGAGAGACGACGCGCAGTTGGATCGCGGCGACGCGCGGACTCGGAAGCGCGCACTCGCCGCGGATCGACGGGCTGCGCGTGCTGCGCGGCGGCCGCGCCGAAGGGCCGCTCGTGCCGGCGAATCTCTCGCTCCTGTCGCGGCTCATCGGCACGCCGTATCTGCCGTCCCTGCGCGGCTGCATCTTGGTGCTCGAGGACATCCACGAATCACGGCAGAGCATCGATCGGATGTTGAGCCATCTCGATCTCGCGGGGATTTCCTCTGACCTCGCGGGCATCGTACTCGCGCAGTTCACGCAGTGCGGACCGAGCGGCCGAGCGCGCGCCGGCACGCCGAGCGCGGCCGACCTGCTGGCGACCTGGGCGGCCGGCCTGGGCGTGCCGGCGCTCGCCGGTTATCCGTACGGACACGAGCGCCGAACCCGCGCGCTCCCTCTCGGCGTCGAGGCGCGCTTGCGCACGCGTCCCGCCGAACTCTTCTGGGATGACTTCGCTGCCTTTGCGCACTGAGAGTTCCTCGGGGTCTCACTTCCCGATAGTCCTCGGGCTCAGCCTGATCGGGTTGCACGCGGCGCTCGCCTTCTTGACCCCCCTCTCGACTCCGGCGGGATGGCGCTTCTGGGCGCCGCAAGCCGCTCGGTATCTCGATCCGTGGGCGCCGGCGTTGCTCTACGGCGCGGCAGGCGCGATCGCGGTCGTCTCGGGCCTGGCGCTGGCGCGAACTCGCGGTCCGGCTGCGACGCTCGCACCGACCACGCAGGTTCTCCTCACGCTCATTCCAGTCGCGCTCCTCTGGGTCGTCCGTGCGAAGTACTCGTTCCTCGGGGACAACCTCCTGCGCGTGCAGCAGGCACTGGCGGGACAGAGTTCGTCGCACGACGCCGGCGTGATGGCGCTCTATCACCACGCGCTGCGCTTGCTGGGCGCGACCGACTTGGGGAGCGGCCGCCAGGTCTTCGTGGGCGTCAGTGTGGCGTCCGGCGCCCTCTACGCGTGGAGTGCGCTGAACCTGGCGATCCTGTTGGAGACGCTGCGCACCGACGGCGGCTCATCGCGCCGGGCGATCTGGATCTACCTCGCGATTCTCGCAGGCGGGAGTTCGCTGCTCTTCGCCGGTTACGTCGAGGTCTATCCCCCGGTGGTCGCGCTCTTGATGGTCGCGACGTGGCTCGCGATTCGCGCTCTCCACCGCTGTGAGTTCCCGTGGATGGCCGCGATTCTCCTGCTCGGCGCGATCGCGTTGCACCGCGTGGCGGCGCTCTGGATTCCGCTCGTGCTGTACAGCGCGGCGCGCTCACGCACCGCACCCCGAGCGCATCTCTTCTCCGCAGTCTTGTCGCTCGCGACCTTCCTCGCCTGCGTCTTCCTCGCTGGCCGCATCGGCCTCCTCCTCCCGATCTGGCCGACCCCCGAGCGGCCGTACGCCTGGCTCTCCATCCCCCACCTCTCGGACTTCATCAACGCGCAGGCGCTCGGCTCCATCGCCGCCCTGGTCCTCGCGCCGATCGCCGCCGTCCGCTTCTGGAGAGGCCTTGCCGATCGCGCGCGCAACGACGCGCCCCACGGCGTACCGATCGAGATCGCCGCCGCGCTCCTCCTCGCGTGGCTCCCGCCGACGATCGCGCTGTGCTTCTTCCGCCCGATTCTCGGCGCGACGGACTGGGATCTCCTCGCGCTCTCCGCGCCGTTCGGGCTGGTCTTCGCGGCGGGCACACTCGAGTTCGGCCGGTTCGCGCGCTCACTCGTCATCGTGACGGCGTTGCAGACCTCGCTCTGGTTGGCCTCATTAGCGAGCGACGCCTCGATCGCGCAGATCCGTGATCTCGTGGAGAACGACCGCGCCGACTACTACAAGTCGCACGCCGCGCCTTTGCATCTCTCCTTCGTCTACGCCTCGAACGGACTCCGCGACGCCCAACGGGAGGAACTCGAGCGCGGCGCGGCGCTCTATCCGAAAGACGGTCGCTATGCCACCAACCTGGCGGTTTTGGCGCGCGAAGAGCGGAACTGGGCGGAAGCAGAGCGGCAGGCGATCCGCGCGCACGACACCGGGACCGCCTCGGTGCTCGTCCTCGATGTGCTCTTCGACACGTTCCAGGCGCAGAACCGTCGCGAGGACCAGTTCCTGGTGGGCGAGGCGATCCTGGCGCAACATCAGCGCGACGCACGGTCGGTCGAGGCCTACCTCTCGGCGCGGCGTCTCGGATCCCTCCGTCAGCAAGTCGAGGCGATGCGAGCGACGAGCGGCGGCCGTCTTGACACCCTGAAGACGGCTCCGTAGCGTCCCGCACTCGGTCCTCTACCAGGAAGGCATCATGTCCCAGCCGCCGCCCGATCTCTCGCGCTTGCGCATCGAACGCGACCGTCCGACGACCAAAGTGCGCCGCGGATTCCGGCTGAATCTCTGGCTGTTCCTCGGCGCGCTCGGCGTCCTCGCGATGGCTCTCCTGGCGCGCGGCGGCGGTGGCGTCGAAGTGACGACGGCCAACGTCGAGTTCAGCGGCGCGGGCGGTGGAGGCGGCGGAGGAGGTCTCACCGCGAGCGGCTACGTCGAAGCGCGCACGACGGCGTCGGTCTCCTCGAAGATCTCCGGTCGACTCGAGTACCTGGGCGTATCCGAAGGTGATCCGGTCAGCCAGGGACAGGTGATCGCGCGGTTGGAGAGCGCGGATTATCAAGCGCTCCTCGAACAGCAGAAGGCCGAGGTCGCGTTGACCCAGGCGACTCTGGCGGAGTCGAAGGCGACGCGCGAGCAGTTGCGTCGCGATCTGGCGCGGACCGAAGAGCTGCTCAAAGACCAGGTCGTCTCCAACCAAGAGGCCGAGCGGATGCGGGCCTCGCTGGAAGAAGCGGAAGCGCGCGTGGCGTCGGCGGAGGCGCGCATCCTCGTGGCCCGTTCCGGCGTGGCGGTCGCGAGCGCGAACCTCGAGAACACGTACATCCGCGCCCCTTTCGACGGCACCGTGCTGCGACGCGACGCCGAGCTGGGCGAACTGGTCGCTCCCTCGGTCGCGGGCGGTGGCCTGACGCGCGGCGCCGTCGCCACCATCGCTGATCTGAGCGACCTGGAGGTCGAAGTCGACGTGAACGAGGCGTACATCGGCCGCGTGCGCAACGGTCAGCCCGCGCGCGTCACGCTGGATGCCTATCCCGACACGACGTTCCGCGGCGAAGTCCGCCAGGTCATGCCCACCGCCGACCGCCAACGCGCCACCGTGCAGGTCAAAGTCCGCATCGTCGACCAAGACCCGCGCATCCTCCCGGAGATGGGCGCGCGGGTGGAGTTCACAGAGCAAGCCGCCGCCGGCGCGCCCGCACGGGTGCGCATCTTGTTGCCCGCGGAAGCGGCGCGGGAAGAATCGGGTCAGTCGTATGTGTGGCTCGTCCGCGGTGGAAAGCTCGAGCGCCGCGACGTCGAACTCGGACCGGTCTCGGGAGATCGGCGCGAGGTGCGAAGCGGACTCTCCGGCGGCGAACGCGTCGTGATCGACGGGCCGGCCAATCTGCGCGCGGGGATGAAGGTGAAGAACGGCTCGTAGCGCGGTCGGACGCGTCCGGAATCCGCTCTCGGGAACGTTCGAGTTCGACGGCCCCGATCTGTTCGTGACGTTGGACCACGCGCCGCCTCTCGCCGCGACGCACGTCGAACTCTGGTTCGCTCGCGGCAACCACGCCTCGCGCGGGCGCGGTCGAGCGGGAGTTCCGCCCGAGACCTCGCTTGCGGCTTGCGCCGGCTCGGGTATCGTGGCGCGGTCGTTGATCCCAAACGGCGCGCGGGTTCGCGCGGGCGCTCGCGGATCCCATCGTTCGCTCCAAGAGGAGATCGCTCGACCATGGCTCTGTGCGAAGTCAGGAATCTCACGAAGATCTATCGCCGCGACGCGCAAGAGGTCGTCGTCTTCCGCGATCTCGATCTGAACATCGAGCGGGGCGAGTTCGTCGCGTTGATGGGGCCGTCGGGATCGGGCAAGAGCTCGCTGCTGCATCTGCTGGCGGGACTGGATCGACCGACCAGCGGCTCGGTCTCGGTCGACGGCGCGACGGTCTCGGGGATGAGCGAGAAGGCGTTGTCGGCCTGGCGCTCGCATCATGTCGGTTTCATCTTCCAGTTCTACAACCTACTGCCGGTGCTGACGGCATTCCAGAATGTCGAGCTGCCGCTCCTGCTCACGAACTTGAGCAAGGATCGCCGGGCGGAGCAGGTGAAGCTGGCGCTCGATATCGTCGGGCTCTCGGATCGCATGGATCACTACCCGCGGCAACTCTCGGGCGGACAAGAACAGCGCGTGGCGATTGCGCGCGCGGTCGTTTCGGATCCGACGCTGATCCTCGCCGACGAGCCGACAGGAGACCTGGACGCCAAGTCGGCCCAGGACGTACTCACCCTGTTGCAGCGGCTGAACAGCGAGCTGGGCAAGACGATCGTGATGGTGACCCACGACGCGCATGCGGCCGAGCGGGCCAAGACGACGCTCCATCTGGACAAGGGAGTGCTGACGCGATGATCAAGCTCCTGCCTCTCGTCTGGGCGAACCTGCGGAGAAACATGCGCCGCTCGATCCTGACGATGCTGAGCGTCGCGCTCGCGCTCTTCCTCTTCGGGACGCTGCGTTCGGTCATCACCACGCTGGACGGCTACACCGCGGTCGGGAGCGAGGCGCGGTTGGTCGTGCGCAACAAGATCTCGCTCGTCTTCCCCCTGCCGATGTCGTACCTGGAGCGAATCCGCGGGATGGACGGCGTGACCTCGGTCACCTGGCAGAACTGGTTCGGCGGCACCTACATCGACGAGCGGAATTTCTTCTCGCGCTTCGCCGTCGACCCCGAGTCGTTTCTCGCGATGTATCCCGAACTGAGCGTTCCCGCCGATCAGAAGGCGGCGTTCCTCGCTGACCGCACCGGCGCGCTCGTCGGGCCCAAACTGATTCGTAAGTACGGTTGGAAGATGGGGCAGCAGGTCTCGATGGAAGGGACCATCTATCCCGGCGATTGGAAGTTCACGGTCCGCGGCATGTATACACCGAGCGATCCGAGCTTGGGCGAGGATGTCTTCTACTTCCACTACGACTACCTCGACGAAGGAATCGGACGCGCCGGGTTGGTCGGAACCTACGTCGTCGCGCTCGCCGATCCCGACCAAGCCGCCGCCATGTCGCAGAAGATCGACGCGCTCTTCGAGAATTCCAGCGCCGCGAGCAAGACCGAGACCGAAAAGGCGTTCCAGGCCGGCTTCATCGGCATGTGGGGGAACATCAGTTTCCTGCTCTCGATGATCGGCTCGGCTGTCTTCTTCGCGATTCTCCTGGTCGCCGCCAACACCATGATGATGGCGGCGCGTGAGCGGACGCGCGAGATGGGCGTGCTCAAGACGCTCGGCTTCGACGACCGGACCGTCTTCGGGCTCGTGCTGACGGAAGCGATGCTCTTGACCGGACTGGGCGGGATCCTGGGGATCGGAGGCGCGAAGGCGCTCTTCGTGCTGACCAAGTTCGACGCCGGCGGTATGCTGCCGGGCTTCGGCGTCGAATGGAGCACCGTGATCACCGGCCTCGCGATCGCCCTCGGCCTCGGATTGCTCAGCGGCCTCGTCCCGGCCTACCAAGCCTCTCGGCTCTCCGTGGTGCAAGCTCTCAGGAAGGTTGCGTGATGGCGATTCCATTCTCGTACAACGTCCGCAGCTTGCGGGAGCGACCGGTCTCGACGTTCGCCACCGCCTTCGGGATGGCGATGGTCGTCGCGGTCTTCATCGCGATGATGGCGTTGGCCAGCGGCTTCCAATCGGCGCTGAGCGAGACCGGCTCCAGCGAGAATGTGCTCGTGTTGCGCAAGGGCGCCGATGGCGAGCTCTCCAGCGGCGTCTCCCGAGAGACGACCTCGTCGATCGCGGCGATGCCGTTCGTCGCGACGGGCGCCGACGGCCGACCGATGGTGAGCCCCGAGGTGTATGTCGTCCTCTCGCTGCCGCGCACCGGCTTCGGCGTCGCCAACGTCGTCGCGCGCGGGGTCAGCCCGCAGGCGTTCACCGTGCGCAAGAACGTGAAGATCGTGGCGGGGCGCGCGCCTGAGCCGGGCCGCCGCGAGGTCGTGATCGGCAAGACGATCGTGAAGCGCTTCTCCAACTGCAATGTCGGCGACACGATCGAGTTCGCCGGACAACCGTGGGCGGTCGTGGGACACTTCTCCGCGGGCGGCTCTTCCTTCGAGTCGGAGATCTGGGGCGAGAACGAACAGTTCATGCCGGCCTTCCGCGGCGAGGTCTTCCAGTCGGTCACCTTCCGCATGCGGGACGCCGAGTCATTCGACGCCATCAAGAAGTCGCTCGACGACGACCCGCGCCTGCAGATCACCGCGCATCGCGAGACCGACTTCTACGCCAAACAGTCGGTCATGCTCGCCAGCGTGCTCCGCGCCCTCGGCATCTTCGTCACCGCCGTCATGTCGATCGGCGCCGTCTTCGGCGCGGTCAACACGATGTACGCCACCGTGGCCAGCCGCGCGCCCGAGATCGCGGTCTTGAAAACGCTCGGCTTCCGCCCCGGCAGCGTGCTCACGTCGTTCATGATCGAGTCCGTCCTGCTGGCGCTGGTCGGCGGCGTCCTCGGGTGTCTCATCGCGCTGCCGATCAACGGTATCGTCACCTCGACCACCAACTGGAGCACCTTCAGCGAGGTCGCCTTCTCCTTCCGCGTCACACCCTTGATCCTGGCCGCCGGGATGATCTTCGCGCTGTTGATGGGGTTGATCGGCGGGTTCTTCCCGGCGCGGCGCGCGGCGAATCAGAATGTGATCACGGCGCTGCGGGAGGGTTAGTCACGTCGCCGCAGCAGCCGCGGCGTTCCCGTTTTCCGTGCGAACTCGTCTTGAAACGAGTTGGTCCTGAACGAATCGACGTAGCGCGCTCGGTCTCCGGTCCAGTCGTTGCCAGTACGCGTCAGGTCGTCGCGCCCGCGACGGATGCGTCCACGAGGGCAACGCTGGAATGACAGGCTGGCGCCTGGTTCGAGAGATACGAGGGGGACGACATGTCGTCTGAGATTCCGCTGCCGCCGAGTTGGGAAAAGCTGTCGTTCCAGGAGCGGCTCGCGTACATCGATCGGCTACAAGTTGAACTGGAGCGCGCCGCCGCTCAGCATGGCCTGACGGTCGAGCAGATCGTAGAGGCGGAACTTCGACTCGGAGATATCGAACAAGACCGGACTCGAATGCTGCCTTGGGAAGTCGTCAAGGAGGAACTCCGGGCGCGCGCCGAGACCCGTCGGGAGTGAGGCCGGTCGAGGTCGGTCACCCGGCGAACTCGTTTTGAAACGAGTTGTCGCCTAGCTCGCTATTCGATCTGCTCGCGGGACGCCTCTTCTTCGATCGCGCGGAGCGGTGGAGGAGAAGGGGGCTCGGGGACAACGTCAGCCGATGACGGGGACTTCCCGGCGGGAGAATGAGGAAGCACGTCGGCGGGGCCTCGGCCCTGATCGCTTTCGGCCACGGAAGGCGGCGAGGTAGCATCGCGCCTCGCCATGCCTACCTCCCTCCCGAGTTCGTCTTCTGATCCGGCCGCGCGGGCCTACGGCCTCAGCACGCCCTCCGACCTGCTCGTCCTGGGCGGCGGAGTGCTCGGCCTGTCGACGGCCTGCGAGGCGCTGATCCGCGGCCTCCGGGTGACCCTCTTCGACGAGACGCCGGAACGGAGCGCGACGTTGGCGTCGGCCGGCATGCTCTCGCCCTACGCCGAACCGATCGACTCGCAGTCGCTCCAAGAGTGGATGCGGCAAGGGCGCGCCGCCTACGCGGGCTACGTCGCGCGGGTGGAAGAGGCGTCGGGTTGTCGCGTCGAGTTGCGATTCCCGGGGACGTTGCTGGTCACGGCGCTCGAACCGGGCGTCCGCCCCGCCAAGGAGATCGCGGCTGCGCGCGCCAAGCTCGAAGCCCACTGCGCGCGGCTGACCGACATGGGCGCCAACTGCGTCTATCTCGACCCCGACACCGCCGCGATCGACGAGCCGATGCTGGCCGCGAGAGAGGCCGGGGCCGTGCTCTTGGAAGATGAAGGGTATGTGCGGACGCCGAGTCTGCACATCGCGCTCCGCTCCGCCTTCCAAAAACTCGGCGGCGAGTGGGTGCCGCTGCACGGACTCGGTCTCGTTGTGCGTCAGCAGCGTGTGGTCGGCGTGGAAACCGCCGCCGGCGTGGTGCTCGGAGGCGCTGTGCTCAACGCGACCGGCGCGGCCGCCGAACGGTTCCTCCTACCCGAGGATGTCGCGCGCTACCGCCCGCGACCGGTACGCGGTCAAGCGGCGCGCTTGCGTCCTCCTGATCTCGCGCATTCGATCCGACGCGTCATCCAGGCGCCCGGAGTCGGCTACCTCGTGCCGCAGGCCGACGGCTCCGTCGTCGTGGGCGCGACCAGCGAGCCGATCGGACCGTTCCCCGGAGTCACCGCTGGCGGAGTCGCCTCGGTGCTCGCTTCGGCGGAACGATTGGCGCGCGGGGTCGCCGAGTGGAGCTTCGTGGATGCATGGAGCGGCCTGCGTCCCATGGCCGGAGACGGCGAACCTTCGCTCGTGGCTGACTCGAGACCGGGACTCTTCCATGGCCTCGGGTTGTATCGCCACGGGATCCTACTCGCGCCGGTGGCGGCGAACCGGCTGGTCAAGATGGTCATGGACTACCTCGGGGACGCCCGCCGCGCATGAATCTCTCGGTCAACGGCGATTCGAAGCGCTTCGACGACATCGTGACGCTCGCCGATCTGCTGCGCGCGCTAGGATTCGAGCCCGAACGGCCCGGCATCGCGATCGCGCTGAATGACCGGGTGGTATCGCGTCGAGACC
>CAZVYN010000009.1:63695-78760 GCA_964631125.1 uncultured bacterium | reverse complement strand
GGGGGAGGGGGCTAGGTTGCTGGTCGCGACCGCCAACCTCGAACTGGCCGGGCCGACCTGCCTGCCAGCGCGGGGCGTCTACGCCGGATGGGCCGAGGTCGCCGGGCGGCTGGTCGCTTCGGTCACGAACGTCGGCGTTCGCCCGACATTGACCGAAGACACTCGGGAGTCGGTCGAGGTGCATCTCTTGGACTGGACGGGAGATCTGCGCGGCGCCCCTCTTGCGGTGCACTTCGTGTCCCGGCTCCGCGCCGAGAAGCGATTCGAAGGAATCGACGCACTACGCCGCGCCGTGGCCGATGACATAGGGAGCGCACGTCGGATTTTGTCGGAGGGACCTCGAGCGCCGGAGCCGGCGTTCGACGGGCCGTCGGGGGACTGACAACCGCTGACGAGCCCCGAAAATCCCGTGGCAATCCCGAGGGTCCGCACCTAAGATGCCGCGATTGTGGAAAGTAAGCAGCTGTCGGGCCCAACAGTTGGTCCCGGTTGGGGTCCGCCGGATCGAATTGGCGCGCTTTCACCTAGCCCGCTAGTTTCCGTCCGGGAGCCGGAGGAGTTGATGTCGCTATCGAAGAACGTGAAGCAGGAGATCATCGGCAAGTACAAGCTCCACGATTTGGACTCGGGCTCGCCCGAAGTGCAGATCGCGCTCTTGACCGAGAAGATCCGGCACTTGACCGAACATTTCAAGAAGCACGCTACTGATCACCACTCGCGCCGCGGCCTCCTCCGGATGGTCGGCCGTCGGCGAAAGCTGCTCGAGTATCTGCGGAACACCAAGCTCGAGAGCTATCGGTCGCTCGTGAAGGAACTCGGGCTGCGTCGTTGACGGCCAGTCGTTGACGGCCAGTCGTTGACGGCCAGTCGTCAGTTCGGCAATCGGGTTCTCCCACGGGTCGCAAGTCGCGACCAGCGGGTAGCGGACGACAGCGGAGTGCGGCGTTCGACCTGGACGCCGCAGTCTCGTCTCCAGTCGCTTCAGCTCGGCAGGGATGAGCGCAATTGACCTGGATTCGCCGCGCAGGACGCGTTGGGCGCCCGTTCCCTTCGGAAGGTCCGAAGGGTCCGTCACAGTTGGTGACTGCTCGGCCGCCACTCGAGAAGGAATCATCGTGAACACTTCTGACCCCACTACTACTGCTACATCCTCCGG
This sequence comes from uncultured bacterium, assembly GCA_964631125.1. Lineage (GTDB taxonomy): Bacteria > Eisenbacteria > RBG-16-71-46 > CAIMUX01 > CAIMUX01 > CAZVYN01. The sequence continues at coordinate 77,604 of CAZVYN010000009.1, read as the reverse complement.
TCTCGGCTTCGCGAAGACCGTCAGTCTCGATCTGGGCGGCCGCCGCCTGACCATCGAGACGGGCCGCCTCGCCAAGCAGGCCTCCGGCGCCGTTCTCATCACGTACGGAGATACCGTCGTGCTCGCGACCGCGGTCATCGGCCGCACCGAGATCGACCGGGACTTCCTCCCGCTCACCGTCGACTATCGGGAGAAGACCTACGCTGCCGGGCGCATCCCAGGCGGATTCTTCAAGCGGGAGGGCCGGCCGACCGAGAAGGAGATCCTCTCTTCTCGATTGATCGACCGTTCGATCCGACCGCTCTTCGAGAAGTCCAATCGCTACGAGATCCAGATCCAGACCGATGTTCTCTCGAGTGACCAGGAGAACGAGTCCGACTTCCTCGGGTTGATCGGCGCGTCGTGCGCGGTCTGTCTGAGCGACATGCCTTTCCCCGGCCCGGTCGCGGCGGTGCGTGTCGGGTTGGTAGGCGGTGAGTTGGTGCTCAATCCAACCACCGTCGAGCTGGAAGAGAGCCGCCTCAACATGGTGGTCGCGGGTTCCGCCGACTCGATCTTGATGGTCGAGGGAGAGGCGCGCGAGATCAGTGAGGCGCAGCTTCTGGAGGTCTTCCGCTTCGCGCATCCGCGAATCCAGGAGCTCGTTCGCTTGCAGGCGGAGCTGGTCGCTCAGTGCGGAAAGACCAAACGCGCCCTTCCGGTCAAGGCGCTCGACCCCGCGTTCGTCGAGACGGTGGAGAGTGCCTGGCGGTCTCGTGTCGAGAAGCTCGTGCGGATCCCGGACAAGGCCGAGCGCGAGCTGGCCATGGACGATGTGAGAGCGGAGGCGAAAGCAGCACAGGCCAACTCCCCGGTCGCGACAGCGTCGCCCGACCAGCTCTCCAAGCTGCAGGCCGCGGCGGTCAAGGTCGTCGACAAGCTAGAAGGAAAGATCCTGCGCCAGATGGTCCTGACCGAGGGACTTCGCGCGGACGGCCGCAAGCCCGACCAGATCCGGCCGATCAACTGCGAAGTCGGCCTCCTCCCGCGCACGCATGGCAGCGCGCTCTTCACGCGCGGCCAGACGCAGGCGCTCGTGGTCGTCACTCTCGGAACCTCGACCGACGAACAACGCGTCGAAGAGCTGACCGGCCAGTCGTGGAAGACGTTCATGCTCCACTACAACTTCCCGCCGTTCAGTGTCGGCGAGACGCGCCCCAACCGCGGGCCGGGACGCCGCGAGATCGGACACGGCGCGTTGGCGGAGCGAGCGCTCGCGGCAGTCGCGCCTTCGAACGAGCGCTTTCCCTACACGATCCGCATCGTGTCGGAGATCTTGGAATCGAACGGCAGCTCGTCGATGGCGTCGATCTGCGGAGGCAGCCTCGCTTTGATGGACGCCGGCGTACCGGTGAAAGCGCCGGTCGCGGGCATCGCGATGGGTTTGGTCCTGGAAGGGGACCAGACGGCGATCCTCTCCGACATCATGGGGATCGAGGACCACCTCGGAGATATGGACTTCAAGGTCGCCGGCACGAGCGAAGGCATCACCGCGATCCAGATGGACATGAAAATCAAGGGGCTCCCGTTCGATGTCCTGGAGCGTGCGCTCGACCAGGCGCGCCGCGGGCGGCTGCACATCCTCGGGATCATGAACGAGACGATGGAGCGCTCCCGCGCCGAGATCTCCCGCTACGCGCCGCGGATCCTCGTGATCAAGATCAACCCCGACAAGATCCGCGACGTGATCGGACCGGGCGGCAAGACGATCAAGAAGATCTGCGAGGAGACCGGCGCGCAGATCGACGTCGAGGACGACGGCACCATCAAGGTGGCCTGCGTCGATTCGGAGATGGCGCAGCGCGCTGTCGAGATCGTCCGCTCGCTGACCGAGGACCCCGAGATCGGACAGGTCTATCGCGGGAAGGTTCGCCGGATCGTGAACTTCGGCGCTTTCGTCGAGATCCTCCCGGGCCGCGACGGTCTGGTCCACATCTCGGAGTTGGAGAACCATCGGGTCGCCAGGGTCGAGGATGTCCTGGCCGAAGGCGACGCGATCATGGTCAAGGTGATCGGGGTCGACGAAGAAGGGAAGATCCGTCTCTCCCGCAAGGCCGTGCTGCAAGAGGCGGGCGCCGACTCGGAGTAATCTCGAGCGGCTTCGCGCGAACTCGAGACCCAGAAGACCGGAGCCGCTCTGAGTAGGGCGGCTCCGGGATTCCGCTTCCGTCGTCTCGATCCGGCGCCAGCTCGACACTTCCTCACGATGCCCACAACCCGACGCCCAGCCCCGACCGCGGGCCGCTTCCTCCGCGAGGCGCAGGCCACGCTCGACGATCCGCCCTACCAGCGCGAGCTACTTCCTGGCGGCGCGTTGCTCTTGGCGGAGCCCGTCTCCTCCGTGCCTTCCCTCGCGCTCGGGATCTGGGTGCGCAGCGGTTCCGTGGCCGAGTCCGCCGACGAGGCCGGACTCGCGCACTTCATCGAGCATCTCGTCTTCAAGGGGACGCGACGGCACAGCGCGTATCGACTCGCCCAGCAGATGGAAGCGATCGGCGGTCAGGTGGACGCCTTCACCACCAAGGAGACCACCTGCTTCTACGCGCGTGTCTTCGAGGGGCATCACGACGAAGCGGTTCGCTTGCTGACCGAACTGGTCGCGCAGCCCGCCTTCGCCGCCGATCAGCTGGAGCGTGAGCGCGACGTGATCGAGGAAGAAATCCAGAGTTACGACGACACGCCGGAGGAGCGTTTGCAGGATGTGGCGGCGGAGCTCGTCTTCCGAGGCCATCCGCTCGGGCATCCCATCCTCGGAACGGTCGAGTCGTTGCGAGAGGTGCGCGTGTCGGACGTGAAGCGATTCCATCGGCGGCACTACACGGCGCACAACCTCATCGTGACCGCCGCCGGCCGCTTCGACCTCCCGACCTTGCGCGACTCTCTCACTCGCGGCCTACGCCTTCCGCGAACGGCGGCGCCGGCCACGCGGCGGACGCCGAAGGAGCGCCCTCCCTCGGAACGACACGAGGAGCGGGATCTCCAGCAGGCAAGCCTCTGCCTCGTTCGGCGGGCGGCGTCCGCGCGGGCGCCGGAGCGCCACGCCGAAGCGATCTTCAATACGATCCTGGGCGCGGGAATGAGTTCGAGACTCTTCCAGAGGATTCGCGAGGCCGAGGGGCTGGCCTATTCGGTCTACTCGTTCCACGACACCTACCGTTCGACGGGGATGTTCGGAGTCTACCTCGGTTGCCAGCCGAACAAGCTGCGGCGCGCCTTCACGCTGGTGCAGCGAGAGTTCACCCGCATCCGCGACGGCGGCATCCGCCGGTGGGAGCTCGAGAGCGCGCGCGCCCAGTTGTTGATGAACCTGTTCCTGTCGTACGAGAGCATGTACGAGAGGATCAATCGGCTCGCCTACAACGAACTCCATCACGGCGGCCAAGTCCCGCTCGCCCGCGCGGTGGCGGAGATCTCGGACGTGACGGCCGAGCAAGTGGCGGTCGCGGCGCGGGCGCTCCTCGATCCGGCGCACTTCTCGCTCGCCACCGTCGGACCCGCGGGGCATGCTCGGCCCCGGTTGGCGGACCTCGATTTCTGATTCCGGGTTCCACCGGCCGTGCGTCACACGAACTCTCCCTCTCCGAGAGAACCGAGCGAGGAATCTCCTTTGTCCGACGAGAGTTTGCCCAGGGTGCGCTGTCGTGCGATCCGCGCCGGGGCACAACTCCCGAGGCGCATGACCGCGGGAGCCAGCGGTTTCGACGTGACCGCGTGTGTCGATGAGCCGGTTCTCCTGCCGCCAGGTCGTTGGGCGCCGGTTCCGACCGGTCTCGTCCTCGGGATTCCCGACGGGTTCGAAGTGCAGGTGCGAGCGCGCAGCGGCCTCGCGCTGCGTCACGGCGTCGGCCTGGTCAACGCTCCGGGGACGATCGACTCCGACTACCGCGGCGAGGTCTGTGTGTTGCTGATGAACTGGGGTCAGGAGCCGTTCATGATCCGATCGGGCGAGCGAATCGCCCAACTGATCGTCCAGCGCGTGCCCGCGATCGAGATAGAGTGGGGCGACGTCGATGACGCCACCGATCGAGGCGCCGGCGGGTTCGGACACACCGGAGTCGAATCCGTGTTCGGGCCTGCGCGCGACGGATCGCCGGGACACTCATGAATCGAGTCGCGTCGACCGCCACAGCGCTCGCCACGTGGATCGCTCTCGGAGTGGGTGCGCCGGCGGGAAACGCACAGTCGCCGGGGCCCCCGGATCTCACGGCGGCGCCGGCTTCGACCCTCGCACCGACGGCCGACTCGATCCTGACCGCAGATGCCGACACGACATCGGCTGAGCCGCTCCCCGGTTCTCCGGGCGCCAGCCCCGCGCTCGTGATCGGGGAGAAACTTACCTTCTCGATCCGCTACGGAAAGATCCCGGCGGGCGAGGCGACGCTCGAGATCGCGGGCGTGGGCACCGTGCGCGGGAGACCCGCGTGGCAACTGCGAGCTACCGCTGCGTCGTCCGCAGTCTTCGACAAGGTTTACCCGGTTCGCGACCGTTGGGAGAGCTGGCTCGATCTCGACTCGCTCTGGTGCCTTCGGTTCGAGAAGAACCTCCGCGAGGGGCGATACCGGAAGGACCTCGCACTGGAGATGGATCAGGAGAAGGGCGAGGCCACCTACCACGACGGGCGCGTCGTCCCGATCGCACGCGGCACCTACGACGTGATCGGCGCCCTCTACTATGTGCGCGCGGTTCCACTGGTCGAGGGCGCGACCTTCCTTCTCGATAGTCACGAGAATCGGAAGAACTACCCGCTCGAGGTGTCGGTGGTCGGCAAAGAGGACGTGGTGACCGAGTTGGGCACGTTCCGCTGCTGGGTGGTCGAACCGAAGTTGGCGAGTGGGGCCTTCTTCAAGAACGAAGGTCAGCTCACGCTCTGGCTTACCGACGACGAGAAGCGGATTCCGGTCCAGATGCGCAGCAAGATCCCGGTCGGCGCGATCACGGCCGTGCTGACGAAGATGGAGCGTCCCGAGCCGATCCGCGACTAGCTCGCCGTCACTCTCCGAAGAGGACCCAGACCAGCGATGTCTCGTTACGAGGAAATCGACCTGTCTCGACTCGTCACCTACCCCGTGGACGAGCGGCGGAGCTTGGTCGCGGAGGACCAGGCGTACCGGCCGCCCGATGATCCCGAGTCATTCGCCCAGTTCTGGGATTCGTTGCCCGACGTCCTGGGGGCGCGCGCGCTCCGGTCGGTGGTCGAGGCGATTCTGGCGGCGCGACGAGACGGCCACGGCTTCGTCCTCTTCCTGGGGGCGCATGTCATCAAGACCGGGATGAGCCCCGGGATCGTGCGGATGTTGGAAGAGGGATGGATCACGGCGCTCGCGCTCAACGGCGCCGGCGCGATCCACGATCTGGAGATGGCGTTCTTCGGGCGGACTTCCGAGGATGTCGGTGCCGCGTTGCACGACGGCCGTTTCGGGATGGCGCGCGAGACCTCGACCTGGCTGAACGAGTGGACGGCGGAGGCGGCGAAGCGAAGTGAGGGATTGGGCGAGGGACTCGGACGCGCGTATCTGGAGAGGGCCGGTGACGGCGCCGCGCGGAGCCTTCTGGCCGCCTGTTACCGACTCGAGATTCCCGCCACCGTCCATCTCTCGATCGGGACCGACATCAACCAGCAGCACGCCTCGTTCGACGGCGCCGCCGCCGGAGAGACCAGCGCGCGCGACTTCCGAATTCTGGCGAGGGAGGTACAACGCCTTCCGCGGGGTGTAGCTCTCGTCGTCGGGTCGGCGGTGTTGTTGCCCGAGGTGTTCTTGAAGGCGGTGTCCGTGGCGGTCAATCTCGGCAGCCGATTCGACGGGCTGACCACCGCGGTCTTCGACTTCCAGCGCCACTACCGTCCCGAGCAGAACGTCGTCGCTCGCCCGACCAGCGCCGGGGGGGTCGGCCACTATCTGATCGGCCACCATGAGATCCTGCTGCCGCTCCTCTGCCAGGCCTTGAGGCTGGAAGCGGACCGGGCGAGCGGCGGGAAGCTCAAGGTGGACCCCGCGGAAGCCGAATCCTGAGAGTGCGTGGTGGTAGCCCGGGCGGTGGCGTGGTCGGTCGATTGACGCAATCGGGGGCCAGTGCTAGCCTACTTGCCCCTGGGTCCCCCCACTGTGCAGAACCGACGATTCGTGTCCGACTACTCGAGAGTGTTGATGAGTGAGGCACGCTCCAGGGACGAGCGGGGTCGAGACCCCGCCTCGGATGGCTTCGGTCGCGTCAGCGACGTCGGAGGACTCCACCTGTGTTTCCGACGGATCTGTTTCCGACGGACGTGTTTCCGGCCGAGGGGCGCCGCTCGGCTCCGCGCGAACTGTGCGGGCGTGATCAGCGCGGGGGCGATCTGGCTCCTGGTCTTGACGCTGATCCAGTTCGCCGCGGTCCCGCGTTGCGCCGCGCAAGACGAGGCGCCCAGGCCACCGCGTGACTTTCCGCCCGTCGCGCGTCCCGGTGTGATCCCGCCGATCGCTCCCGGGCCGTCGACCCCTCGAGATCCGATCCTCCCGACGCCTGAAAGCGAGAGACCACCGAACTCCTCGCCCGACGTGCCTGCGACACCCGGGAGCGCGAGTCGGGAGCAGGTCTATCGGATCGGCGTCGGTGACGAATTGTCGATCGAGGTCTTGGGCGAGCCACAGCTCTCCCGCGTCGTACGCGTCCTGCCGGACGGCTCGATCCAGTATCCGGGGATCGGGTCGATCTACGTTCTGGGCAAGACCACGGTCGAGGCGACCAGTGAGTTGATGACGGGACTCGGACGCATCCTCAGGTACCCCGATGCGCAGCTCATCGTGAACAGCTTCGGCGATCAACGGGTGTTCGTCATGGGCGAGATCGAGATCCCCGGAGATCACGCCTTCCACAAGGACATGACTGCGCTCGGGGCCATCGCGCAGGCGGGCGGGTTCCGCAACACGGCGCAGCGCGGACAGGTGCTCGTCTTCCGACGCACCGGGCCCGAGGCCTGCGAGGTGTTTCCCCTCGACATGCGCGACGCGATGGATGCGGAACACCCGGTCGGCGATCTGGGATTGCGACCCTTCGACATCGTGCACGTGCCGAAGACGTTCATCGCCAACCTGAACGTCTTCGTCGACCAGTGGATGCGACAGAACATCTCGCCCTTCACGCTCTATCTCGAGGGCTGGAGCGCATTCAACGTCAACGGCACGCGAACCATCGTCCGCAACGAGTAGCCGATGGAAGAGACGCTCCTCGTACGGCCGAATGGCGACGCGCCCCTCGAATTCGAGCGACGCGAACAGTCGCTGCGCGACATCGTGGCCGTACTCTTCCGCCGCAAGGGGATCGTCCTCGGTTCCTTCCTCTTCGCGCTGGCCGCCGCCGTCTGGCTGTACTGGAAGACCCCGACCTTCTACGAGTCGACCTCGCGCGTGATTGTCAGCCGCAATCAGCAGGAGAGCGCCTATACCTCGCGGAGCAAGCCGCTGCTCTCCTGGGAAGAGGAACTCACCTCCGAGATCGAGACGGTCCGCAGCGGGCATATCCGGGAGCGGGCGCAGAAGATATTGGACGGCGCCCGGACCACCGGTTCAGCCGGCCAACCGCTGGTGCTCGCGCCCGATCAGGTCGACGCCGTGACCGAGGGGAAGTCGAGCGTCATCTATATCCGGTACCGCGACACCGACCGCGAGGCGGCCCGGGAGGGGGCGCGCGCGGTCACGAAGGCCTACGTCGAGTTCCGTCAACAGGTCCGCGCCGTCCCCGAAGTCGAGCGGTTCTTCCGCGAGGAGATCGAGACGTTGCGCGAGCAGCTCGACGAGTGGGAGTTGCGCCGCGCCGACTACATGATGGAGGAGTCGCTCGCCCGGCTACCCGAGGAGCGGACGAGCCTCATCTTCCTGCGCCAAGACGCCGAGACAAAGCTCAACGCCGTGCGGGCTGATCTGGCCGAGCAAGAGGCCATGGTCGAAGTGACCCGCGCTCAGTTACGCCATCCGGAGATCGAGCCGTACGCCTTCGGCGAAGCGTCGAACAACGACGATCAGATCGTCTTCCAACTCAAGAAGGAGCTGGTCACCCAGCGAACTGCTTACTTCGCCTCGCTCGGCCGCTACACCGAGGTGCATCCGGAAGTACGGGCGCTGAAGGACCGGGTCGAGTTGCTGGAGAACGAGCTCAGGCGCGAGGTGGAGAGTTACGCTCGACATCTGGAGGCCAGGGTGGAGGTGTTGAAGGCGGTGGAGGAATCGCTCCTCGGCACGCTGCAGTACACCGACTCGGAGCTGTCCGACTATCCCTCGAAAGAGGCGCGGCTCTCGTCCTTCGACCGCGTCATCGAGGCGTTGCGCGCCGATTACTCGGCTCTGGTCGACAAGCAGATGACCGCGCGCATCGAGCGAAGCGGCACGTCGGATTGGAACGTCATGATCCTGCAACCGGCGGGGCGTCCCCAGCAGCTACGGACCAACGACTGGGTGCGACTGGCGCTCATTCCCGGCATGAGTCTCTTGGTGGGCATCGCGCTCGCCTTCCTCCTCGATGGATTGGACCACTCACTGAAGGACGCCACCGAGGTGGAGAGTTACGTCAATCTCCCGGTGCTCGGGTCGCTCGGGCGTTTGAAGTAGAGGCTCGACCGGAATCAGGTCCGCGAGTTCCGCGCGGAGGAGACGACATGTACGAAGCATTCTATGGACTGGCCGAGCCGGCGTTCGCGATCACGCCCGATCCGCGTTTTCTCTTCCTCACGCGCGGGCATCGGGATGCGCTGGCTTACCTCCATTACGGCATCGAGCAGCGGAAGGGCTTCCTCGCGCTGACAGGCGAAGTCGGAACGGGCAAGACTCTCTTGATCCGGACGCTCCTGGGTCAACTGCCCGACGACATCGAGACCGCGATCGTCATGAACGCTCGGCTGAACTTCAAGCAGTTGCTGTACCTCGCGCTCCTCGACTTCAATGTGCAGCCGGCGGGCAAGTCGAAGGTCGAGCTGCTCCTCGCGCTGCAGCAGTACCTCTTGAAGCTGCGCGACAAGAGCGGCAATGCGGTCCTCATCATCGACGAAGCCCAGAACCTCTCGGAGGAGAGCTTGGAGGAGTTCCGACTCCTCTCCAACTTCGAGACGGCCAACGCCAAGTTGATCCAGATCGTCCTCGTGGGGCAGCCCGAGCTGCGCTCGCTGCTCAATCGGCACTCGCTCCGGCAGCTCCGCCAGCGGATTCCGGGAGTGCACGATCTCTCCCGGCTGCCGGCTGAGTCGGTGCGCGAGTACGTGGACTTCCGCCTCCAGGTAGCGAGCAAGGGAAAGACGACGGGGCTCCTGACCGACCGAGCGATCGAAGAGCTGGCCCGTGTGTCGGGCGGGATTCCGCGCATCGTCAATCAGATCTGTGACCGAGCCCTCCTCGTCGGTTACGTCAAGTCGGCCGAGCGAATCGACCTGGAGCAAGTCCGCGAGGCCGCGCGTGAACTCGACTGGGTGACCGAAGCGCTGCCGCCATCCTCCTCGTCGCTCTTCCGGAGCAGTTAGCCCGTGAGCAACATCTACGAGGCGCTGAACCGGCGAACGAGCGCCGACGGGACCGAAGGCGCTGACGGCGCCCCGGCCGCGGAACCACTCGCTCCGCTCGTTCCACGCCCCGAGCGTGACCGCGCGTTGCCCAACGCCGGTAGCGTCGCGCGTGATCGTGAGCTGGAGCAGCTGAGACAACGAATTCTGGTCGAGTTCGATCCCGCGACGCCGACCGCGATCCTCTTCGCCGGGTCCGTCCCTGGCGAGGGATCGAGCACGCTGGCATTGCTCCTGGCCCGAGAGCTCGCGGCGTGGGAGCAACGACCGGTCCTGCTGATCGACGCTGATCTGGGCGGCTTCCCCCGGAGTCTGACCGGAGCGCTCGGCGACGGGGATGAAACGGGTCCCGGATTCAGCGACGTCCTCGCCGATCGGGCGCCGCTGGCGGATGGGATCCGCGCGACCGAGCAATCGAATCTGCACTTCCTCCCGCGAGGCAGCGCGGGCGCCGCCACCACCGAGCTGATGGCGCCCGAACGATTGCAGAGGTTCGTCCGAGAGGCGAAGCGCCACTACGCGTTCCTCGTCTTCGACGGTTCGCCCCTCGTGCTCGCGGCCGAGACTGCGCGGCTCGCGGCCGCCGTGGATGGCGCGATCATCGTCGTGCGCGCGCAACGAACGCGGCGCGAAGTGGTCCAGAAAGCCACTCGGTTGTTGCAGCAGGCCCGGGCGCGCAGCCTCGGCGTCGTCTTGAACGAGCGACGCTATCCCATTCCCGGATTCATCTACCGTCGCCTCTAGGCGCATGCAGGCGCCGCTCTCCGTAGATCCCGAAGTCGACGCTGCGCTCCGCCGCGCCCTCGAGTCCGCGCGGAGGCTCCTGCTCGACGCCCCGTTCGGATCCGCGATCTCCGCGATCCTCCTCGGCGGCAGCGCAGCTCTGGGAGAGGCGGTGGGATGGCGGGAGCGGGGCGACCTTCCGCTCGGGTTGATCCTCTCGGATCTCGATCTCGCGGTCGTGACCCGGCATCCGGTCGACTCCGCGGAGCGCGAACTGGTCGAGGCGCGCCTGTTGCGCGCGGAGTCGGACGAGCCATGGCCGGTCGAAACGCGCGTGGGTTGGTATGAAGAAGCGCAACTGTCCCATCAAGCGGGGACGCCCGGCGTCGTCGATCTCGCGCACCGAGGCCGCGTTCTCTTCGGTCCACCCGGGTTCGCGCGCCGATTCCAGGCGCCCACGCCAGCTCGGATTCCGCGAGAGGAAGCGTGGCGGCTCCTGGGAAATCGCGCGCTCGAACTCCGCGAGTGTCGACTGGCGCCCGATGTCGACGGCAGCGGCTCCACTCGAGATCAGACTCCGACTCCAACACAATGGCATGCGTTGGCCAAGGCCTGCACCGGTCTGTGGACGGCCTGGCTGATCCGCCGCGGACGTTACGTCTGCGGTCTACGCGCTCAACTCGATCTCCTGGACGAGCCATCAGCCCGCGAGGCGCCAGAGCCTCTGTTGGCGGCGGCGCTCGCGTGGCGATCGTTCCGGCTGGCGCCGAGGCGGGAGCACCTTCCGGAGGTAGCGGACTCGACGCGCGCGTTCGTCGACGGGCTCCGCGCCCTCGTCTCGTCGGCGAGTGACTCGCCGTGGCAGGAGGCGTGGCGCTACCTGCCCCGAGAGCGGATCGGACTCAGAGATCACTGGCGACGTTGGCGGCGCGCGCTGCGGGCCATGCCTTCGGACACTCGGTCCGGCCTGGTCGGCGCCGTCTGGCGGCAACAATGGGCCGACCCGGGCTCCGCCGCGGTGCTCGGAACGCCCGACAGTCGCGAGCGCGCACTTGCGGTAATGTACTGGCTCACGCACAGCGACATGGATGCGAGCTCGACGGCGGCCTGGAGCGAGGCCGCCCGGGCGCTGGGGCCTGGAATTACCGACGGGGGAGGGACGTGCCGGAGCGCCTCACGCTGATCGTCCTCCTCGACGCGCTCGGTCACCGCCAGGCATCGTCTCCGTCGTTCCTTCCTTGGTGCGAGGCTCCTCGCGCGCCCGTGCGGACGGTGCTCGGCTACTCCAGCGCAGCGATTCCGACCCTGCTCTCCGGCCGGTGGCCCGAGGAACACGGACACTTCGCCATGTACCGACGCGCGGTGGGAGACGATCGCGCCTTCCGCGGTCTGGCCGGACCGGCCGCGCTCGGCGCTCGATTGACGGGGCGAGAGTGGCGTTTCCGGAGGTGGATCGGAAGTCGCCTGCGCGCCCGCGGGATCACCGGTTACTTCGCGCTCTACGACGTGCCGCTGGAGTGGCTGTCAGAGTTCGACCTCTGTCAACGCCGTGATCTCTTCTCCCCGGGCGCTTTCGAGCCAGCCGTCGGCTTGGCGGATGAGATCACTCGGGCCGGGGGTCGCATCTGGAACTGGGGTGTCCCCGAAGATCGCGCGTTCCGAGAGTGTGGGGAGGAGATCGATCGTGGAGAGCGATCGGTGCTGCTCCTCTACACCGCGCGCCTCGACGCGCTCATGCACGCGGAAGGGCCGGAGAGCCCGTCCACCGGGTTACTCCTCGCCGAGTACGACCGGCGACTGAGCGAACTGAGAGCACGAGCGTCGAAGAAATACACGGACTTCCGGATCTTTGTCTTCGGCGACCACGGGATGGCGGCGGTTCGCTCCACCGTGGATCTCTGGTCGCGCCTCCGCGCTCTGCCATTGCGTTTCAAGCGCGACTACCGGTACTTCCTCGACAGCACGATGGCGAGATTCTGGTTCGAGAACCAACGCGCACGTGACCTGGTGCTCACGCTCCTCGCGGACACTCCGCAGGGGCGCGTGCTGGACGAAACGGAGCTCCGCGCGCTCGGCTGCTGGTTCCCGGAAGCCGACTACGGCGAGACGATCTTCCTCCTGCAGGAAGGCGCCATCCTGCTCCCGTCGTTCATGTCGGGCTCGCCCGTGCGGGGGATGCACGGATATCACCCCGACGATGCGGAGTCGTCGACCACGCTCGTCACCAACGTCGTGAGTGGAGACGGGCCGGCCGATCTGCGAGGGATCCACGCGCTGGTCTCGGCCGATCTGGGGCGCGGACTCCCCGATTCCCGCCCATGAAACGACAGCTCCTCGCCGGCATCTTGTTCAGCCTGCTCTGTCTCTGGCTGGCGGTGCGCGGCGCCGACTTGGAGGAGGTCAAACGCGCGCTCGCCTCGGCTCGCTACGACGTGCTTGCCTGGACGCTCGTTCCAACCATGGGTTCGTTCGCGATTCGCGCCTGGCGCTGGCGCTACCTGCTGCGGCCGGTGCGAACAGTCCGCTTCGGGCCGCTCTTCTCCGCCACCATGATCGGATTCTTCGGGAACAACGTGCTGCCGGCCCGTCTGGGAGAACTCCTGCGCGCGTACGTCGTCGGACAGCGCGGAGGATTCAGCCGCGCCGCGGCGCTCGCCTCGATCGTGGTCGAACGGGTGTTCGACACGTTCCTGCTCTTGGCTGTCTTCGCCGGCGTGCTGCTCTCTCACCGCCTGCCGCATGGGATCGGCGGGTGGGGAATCTCGCTCATCGTGCTGACGTTTCCCGTCTACGCGTTGCTCTGGTTCTTCCGACGGCGAGGCGAGCCGTTCCTGGCGCTGCTGGAGCGATGGGTTCCGGTCGGCCGTCGCGAGCAAGCGCTCCAGTTCGCCAAGAATTTCCGTATCGGCCTGGGCGTGTTGGAGGACCGCGAAGGGATGGCGATGTCGCTCGTCCTCTCGGCGCTGATGTGGGCCTCCCTCTCCCTGGTCGTCTCGCTCTGCTTCTTCTCGCTCGGGCTCGACCTTCCGCCCGCGGCCGCGTTCGTCGTCCTGGTGGTGATGGCCGTCGGGACGATGGCGCCTTCGGCGCCCGGTTTCGTCGGGACGCTCCAGTACGCAGCCACGGTCGGTCTCGCCGTCTACGATGTGGACCCATCGCGCGCTCTCTCGTTCTCCGTCCTCTACCACGTCAGTCAGTGGGTTCCGACGACGGTGGTCGGGTTGTTCTGCCTGCTCCGTGAACATGTGGATCTCCGGGTGGTCGCGCCGGGCGCCCGAGCGCCCGACGGCGGGTCAACGAACCCGGACGGTAGAAAATGAGCCGGAAAGCGGCCCGGAGGAGTCGCGCCAGCCGCCCTTCGTCCCGATTCCCGCGGTCAGAAGCTGGCCGATCGTTGGCGAGGTCGGAAGACGTGTGCTATCCTGCTTGTCATTCGCTACGACCACGACAGTCCTGCAGCAGAGGCATTCAACGGTGCGGGGTCGGCCTATCGAGCTCCTTGTTACCTGGCTGCGCACGAATGGGCGGAGACGTGAGTGCTCCCGTCTGGATGCCGCCACCCCCACTCTTCTGACTCGAAGCCTCTGATTCGGGGCCTGTGATTCGCAGCCTGTGATTCGCAG
>CAZVYN010000009.1:31734-63595 GCA_964631125.1 uncultured bacterium | reverse complement strand
TTCTGACTCGAAGCCTCTGATTCGGGGCCTGTGATTCGCAGCCTGTGATTCGCAGCCTGTGATTCGCAGGCCGTCACCCGAAGGTTGTCGGTTGACGGCAGTCGCTCGGCAGCGTCGATCCCTGGAGGCCGTGTGTCCGGTCGGCTCCCCCACGTCAGCGCGCATTCAGATCTCGGCGCGAGAGCGGGTGCGTGATGAGCGCTCCACCTAGGCAGGTAGCGGCGGGATCGCGGCGATCCGGTTTGCGGCGTCCGGGCGGCCAGCCTCCGGGTGCCTCACTCGGGAGTCCCCAACGATCCTCGACGTTCAGGGCCCCGCTCGTGGAGCCGACGGAAGCAGCGGAGACGCTCGGCGATCGAACGAGGGTCGAGGCGGCGGTGGAAGTGTCGACATCGGGACCGGTCCCCTCCGCGGCGAACTCGAGTTCGACGGCGACGTCGGAACTGCCCATGCGCGCGAGCGACCATGTCTTGCCCGGAATTCCGATCGAACCTGAACTCGGGTTCTATCGTCGATACGGGAAGCGATGCATCGACATCTCGGCCGCCGGCGTCGCGTTGGTGCTCTGCCTCCCGATCTTCGCGCTCATCGCGCTGGCGATCCGGATCGAGGGCGCAGGGGCCATCTTCTACTGCTCCTCGCGCGTCGGCCGAGGGGGCCGCTGCTTTCGGTTCTACAAATTTCGCTCGATGATTCCGGGGGCGGACCGGCGGCGCGACACCTTGCTGCACTCCAACGAGGTCGACGGCCCGGTCTTCAAGATGGCGGAGGATCCACGCATCACACGGGTAGGTCGATTCCTCCGTCGCACGAGTCTCGACGAGTTGCCGCAGCTCTGGAACGTCGTTCGCGGCGACATGAGTCTCGTTGGACCGCGCCCCCCGATCCCGCAGGAGGTCGTGCAGTATGAGCCGTGGCAGCGTCGACGCCTGAGCGTCAGGCCCGGACTGACCTGCCTGTGGCAGATCAGCGGCCGCAGCCGGATCGGCTTCGATGAGTGGATGCGCCTCGACATGGAGTACATCGATCACCGAGGGTTCGGTCTCGATTGCAAGATCCTGTTGCGAACGTTGCCGGCGGTGCTGAGCGGCGAAGGGGCCTACTAGATCTGCGTAGGCCTATGCCGCCCTTCGTGGGAGTCGCCACGAGTGGGAAGTCCGTCGGGAGAGTCGAAATGGCGACGCCGGCCGATCAGGGAAGGACCCCTTGGGTGACGCTTCTGGCGTTGACCGCTCTGGGGCTCATCCTCCGACTCGTGCGCCTCGACGCGCAGTCTTTCTGGGTCGACGAGGCGTTCAGTATCAAGTACGCGGCGCTCTGGAAGCCGCTCACCTTCGAGGGTCTACTCGACAATCTCCACGGCCCGCTCCATGCGCTGCTCCTGCACGGTTGGGCGCGTCTCTTCGGCGCCGGTGAGTGGGCGCTGCGCGCGCCCCACGCGTTGATCGGCGCCACGACGATTCCGCTCCTCTACTGGGCTCTGCGCCCGAGCGTTTCGCGCGGGGTGTCTCTCCTCACCTGCGCGTTGCTCGCCATTTCGCCTTTCCATCTCTGGTACTCGCAGGAAGTCAGGAACTACGTCCTCGCCATGTTCTTCGTCGTGCTCTCGACCGGGCTGCTCCAACGCCTGTGGCTGGGCTCCAGTTGGAGTCGCATGAGTCTCTACGGACTCGTCTGCGCCGGCGCGCTCTGGAGCAACCTCGCCTCTGCCTTCGCGCTGGCGGCGCATGGCGCAGGTCGTATGTTCGCGCGCTCGGGACCGAGTTGGCGTCGGCTCTTCGTCGCCTGGGCGATCGCGCTCGTCTGCCTCTCGCCGTGGCTCGAACGATTCTGGCGTCATCGAGTCGAGCCGTCCGGCGCGCTGACCCTGCGGAGCGTCGCGGCCGAGGAGCGTCTTCGGGGTGAGACGACTTCGCCGCTTCTCGGCATTCCGTATACCTATTTCGTCTTCTCACTCGGCTACTCGCTCGGACCGAGTCTGGACGAGCTACGCGCGGATCCGATGGCGCCGCCGAGCGCGCTGGAGGCAGTGCTCATCGCGGCGGCCGGATTGGCCTTCGGTGTCGCCGCCTGGATCGGCGCCGGTCGGCTCTGGAGTCTCCCGTCGGGGCGCCTCTGGCTCGCGCTCGCGATCGCGCCGGTGCTCCTCACGTTCGTCGTCTCGACGCGCAACCTCAAGGTCTTCAACCCGCGCTACGCCTGCGCGGCGTTTCCCGCCTATCTGGTCGTGGTGGCGCACGGGCTGGCCGCGCTGCGCGACGGGCCGAGGCGCCGCGCGCTCCAGACTCTCGTGGCGGCGGGCGTACTCCTGCCGACCGGCGTGAGTCTCGCGCAGTACGAGACCTCGCCGCGTTACTGGAAGGAAGATGCGCGCGCCCTCTCTGCGCATCTGCGCAGTCACGTCGGACCGGACGACCTGATCTTCTTCGTGGGGACCGACGAGCCGCTGCAGCAGTACTACTGGCGCGGATTGCGAGATGGCGTGGGCGGCGTGCGCAAAGCGGATCACGGAGACCGGTGGGATCTCGGATTCGAGGAGCGCTTCGAACGTTTTTCCGAGCTCGCGGGTCGCGCGCAGGTCGTCTACGTCGCTTTCCTGCGGGAAGAATTCGTCGACCCCGACGATCGCTGGCGCGCCTGGCTCCGCGCCAATCGTCCGCCTCGCGAAGTCGTTCCGTTCATCGGATGCGAGATCTGGGTTCTCGACGGCGGCGCGTCGGGCGCCTCACGATCCGAAGGCGGGGCCCGATGAAGTCGCCGGTCCTGCGCGGTGCTCCTTCGAGCGACGCTTCGAAACGCATTCCGGGCGCCGAACCGGTCACGCTGCGGCGCGTCACCCTCTTCTCGGACGCGGTCTACTTCGGCGGCGCCGAGATGTACCTCTATCTGCTCGCCCGTCGACTGCATGGCGTTCGCTGCTCGATCGACGCGGTGCTGCCGCCCGACGCGGGGGCGAGTCGGCTCCACGACATGCTGGAGGGACTTGGTCTCCGAATCCACACCCTGCCGAGGGCCGGCTTCGCCTGGGCGCGATCGCTCGGCGCCACCCGTCGCGTCCTGGAGGAGTGCGCCGGGGAGGTGTTGCATCTCAACCTGCCGAGTTCCTACGACGCGGGCCTCTCCTCGGTAGCGTTCGCGGCGCGCGCCGCCGGATATCGGCGCGTGATCTCGACCGAGCACCTCCCGATGATCGAGCGGAAGCTGCGCCGCTTTCCGGTCAAGCTGCTCTTCTCTCATTGGGTCGACCGCATCATCGTGATGACCGAGGAGAATCGCGACTTCCTGATCCGTCGACACGGGATGGAGCCGGAGAAGATCGCGATCGTCGAGAACGGTGTGGAGGAGCCCCCCCGACTGGAGGACGACGAGCGCGCGCGCCTGCGAGCGGAGTGGGGCGCGAAGCCGACCGACTTCGTCGTCGGTTCGATCGGCGCGTTGAGTCGGCGCAAAGGGCAGCACACGGTGCTGCAAGCGGCAGCCCAGCTCGCGTCGACCCCGGAGGGAGCGCGCCTGAAGGTCGTCCTGGTCGGCGAAGGAGACGAGCGCGGGGCCCTGGAACAACGGGCGAGCGAACTGGGCCTGACCTCTCGCACGCGTTTCCTCGGCGACCGTTCGGACGCGGCTCAGATCGTGGCGGCGTTCGATCTGTTCGTCCTCGCCTCGCAGATGGAGTCGATGCCGTTGACCGTCCTGGAGGCCATGGCCGCCTCCGTCCCGACGGTGGCGACGTCGGTCTATGGACTGCGTCAGATCGTCGAAGACGGCTCCACTGGTCGTCTGGTCCCAGCCGACGATCCCGGCGCGCTGGCCGCGGCGCTCCGGTCGGCGATGGGCCAGCCGGAGACGGCCCGGGCGTGGGGGCGGGCCGGCCGACTCAGGTGGGAAGCGCGCTTCACCGCGCAGCAGATGGCCGAGCGAACCGCCGATCTCTACCTGGAGAGCGTCGATCCGACGCACCCGTCGGCGCGCGAGGAGTCGCCCCGGTGAGGATCGTGCAGGTCAACAAGTTCCACTATGTCAAAGGGGGGGCCGAGCGCTACTACCTCGACCTCTCCACGGCCCTGCGGGGGCGAGGACACCGAGTGGACCACCTGGCGATGGCCCACCCGGACAACCTTCCGGGCGGTCCGGGCGACCTCTTCGTCTCCGAGGTCGACTACCGCAGTCGGGCCTCGACCACGAGCCGCATCCGGCAGGGGCTACGCGCCATCTACAACCGAGAGGCGGCCCGAGGCGCGCGCTCTCTCGCGCGAAGGGACGGGCCGGCGATCGCGCATCTGCACAACATCTACCACCAGCTCTCGCCCTCGGTGGTGCGGGCGTTCGCGGCCGAACAGGTTCCGATGGTGCAGACGCTGCATGACTACAAGCTGGTCTGTCCGGCGTATCTCCTGATGACCGAGGGGGCGATCTGTGAGCGCTGCCGTGGGGGACACTACTTCGAGGCGGTGCGGCATCGATGTCTGCTCGAGTCGCGCGCCGCGAGCGCCGTCGCCGCGGTCGAGGCCTACTTCCACGGGTGGGTTCGGACGTACGACGCGATCGCGCGGTTCCTCTGTCCGAGTCGGTTCCTGCTCGAGAAGGTCGCCTCGTTCGGAGTCGCGCGCGATCGTCTCGTGCATCTGCCGTACTTCGTGCCGGCGGCCGAGTACCGCGTGACCGATCCGCCGCGCGAGAAGCTCGCGATCTATGTCGGCCGACTCTCGCGCGAGAAGGGGATCGCGACCCTCCTCGAGGCGATGGCCCGACTCCCGCAGGGACGCCTTCGCCTCCATGTGCTGGGCGACGGACCGTTGCGTCCGATGCTGGAAGCGCGCGCGCGACAGTTGGCGTCGGGGCAGGTTGTCTTCTTGGGCTACCGGTCCGGCGATGCGTTGCACGACGAGATCCGTCGGGGCGACTTCACGATCGTTCCGTCGGAGTGGTTCGAGAACCTTCCGTTCGCGATCCTGGAGTCGTTCGCGCTTGGCCGTCCGGTGGCCGGCGCGCGCATCGGCGGAATCCCCGAATTGGTGATCGATGGCGAGACCGGACGGCTCTTCGAGAGCGGCGACGCCGACTCGTTGGCCGAAGCGCTCCTCTGGATGACCGGCCCCGAGGCGGACGTGGTCGCGATGGGTCGACGCGCGCGCCGTCGCATCGAAGCAGAGCACGATCCTTCGGCCCATCTCGATCGCTTGACCGCCCTCTACGCCGAACTGCTCGGTCAGTCGTCGCGCGCCCATCGCCCCGCCGTCTCCGTCACGGCGCGGTCGGAGTCGCGAACATGAAGATCGCGATGATCGGACAGAAGGGCATTCCCGCGACCTACGGAGGGATCGAGCGGCATGTCGAGGAGATCGCGACTCGCCTGGTCGAACTCGGCCACGAGGTGGACGTCTACAGTCGGTGGCACTACGCGAAGACCGACGGCGCCTTCCGCGGCGTCGGCATCCGCCGTCTCCCGAGCGTCAACACGAAGCACTTCGACACGATCACGCACTGCGCGCTCTCGACGTTGGATGCTCTCTTCCGCGGCTACGACATCGTGCACTACCACGCGCTCGGCCCGTCGGTCTTCGCACAGATTCCTCGTCTGACCGGGGCAAAAACGGTCGTGACCGTGCACGGTCTCGACTGGGAGCGGGGGAAATGGGGCCGGGTGGCGGCTGGGTTCCTGCGCGCCTGCGAGCGGCCCGCCATCCGCTTCCCGAATCGCACCATCGTCGTTTCGAAGACACTGGGCGAATACTTCCGCGAGAAGTGGAATGTCGAGACCTCGGTCATCCCCAACGGGGCGAATCCGGGCATCTTCCGCCCCGCGAACAAGCTGAAGAAGTACGGCCTCGACAAGCACCGATATCTGCTCTATGTCGGTCGCCTGGTGCCGGAGAAGGGATGCCACTACCTGCTGGAGGCGTTCGGGCAGTTGAAGACCGATGCGCATCTCGTGATGGCGGGCGGCTCCAGCTTCAGCGACGGCTATGTCGATTCGCTCATGCGTATTCGCGCCGGCGACGAGCGGATCCACATGATCGGCTACGTCTATGGCGACTTGCTGGACGAGCTCTGGTCCAACGCCTACCTCGTCGTGCAGCCGTCCGTGCTCGAAGGCCTCTCGATCTCGTTGATCGAGGCGATCTCCCATGGAAAGTGCGTCTTGGCGAGCGACATTCCGGAGAACCTCGAAGTGGTCAGTGATTGCGCGGTCACGTTCGAGAGCCGCAACGTGCGCGACTTGGGCGATAAGCTACGGCGTCTGCTCGATTCCCCCGATGTGGTCGCCGAAGTGGCGACGCGCTGCCGCGCACACGCGGAGCGTTACTACTCGTGGGACCGGATCACCAAGGCGACCGAGGCGGTGTATCTGGACCTGCTCGGCGGGGGAGACGGCGCGAAGAAGCGACGACCCGGAGACGGCGCGCTGCGTCTGCTCCCGGGCGGGGCCGAGGCGAAGCGCGCGGCTCGCCCGCGCACGAAGGCCGGACGTTCCGGCAGTCGCCGCGAATCGAGTTGAAGACGCCGCTCGCCCCTGGGCATCCTCCCCTCCCGATGCTCCTCCATGTCGTCATTTTGGCCGGCGGTCGCGGCGAACGATTCTGGCCGCTCAGTCGCCGTTCAAACCCGAAGCAACTGCTCCCTCTCGCCGGATCCACCTCGCTCCTCGAGGCGACCATCGCGCGCGCTCGGCTGCGGGTCCCTCCGGAACGCATCTGGTTGGCCGGCAGCATCGATCATCGCGACGCGATCGACCGACTCGGACTCTCGATCCCGGGGACGCAATGCATCTGGGAGACAGAGGCGCGCAACACCGCCCCCGCGCTCGGCGCAGTCGCCGAACTCTGCCGCGCAACGGGCGGCGGCGCGATGCTCGTCCTGCCGTCCGATCACTGGATTCCGGACGCAGATCGGTGGTGGTCCTCGATCGACTGCGGCGTCCAGGCGCTGGAAAGGACGCCGGAGCGCGTGGTCACGTTCGGAATTCCGGTGACGCGACCCGAGACCGGATACGGGTATATCGAGAGAGGCGAACCGATCGCGCCCGACGCGGGCGTCTTCCGCGTACGGAAGTTCCACGAGAAGCCGACGATGGAATCGGCCCGCGCTTACCACTCGGGAGGACAGCACTACTGGAACAGCGGCATCTTCATCTTCGACGCCGCCGGCCTGACCGAGTTGCTGAGGCGGCACGAGCCGCGCCTGCGGGCGCCGCTGGATGAACTGCGAGCGGCGATCGCCCACGGCGCCGCGGAACGTGATTGGGCGCGCTTCTTCGGGGACGCTCCCTCGATCTCGATCGACTACGCGCTGGCTGAACGCGCGACCGATGTCGTCTGCGTGGAAGCCGGTTTCGGATGGAGCGACGTCGGCGCCTGGCCGGCGTGGGCCGAGCAACGAGCCGCCGATCCGTCGGGCAACGTCCGGCGCGGCGAGGTGCTGGCCATCGACACGAAGGATTGTGTGCTGTACTCGGAAGACGGCGGGCTGCTCGCGGTGCTCGGTGTCGAGGGCCTCGTCATCGTTCGCGTCGGCGACGCGACGCTGGTCTGTCCGAAGGATCGAGCGCAGGAAGTGAAACGGCTGTTGGAGGAAGGGCGACTCGATGCGAGACTGGCCGAGTTCTTCTGAGCGGAACATCGGGAGGGCGACGGTTGGCCTCGCGATGACCTTCTTGCTGACGGCGCTGAGCAGTTCAGGATGCGCCTCGACTCGACCGACGGTCCGTCCACCCGCCGAGGTTCGCACGATTCCGACGGCGCCGCCCGCGCGGCCCGCGCCCCCGGTCGAGACTCTGCTCAACGATGCGCCGGTCGCGCCCGAGAGCCAGCCTTCGATGGCGCCGCTGCGGGGCACCGAGCGAGTGTATCCGTCGCAGGATCGATCGAATCAGGCGGCGCCCGACGCGCCCGAGGCATTTCCCGCTTCGCGAGCCGACGCGACGGAAGTCGCGCCCCCCTCGCGTAGTACGCCCGAACCGCGCGCTGCGGAATCTCGCTCGGGGGAGCCGCGCGCAGACCCATCGTCGGCCGCGACGGAAGGTTTCGCCGTCCAGCTCCTCGCTTCGGGTTCCCGCACGTTGGCGGAGAAGGAACAACATCGACTCTCCGCTTCGTTCTCCGGCCCGGTCTGGATCGAAGCGGCCAGTGGATTACACAAGGTGAGGGTCGGTCGTTGCGCGACGCGCGCCGAGGCGGAGTCGCTACGCGCGGAAGCGGTCGCGCTCGGCCTGGAAGACGCATTCGTGATCCGCTACTCCGGAGCGAAGCCATGAGCGACGCAGCGGACCAGCTTCCGCCCGGCCGGCTCGTCCTCTTCGACGATCCCCGATCGACGGGTCTGCGCCCTTTCACCTGGGTGCGCACCGCGGGCGATCTGCTCCTCGGGATGAAAACCGCGGAGGACCGTTGGCGAGAGCGCGCCGAGCGTGACGGAGTTCACTTTCGACGCGTGACGCGCGGGCTACTCACGTCTCTGGCGCGGGATCGATCGGCGTGGCGCGCGGCGTCGAGCGCTGACTTCGGATCGGATACGCAGTGGGTCTCGGACCGGCTACTTCCTTCGGTGAATGCGGTCGCGGCGCTCGCCGGGATGGAAGTCGATAGCGCGCTGCTCGTCGCCGGTCAGCCGATCGCATTCCGCGGGGGACCGCGTTCACAGGCCGCCTGCTCTCATGGACTGGACCCGGTGACCGGGCAGGACGAGGAGCCGTCCGCCCGGATCTTAGCGGCGGTTGCGGACTCCGCCGCGCATCGTCGCGAACTCCCGGCGGCGGATGATTTCGTCGCCGGCCTTTCCAACTTGGTCCGGCTGCAGCCGATCTGGCTCGACCTCGACCTGGAAGATGCGCTGGCCAAGCGTCCGGCCCCGTCGGCCACGGGCGACGGCGTGAGCTATCGACTCGATCGCATCCGCATCGCGCGGTCCGCGAAGATCGATCACGGAGCGTTGCTCGACGCGCGCGACGGAGCGATCGTGCTCGACGACGGCGTCGAAGTGGGACCGCACACCTGGCTGAAGGGACCGCTCTACGTCGGCCCCGGGACGCGGCTCCTCGGCGGGCGACTCGGCGGGGGGAGCAGCTTCGGTCCGCAGTGCCGCCTGCGCGGCGAGGTCGAGGCGACGGTCGCCCTCGGTTACGTGAACAAGGCGCACGACGGATTCATCGGACACAGTTACCTTGCGGAGTGGGTCAACCTCGGCGCGCTGACGACGAACTCCGACTTGAAGAACAACTACTCGAACGTCTCCCTCCAAACCCCCGCAGGGGTGATCGAAACGGGCGAGCGAAAGATCGGCAGTTTCCTCGGCGACCATGTGAAGACCCGGATCGGCTGTCTGCTCGATACCGGCACGATCGTCGGGATCGGCGCGAATCTGGTCGGCGAACCGGCCATGCCGAGCAAGTGGGTGCCCGACTTCGCCTGGGGTACGAAGGGGGAGGATGAGTACGGGCTGGAGAAGTTCTTGGCCACCGCCGAGATCGTCATGAGTCGCCGCGGCGTGACATTGGACGACGCCGCGCGCCGAATCCTCCGTCACTCGCACGCGGCGAGTCGGGTCCACGGGAGACAGGAGCCGAGCGATGCCTGAACTCCGCAGAGACCCCATCGTCGGTCGATGGGTCATCATCTCGACCGAACGCGGCAAGCGCCCGTCCGACTTCGGCTCGATCCAGGTCTCGCGCAAGAGCGGCTTCTGCCCCTTCTGTCCCGGCAATGAAGAGAAGACCCCGCCGGAGGTCTATGCCTTGCGCCCGACGGGGAGTGCGGCCGACACGCCGGGCTGGTCGGTGCGCGTCGTCTCGAACAAGTTCCCCGCCCTCCAGATCGAAGGCGAACTCCACCGGAGAGCGGAGGGGATCTATGACAAGATGAATGGGATCGGCGCGCACGAGGTGATCATCGAGACGACCGATCACGATTCGGAGTTGGCCGACCTGCCGGCCGAGCAGGTGGTTCGCGTCATGCGCGCGTGTCGCCAGCGGATCGGCGATCTCTCCCGCGACAAGCGCTTCCGCTACATCCAGATCTTCAAGAACCACGGAGAAGCCGCCGGCGCCTCGCTCGAGCACTCGCACATGCAACTCATCGCGACGCCGATCGTCCCGCGCCGAATGGTCGAGCTCATGAACGGCTGCGCGCAGCATTTCCAGTTGAAGGAGCGCTGCATCGTCTGCGACATCGTCGATCAAGAGATCGCGCTGGGGGCTCGGATCGTCTCGGAGAACGAGTCCTTCGTCTCCTTCGAGCCGTTCGCGGCGCGCTTTCCGTTCGAGACCTGGGTGCTGCCCAAGTATCACCAGACCAGTTTCGAGCTGATGTCCGATGCGGAGATCGAGCGCTTCGCCATGCTCCTGCGCGAGACGCTGCAGCGGATCAACGCGACGCTCAACCGGCCGCCCTTCAACTTCGTCCTCCACACTTCTCCGCTCAACGAGTGGAAGGAGCACCAGCACTTCCACTGGTTCGTCGAGATCATGCCGAAGCTGACCAAGGTCGCCGGTTTCGAGTGGGGCACGGGTTTTTATATCAATCCGACGCCGCCCGAAGAGGCCGCGCTCCATCTCCGCAGCGCGCAACTCGTCTCGGTCAATGGCGGTGAGCCGGGCGTGGCCGGACCGGAGACGCCGTGAAACTCGACATCGCGATGGCGACCGCGGAACTCGCCCCGTACGCGAAGGTGGGCGGGTTGGGGGACGTCATCGCCGCACTCGCCAAGGAGCTCGATCGGCAAGGGCACTACGTCACAGTTTTCCTGCCTCGTTATCGATCTGTCCTCGCGAAAGAGCCTCGCCTTCAGCTCACGCGCGTCGGCCAAGCGGAGGTCTCGCTCGGCGGACGCCGCGAGTGGGCCAGCTACGATGTCGCGCTCTTACCGGAGACCGGCGTCCGCATCGTCTTGGTCGGCCATGAGGGTTACTTCGGTCGAGACGGCGTCTACAACGACGCTCGCAGCGGACGCGATTTCCCTGACAACGACGAGCGATTCATCTTCTTCTGCAAGGCGGTGCTGGAGGGACTCGAGATCCTGGAGTCGTCGCCGGACGTCCTCCACCTGAACGATCACCAGACGGCGGTGGCGGCGCCGATGCTGCGCGAGTCGCTGCGCGGCCGCGAGTCCGCCAGATCGATCGGACTGGTCTTCGCCATCCACAATCTCGGATACCAGGGGATCTATCCGCACGACACGATCCGGCTGACCGGACTCGATCCGAAGTTGGCGGAGCCGATGGGTCCGCTCGAGTTCTACGGCCATCTCAATTTGATGAAGGCGGGAATCATCTACGCTGATCGCGTCGCGACGGTGAGCCCGCGGTATGCCGCGGAGATCCAGTCTTCCGCCGAACATGGGCGCGGACTGGAGGGTGTGCTCCGCGCGCGCGGGAAGGACCTCGTCGGGATCCTCAACGGCGTCGACGTCGAAATGTGGGATCCGACGACCGATCGACTGCTCCCGGCGAACTACTCGTCGAACGATCTCGCCGGCAAGAAGGAGAACAAGACCAGGCTTCTGGAATCCGCTGAGCTGCCGGTGGAGCCGGATGTTCCCATCATCGGGATGATCTCCCGACTTGTCGAGCAGAAGGGATTCGACTTGCTGGAGGCCGCGGCGCATGAGCTGCTGCAGGAGAGGATGAAACTGATCGTCCTGGGGAAGGGGGAGAGACGCTACGAAGAGTTGATGCGTCGCTTGCGGACCCGCTACCGGCAGAAGTTCTCGGTCTCGCTGGAGTTCAACGACCCGATGGCGCACCTGATCGAAGCGGGGTCCGACTTCTTCCTCATGCCGTCGCGCTACGAACCGTGCGGCCTCAACCAGATGTACTCACTGCGTTACGGAACGATTCCGATCGTCCGCGCGACGGGCGGCTTGGCGGACACGGTCCGGGAGTACGACCCCGAGACCGGGCGCGGCAACGGCTTCGTCTTCGACGAGTACTCCGCAGACGCCATGCTCGCCGCGGTGCGCCGCGGCCTCGCCGCACACCAGAAGAAACGGGCGTGGAAGAAACTCGTCAGCGAAGTCATGCAGATCGATCACTCCTGGGGGCACGCAGCGCAACAGTACGTCGAACTCTACCGAGAGGTGCGCGCGGTGCGACGGGGCTAGAAGAAGCGAGCATGGAGCGCTCGGCTCGCGCGCTCGCCGTCTTCCTCCGCCGTCACCATCGAGATCGAGAGGCTGCTCGCGTGGAGCGCCAAGACGGGGATGCCCGCTGCTTCCAGGCAGCCGCGCACGGCGAGGATCGTCTCTCGCTGTGTGACAAGCCCCTCGCCGACCAAACTGACGAGCGCAACCGTGCGGATCTCGGTCCGGATGTCGTTTCCCGCGTTCAACGCCATCCCGCCATCAACCGCGGTGTCGCCGTCCGGTGGCTCGACCCATTCCTCCAGCCAACCGCCCTCTGGCCGCTCGCTGAAGACGTAGAAGAATGACGGCGCCGCGACGCGCGCGCGACTCACCGCCGACGTCGCGCCGGAGGCGCCTCCGGCCCCCGTCCTGCGGACCCAGCGCACGGGCGACTCCAGCGCCACCGCGAGAAATCGATCCTCTTCCATCGAGACTGTCTCCTCCGAGAATGGGCGCAGAGGCGCCTCGTCGGCGCCGACCATCGTGCCGGGAGCATCGTCGTACGAACAGCGCACCTCGAGCGGGAGCCCGAACCTCCGCGCGACGATGGCGGCGCGGCGATAGAGCACGCGTCCTCCCAGGTGGGAGAGGACGATCATCGTCGCGTGATCGATCCGCTCCAGCTTCCGGGCGGCGGAGACCACACGAGGATCGGCCGACAAGACGCCGGCGACATCGGTCAGGATCTCGCAGCGCGCCGCGCCGAATCGCACCGCCATCGCGACGGCGGTCGTGTCGCTCCCTCCGCGACCGAGAGTGGTGATTTCCTTCGCGGCCGAGACCCCCTGGAAGCCCGCGACGATCACGACCTTCTCTTCCGCCAATTCCTTCACGATGCGGCCGGGCCGGATCGTGCGGATCCGCGCATCGAAGTGCCGCTCGTCGGTGATGATTCCGCTCTGGGAGCCGGTGAACGAGATGGCGGGACATCCGAGCGACTCCAGCGCCATCGCGACCAGCGCCATCGCGATCCGTTCGCCGGAGGTGAGCAGCATGTCGAGTTCGCGACCATGCGGCGTGCGGCTGACGCGATGCGCGAGGCGCAACAACTCGTCGGTCGTCTGCCCCATGGCCGAGACCACCGCCACCACCTGATCGCCCGCCGCGCGCGCGGCCTGGATTCGACGCGCGACGGCGAGGATGCGCTCGGGCGTCTCCACCGACGTCCCGCCGAATTTCAGCACCCGCAGCGACACGCGTCCTCCTCCGCACTCCCGTCCTGTTCACGCTCCCCGCCGCGTCGGCCAGAATAGGGAGTTCGGGAGATGCCTTCCATCTCCCGAACTCCAGTTGCCCCGCTGCTCGGTCGATCCTGCTTCTAGTGGGGATGTTGGCGGTTGACACCCCTGTCGGCCCGCCCGTAGTGTGCCGGCACTCGTGGACGGCATTGGCGCTCGCGTCGCGGCCGACCCGTGAGTCCGCATCGAGTCTCGAGCGGGAGTAGCTCAGCCCGGTAGAGCGCCACCTTGCCAAGGTGACTGTCGCGGGTTCGAATCCCGTCTCCCGCTCCATGATTGAAGGCCCGCCGCCGGTTTTCGACCGAGCCGGCGGGCCTCCGTTTCTCCGGTTCTCCGGTCGCGTCCCTCGAAAGACGCGGCTGGGGCGCCAGGAATCTAGGGCGCCATAGCCAAGTGGTAAGGCAACGGTCTGCAAAACCGTTATTCCCCGGTTCAAATCCGGGTGGCGCCTCCATTTTCTTCCGGCGCCTCTCCCGGAACCATGGTCGCCTCGGAGCGGTAGCAGCTGCCGCTTCGCGCCGTCAGTTTCCGGAGGAGGTCCCGATGATGATCCGCCACGTACTTCTGCTCCCATTCGCCGTTGGCCTGTCGTGGGCGAGTGGGTCGGCGGCGGCGCCCCCCTCGACTTGGCACGAAGCCGCCGGACTGCGCTGTGTGGTCTCCGATTCGATCGACGTCGGCGCGCGGATCTTCGAGAGCCCCGACTACCAGCAGACGCTCGTCGTCCCCACGGGCGGCGAGAACGTCTTCATCCTCGCGCTGCGAGCGCGGACCTACCGCGTGGTTCCCCGCGAGAGCGTCAGCTGGCTGGAAGACGGGCCCGCGCCTGATCTCTCGGCGGGCGCCGACGGCGGGGGATTCATGGAATCGGGCGGCACGATGACTTTCCTCGACGAAGACCATACCCTCGCGATCGAGCCCGAGCCGCCGTTGGTGGGGGCACTCGACTTGGCCAAGTTACAAGACTCCAAGCCCGACTACGTCTACGCGGCCGAACGCTATGAGCCGGACGCCAAGTCGGTCGCCTCGTTGCGGGCGGTGGATCGCGAGACGCGCATCGAGGTCTTCTTCGGGGCTTGGTGTTCGCACTGCAAGGTGTGGGTTCCCCGGCTGCTTGCCACTCTCGACGCGGCGGCGAACCCGCATCTCACTCCGACCTTCTACGCGATGGACGAGGACCTGGCGGAGCCCGCGGAGCCGATCCGTCGCGCGTCGATCAGTGACACTCCGACCATCGTGGTCTATCAGGGCGGCGCGGAGCTGGGACGGATCGAGGAAGAGCCGGTCACGAGCATCGAATCCGATCTCGCGATGATCCTGGCCGCGCGCCGGCCGTGATCTCGGAGCGGATGCGCCCGTTTCTCGCCTGGTTGGGTTGGGCTGCGGCCGCGATCGTAGGGGTGATCTTCCTCACGGCCGCGTTCCTCAAGGGCGCCGATCTCGCGCTCTTCGCAACTCAGATCACCGACTACGGGTTGTCCCCCTCGGCGTGGAGCGCGCCATCCGCGGTCCTCCTGGTCATCCTCGAAGGCGTGCTCGGCGTGGGCCTGTTGCTCTGGTTCGCGCCGCGCGTCGCGATCCCGGCCACTGCGGCGCTGCTCCTCATCTTCATCGCCGCCACAGCGATCGGCTGGGCTCGCGGCGACGTCACCGAGTGTGGCTGCTTCGGTCGGCTCGCGGCGCGGGGCCCGGGGGAAGTGATCGTGGAAGACCTCGTTTTCCTCGCTCTCCTGGGGATCGCCTGGCGGCTCGGTCCGAAGTCGCCCCCGCTGCCTCGGGCGCGGCGCTGCGTCGCCGTCGGGCTGATCTTGGTCGCGCTCGCCTGGCCCTGGATCGGTCCGCATGCGCCCGTCGACCGGTGGGTCACTGGGATCGGCCCGGGCGCCGACCTGAGCGGTCTCTCCGCCGAGGACCTTCGACTCCCGCTCGAACAGGGGGCCGTTCTGGTCGCGCTGGTCGGGCCCGATTGCGCCGCCTGCGACGCTTCGTTGCCCGCCTTGGAGCAGATCGGGCAGTCCGAGCCGGGGCTCCGGGTCGCCGCGATTTTTGCAGGCGACCGCGCCGCGCGGCGCGCCTGGCAGCTCGAGCATGTACCGGGATTTCCGGTCGGCCATGCCTCGCAGAAGGCCCTCCGCCAGTACTATCGGCGACTTCCAGTCGTTTTCAGACTGCAGGACGGCGAAGTGATCCAGGTTTGGTGGGGAAGGGCGCCCGATCCCGGGGATCCGAGACTTCGCTGACCAGGCGGTGGAAGTAGAGCCGGAGTGGCGGAATGGCAGACGCAGCGGACTTAAAATCCGCAGGGCCTGACGGCTCGTGTGGGTTCGACCCCCACCTCCGGTACGCTCCTCGTCCACGCTGATTCGGTGACAGGTGAAATCTCGAGTTGACGGTGCGCGAAGGAGGCCGTTACCTTCGGAAACGAGCATTCGCTGGTGCCCATTTGCATCGCTCAGGATTCGGCCGATCGCGGCGGCCGCTCGGCGAGACGGACTATAGGAGAGACAACATGAAGTGTGTGTTTCGATCGATCGCGTTCGGTGCGCTGACCCTTGCGGGCGCAAGCATCGCCAACGCCGCCGCGTTTACCATCGATTTCACCGAGGTCTTCAACGACCCGGCCGGATCGTTCGAGTTCCTCGACGGGAACGAGTGGAACTCGTACGGAATCCAGACCTCCGGCGCCTACTGGCAGCACGACACCAACTACGATCCGTTCGACGGACGCGGGTTGGCTGTCGACTTCGACTTCGATGATCCGCCGACTCACCAGGCGAGGATCGATTTCAACGACGGGACCAGCTACGTCGATCTGGATTGGCTCCTGGCCGCGTCGCCGACCGAGAACATCGGATTCAGCGCGAGGGCGTATAACAGCGGCGGCGATCTGCTCGACCAGTTCGACTCCGCTCTACCCGATGTGTCCGGTACGGCTTCGCTCTCCGGAGGCGCCGATGAGATCGACTACATCACGTTCTACGACAACGTAAACGCCGTCGGTATCGCGGGCGTCTCGACGATCACCTTCGATCGTCCGGCGGCTCCGATACCGGAACCGGCCAGTGTTCTCTTGCTCGGTCTCGGAGGTTTGGGTCTGGCCGCCGCCCGCTTCCGTCGTCGTCGCTAGGACGAAAGAACTCGAAAGCGCGCTCGATCGCGCGCTTCGGCGTGACACCCGAGACCCGCGAGGCCAGCGCCTCGCGGGTCTCTTCGCTTTTCGGGCGCACCAAGGGAACCGGTCGCACGTCGGACTTCCAGGAGGAGATCGCTCATGTTCCGGCGCCCGAGTGCTCACTGCGCAGTCGTTCTGATCGCGATCTTCGGAGGGGCTGCCGAAGTCGTCGCCGGGCCGAAGAGCTTCGACCTGGACTTGGACCTCGCAGGAGTGGCGCACGCCCTCCTCCCGTGGGTCGATGAGGCCCGGTGCCTGACCGAGGACTCCGCCCGTGAAGCGGCCGCCTCGGGCGGTGGCATTCGGTTCGCCGCGACGCATCAGGTCGATAGAGATCTCGCTGAGGAGGGGACTTGGATCGACCTGGGACCCGAAGGGCGTCTGTGTCGGTGGCGGATCGAGTCGATCGGCGCCCGCAGCCTCAACCTCGGATTCACCACCTTCGATCTGCCGGCCGGGGCGTCGCTCCACGTCTACGC
Organism: uncultured bacterium; assembly: GCA_964631125.1. Taxonomy (GTDB): domain Bacteria; phylum Eisenbacteria; class RBG-16-71-46; order CAIMUX01; family CAIMUX01; genus CAZVYN01. The sequence continues at coordinate 46,595 of CAZVYN010000009.1, read as the reverse complement.
GCCGGATCGCGCCTGGGTCGGCGGGCCGTTCACCGCGGAGGATGCCCGCGAGGGTGAGTTCTGGTCCCCGATCTTTCCCGGCGATGCGTTGATCGTCGAACTCTTCGTGCCGGCGGAGCCGGAGCCGCGCGTCGTATTGGGAAGCGTGCAGCACGACTACCGGGGGTTCGGCAGGAGTGCGCGCCAAGGAAACTGCAACAACGATGTCGTCTGCCCCGAAGCGGATCCATGGCGCGAGGAGGTCCGCTCGGTAGGCCTCTACACTCGCAACGGCGCCTGGCGTTGTACCGGACAGCTCGTGAACAGTTACGATCCGGCGCGTCCGCCGTATTTCCTCACGGCCGACCACTGTGGAATCTCTATCGCCAACGACCAGACCGTCGTCGTCTACTGGAACTTCGAGTCGCCTTCGTGCGGTGATCTCTGTTGTGGCGACCTGAGCGAGCACACCTCCGGGTCGGTGCTGCTCGCGCACTACGCCTTCTCCGATTTCAGCCTCCTGCGGCTGAGCAGCGGGCCCGATTCCGCGTTCGACGTCGTCTATTCTGGATGGGATGCGCGCGAGACGGCCCAGCCCGCGAGGACGATCTCGATCCATCATCCGAACACCGACGAGAAGGCGATCAGCTTCGATCTCGATCCGCCCACCGTGACGTCACATCTCAGTTCTTTCCCGCCGGGCAACGGCTCCCACTGGCGCATCGAGCGGTGGGACGACGGAACGACGGAACCGGGATCGTCGGGCGGCGGCTTGTGGGATGAGAATCACCGCCTCATCGGGCAGCTCCATGGCGGCTACGCCTCGTGTGACGACGACCTCTCCGACTGGTTCGGGCGCCTCTCGCGTTCCTGGGATGGCGGCGGCGCCGCGTCGTCACGCTTGCGAGACTGGCTCGACCCGGACGGAACCGGCGGCTTGGTCCTCGATCATCACGACCCGGACGAATCCACGTCGATCCCCGGCGCGACTGCGCGCCTGCGCGTCGAACTCGGGGTGCGCCCGCATCCCGCCAAGGGCGCGGTTCATCTACATTTCTCGTTGGAGCGGGAGGCGGTCGTGAGTTGGGAAATCTTCGACGTGACGGGCCGGCGGCTCCTCCGTGCGAACGACGAGCGGCTCGCCGCCGGGTCGTATGAGCGCCTCTGGAGCGCGCCGCCGGCGCCGGGCGTCTACCTGGCACGCTTGATCCTCGACGGCGAGACCGGAGGTTCGCGCAGTCTCCTCGTGGTCGAGTGAGTCGCGCGCACGCCGGGGAGGCGCCCCCTGAAGATGAAAAGGCCCGCACCATCTCAGGCCGCAAGAGACGATGCGGGCGAAGGACCGAGACAATCGCCTCGATCGGCTGCGAAAGTAGGGACGCTGGCGACCGGTGGTCAACCATGAGATTGGCGAAGAATCGAGAAGCATGGAACGACCCGAGAGCACGAGAAGCGCGACCACCCGTCACGGCGACGCGCTCTTCGGTGCGCCCTGGGAACAACGCCGCCGCGCCCTGCGCCGGCTCTTCGAAGAGATCGAACCGAGGTACGACCGGCTGAATCGTCGCCTCAGCTTCGGTCTCGATCAGCACTGGCGTCGTTGGACTGCCCGATCTCTCCGGGGCTCTCCCGGACCCTGGGTCGATCTCGCTTCCGGCACCGGGGACCTGGCGCTCGCGCTGGCCGCGGCCGCCGCGACCGAACCGAAGCCGCCGCGTCTCTTGCGGTCCGATCTCTCTGCCGCTCTCCTGCGGACCGGAAGAACGAAGCTCGAGGAGCGCGGGTCGGACGGCGCCCCGAGCGTGGCCGGGGAGATGGACCGGCTGCCGTTTCGCTCGGCATCGATCGGCGCGCTCGCTCAGGGATTCGCGCTGCGCCACGCGCGAGACCTCGGCTCGTTCTTCGACGAGTGCGCGCGTGTCGTCCGTCCGGGCGGCAGGATCGCCATTCTCGACATGCGCTACCCGACTCGCGGGCTGGGCGGATTCGTCTATCGTCCATATTTCCGCTGGGTGTTACCGCGGCTGGCTGCTCTCTTCGGCGCCGATCGCTCGGCCTACGAGTTCATGGTCGATTCGGTCCGTGCTCTGCCGCCGGAACAAGTGCTGATCGATAGGCTGGGCGCCTCTGGATTCGTCGACGTCGAATCGACCCCCGGTTTCTTGGGAGCAGTCCGCCTCTTGACCGCTCGTCGAAGCTGAGTGCGAGCCGGTTCGCGTCCTAGTCTCGGACCTGCGCGGCGAGCGAGGCAGGTTCGACGCCGAACCCGCTGACCAGAACCTTGCCGAAGGCGCGTCGCTCTTCGAGCCAGGCGTGCGCGTACGGCAGGTTCTCCATCGCGAAGACACGATCGACGACGGCGCGCAGCTTGCCCTGAGCGACGAACCGCATCGCGGTCTCCAGTTCGCCCCGACTGCCCATGGTCGAACCAAGGATCGAGAGGCTCTTGAAGAAGAGATGCCGCAGATCGAAGCGGGCGTCGGAACCTGAAGTGGCCCCGCAGATCACCAGGCGTCCGCCCTTGGCCAGCGCACGGACATCTCTCTGCAGAGTCTCCGCGCCGATGTGATCGACGATCACGTCGACGCCGCGTTTTCCGGTGAGTCGACGGGTCTCCTCCAGGAAGTCGACCTTGCGATACTCGATGACCTCATCGGCGCCGAGCGCGCGGGCAGCCTCGACCTTCTCGGGACTCCCGACCGTGGCGAAGACGCGGGCCCCGAGCAAGCGGGCGATCTGGATGCTGAGAACTCCGACGCCGCTGCCGCCGGCCTGCACGAGCACCGTTTCGCCAGGCCTGAGTTCGGCGCGATCCGCCAGCATGTGCCACGCGGTGAGGAGCGTGAGCGGGAGCGCCGCCGCCTCCTGCCAACTCAGCCGCGGAGGGATCGAGAGCAGATGAGTGGCCGGCGCGACCATGAACTCCGCGCAGCCTCCGTCGCGAGTCTCGCCGAAGATCCCGTACGCGCGGCAGAGGTGATCGCGTCCGCAGAAGCAGGCCTGGCAGAGGCCGCATCCGATTCCCGGAGCGAGGAGCACGGGTTCCCCGAGCGATCGCCCCGTCACGCCATCGCCGATGGAATCGATGATCCCGGCGACATCACAGCCGGGGATGATCGGCAACGGGAAGCGATGGCCGGACACTCCACGGCGAACCCAGAGGTCCAGGTGGTTGAGCGCCACGGCCCGCACGCGCAGCCGCACCTCGCCCGCCCCGGGTTGCGGATCGGGTCGCGCTTCGACGGTCAGGACCGAGGGTTCTCCGTGCTCGCGCACGACCATTGCTCTCATCGCGAAGGATCCTCTCGGTGGCTCGGAGCTGCGCCCGCGCATGCTATCCACCGCTCGCCCGAAGGGTCAAATCGCTCGATCGGACACCGAGCGCGAGTTGCCCCACGCGCGGCGCCTCGGTATCCTCCGGCGGCATTCGTCGATCCAGGGGCGCGGACGTGCGCAGCCCTGAGAAATCCACGAGCAGGGAGTGCGACGATCGAGGAGCGCATGCAGTCGACCAAGCCAGCGGTTGCGATCGTCGTCCCGGCGTACAACGAAGAAGGGGGCATCGGACCCGTCATCGACGAGCTGAAGCGACTCGATCCCTCGTGGGAGATCGTGATCGTCGACGACGGCTCGACCGACCGCACCGCGGCGGTGGCCGCGGACCGCGGGGTTCGGGTCGTGAGGCACCGCGAGAATCGCGGGTACGGCGCTTCGCTCAAAACGGGAATCCGCGCGACCCAAGCGAACTCGATCGTCATCACCGACGCCGACGGAACCTATCCCAACGAGCGGATTCCCGAACTGGTGCGCGGATTGGCCGACAACCACATGGTGGTCGGCTCGAGGACCGGGAAGAACGTCGCGATCCCGTGGGTGCGGCGGCCCGCGAAGTGGGCTCTGAATGCGCTCGCCAACTACCTGAGCGAAACGCGGATCCCCGATCTCAATTCCGGGCTGCGCGCGTTTCGTCGTGAAGACGTCGTGCGGTTCTTCGACATCCTTCCGTCCGGATTCTCGTTCACGACGACGGTGACGCTCGCGTTCCACGTCAACGATCGGTTTGTCGAGTACGTGCCGATCGACTACCACAAGCGCGAGGGACGGTCGAAGATCCGACCGATCCACGACACGCTGAATTTCACGGCGCTGATCCTTCGGACGACGCTCTACTTCAGGCCGCTCAAGATATTCCTGCCCCTGGCGGGGATGCTCTTCCTCGCGGGCCTCGCGGTGCTCTACCTCAGTTGGCGCTACACCCCCCGCGTCATGGATGCGAGCGTAGCGATCCTCTTCGTCTCGGCCGTGCAGATGGTCGCGATCGGACTGCTGGCCGATCTGATCGACAAACGCGCGGGAAGAAGCGCCGCACCGTGATCCGAGGAATCGGCCTCGACATGATCGAGGTGGCGCGAGTGCGGGACGCGGTCGCGCGGCATGGAGAGCGATTCCTGCGGCGGATCTACGCACCGATCGAGTTGGAGAGCCAGCGCGGAGACCGAGACCAGTACCTGGCCGCCCGCTTCGCCTCCAAGGAGGCTGCGATGAAGGCTCTGGGAACCGGATTCTCCAGCGGGGTACGCTGGGTCGACATCCAGGTGCGGAACCTCCCGTCCGGGCAACCGGTTCTCGACCTGACGGGCGCCGCCGCCGAGCGCGCGCGGAGCCTGGGGGTCACCGCTTCCCACCTGTCCATCACGCACACGCGAGAGCTGGCGGCCGCGATGGTCGTCCTCGAGGGGAGCGCATTGCCGGCGGCGGCGCCGGCGAAAGAGGGGTCGGAGGAGTGAACGATATGACGGCACGCGGGTCGTGGATTCTGATCCTGTTCACACTGAGTTCGGTGGTTGCTTGGGCGCCTCCGCTCCGCGCCCAGGGAGAAGGGGGTATCCAGTCGGCGGAGCGCGCCAAGAAGATGGGCCTGATGCCGAGCGTGAGTCTGAAGCAGTACACCGACGCGGGCGTCGATTCGATCCGCGCGTGGACTCGATCGACTACGCCGATCGCTCGAGATCGCGCCAGGTTGCACCGAGCGGTCCGCGGCGCCTTCGCCCAGCACGCTCGATTCGGCGATCGGGTCGCGAACACCTATCCGAAGAACCAGTTGGAGTGGCTGCTGATCACCGACGCTGTCGCCGACACGTTGGTCCGCGAGTTGCGCGGCGCGCTCGAGATCTACGGGCGCGCCAACCCCGACGAGGTCCTCACCACCGGCCGGCAGTTGTTGGAAACGAAGATGGTCAACACCGCCCCCCCGGGTCACGTCCTGGGTCTCCACGTCCCGATCCTCGCGACCTACGCGTTGGCGCAGTCCGATACGCTGCTCGCTCTCGGCGCCACCACCGACATCGCAGGAGTCGAGGACGGCTTCCTGCGCTACCTACAGGACTGGTGTCATCAGTGGTCGGAGCGACACGGCTCGCCGTTGAAGGACTATGAGAGTCGCATCCTGCAAGAGGACTGGATCATCGGTAGGCTGGAGACGAATTGCGGGACGACGAACTGGCAGTTGGTCGAGCAGTACCTCGCGGTCGTCGGGATCGACGATACGACGACCCCCCCGACGGAGCTGTATGCGCACGAGTTCCATCTGCGGGCCAAGGACTGCGACGACTCGCGGGTCATCTATGTCGACCTGCCCAACTTCACCGAGCTCCAGCTCCAGATGGTGAAGGAACTGGAGGAGCGGCGGGCGACCGGAGGCGAACCAGAGGCCGCGCCGAAGGAAGTCTCGACTCCGACGCCCGGATCTCGTTGAGGCGCGTTCTCGCCGTCCTGCCGGATCATCCGCACCCCCTCGACATGGGCAATCGGGTGCGCAACTTCCGTATCCTCGAAGCGCTCTCGCGCGAGTTCGAACTCACGATCGTCACGTTGGTACACGATCGTCGTCGCTTGGAGGATCCCGGGCCGATCGCGCAACTCGGCGACTGGCGGCCGGTCCTGGCCTCTCATCGCGCGAGCGCGGGCGCCAAGTTCGCGTGGCATCTGCGGGCTCGTTGGTCGCGCTGGCGCGAGGGGCTCCACGCCGAGACCTACTTCCAGAGTCTTCCGGCGCTCGCGCGAGAGGTCGAGCGAGCGGTCGATCGAGTGAAGCCCGATCTCGTCCATGCGGCGTACTGGTACTCGCTGCGGAGGATCCGGCGCTTTCCGCGGCCGCCGATCTGGGTGGTCGATACTCACGACGTCCAGTACGAACGTCACGCTCGAGTCTTCGGACAGGTTTCGTCTCGAGAGGCCGAGCAGGAGCTTGCTCAACTAGCGCGCTACGACCACATCCTGGCGATCACGGCCGCGGATGCGGCCACACTCCGGACTCGGCTGGGGGCCGACGCCCGCATCGAGGTCGCGCCGATGGGAGTGGACCTCGACGCATGGGACGAAGGAGAGAGTCGGCCCGCGCTCCGTCCAGCGCTGCGCGTCGGGTTCTACGGCAATCTGTCGACGCCCGCCAATCAGGCGGCCGCTCGAGAATTGCTCCACCAAGTCAGACCCGCGATCCGCGCGCAGGAGTTCGACCCGGAGTTCGTTCTCCTGGGCGCGACGCCACCGCGTGATCTGCGCCGACTCGACGCGGTCGACGGTGTTCGCGTGCCGGGATTCGTCGAGGACGTACGCCCGTGGCTCAAGTCCATGTCGGTGCTCGCGCTGCCGCTGCGAGCCGGCAGCGGCCAGCGGGGACGGGTGCTGGAGGCGCTGGCCGCTCGAGTGCCGGTCGTCGCGTACCCCGAGGCCATCGCCGGGCTCGAACTGGACGGCGCGGGGATCACGATCGTCACGGGTCCGACCGAGATGGCGGCGGCGCTGATCGGCTTGCTGCGAGACGACTCCCGCCGTCGCACGTGCGCAGACGCCGGACGCGCGGAGGTGGAGGCTCGCTACTCCTGGTCCGCGACCTACGGGAGATTTCCGGCGCTCTACGGTCGATGGATCGAGGAAGAGCGCGAGCCTCGGAGTGATTTCCGAGGCTCGCCCTGAGACGGTTCGGCCAGCCAGTCGGCCAGCTGGGCCGCGCGATCGTTCGCGTTACTTCTTCTTGAGGACCGTGTCCTTGAGGTTCTTGGCCACGGTGAACTTGACGACCTTCTTGGCCGGGATCTTGATCTGCTCGCCGGTCTGCGGATTCCGACCGATGCGAGCCTTGCGAGCCTGGACCTTGAACTTGCCGAGGCCCGTGAGAGGAACGTCTCCGCCCTTCTTCAACGTCTTCTCGACCATCTGCGTCAAGCCATCCAGAAAGACCTTCACTGCCTTCTTCTCGAGCTGCGTCTCTTTCATGAGCGCGTCGACGAGCTGCGTCTTGGTCATCTGAGCATCCCTCCTTGGACCCACGGACCCGAGGACCCTTCGATCCCCGCGTCCACCTTGCGCCTTCGGGTCGCCCAGCCGAGGGCGGGGCGCCTGCCGTGAGATTCGCTCGGCGCGTGGCTCCTCACGGCAGCCGGCAACCGCGAATCGGCCTGTGTTCTAGCACCCCGGAAGGAGGCGGAGCAACAGAAAACCGTCCGAAACGCTGGAAAGACGCAGATTCCACGAGATCGAGCCCCCTTTGGCCGCTGAAACCGCGGTCGGCAGCGAGGGACGAGCGCCGAACGCGCGGCCCGTCCGTGTTGTCCGCGCCGTCTGAATCGCTTGCCGCAGTCGGGTGAGTTTGTCGATGATGTCGACCGTCAGCGACGCGAGAGCTCTCGCTGACACCCACGGTCCCACCACGAGAAGTCGCTGCAGGAGGAAGTCATGCGCACCCGCATGGGCGCCTTGTTCGCCCTGTTCCTAGCCCTTGGCTCGAGCGGGGTCGCCGTCGCCCGCGACGTCGAGGTCCCGCTTCACTGGCGCCGAGATCAGGTGCGACAGATTTGGATCGACGGCGAGGCGCGCGCGATCGAGCTGCAGGGGGCCGAGTTCCGCGCTAAAGCTGGCGAAGTCGATCTGCCCTGGGTGCGCGTTGCTGTCCCGATCACGAACGGAGAGTCGCCGGTTTCGTGGTCCTGGGACGCGAGCGCCACCGAGCCGTTGAGCGGACTCGTCGCGACCGCCGCCCCGCTGGATCGGCCGGAGCAAGAAGGCGGGCCGCAGTTGATGTCGCTGCGTCTCGATCCCTCGGATGGCCGCCGACCGGAGGCGCCGGTCGTGTTCTCGGGGATCGAGCGAGAGCGCGGAGTGTCGCGCGCGGTCTTCTGGGTCTGTCCGTTCGAACTGCGCGCGGAGGACGCTGCGCTCGCCTGGACTCCGAGCGGGGTCTTGCGGATTCGGCTCCAGATCGAACCCGCCGCTGTCGCGCCATCACAAGCGGCTGCGAGTCGGGCGTCCCGTCCGCTCCGACCCCTCGAGGCGAGGCCCGCTTCGGCGAGTTCCACCAAGTTGGACCTCCGTGGGACTGTGGCGACGAATCCGACGCCGACACCCGAGGGAGTTCCGTTCGAGTATCTGATCATCACGACGGACGCGCTCGCCGCGTCTTGGACTCCGATGGCCGCGTGGAAGACGCGCAGTGGGACACCCGCCGCCATCCAGACGGTCGAGTGGATCTACGAGAACTATCCGCAGGGGATCGACGCGCCCGAGAAGATCCGACTCTTCCTGCGCGATGCCTATGACTACTGGGGCGCGCGATGGGTGTTGATGGGCGGCGATCCGTCGATCGTCCCGATCCGCTACGCGCACAGTTGGGCGTTCAATCCTCGCAGCGGGGGCACCGACGTCTCGTGCGATTACTACTACGCCTGTCTGGACGGCGATTGGAACGCCAACGGCAACGCCGCTTTCGGCGAGGGGACGTTCGGCCAGACGAATCGAATCCACGACCAGACCGACTTGATCCCAGAGCTGATGGTGGGTCGGGTCTCCGCGCGGACGCCGAGTGACGTGACGGCCTACTGGTCGAAACTCCAACGCTATGTGACCAATCCCCGACGCGACTCGTATCTGAAGGACGTCGTCACGATGGGCGAGGTCCTCTTCCATCGCGAGTGGCAGTTGGGCGAGTGCGATGACTGCGCCGCCTGTCCGGGGAACCCGGTCTGTGCCAATGCGGACGGCGCGCTCGATTGCATCCGCATGATCGACTCGGTCCGGGTGAACGAACGGGGCGGGTTCTTCGAGTTCAGCGAACTCTACGAGCGCGACTATTGGTGGGTCGATCGAGGTCGTCCGGCGGCGCAACCGCTCAACTTCACGAGCGTGATGTCGCATCTGGAGGCGGGCGCGCACGTGGTTCATCAGGTCGGTCACGGTGATCGCGATCGATGGTCGATCGGCGCCGAGCGCATCGTTTCCTCCAATCTGTTCCGACTGCGCAACGGAGACTCCGGGAAGATCACCGCCTTCTGCTACGTCGTGAACTGCAACTCCGCGGCGGTCGAGTACGACTGCGCCGGCGAGGCGTGGATCCTCAACCCGACCGGCGGCGGCTTGGCCTATATCGGCTCGACCAACGTCGACTTCCCGTTGGCGGCGGCCCGCCACCAGAACAAGTTCTTCCGGACCTGGCCGGGCGACGGCAACGTGACGCTCGGCGAGGCGCACTACGCTGCCGTGGCCGCCGCCGCGACGGTCGTGGGGAACGCCGATAGCAACCTGCGCTTCTTGACCTACAGCCTGATCTTCCTGGGCGATCCGTCTCTCCGGCCGTGGACGTCGATTCCGGATCTCCTCACGGTCGAGCACCCGACGACACTCGCCCTGGGAAGCGGCGCGGCGGAGGTCACCGTCGAAGCGTCCGGGACGCCGGTCGAGGGCGCGCTCGTCTGCTTCCACAAGTCGGGAGACGCCTTCGCCACCGCCCTGACCGACGTGAACGGCGTCGCCTCGGTGGAGTTCGCGCCCTCCACGGTCGGCGCGCTGCAGGTCACGGTGACGCACCGAGACGGTGTGCCCTACCAGGGCACGGCGCAGGTGGTGGAGTCGACCGACGGTTTCCTCGCACTCGACGCGTTGACCATCGACGATGCGACGGACGGACTTGCCGGAACGCTCGGGAACGGCAACGGAAAGATCGAAGTCGGTGAGACGACGTTCCTCGGCGTGACCTTCTCCAACAACGGCGCCGGCGCCGCCAACGCCGCCGAGGCAGCCCTGGAGATTGGAGAGGTTCCGGGCGACGCCGTCGTCATCGAACTGTTGGACGGCGGCGCCGCACTCGGGTCGGTCGCGGCGGGCGCGAGTGGAACTTCCGCCCGGGCCTTCCAGCTTTCTGTCCGCGAGAATGATCCGCCGGCGGCCTTCGACGACCTGGTCTTGGTTCCGGCCGAGATCGTCTGGTCGAGCTCCGCCGGGACGACGCGCCAGCCGATCGTGCTCGAGATCGTGCGTCCGGATCTCGTCGTGTTCCGCGGAGATCCTGTCAATGAAACCGACTCCGGAACGCCGCCGGCGCCGGCGGACAACTTCGCTTGGTCGTTCGAGTTCATGAACCGCGGGGCCGGTGACGCGACCCATGTGCGCGCCCGCCTCGAGCCGGAACTCCCGAGCGCGGTGACGTTCCGTCGTCAGTCGACCGGCCTCACGTCGGCGGCGACCGACGAACACGCCGAGACGACCGCGCCGTTTGCGTTCACCATCAACTCGGTGACGAACCTCCGCTTCGACCTCCTCTTGGAGGACACGCTGACGACCCCCGCCCGTCTGCTCTGGCGACGCGGGGTCGACATGGCCGGCCCGACTGCGCCCGACAGCGTCGGCGCCATCGGCACGCCCGACGCGATCCGCATCGGCTGGAGCCAGGTGACGCCAGCCGGTCGCGACGATCTCTCCGGCTACCGCGTCGAGCGTTCGGGCGCGATCGACGGCGCATATGCGCCGATCGGCGTCGGAATTCTGGGGCGCACTCGCTCGGTCACCGACGAACAGCTCCCTCCGCTCACGGCCTACTGGTACCGCGTGGCGGCGGTTGATTCCTCGGGGAACCGCAGCGAGTTCACCGAACCGATCTTGGTCACGACGGCGGTGGGTTCCCTCGACGGATGGCCCGCGTTCCTGGACGATCAGCCGGAAGAATTCGGCGCGCCGACGGTCGAGAATCTGAATGCGAGCGGGGGCTACGAAGTCCTGACGCCGGGCGACGTGCTCTACGTCTTCGAGGCGAACGGCGGCGACTACGTGGATGGAGACGGGAGTTTATCCACGCGCGGGAAGTTCTTCAGCCCGTCGGTTGGACAACGCGTCTGGGGTAAGCCTGCGGTCGCCGACATCGATAACGACGGGATGCCCGAGGTGGTCTGCATCGCGCGCAATGGTCACCAAGCGGGCAATCAGCCCGCGGCGTCTCTGCTCATCTTCGAGCACGACGGTGCGCTGAAGGCGAGCGTCCCGCTCGCCAACGCCACCATCGTCTCGTCGCCCGCGATCGGGAACGTGGACAGTGACGAAGACCTGGAAATCGTCTTCCTCGGGTCGAGAAGCGTGTGGGGATTCAACGGCGACGGTTCGCCGATCCGGCCGGGAACGAACGGCGAGATCCTGAGCCTGGGGGCGAATGCGTTCTTCCTCTACGGCAGCATCGCGCTCTCCAACTTCGACGGAGATTCGCAGGACGAACTCGTCTTCACGACGCGCACTGAACTCGATAGCTCGCCCGCCAAGCTCTACATCATCAATGCGGAGAACGGCTCCAGCATCTCGACGCGATTCCCGTACAGCTACGCGGGGGGCGGGGCGCCGCAGGAGATCTCGAACTCGTCCCCGGCCATCGCCCATCTGGAGAACGTCGGGACACCAGCCACGCCCGAGATCTTGGTCACCACCAAGTACGGGATCTGGTGCATCGACCCGCTCCGCGCGAGCAACCCTCTGCTGTGGTACGCGCGATCGACGTTCAACGCGGCGGCGCTACCGGTGAATGACATCGATATCAATCCGTCGCCGGCTCTGGGCGACCTGGACGGAGACGGCGATCTCGACGTGGCGTACGGTTGGTCGCGCGGGCGCCTGTACGTGCGCGACGCGCTGACCGGGACGCCTCTCCCCGAGTACCAGTCGGGGGCCAACCCGTTCCTCGAGGTCGGCGCAGCCAACACGCAAATGGGCTCGCCGATCCTCGGCGATCTCGACGGCGACCTGCGGCCTGAGATCATCGTGGGCGACCTCTCGGGCAGGGTGTACGCGATCCGCCCGGACGGTTCGATGATGCCGGGCTTCCCGTACTTCGTCGGTGGACGCGTCACGGCGGGGCTGGCCGTCTGGGACATCGACCGCGACGGCCACCCGAACCTCGTGATCCAGGCGCACCAGGTGACGCAGGTCACGACCCTCGACTTCCCGGCGGGGGTGTTCAACGAGAACGATCCGATCGCATTCCCCTGGCCTCAGTTTCGGCACGACGCGCGCAACACCGGATCATTCCCCAACCCGATCATGACGCCGGTGGCGGTGCAGGCGCCGATGGTGCGCGCGGCCGGCGCCTACGACGTGGAGATCGAATGGGAGACCGGACATCCCTTCCAGGTCTTCGTCGTCGAGCGGCGGGCCAGCCACGTGGAGGATTGGAGCGAAGTCGGGTCGTACTCGCCGGAAGAGACGAGGGTCGGACCTGGCCGCTACCTCTCGCGCGATGTCGTGCCTTCGACCGGGCTCTGGTTCTATCGGATCGTGGCGATCGACATCCACGGTGAGCCGAGCCTCTCCGGTGAGTCGCAGGTGACGGTGACGGCGACTCCCGCTGCTTTCCGACTGTATGCGGCGTCGCCGAATCCGTTCCGTCCGTCTACTCGCCTGGATCTGGAATTGCCGAGCGCGATGCAGGCGTCGGTGCGCGTGTATGACGCTTCGGGACGCGTGCTCGCGACGCTGGCCGACCGGAGCCTGAACGCGGGTCGACACACGCTGGTCTGGGATGGTCGCGACGACAGCGGCCGCGATGTCGGCTCGGGTTTGTACTTCGTGGAAGCGCGGCTCGCCGATGGACGACGTGAACGACAGAAGGTTGTCCGTCTCGACTAGCGCCGAGGGCATCGGCTAGGATGCCGCGCGTCGTGATGCTGGGGGGTCGTCCAGTGGTAGGACACATGACTCTGGATCATGGAACCGGGGTTCGAATCCCTGCTCCCCAGCCAATCTGATCCGCCACTGCGGTCACGTCGAGACGTGACCCGAGGCGTGATGTCCGAGAAGGCCTCCGTTCGCGGGGGCCTTCTCCGCTTGTAGCTTGTACGCTCGTCCCGTTTCCCGGGAGGCAGTTCGATGGCGCCCCACCGCTCGCGGCAAGACGATCTAGGACCTCTCGAGAAGACGGTCCGTTGGATCGAGGAGACGCCTCCCGCCAAGTTCGCGCTCGAGGCGCCGCGCAAACTGAACAAGGCGAAGGAAGACAAAGTCGATCACGTGCTGCGCGCGGCGGCGTTCGCGTCGCTCCGCTCCGGCACGGCCGAGGATGTCTCTCCGCTCCCTCACGGGTGGTTGGTGCAGAACTCGGTGCTCGCGACCCGTGAACGACTGCGTTCGATCGGGGGACCGCGCGAACTCGGAGCGGCCGAGGCGGCGGTGCTCGCCGGCATCGCGCTCGTCAACGCCGAGATCCATGCGCTGCCGAAGCGGCCGCCGGCCGAGACCGCGGCCGTCGAAGGAAGTCGCGAAGAGATTCTCTACGGATTCCTCGAGGAGGTGCGGTCTGCGCGCGTCGACCGGGCCGAAGCGCTCTTCGCTTGGTTGGCCCGCGAGTTGGCGAAGGATCCGCTGCTCGACCTGGTGCTCTCGGCCGGCCTCGAGGGCGTGACCAGTGAGGTCCACCGCGTCATCGGCGTGGTCGAGGGCGCCGCGCTGCTCCAACGCCTCGGATGGGAGCACGCGCCCCGTGTCCTCGGGCCGGTCGTGCGGCTGCAGGCGTCGGGCGCGCATGGGCCGAGCGCGCAGTACGAACTGTGTCGCCAAGAGGTCGCGAGTCGCGAGCTGCTGCGCCTCGCGCGGCGCCGTCCGCCGGGACAGTCCGCGTTCGGCGAGCGTGATCCGCAGGGATTCTTCGGACTCTCGGTGGAGTGGGCTTCGAGCCCGCCCGATGCGCGGCGCACGATCGTGGCCGAGTCGTTGGCGAGAGAAATGCCGTTGGAGGATCTCGCCGAGGCGCTCGTGCTCGGCGCGACGCTGCTCTTCCTGCAAGAGTCGTTGCGGCAGGTCACGCAGCAGTGGTCCGAGGTCGATGTCGATCGTCGCATGCACCTGGTCACCGGCGTGCAGGCGCACGCGCGACTGGTGCGGCTCGGCACGCCGGGGCAACGCATCCTCGGTCTGCTCTTGGCCGGGTCGCTCCCGGGGATCGCCGAGCTGGAGCTCTCCCCTCGTTCGCCGGAGTGCGGATGGTGGCTGCCTCCCGCCGAGCGTCTGCAGGAGTCGCCGGGGGCGCTCGCGAAAGGCGTCGAGTCCCGGCGCCTGCAGGCGTGGGAGTCCGCGCTGGAAGAGGGGCGTCCCACTGGGTTGTTGCCGCTCTTGGCCGAACATCTCGGCGAGGGGAGCGCCGCCGAAGCGCTGGAGCCGTCGCTTCTGCGCCGCGCGCCGCTTCAGCCACGATGCGCCGGCCTGGCGATGAAGCTCGAGCGCGGGCTGGCCGATGCCTACCGGGCGACGCGGTCCCCCCACCGGTGGCTGCATCTGTGGGCTTCCGCTCTGGCCCAGACGCTCTGGCCCCGCGCGATCGGCGACGGTGTCGCGAGCGGCAGGGAAGGCTTGCGCGATTCGTGGCCGGTTGCGTAATCTGCCGGCCGTTGCGGCGTGAGCCGCGCAGCTAGAGCGTCGGTTCGTGGCGGTATCGTCTAGTGGTTAGGACGGATGGTTCTCAGCCATCAAACCGGGGTTCAATTCCCCGTACCGCTACCATTTCTCTCCGCTGAATCTCTCCGCTGAATCTCTCCGCTGAATCTCTCCGCTGAATCTATTCGCTGGATCTATTCGCTGGATCC
>CAZVYN010000009.1:0-31634 GCA_964631125.1 uncultured bacterium | reverse complement strand
TCTCTCCGCTGAATCTCTCCGCTGAATCTATTCGCTGGATCTATTCGCTGGATCCAGTCGCTGCATCCATTCGCTGCATTCATTCGCTGAGTCCATCCGGTGCGTCAGGCGCGGCTCAGCGCCGCCCGTTCGGCCGCGACCGCGTCGCTTCGCACGCGCAACAAGAGCGAACCTCCGGCTACGAAGAAGAGAGCGACCGCGAGGATGCTCGCTCGCATGCTCCCCGTCGCCAGGAGCAGCCCTCCGAAGACGAGCGGCCCGAAGATCGCGGCCACGCGCGTCATGATCGAGAAGAACCCGAAGTACTCCGCTTCGCGTCCCTCCGGAATCCAGTGCGTCACCCAAGAACGGGACCCGGATTGGATCCCGCCCAGGAACAGTCCGGCGATCGAGCACAAGATCCAGTACTCGCGCAGCGCGTTCCCGAAGATGCCGATCCCCGCGGCCCAGAATGAGACGAGCGTGAACGCGACGACACAGACGAGCAGCATTCCACGGTGGCCGCGACGATCGGCGATCTGCCCGAGGACGAGCGATCCGATGAACGCCGTCGCTTGGATGGCGAGGAAGAGCAGGATGAGTTGCTCCGGCTTCATCCCCAGTTCTTGGGCGCCGAAGACCGAGGCGAGCGAGACGATCGTCTGGACGCCGTCGTTGTACAGCAGATAGGCCAGGAAGAACGTGCGCAGATTGCGTTGACGGAGCAGCGCCCGGCCGGTCGCGCGAACCTCCCGGATCGAGGCGACGGCATCGGCCCAGAACGATGCCGTCGCACGGGGGAGCAGGGCGACGGCGCCGGCCCTCGGCCGCGTGAAAGCGAAGAAGAGCGGCAGCGCGAAGAGGAACCACCAGAGTCCGGCCGACGCGAAGCAGTCCCTCAGATCGAACGCGCCGGCTGGAGCTCCGAGGAGATCGGGACGACGCAGCATGACCAGGTTCACGACGAGGAGCAGCGCGCCGCCGACGTAGCCGATGCCCCAGGCCAGACCTGAGATGCGCCCCCGTCGCTCGGCCGGAGCGATCTCCGGCAGGAGCGAGTTGTAGAAGATCGAGGCCGCCGAGTAGCAGACGAACGCGCAGAGGAAGAGGAGTCCGCCGGAGACCCACTCGCCCGGATCGACCGTGCGCAGGAGAAAGGTCGCGACGACGCCGGGCAGCCAGAAGAGCGCGAGGGCGGCGATTCGGCCGCGTCGCCGATCGGCCAACGCGCCGAGGAACGGGCCGAGCGCGACGACGATCGACATGCTGAGTGCGACGAGCCAGGCCCAGACAGTGGCGCCGGGCAGCCTCAGTCCGAAGAGTTCTACGCCCTGGGCGCCGCCGGCGACCTGTCCCGCGAAGTACTGATTGAAGAGCACCGCGAGGATCGTGGTGGCGAAGGCGGAGTCGGCGAAGTCGTACGCACAGAAACCGGCGATGCGACCGCGGTCCAGCGCGGGTCTCGTCGCCATACCTGGAGCCCTCCGACATCCTCGACCTGATCACGCGGCGCGCGCAGTCTGCCACGCGACAACCAGGAAGAGGAGCGGCTTGTGGGATTGGTCATCAGGCAGCGCGGCGGGCGGAGTCGGTCGCGATGTCGGCCTCGCTCGCGGAGTCGCGCGGGGCGGAGCGGAGATCGTGCGAGGCGGTCTCCAGGAGGCGCGCCTCGAAGCGGACGAGGCGCGGGAGGCCGATGCGGAACGTGCTCCCGCGGCCCGGAGACGATTCGACTTCGATCCGGCCTCGGTGCGCCTTCACGATCCGCTGGCAGATCGCGAGACCCATGCCGAGCCCGGAGGAACCGAACTCGAGCGTGCCGGAGCGGTGATGATTGAGCGGCTTCCCCTCGAAGAGCGGGTCGAAGATCCGTTCCTGGACCTCCGGGGGGATGCCGATTCCGGTGTCCTGCACTTCGCAGATGACCTCGCTGTTGTCGGCGCGCGCGCGCAAGACGATCCGACCGCCGTCCGGAGTGAAGCGGATGGCGTTGTGGACCACATGATCGAGCGCCTGCGAGATGCGGTCCTTGCTCGCCAGCACGTGCAGCGCGCCCGGTTCGATCTCCAGGTCGAGGTCAAGGTGACGCCGCGCCACTTCCTCGCTGTGCCGTCGACCCGCTTGCCAGACCACCTCACCCAGATCGAGCGGCGCCAGGCCGAGTGTGATCTGCCTGCGGTCGAGCAACGTCATGTCGGTCACCTGCTCGACGACGCGGATCAGGTCGCGGCTCGCGCGTTGCAGCGCCAAGAGCAACTCGTGCTGCGAGCCGCCCGGGGCCAACTCGGGGGGCGGGTTGTCGGCCAAGAGGTCGGTGCAACCTTGGAGGATCGACGCGGGCGTCCTGAGTTCGTGCGAGGCCAGCCCGAGGAAGTCCGACTTCATCTGATCGAGGTCGTTGATCAGGCGGATCTGTTGATGCAGCGAGCCGCGCATCGAGTCGAACGAGGTGGCCAGCGCGGCCAACTCGTCGTCGGTGTCGCAGCGAACCGGCGTTTCATAGTTGCCCTGCGCGAGCTGCGTCGAGGCGCTGACCAACTGCTCCAGCGGGCGCGTGATCCGCTCGGCCAACCAATTGGCCAGACCCAGCGCCAGGAGCACGGTGAGCAGACCGATCGTGAGAAGCTGGCTCCGAACTCCAGCGATGAGCGCTTCGCCCGCTTCCAGGGAACGGGTGAAGACGATCGCGGCCGGTCGCGGCGAGATGAGGTCGGGGATCGGTCGGATGCGTCGCCCGCGCTCCTCGCCGGATCCGTCGGCGGGCGGCGCCTCTCCCAGCGCGATCGTCACGCCGGTGAAATTGGCGGCGTCGATGGACGTGGGCGCGTACACGCCGCAGCGGACCGATCCGCGGACGGCGCCGTCGCTGATGACCGACTCGTTGGCGATCTGGAAGAGCGAACCCTCTGCGACGACGTTTCCGCGCTGCGGCTCGGAAGGGGCAGCGGCGACGGCGAAGAGCTGCGGAAGCGGGGGGGCGGCTGGATCGCTGGAAGACGCGATCATGGCTCCGTCTTGATCGAAGAGCTGGAAGAACGAGATGCGGGCGGTTCGGCGGATCTCCTCCGCGGTGATGCCGGCAATCTTGGAGAGGTCCTCGCCGGCCTCGCCGCGCACCAGGAGGGCGCGGACCTGGGGGGTGGTCGCCGCGATCTTGGCCCAGAGCGCCAGATCCTGATTCCCCGTCGCGAGGCGTGATTCGAACGCCGAGATCGCGGAGTCCAGGTCGGCGCCCGCCTGCTCGCCCAAGTAGCGCTCCAGGCGGTTCTGGATGGCGAGCAGGGAGAATCCCAGGGCGAGCACGAGCGGAACCGCAGTGGTCCAGAGGATCCGGCGTCTCAGCGGACGGCGGATACGAGTCGGCTCCGCCGCGCGCAGCGCGGGCGCTGTCGATTCCAACGTCTGCCTCCGTGCGATGCGTTCTGACCGCGGCGCCCGGCCCCCCGCGGACCTTCCGTATCCCGGATCGGGCGATCGGGCCGACAACTCAAGGACAGACCGACTGTTGGGTTCGTTCGTTTCGGGAGGGGGGGGCGCCAGAGTCGCCCGGGCCGAAGACCGGCCCCGCAGGCGGGCCAATCCTGAGTGAGTGCGCCGTGAATTCTCCGCGAAGCGCCGCGCGCGCGTTGACCCGTGTTCCGAGCCGCCACTAGACTTCCCCGGTGCGCTCATCAGGCGCGAATGCGATCCGTCCGGTCAGGATTCGACCGGAGCGCCGGGCCGCGCCGAAATCCTTCCCACTTCCAGGAGAGTCTTCGATGAAGCAATTGCTATGGATGGCCGCGCTCGCATGTAGCCTGGCCGGGGCGTCCAGCGTCTCGGCCCAAGTTGTCATCAACGAGATCTTCTACGACGCACCCGGGACCGACACGGCCTGCTGGTACGAATTGAAGGGTCCGGCCGGCCTCGCGCTCGACGGCTACCGACTCGTCGGCCTCAACGGAAACGGCGGAGTCCTCTACAACTCGATCCTCCTCGACGGACAAGTGATTCCGGGAGATGGCTACTTCGTCATCGCGCAGTCGAACGCCGTCCCGAACTTCGATTTCATCCCCACGCCATCCAGCTTGGCGGACATGCAGAACGGGCCTGACTCGATCCTCCTGCAGTTCCAGGGATCGACGATCGACGCGGTGGGTTACGAGAACCACGGCGCGAACGACATCTTCGGCGGCGAGGGGCAGTCCACGCCCGACCAGATCCCCCCGAACTCGCTCGCCCGCTGCCCCGACGGTTTTGACTCGAACAACAACTTCGCGGACTTCAAGGTCGACCCGACGCCCACGCCGGGGACCGCGAACGACGCGAGTTGCCCGCAGGGACAGGGCGCGTGCTGCCTGCCGAATTTCACCTGCGTCGTGACGACGGGGGCCGACTGCGGTGTGCAGGGCGGGAACTACTTCGGCGATGGCACGAGTTGCTCTCCGTCGCCGTGTCCGGCCCGGCCGCTCACGATCTGTGAGGCTCGCCAGGACGACGCCAACGGAGCGCCCATCTATCTCGGCCAGTTGATCGAGACCACCGGAATCGCGACCGTCGCGTCGGGCACCTATAGCCCGACGATCCAAGAGTTCACGCTGACGGACGGCGACTGCTGCATTTCCGTCTTCGGTGGCGCGGTCGTTCCGTCCGTTCAGATCGGTGACGAGGTCCGCGTGAGCGGAACCGTCGCCCACTTCAACGGGCGCACCGAGATCACTTCGCCGGGACTCACCGTGACGATCCTCTCCAACGGGAATCCGGTGGCGGCGCCGACCGTCATCTCCACGTTCGAGCTGTCGGTCAACGGCGAGAACTACGAGAGCTGTCTGATCAAGCTCGAGTGCGTGTTGGTCGTCGGCGGCGATCCGTGGCCCGCGGACAACGTCAACGCGAACGTCATCGTCGATGACGGCTCGGGTCCGGTCACCCTGCGCATCGATCGGGATACGAACATCGACGGCACCCCTGGCCCGACCGGTCCGTTCTCGGTCGTCGGTATGGCGACGCAGTTCGACGCGTCGTCGCCGTTCTCGGACGGCTACCAGGTGATCCCGCGGGGCCTCTCTGACCTCGACTTCGAGGCGTGCGCGCCGCCTCCGGGCGCCTGCTGCTTCGCCGGCGGGACCTGCGAGGTCGTCACTGAACTCGAGTGCGGCCAGAACAACGGCGAGTACCAGGGCAACGAGACGACTTGCGCCCCGAATCCGTGCCCGCAGCCGGTCGGCGCCTGCTGCCTCGTCCCGCGCGGCGTCCCGTGCGTCGTCGTTTCGGCCGAGGAATGCGCGCTCGCCGGCGGCAACTACCTCGGCAACGGCACGACCTGCGAACCGAATCCGTGTCCGCTCCCGCTCGGCGCCTGCTGCTTCCAGGACGGCTCGTGCGTCCCGTACTCCGAGCAGGACTGCGATGCGAACGGCGGGATCTTCCAGGGCGACTTCACCGCGTGTAACCCGAATCCGTGTCCGCCGCCGCCGGGGGCCTGCTGCTTCGACGACGGCACGTGCGTGATCACGTCCTTGGAGGACTGCGTCGGCGAGTTCCTCGGCTCCGGAACGATCTGCGAACCGAACCCGTGCCCGCCGCCGGTCCCGACCGACGAGTCGAGCTGGGGTTCGATCAAGAATCGGTATAAGTAGAGCGGACGGGGCCGTGCAAAGCACGGCCCCGTCGCATCCGTCAACGCCCTTCGAGATGACCTTGGAGCCCTGACAGGGCCTCTCCACCTGAGACCCGGACTTCTCCCCGAGAAGTCTGGGGCTCTTTTCTGCTAGTCCGTTTCGTTCGCGGCTAGCGCGCGCGAAGCGCGAAGTGGAAGAAGACGACGGCAGCCGCCGCCGCCACGCCGAGCGACTCGATTCCCTCCGCCATCGGGATCTTGGCGTGGAGTTCGCACCGCTCCAGGAGCGTCGCGGGAATGCCGGGTCCTTCGCCGCCGAAGACGAACGCGTAGCGTTGGTTCGTCGGTAGCTCGCTCAGTTCGAGCGGCGCGCGCGGGCCGAGCCCGACGCTGTGCAGACCGAGATTGCTCAGCGTGCCGAGGAGCGGACCGAACGGCTCCTCGATCAGGATGGGGAAGGAGAACGACGCTCCCATCGCGGCGCGCACCGCGCGGTGGTGGAAGGGATCGGTCGTCTCGCCGCTCGTGATCAACGCGCGGATGCCCGCGGCCTTGGCGCTGCGGAGGATCGAGCCGAGGTTGACCGGATCCTGGAGCCCATGCGTGATGGCGACGTGGCCGCCGCCGCCACGCTCGAGCGCTTGCCAGACAACGGCGCGGTCCCACTTCGGGCGCTCGAACACTCCCACGATCCCTTGGGGCGCCTCCGCCGGCGAGAGAGCGCGAAAGACATGGGGCGAAGCCGTGTAGGGTTGGATCCTTCGCGCCTCGGCGTCTCGGCGCAGCGCGATGACCTCGGGGGATCGACTTCCCTCTTGGACGAAGAGCGCGTGGCAGGGGAGGCCGGCGAGGAACGCTTCGTGAACCAGATGGACGCCGTCGGCGACGAGAACGCCGTCGCGCCGCGCATCCCGGGGGCGCGCCAGCCAGCGGCGCACCTTCGACACCTGGCGGTTCTGGACCGATGTGATCGTCGGCAACAGTTCGGGTTGGAGTGCGTCGTTCATGCGCCTGGGGAGACTACCAGAGCGAGCCGGGCCGGGTGAGAGCGAAGGAGGACCGTGCGGCGAGCAGGCCGGGGATGACACTAGCCAGTGATGATGAAGCCGCGTCCCTGGACCCGGCCCGGCGCGGCGCCGGCGGAAGCGTCGAGTCGATCCCAACTCGTCTCGACTGCGGTCACGCGTGAAGAAGGGGGCCCGGCCCGTAACTTCTCGACGAAGCGCTCTAACGCCTCGCGGGCGCCTTCGGCCGCAAGTTCGACGGAGCCATCGGGGGTGTTGCGCACCCACCCATCAAGCCGCTCCGCGCGCGCCGCATCCCGCGCGAACACGCGGTATCCGACCCCTTGGACCCGGCCGCAAACTCGGGCCTGGAGTCTCGCGCGCTCACTCAAGCTGCCTCTCCGATCTCACGAAGGACGGCGCGAGGCCGACGGACCTGACGACGAATGCTATACCATGGCGCTCACATCCCGAGCCGAGGCGTCCCCGATGAACTTCTCCTGGATCCGAGACCACTTCCCGAAGGCGATCGTCGCACGTCCCGACGAAGGGTACCTGCGCGTCATCCATCCCGCGCGTCCCGACGATCCGCCGCCGGTCGACCGACTCCGCGCGGACGGACTGCTCTTCGACCTGGAGACGCTCGGCTTCGTCGGGCGGCCGCTCTTCCTCATCGGCATGTTGCAGCGGGCGGAGGACGGACGAGGCTATGAAGTCGTGCAGCTCCTCGCGCGCGACTACACTGAAGAGGAGAACGTCCTCGGCGCATTCGCCCGTGAAGCGCGAACGCGGCCGTGCTGGGTGAGCTTCAACGGGAAGAGCTTCGACCTGCCGTCCTTGCGGCAACGCGCTGCTTACTATGGGGTGCGGCTACCGGAGCCGAGCGAGCATCTGGACCTGCTCTTTCCGGCGCGGAAGCTGTACCGCGGCGTGCTCCCCAATTGTCGGCTGAAGACGCTCGAAGGAAGGGTCTTCGGCCAGCACCGGTTCGACGACATCGACGGGGCAGAGATCCCGCCCGCCTACCACGCCTTCGTCCGCACCGGCGAGCCGTCGACGATGGCGCGGATCCTCGCGCACAACCGGGACGATCTCGTGACGCTCGCTCGGCTCTGGGCTCACATCGAAGAACCGGACGCTCCGGTCTCCTAGCGGGTCCCGCAGCCGGTCTCCTAGCCGGTCGGCCCCGGGCCTGGTCAACCGTACAAGTGATCGGTATGATGCCGCGCCATGAGTTCTCACCGCGCGGCTGATCCGCAGGCATTGCGCAGGCGAATCGAGGGACTCGCGCTGCGCGACGATCCGATCGTCCACCGCGAGACGCTGGCCGCTCGCGCCGCCCGCTGCGCCGACCCGCAGGCGCCGCTCCCATCCGCGCTGCAGGAGGGACTCGCGCGCATGGGGATCGAGCGGCTCTACCTGCATCAGGCGGCCGCGCTCGATCGCGTGCGCGCCGGAGAGAATCTCGTCGTGGTGACGGGCACGGCGTCGGGCAAGAGCCTGTGCTACAACCTGCCGGTCTTGGAGCGGCTGACGGAGGACTCCGAGGCGCGCGCTCTCTATCTCTTCCCGACCAAGGCACTGGCGCAGGACCAACTCAAGGGGCTGGAGCGTTGGTTGCCGCCCGGTGCTTCCATCGATGCGCGCGGACGGCGCAAGAAGAGCGCGCAGTCGCGCATCGTGTCGAGCGGTGACGGGCCGAGTGGTTTCGCCGCGCTCGATTTCATCGCAGGTACGTACGACGGAGATACGCCGCCGACCTCGCGGAGTCGACTGCGAGATGAAGCCAATCTCGTCCTGACCAACCCGGACATGCTGCACTCGGGGATCCTGCCGCACCACTCGCGCTGGGCCGAGTTCTTCACGCGGCTGCAGTTCATCGTGATCGACGAGATCCATGTCTACCGCGGGATCTTCGGTTCGCACGTCGCGAACGTGTTTCGGCGGCTCGAACGAATTTGTCGCCACTATCGAGCAGAGCCGCGCTGGATCTGCGCGTCGGCCACGATCGCCAATCCGGGCGAACTGGCGGCGCGGTTGACGACGAAGGAGTTCTCGGTCGTCGAAGAGGACGGGGCGCCGCGCGGCGAGAAGCACTTCTTCTTCTGGAATCCGCCGCGAGTGGGAAAGACGGGATTGGAGCGACGGAGCAGCAACCTGGAGGCGAAGGAGCTGCTCGTCGAGTTGGTGCGCGATGGGTATCAGGTCATCGCCTTCGTCAAGGCGCGGCTCCTGACCGAAGTGTTGCTGCGGTATTGCCAAGAGGATCTGCGGCGCGACGGCGGCGGGCTGGCCGCGAAGATCCGCTCCTACCGCGCCGGGTATCTGCCGGCGGAGCGCCGCAAGATCGAAGCGCAGCTCTTCGCGGGCGAACTGCTCGGGGTGATCTCGACCAACGCGCTCGAGCTCGGTGTCGATGTCGGCGGGCTCGACGTGGCGATCCTGGTCGGCTATCCAGGGACGATCGCCTCGACCTGGCAGCAGGCGGGGCGGGCGGGACGGAGGCAGGCGGAGTCGGCCGCTTTGTTGGTGGCGCACGACGCGCCGATCGATCAATACCTCATGGCGAATCCGGGTTATTTCTTCGGCCGGACGCCGGAGCACGCGGTCTGCGATCCGACCAACCCGCACCTGCTCTTGAACCACCTGCGCTGCGCCGCGCTGGAGATCCCGGTCGCGCGGGCGGAGGAACAGACCTTCGGCGAGTACGCGCCCGCCATCCTCGATCTGCTGCAAGAGCGACAGGTTCTGCGCGAGGTCAAGGGACGCTGGTTCTACGCGCGTGGGGATCATCCCGCGGCCAGCTTTTCTCTGCGCAACGCAGGGGAGAACATCTACACGATCCTGGACGCGAGCGGTCCGCAGAACCGCGTCATGGGGACGATCGACGAGATGTCGGCGTTTTCGCAGGTCCACCCGCAGGCGGTCTACATGCAGGAAGGGGAGACCTTCTTCGTCGATCGGCTGGACCTGACCGAGAAGGTGGCCTACGTCCACCGCGCCGATCTCGACTACTACACGCAGGCGGTCTCGGACAGCCACATCGACGCGGAGGCGCCCGAGCTCGAACGTCGGCTGCAGCACGCTGATCTGTTCTTCGGGGAATGCGCGGTGCACGAGAAGGTGACGATGTTCAAGAAGGTGCAGTTCGGCGGGCGCGATTCGCTCGGCTTCGGCCAGATCGATCTGCCCCACACGACGCTGCATACGACCGGGCTCTGGGTGACGCCGTCGGTGGCGGCGATGCGCAAGGCGCTCGACCACGGACGCGTGCCGGCCGACGGGCTGGTCGGCATCGCCAACGTGCTCACCTCGGTCGTCTCACTGCACACGATGTGCGACCCGCACGATCTGGGGACGGTCGTCGACATGCGCGAGACGAAGGGACCGACGCTCTACGTCTACGACAAGTATCCGGGCGGCCTCGGCTACGCGCAGCGCGCCTATCACCGTTTCGAGGAGATCCTCCCGCACGCGCTGCGGTTGATCGCCGGCTGCGGCTGCGAGGAGGGCTGCCCGACCTGTGTCGGATCGCCGCTCGCGCCTCACTTCCAGCAAGATCCGGACGCGTCGATGAAGGGGCGCATTCCCGACAAGGAGGCGTCGCTCATCCTGCTGCACGCGATGCTCGGGCTGCCCGACTACGAACCGCGCGTGCCGCTGGCCGGCCCGCGTCGCTTGCGCGCCGAGAGGTTGGTGGCGGCGCGGGTGGTGGTGGACGAGGCCGCGGCGGCGGCGAGCGAAGGGGCCAAGACCGGCGCGCCGTGGCGGAAGACTCGCGCGGCGGCGCCCGTGACGGTGGGCGAGGCGAAGGCGGAGGCGGCTCCGCCCCCGCGCGTCCTCAAGCCGCTGCCGGTGGATCTGAGGCGCAAGCTCGTCGCGCAGATCGACCGACTGGAGTCGACCGCTTCCGCGCGCGGGTTCGTTCGGCGATCCGACTCCCCGTCGGCCTGAGTCCGCGACGTATACTGCCGCCTGTTTCGGCGAGCGCGATCCCTGAGCAAGCGCGATCCCTGAGCCAAGAGGAGCAAGCATGACCCCGGAAGGAACGTTCGACGTCGCGATCATCGGCCCGCATCCCGACGACGTGGAGATGACGATGGCGGGCACGGTCATTCGCCTCGTGGAGTCGGGCGCTCGCGTGCTCAACGTCAGCGTGACGCGCGGGGAGAAGGGCACATACGGCGACGCCGAGACGCGCCAGCGCGAGTTCGCGGCGGCCAACGCGGTCATGGGTTCGCAAGGGCTGCTCCTCGATCTGCCCGACACCGCGGTGACGAACGACACCGAGAGTCGCCTGAAGATCGTCCGCGTCGTGCGCACCTACCGCCCGCGGGTCGTCTTCGCCCCGTACCACACCAATCCGTTCGGGCACATGGACGGCAGCGCCAACGTCGACCACTACACGACCGGACAGCTCGTGCGCGACGGGGTGAAGCTCTCCCGCTTCAAGAACCTGCTGCCCGAGCTGCTGCGCCACGAAGTGCAATCGCTCTACTATTTCATGGTCCCGAAGGACCGACTTCCGACGATCGTCGTCGATGTCACGCCGTACATCGATCGGGTGCACGCGGCCATCGCGTCGTATGGCACGCAGATGTCGATCCAACGGCGAGACAATCCGATCCAGGAGATGCTCGACACGCTTCGCGCCTACCATGGGCTGCGCATCGGCGTGAAGTACGGGGAGGCGTTCCTCAGCGATGAAGCCCTGTCGTTCGGGCCGCGCGAATTCTTCGGGCCTCGACCCTAGGCGAGCCGCGACCGCTCGCGCTCGGTCGGCGCCGGCCGCAGTCTCACGTCGAAGTCCCCGGTAGCGCTTTCCGCGCCTCGCCGAGCAACGCGTCGCGCGTGTTCAACTCCGGCTCCTCCAGGACCAGCTCCAACAGATGATGGAGCAACCGCCCGATGATCGGCCCGGGCGCGAGATCTAGTTCGCGCATGAGATCGGCGCCGCCGACGGCGAGGTCGCGGACGGAGAGCGCGTTCTCCTGCTCCAAGACCCGAGCGCAACGCCGTTGGAGTTCTTCTACCTCGGGCGCCAATCGCCGCCGCAGGCCGTTGCCGAGCGTGTCGGCGGCGCGCATCCCGACCAGGTCGCTCAGGTTCTCCGGTCCGATCTGGCGCAGGAACCGACGGACCGCGCCGTCGGTCCACTCCGGCATGTAGTGGAACATGTGATGCCGCACCAGGTGCGCCACGCGGGTGCGCTCGTCCGTCGGGTAGCGCAACCGTCGCATGAGCGCATCGGCCAGCCGTTCGCCGTCGAATTGATGGCCGTAGAACGTGGCGGTCTCCTCGCTCACCACTCGACTGACCGGCTTGCCGATGTCGTGGTAGAGCGCGGCCAACCGCACGACCGGGCGATCGGCCGGCGATCGGTCGACGGCGGCGAGCGAGTGGAAGAAGACGTCGTAGGCGTGGTGGGGATTCTGGGTCACGCCATAGCAGCCATCCAGTTCGGGGAGAACACGCCGGAGCAAGCCGGTCTCCAAGAGCAGGAGCAGTCCGGACGACGGCCGGGGTAGTTCGAGCAGCTTCGTCAACTCCTCACGGACGCGCTCCGGGGAGATGCGACTGATGCCGGGCGCGCAGAGGACAAGCGCGCGGAGCGTCGCCAGGTCGATCTCGAACTCCAACTGAGAGGCGAGGCGAACGGCGCGAAGCAGGCGCAATCCGTCTTCCCTGAATCGTGTTTCCGGATCGCCGACCGCGCGCAGGCGCCGCGCCTGGAGATCGTCCCGACCGCCGCTCGGATCGACGAGGCGTCGCGCTCGCGGGTCATAGGCGAGTGCATTGATCGTGAAGTCGCGCCGGGTGAGATCTTCTTCGATCGAGTCGGTGAACTCGACCGATTCGGGATGGCGCGAGTCGACATAGACGCCGTCGCGCCGAAAGGTCGTGACCTGATAGGTCTCGTCGTCAAACGAGACCAAGACGGTGCCGAACTGCGCGCCGACGAGATGCGTCCGACGGAACAGCTCGGCCAACCGCGTCGGCGGCAGATCGGTCGCGAAGTCCCAATCGCGGATCGCGCGACCGAGGAGCGCGTCGCGCACGGCGCCGCCGACCAGGTAGGCCTGACCGCCCGCGTCCCGGATGCCATCGATGACGCTCTCCGCGCCGGCGGGGAGACGAAGCGTAGCGAGCGCCCCGAGTGCGCTGGATGAGGCGGAAGACGGGGACGATGGCATCGGGGTCGCTCCGGATCTCGCGGGACGTCGCGAGCGCCGGGATTCTACCTTGACTCGGTCCGCGCGGGGTCGGGATCATCCGCTGGCTTCGACCTACCCCGGAGATTCCCCGAGCCATGACGCCATTCGGATCCGTCCTCCTGGCGGTCTACGCCCTCGCATCCTTCGCGCTCTTCCTCTACGGGCTCAATGCCTACGTCATGCTCGGGCTCTACTTCAGACATCGCACCGCGGCGCGGAGCGCGCGTCGCGAGCGGCTGGATACGTTCTGGCGCACGCACGGAGAGGACGATCTCCCGGTCGTGACGACCCAACTCCCGATCTACAACGAGCGTTTCGTCGCCGAGCGGCTGCTCTCGGCCGCGGCCTCCATCGACTATCCGCTCGATCGACACGAGATCCAGGTGCTGGACGACTCGACGGACGAGACCGAGGCGATCGTCGCGCGCGTGGTCGATCGACTCCGCGCGGCGGGACACCGGATCGAGCAGATCCGACGGACCGACCGGCGCGGCTTCAAGGCAGGCGCGCTGGCTCACGGACTCGGGTCGGCGAGCGGTGAGTTCATCGCGGTCTTCGACGCCGACTTCATCCCGCCGAAAGACTTCTTGAGGCGAACGGTCCCCTTCCTCGTGCTCGACCCGACGGTCGCGATGGTCCAGACGAGGTGGGGACACTTGAATCAGAGCTACTCGCTGCTGACCGCGGCGCAGGCCGTGGGCATCGACGGGCACTTCGTGGTCGAACAGTCCGCGCGCACCTGGCACGGACTCTTCATGAACTTCAACGGGACGGCCGGCGTCTGGCGTCGCGCCGCGATCGACGATGCCGGCGGATGGCAGGCCGACACGTTGACCGAGGATCTCGATCTCTCCTACCGCGCTCAACTGAGGGGTTGGCGCATGGAGTACCTCGGCGACGTGGTGGCGCCGTCGGAACTGCCGGTGGACATCAACGGGCTGAAGTCGCAACAGCATCGGTGGGCCAAGGGGAGCATCCAGGTGGCCCGCAAGCTGCTGCCTCAGGTCTTCCGTTCGCAGCGGTCCTGGCTGGTCAAGACGGAGGCGCTGCTCCATCTGACGCACTACCTCATTCATCCGCTCATCTTGATCGTCGCGTTGTTGGCCTGGCCCGCGCTCACCGTGCTGTCGCAGCTCCGAGCGTCGGAGTATGTCTTCTACGCGACCGGGGCCTTCTTGGTCATCTCCGCGCTCAGTCCGTCGATCCTCTACTTCCAGTCGCAACGCGCGACCTATCCCGATTGGCGTTCTCGCGTGATGATCTTGCCGGCGCTGGTCGCGCTCGGCATCGGCATCGCCGTGAGCAACACGAGAGCGGTGGTCGAGGGGCTCTTCGGTCGAGGCGGCGACTTCATCCGGACGCCGAAGTACGGCGTCATCGACGCGCGGCCCGGCGCACTCTCGCCGCGGCGCACCTACCGCGTCGGGGTGGGACTCGCCCCGGTGCTCGAGCTGCTGCTAGCCGCCTACGGAATCGTCACGCTGGTGCTCTATGCGAGGGAAGAGCGCTGGGCGGCGCTTCCGTTGCTCGCGCTCAACGCGCTCGGCTTCGCGGCCGTGGGTCTGCTCAGTGTCCTGCACGCCTGGCGCGCGCGCCCGTTGCGGTCGCGACGACCGGCTGGATAGACTGCCGGCCTTCCTTTGACTAGGGGTAGGGGGCTCTGGCATGGCGACACCGTACGAACACGAGCGCATCGAGACCAAGTGGCAAGCCAACTGGGAGGCCACGCGGCTGCACAGTCTCGATCTCGATCGGGCCGGGCGTCCGTTCTACACGCTCATGATGTTTCCCTACCCGTCGGCCGAGGGGCTGCACGTCGGCAATGTCTTTGCGTTCACCGGCGCCGACATCCAAGGGCGATTCCATCGGCACCTGGGCTATGACGTCTTCGAGCCGATGGGATTCGACGCCTTCGGTATCCACAGCGAGAACTACGCGCTCAAGGTAGGGACGCATCCCAACCGGCTCATCCCGGCGAACATCGCAAACTTCCGCCGCCAACTCTCGCGCGTCGGCCTGATGCTCGACTGGTCGCGCGCCGTCTCGACCACCGATCCGACCTACTACCGCTGGACCCAGTGGATCTTCGTCAAGCTGTACGAAGGTGGGCTCATCTACCGCGGGCGAGGCTTCGTCAACTGGTGCCCCGCCTGCGCGACGGTCATCTCCGACGAGCAGGTCATCGACGGATTCTGCGAGCGGCATCCCGACGTACGGGTCGAGAAGCGCGACATGGAGCAGTGGTTCGTGCGCACGACGAAGTATGCGCAAGAGCTGCTCGACAACCTGGAGTGGATCGACTGGTCCGAGACGACGCGTCGCGCGCAGATCAACTGGATCGGCCGCAGCGAAGGGGCGGAGCTGTCATTTCCCGGCGTCGGCGTCGGCGTCGGCGTCGGCGTCGGCGCCGATACGAACGATCCGATCCGCGTCTTCACCACGCGACCCGACACCGTCTTCGGCGCCACTTACGTCGTGCTCGCACCGGAGCATCCGCGCGTCGACGCGTTGACCCGACCGGAGAAGCGCGCGGCGGTCGATGCCTATCGCGAGGCGACCCGCGCCAAGGACGCGACGGAACGACAGGACGCGACCCGCGAGAAGACCGGCGTCTTCCTCGGGAGCGAGGCGATCAATCCCGCCACCGGCGAGCGCGTCCCGATCTGGATCGCGGACTACGTCCTGACCGGCTACGGGACCGGCGCCATCATGGCGGTGCCGGCGCACGACGAACGGGACTTCGAGTTCGCCAAGAAATTCGACCTCGAGATCCGCGAGGTGTTGGAGCGACCGTCCGACGCGCCGCCCATCGGCGTCGCCGCCTGGACGAGCGTCGGTCGTCTGGTGAACTCCGGCCCCTTCGATGGCCTGCCGAGCGATGAAGCGAAGCGCGCGATCACCGCGTGGTTGGCCGAGAAGGGGCTGGGGACGCCGCGCGTCCAGTACCGGCTGCGCGATTGGTGCATCAGCCGTCAGCGCTACTGGGGCCCGCCGATCCCGATGATCTACTGCGACGGCTGCGGCGTCGTGCCCGTGCCCGAGAGCGACCTGCCGGTGGTGCTGCCGGACATCGAGGAGTTCCGCCCGATGGGGACGGGCGTCTCTCCGCTCGCCTCGGTCGAGTCGTTCTATCGCGTCGCCTGTCCGCGCTGCGGCCAGGACGCGCGCCGCGAGACCGACGTCTCCGACAACTTCCTCGACTCCGCGTGGTACTTCCTGCGCTACCCGTTCGCCCACGAGCATCAGCACGCCTGGGATCCGGAGCGCATCAAACGCTGGTTTCCGGTCGACCTGTATATCGGCGGCAACGAACACGCGGTGCTGCACCTGATGTACACGCGCTTCCTCTGTCTGGCGCTGAGTGATCTGGGACTGCTCTCGGCAGGTCCCCCGCCGCCCGGCGTGAAGTGGGGAACGCGTCCCGACGGCGCGCCGAAGGCGGAGCCGTTCGTGCGCTTTCGCGCGCACGGGCTCTTGATCAAAGACGGTGCGAAGATGTCGAAGAGTCGCGGCAACGTAGTGAATCCCGACTCGTTCCTCGAGCAGCACGGCGCCGACGCCTTCCGCCTCTACCTGATGTTCCTCGGGCCGTATGAAGAGGGGGGCGACTTCCGCGACACGGGCATCATGGGGGTGCGTCGTTTCGTCGAGCGGATCTACCGCTGGTACGCGGAGGAGCTGCCGCGCCTGCCCGACGGGACCTACGAGCGAGCGGCGACGACGAAGCTGCATCAGACGATCGAGAAGGTCACGCGCGAGATCGCTCGGCTCTCGTACAACACCGCGATCGCCGCGCTGATGGAGGGACACAACCTCTTCCGGACCCAGACGGTGCACGACCGCCTCGCCAGCGCGGCGTTCGCCACCATGCTCTCGCCCTTCGCGCCGCACCTGGCCGAAGAGGTGTGGGAGTTGCTCGGCCGCGCCCCGAGCGTGATCGACGCCCCGTGGCCCACCTTCGACCCGGCGTTGACGGCGGAGGAGACGGTCGAGATCGCGATCCAGGTGAACGGCAAGATGCGCGACTCCGTGCCGGTCCAGCCGGGATCGGAACAGGCGGTCGTGCAGGCCGCCGCCGAGGCTCGGGACAAGGTCCGGACCCAGGCGGCCGGGCGGACGCCGACGAAGGTCATCTACGTCCCCAACCGTCTCATCAACCTGATCTACGGCTGAGAGCGGCTCAAAACGGCTGGGGACGGGTGAGGAATTGACCAGGGGATACGGGAATCCGTATGCTTTCCTTCGCT
This sequence comes from uncultured bacterium, assembly GCA_964631125.1. GTDB lineage: Bacteria > Eisenbacteria > RBG-16-71-46 > CAIMUX01 > CAIMUX01 > CAZVYN01. The sequence goes on along the minus strand of CAZVYN010000009.1, from coordinate 14,590 downwards.
CGCATCCAGCGAGCGGTATTCAGAAGCAGCCAGACCCACACCAGGAGGACAGCACCGCATGAGGCGCACCACCCCCGCACCGCGGAACTCGTTTTCCCGCCGCCACTTGCTTGCCGTCGCGTCCGCCGCCCTGTTTTGCGGAGCGGCCCTGGTGACCTCGGCGTCGGCCTACTCCGACGGTCCCCCCAACGGCTACACCGGCGGGCCGCCCTATTTCGAGAACTGCACGACCTGTCACTACACGTATGAGGTGAATTCCGGCGACGGCACGCTGCAGTTGATCGGCCTCCCGGCCGCCTACGAGCCGGGGGAGACGTACCAGCTCCAGGTCCAGCTGGCCGACCTAGGCCAGCTCCGGTGGGGCTTCGAGCTGACCGTGATCGACGACTCCGATCCCGATAGTCCGCTCTCGGGCGGTCAGCTCAGTGTGACCGACCCGATCAACGCGCAGATGAGCGAAGACTATTTCAACGACGAGGATTACATGAAGCAGACCGAGGTCGGAAGCTTCTCGGCGGTCTTCGACGGTCCGGTCACGTGGGACTTCGCCTGGACCGCGCCCGGTCTGGAGACGCCGTCTGTGACCTTCTACTTCGCCGGCAACGCCGCAAACAACAACGGCATCTTCCTCGGCGATTACATCTACACGCGATCCGAGCAGCTCTTCTTGGAGACTGGAACGCCGACCGAGCCCACGACCTGGGGTCGCGTCAAACAGCTCTACAGCAGCCGATAGTCGAACACACCTCAGGTCGCGGCAGCGGCGCCCGAAGGATGACGCCGCCCGACAGACGACAGACGACAGACGACAGAGGCCCGGGACTGGGCGAGTCCCGGGCCTCTTGCTGTCTCAGCGCAGGACGAGGACTCGACCCGCTTCGTGGGTGACGGCGCCATCGACGGACTTCGCCGAGAGGCGGTAGAAGAACGCTCCGGCCGGGACCGAGGCGCCTTGCTCGTCGCGTCCATCCCAGGCGAAGGAATGCTGACCGATGGCGAATTCGCTCGGCGCGAAGCGTCGCACCGAGCGACCGGTGAGATCGAAGATCTCGCCGCTGACCGAGAGCGCGCCCGCGCGCGAGAGCGGAGCCGGCACGACGAAACGGAGGACCGAGTCGGCGGTCATCGGATTGGGTGTGAATCCGCTTTGCAGCCAACGCCCTCCGGGCGGCGTGACGTCCACGCGCATCGGTCCGAAGGTCTCACGCTGGCCCGAGGCGAAGACGACGCGGATTCGGTAGTCGTAGGAGGCGCCGTCATCGACATAGAAATCTCGGTAGGTGCACGCCTCCGTGCAGCCGGTCGGTGCGTTCTCGAGGAGCTCGAAGTTCCCCTCGGGAGCGGAGCGCTCGATCACGTACTGCGAGAAGGCGCCTGGCAAGAAGAGGTAGACGAAGCGTCCATTGAACTCGGCCCGAAAGGGGAGCACCTCTGCGAGCGCCGCGGAGGCCCCGCCTGCCAGGAGCACGCCGACGAAGGCGCCGAACGACGCGAGGATCATGGACCGATGCAACCGAGAGGGACGGCTCGGGCGGGCGGTGGACTGCATGGTGGCCTCCTGAGGAATAGACCCGTCGCGTGGAGAGGAGCGCTGGGAGTCAGTGTGATGGCTAGGATACGCCCCGCGAGGATCGGTTTCGCCCGAATTTCTCGCTGCGCTACCGCGCAGCGAGACCGCGCGCTGCCTGCTCGATCCGACTCTCCGACGGAAGGTACGCCTCCTCCAACGGCGGAGAGTAGGGGACGGGCGTGTCGAGCGCGCCGATCACTCCGATCGGCGCGTCGAGGAAGTCGAAGAACTCCTCCTGCAGCTTCGCCGCCAGACTCTCGCCGATGCCGCCGGTGCGTGAATCCTCGTGCACCAGGAGAACGCGCCCGGTCGAGCGAGTGACCGCGGCCAGCGCTTCATGATCGAGTGGGACCAGGCTGCGCAGATCGAGGACGGCAGCTTCGATCCCATCCGCCGCCAGCCGCTCGGCCACACGCAGGCAGACGTGGACGTAGGCGCCGTACGAGATGAACGCGAGGTGGCGACCAGAGCGGCGTAGCGCCGCACGTCCGAGAGGAATCGGGTCGGGCGCCGCTTCGTCGAGCGCTTGTTTGATGCGCGGGTCGCGGTAGAGCGCGATGTGCTCGTAGAACAGCACCGGATCGGGGTCCTCGATCGCCGTTCGCAGGAGGGCGCGGGCGTCGTGCGGAGTCGACGGAACGACGATCTTGAGGCCCGGCGTCCGGTAGAACCATGGCTCGGTGTTCTGGCTGTGGAAGGGGCCCGCCGACCGCAGACCGCCCCAGGGCATGCGGACGACCAATGGGACGGAAGTGCCCCAGCGATAATGGGTTTGGGCCGCATTGTTCACGAGTTGGTTGAACCCGGTGGCGACGAAATCATTGAACTGCATCTCGGCGATCGGGCGCTGCCCGGCCAGCGCCGCCCCGATGCAGCCGCCGAGGACGGCCCCCTCGGCCAGCGGCGAATTGAGGATGCGGTCGCCGTAACGCTCGAGCAGCGGCCGCAGCAGGAGGAAGGCGTTGCCGTAGCGACCGCCGACATCCTGCCCGAACAGGAACACGCGCGGATCGCGCTCCAGCGCGTCGCCGATCCCGAGCACGATCGCTTCGAGGAAGGTCTTCCCGCGCGCGTCGAACGGCGGCGCGGTCTCGACGGTGAGCGCCGACTCGAGCTCACGGCCAGAGCGCTGCGACGGAACCACGGCGAAGACGCCGCGACTCACCGTCGCTGCGTCGGGCCAGGGGGCGTCGATGACGGCTTCGGCCTCTTCCCGCGCCCAGATCTCGGCCCGCTCGCGCATCGTCTCGAATTCGCCGTCGGGCAGCAGTCGCGCCTCGCGCAGACGAGCGGCCTGGAGCTGGATCGGATCTCGAGTCCGCCACGCGGTGAACGCCTCGGCATCGGCGTAGCCGCCCGCGTGCAACTCGGGATAATCCCACGAGATCGCCGGCTCCTTGCCGAGATAGAGCATGTCGTCGTGGTGCGCGTGGCCGCACATGCGCATCGAGACCAACTCGAGCAACGCCGGTCCGAGTCCCGCGCGCGCGCGCTCGGCGGCCCACGCGAAGGCGGCGGCGATCTCTTCGGCGTCGGTTCCGTCGATGGTCACGCCGGGGATGCCGTAGCCGATCGCCTTGTCGGCGAAGACGCGCACCCGTGTTTGATCGGAGAGCGGCGTCGAGAGCGCCGTCTGGTTGTTCTGCACGCAGAAGATCGCGGGTAGCCGCCGCGCCGCGCACAGGTTGATCGCCTCGTGCCACTCGCCGAGCGAAGTCCCGCCGTCGCCGATCATAGTCACGGCGACGCGCGCCTCGCCCGCGCGTTGGAATCCGAGCGCCATCCCCGAGGCGGTCAGCGCGGAGATCGCCAGCGGCGCGGACGCCGGCAGGATTCCCCAGTCGAAGTCCCCGATGTGCAGATCGCGGCCGTCCATCGGAGGGCCCGACTTGCCCATCTGCGCGCTGAGCACGGAGCGGACGGTGATGCGTTCGGGTCGCATGCAGAGCGCGGCGCCCAGATCGCGGATGAGCGGCGCGACGACATCGCCACGCCAGGCGCCCGCGGCGTCGCGGAATGACGGCCCGCGGCGCAGCAGCAGCGGCGCGCCGTAGATCGCTTCCTGTCCGAGTGAACGGAAGCCCTTTCCCTGGAACCCGCGTCCCTTGTAACTGACGCGACCCCCGACGAAGAGCGCCTTGAGTTGGTTGTCGACCGCGCGGGTGAGGAGCATGCCCCAGAGCAACTCGAGGCGCTGCTTTGCGGTGAGCGCGTCGCGAAGTTCGCGCCGGCGGAAGAAACCTCGGATCTGCTCGACCACGGCGCCGACGAACTCGTTGCGGCGTTCGCCCCACGAGTGTCGCGGTGTCGTCTCGGCGTTCCGATCGAGCGGCAGCGCGCCGAGCTGTCGCGTGAGCGCCGTTTCGAATCTCGCGATGAACGCGCCCGCGTCGTCGTCCCACGCCTCTTCGGCGAGCGCGGCGATCTCTGGATGTCGCTCGGCCAAGAAGAGCCGCAGTTCCTCGCGCGCCGTCCGGCTCATTCTGCGGGGCGTGTCCAGCGGTAGCGATTCGTGATCGGGTAGCGGCGATCCCGACCGAAGGCGCGCGGCGTGATCTTGATGCCGGGCGCGGCCTGGCGGCGCTTGTACTCGTTCGCGTCGATCCAACGATAGACGTTCTCCACCACGGCCGGATCGAAGCCGCGCGCGACGAGCGCCTCGGGCTGTTCCTCTCGTTCGACCCGCGCTTCGATGATGGCGTCGAGCACCTCGTAGGGCGGCAGTCGATCTTGATCGAGCTGTCCCTCGCGCAGTTCGGCCGAAGGGGGACGCGTCATCGTGTCGTGCGGGATCGGGGCGTCGGCCGCGCCGTTGCGATGGTGCGAGAGCCGATAGATGAGCGTCTTGGGGACATCGGCGAGCGGTGCGAAGCCGCCCACCATGTCGCCGTAGAGCGTGCAATAGCCGACGGCTAGTTCGCTCTTGTTGCCGGTGGTGAGGACGAGACGTCCTTCCTTGTTGCTAAGCGCCATGAGGAGCACGCCGCGGATGCGCGCCTGCAGGTTCTCTTCGGTCACATCGGCCGGGCGACCCTCGAAGCGGTCGGCGAGCGTGGCGAGGAACTGCTGTTGCAGCGCCTCGATCGGCAGCTCCAGGAACTCGATTCCGAGTCGCTGCGCCAACTCGCGCGCGCCCGACTGCGACGTCGCGCTGTTGAAGCGACTCGGCATCGAGACCCCGAGCACGTTCTCGGCGCCGATCGCGTCGGCGGCGAGCACGGCGGTGAGGGCCGAGTCGATGCCGCCGCTCACGCCGATCACGACGGAGCGGAATCCGTTCTTCTGCACGTAGTCGCGCAGCCCGAGCCGCAGCGCGCCGTAGATCTCCTCTACGTCGCTGGAGACGGCGGCGACTCCGACTCCGGAGTGTCGAGGGAGGAGGGTCGAGTACGCGGTCGAGTGCGCGGTCGAGTCGGCGGTCGGATCGACCTTCGAAGTCGGCGTTGGAGACGAGATCGAACGAACAGCCGGCGCCATCGCCACCTGGATGAGATCGGCGTAGAGCTCATCCTCCAGATGTTCGAGCGACTCGGCCTCGGGCTGGACGAAGGCGGGCCCGCCTTCGCCCCCTTCGCGTTGGAACCAGTCGTCGGCGACGTCGATCAAGAGGAGCGACTCCTCGAACTGCGGGGCCCGTGCGCGGATCCGCCCGCTCGCGTCCACCGCGACGCTATCGCCGTCGAAGACCAACTCGTCCTGCCCGCCGACCAGGTTCACATAGACGACGACCGCCGAGTGCTGGCGCGCACGGTGACGCAGCAGCTTCGTGCGCACCTCGCGCTTCCCCTCGTGGTAGGGCGACGCCGACAGATTCAGCAGGAGCCGCGCACCGCTCTGTCGCTGCCGCGCCGGCACTCCCTGCGGAGTCCAGATGTCCTCGCATATATTGACGCCGAAGGTCAGCGTCCCGAAGCGGTAGACCGGGCAGCGCGTGCCGGGTTGGAAGTAACGCTTCTCGTCGAAGACCCCGTAGTTCGGGAGCGCCACCTTGCAGTAGGTGTCGATCCAGCGGCCGTCGGCCAGGATCGCCGCGCCGTTCATCAGTTGATCGTCTTGACGCAGCGGCAGTCCGACCAGTGCGATCAGGCCGACCGTCTCGCTCGCGAGCGCCTCGAGTTCGCGGGACGCGCTCTCGACGAACGCGTGGTTCCCCAACAGATCCTCCGGCGGATATCCGGTCATGACCAGCTCGGGGAAGGCGACGATTCCGGCCCCCAGTTCCTTGGCCTGTCGGAGCGCTCCGCGGACGCGGGCGGCGTTGCCGGCCACATCGCCGACCGTGACATTGAGCTGGGCCAACGCGATTCGGAGCGGATTCAGAGGGCTCTCCTCGGTCTTGGCTGCGTCTCTGCTACGTCTCTGCTACGTCTCTGCGCCGGGGTGGATGCGTGTCGAGCCGGCAGCGTAGAGGCGCCGCTCCGCGCGGTTCAAGGATTTGGCCCGTCGGCGGCCGGCGGCGCCGATCGCGCGACGTCTAAAGGAGTCCCGTCGTCGGGCCGATCCTCCGAGGGATGGCGCCTCTTCGGCCGGATTCCCCCAGAGCCCTCTCGGTCGCGCTAGGCGTGGCGCTCGCGCTGTCCGCCTGCGGCGAGCCTCCGCCCAAGATGGCGCCTCCGGTCGAACCGGCGGCGGCGGCCGGTGGAGTCCTCCGCGTCTTGCACGAGGAAGTCGGGACGCTCGACCCGGTGCTGGTGGACGACGCCTACGAGGGGACGGTCTGCAACCAGCTCTACGAGGGATTGGTCCAGCTCGACCGCGATCTGCGCATCGCGCCCGCGCTCGCGCGCTCGTGGGTCATCTCGGAAGATGGGCGCAACTACCTCTTCCGATTGCGAACCGACGTCAGCTTCCACGCTGGACAACGGCTCACGGCGGAGATCGCTGCGCGCTCGCTTGAACGGAACCTCGCACCCTCGCGCCCTGGCCCTTCGCTGGCCGAGGGATACTTCCAACGCGTCGTCGGCGCCTCGGCCTACCAGGCGGGAAAGAGCCCGAGCATCAGCGGCATCCGCGCGATCGACGACGAGACGCTCGAGGTCCAGCTCGAAGAACCGCTCAGTTTCTTCCTCGCGGTCTTGACCATGGATCAGGCGCGCATCGTCGGGCCGACTGAGTCGAACGACTGGAGCGCGCTCGAACTGCGGCCGAACGGCACCGGTCCGTTCCGCTTCGGCGCTCGTTCCGAAGATGGGAGCATGGTGCTCGCCCGCCACGACGGGTACTGGGCGGAGCCGGCGTATCTCGATTCGCTGCGCTTCGTCGTGGCTGGTCCGAGCACCTCGGAGCGCGCCGTCGCGTTGTTGCTGCGCGGAGAGGTCGATGCGGCCAGCGTCGCGCCGCGCCTGCAGTCGTTCCTGGTCGAGACGGCGGGGCTGCGCACCCGCTCGACGCCGGAGTTCTCGGTCACCTTCCTCGGATTCAATCTGGAGAAGCCGCCCTTCGATCGCCTGGAAGTTCGTCAGGCGGTGACGGCGTGCCTCGACCGCGCCGCGCTCGCCGCCAGCAAGAGTGGGACGGCGATGGTCGCGAGCCGCCTCTTGCCGCCGGGGATGCCGGGGATCCGGCCTTCCGTCTTGGTGCCGCCGGCTGACGCGGCGCGGGCGCGGGAATACGCGGCCAAGGCCGGCATCGATCCCGCGCATCCGCTGGAGGTGACGCTTTCCACCAATCGTTCGCCGGTCTCCAACGCCTGGTGGCGCGATCACTTCGCGCCCCCACTCGCGGCGGTCGGTCTGAAGCTGGTGATCGAGCAGATGGACTGGCCGGACCTCGACGCCAAGGTGATGGGAGGGGAGACGGAGATGTTCACGATGTCCTGGATCGCGGATGTGCCCGATCCCGACGCGATCCTCTACTTCCTCTTCCATACCGACGAGGCGAACAACCTCTTCGCCTTCTCCGACGCGCACGTCGACTCGATGCTGGAAGTGGCCCGCCATCTGCCGCCGGGTTCGCCGCGATTCGAGCTGTACGCGCAGATCGAGGCGAGCATCATCGAACAGCTCCCGATGACGCCGCTCTACCACGCCACTTCGCTCTACGCCTGGAACCCGAGGGTCGAAGGGGTGGAGGCGAGCCCGCTCGGCGCGCCGCTCATGCGTTTCGGCAAGGTCTGGTTCCGCCGTCCGGCGCTCGAGTCGGGCGCGGCGCCCGCTTCCGCCGAGGTGGTGCGATGAGACCCCGTCTCGGTCCCGGTCGCCTCGCTCGCCGCATCACCTTGGTCTTCTCGGTCGGCGTGCTCGGCATGGCCGGGATCTTCGGCGTGGCGGTCGAGCTCTATCTCAGTCGAGTGTTGGCGAAGCAGAGCGAACTGCGCGCGCTGTCGTTGGCCGAGAGCCTGGCGGCCGTCGCGCAGCCGTTCTTGGTGCACTACGACTACATCTCGCTCCAGCAGATGGCCGACGCCGTGCGCGGCGAGCCCGACGTCACCTACGTCGTCTTGCTCGACAAGGAGAGCAAGGTGGCGGGCTTCGGCGGACGCCGCGAGCTGCAGGGGACGGAGATCTCCGGCCTGGCCAATCAGCGCGCGCTCTCGGCGCCGACCGCCTCGAGTCAGCGCGTGGAGTGGAGCGATCCGCGGCTGGGCGAAGTGCCGGTGGTCGAGGGGATCGCTCCGGTGCGACTGGCGGGCGCCGATGAGCGTCGGTGGGGCACCGTTCGGGTCGGACTCTCGCTGGCGCCGGTACGAGCGGAAGTGTGGCGCGCGCGAATCTTCCTGATCGTGGTGGGACTGGGCGGCGTCCTCGGCGCCATGTGGGCCTCCAGCCTGTTGGCGCGGCGCATCACGGCCCCGCTGGCGCGGCTGGTGCAGGCGGCGACTCGGCTGGAGAGCGGCGCGAGCGGCGTCGAGTTCGTGGTCGAGAAAGACGACGAGATCGGCGAGTTGGCCACTCGTTTCGGCGAGGCGGCGCGCAGTCTCGATCGTCAGAAGCAGGCGTTGGTCTCGGCCAAGGAAGAGCTGACCACGCTCAACGCCAATCTCGAACAAGAGGTGCAGCGCCGCACGGCCGAGCTCTCGACCTCGCGCGAGCAGTACCGCTTGTTGGTCGAGGGATCGCCCGACGCGTTCGTCCTCTTGGAAGGCGGGCGCTTCGTCTTCGCCAATCAGGCCTTCACGAAGATCTTCCAGTACCCGCCCGACTCGGTGCTGCGTGAGTCGTTCCGTTGGACGCAGATCGTGCATCCCAACTCGCATCGCATCGCACGCGACAAGTTCCGCGAAGCGGAGGAGTCCGGCCAAGGATTCTTGCTCGACTTGGTCGGGCTCACGCGCACGGGCAAGCCGGTCGACCTCGAGGTGCGCGGGCGCGGAGTCCGCTTGCGCGGCACGCCGGCGCTGGAGCTGGTGCTCTCGGATGTGACCGAGAAGCGACGGCTCTTGCGACAGGTGGTCCAGAGCGAGCGGTTGCGCGCGATGGGCGAGATGACCGCGATGGTCGCGCACCACTTCAACAATCTCCTGGCGATCATGCTCGGGCGTTCGCAGCTCCTCCAGATGAAGACGACGGACGAGACGGTGCGCGCGGGTCTCCAGGTGATCCAGGCCTCGGCGCTGCGCGCCGGCGAGATGCTGCGCCATCTGCAGGAGTATTACGGCGAACAGGTTGATCTGCGCTTCGGCGGCGTCGATCTCAATGCGCTGCTGCGGGACCTGGCGCAGTACCAAGAGAGCATCTGGCGGACGACGCGCCCGCCCGAGGCGCCGATCGTCTCGATCCGACTGGAGCTCGACCCGGTGCCGGAGATGCGCGGCTCCGACCCTCTCTTGCAGGACGCGATCCGTCGACTCCTCGCCAACTCCGCCGAGGCGATGCCGCAGGGGGGAGAGATCGTCGTCCGCACGCACGCCGAGGGGGACGAAATCGAGATTACGGTCGACGACCCCGGCGTCGGGATGCCGGCCGATGTGGCGTCGCATGCCTTCGAGCCGTTCTACACGACGAAGGGACCGCACACGCGCGGGCTCGGCTTGTCCGCGGCCCTCGGGATCGTGCAACGGCACGAGGGGCGGATCGAGATCACGAGCACGATCGGTCGCGGCACGCGCGTCTCGATCCGTCTGCCGGTGCGCTCGCGCATCGCGCGGATCGTTCCGCTGTCCGCGTCAGACGGTGGTCTCGATCCAACGTCCGCGGCGGAAGAGGCCGTAGAGGAAAAGCGCGCGTAGGACTGCGGTCAGGGTGATGACCCAGACCACGCCCATCAACCCCGCGCCTCCTCCGAGGTGGAACGCCGCCCAGGCCGCCAGCGGCACGCGCGCTACGCTGATGGCGACGGAGATCCAACTCGGCGCCCGCGTGTACCCCGCGCCGCCGAACGCTCCCATCAGGACGATCTCGAGTCCCATCGCGGTCTGCGCCAGGCCCAACACCTGCATGTACGGCCCGGCCAATCGGCGGAGGTCGGGGTCGTCGCCGAAGAAGTGGAAGAGCCACCCGCCGCCGAACCAGAAGACCGCACCCATGAGAGTTCCGAAGCCGGCGCCGAGCACGGCGGCGCGCTTGGCGGCGGCCAGCGCGCGCGGCAGATCCCGCGCGCCGAGGTTCTGTCCGACCACGGCGGCGGTGGCGACGGAGAGCGCCTGGGCGCTCAGGAAGCAGAGCGACTCGAGCCGGTTGCCGACGCCGAGCACCGCGAGTTCCGCGGTCCCCAACTGCGCTGTCAAGCGCGACAAGAAGAGGTAGACCACCGCGAAGAGCAGCGTGCCCACAGTCGGCGGCCCGCCCACGCGGAGCAACCGGAGCGCGGTCGCGAGACGCAATCGACCGGTCTGTCCGAAGATTCCTCGGAACGGGCTGGAAGCGCGCCGCAGTCGAAGCGCCAAGATGACCAGCCCGGCGGCGTGCGAGATGACCGTCGCGATGGCGGCGCCGTTGACGCCGAGCCCCGGCCAGCCGCCCCATCCGAAGATGAGGAGCGGATCGAGAGCGAGGTTGATCAGGATGACGCCGAGTCCGACCTGCATCGGCGTGCGCGTGTCGCCCGAAGCGCGCAAGACCGACTCGAGCGCCACGAGCGGGAAGAGGAAGATCGATCCGAGGATCAGCGTGTGGAGATAGCGCGTCCCTTCGCGGGTCACCTCGGGCGGAGTGTCGAGCAAGCGAAAGAGAGTCGGCGCGCTCCAGTGCGCCGTCGCCGCCAACACCAGCGCGAAGACGATGCTGAGCGTGACCCCCTCGGCCGCGACTCGCACCGCTGCGCCGCGTTCTTCGGCGCCCCAGTGCCGGGAGACCAGCGCCAGCAACCCGGCGCCGACCATCTCGCAGATCCCGCCCAGGATCCAGGTGGCGAAGATCGCGGTCGTGACCGCGGCCAACTCATCCTTGCCGAGGCGAGCCACCCAGAACGCGTTCACCAGGTTGAACAGCGTGTGGAGGAGCATCGAGACGAAAACCGGTCCGGCCAGCCGCAGCAGCACCGGGACCAGCGGCCCTTCGCGGATGGCGCGTTCCTGCTGCGATGGGGCGAGGACCCGGGTCATGAGGTCCGGCAGGATACAGGTTCGCGCGCCGGTTGTCGGGTGGCGTAGGCTAGGCCGTCACGATATGAAGACCGCCTCTTCCAATCCTGGATTCCTCCACCGCGGACGTTTGCGTCGCGCGAGCGCCGATCGTCGTCTCGGCGAGATGGCGGAAGTGCTCGCCGGAAAGAAGCGGCTCCTCGTGCTCACTCACGACCACCCGGACCCCGACTGCATCGCCAGCGGGTGGGGACTGCTCAAGGTGATCCGGCGCCTGAGGCGCATGACGGTCGACTTCGGTTACGGCGGCACGATCGGGCGGAGCGAGAACCGCACGTTGCGCGACGTGCTGCAAGTTCCGCTCGTCCCGATCAGCACGCTCGATCTGGAGAGTTACGACGCCTTCGCGCTGGTCGACTCGCAACCGGAGACCGGCAACAATTCGCTCCCGATCGGCCTGCTCCCGACGATCGTGATCGACCACCATCCCTGTCGCCGCCGCACGCGCGAGGTTCCGTACTTCGACGTGCGCGAGGATTACGGCGCGACCGCCACCATCGTGGCCGAGTACCTGGCCGCGGCCGACGCGCCGATCGATCGGCGATTGGCGACGGCGTTCTTCTACGCGATCAAGACCGAGACGCGGAACCTCGGCCGCGAGGCGTCGCGCGCCGACGTCCGCGCCTTTCTCGAGTTCTTCCCGCGCGTCGACAACGTGGCGCTCTCGGCCATCGAGCATCCGCGGATCCCGCGCGCCTACTTCGCCATGATCGATCGCCTCATCGCCGGCGCGCAGGTGCAGGGCCGCTTCGTCACCGCGCTACTCGGTCCGGTCGAGCCGCCCGAAGTCGTGGCCGAGTTCGCCGACATGCTCGTCCGTATGGAAGACGCGGACTGGGCGCTCGCCATCGGGCGCTACCGGGGGAGCTTGCTCCTCTCTCTGCGCACGAATCTGACCTCGGTCAACGCCGGTCGGATCATCCAGCGGATCGTCCGCTCCGAGGGCACGGCCGGCGGACACGGAATGATGGCGGGCGGGCGCGTCACGCCGCCCGCGGGGAGCGAAGCGGACCCAGCCGCGCTGGACCGATTGGAGCGGGCGCTGCTCACGCGCGCGCGCCGACTGGTCGGAGCGCCGGCCCGCGGCGGTCCGCTCGTGCAGCGAGGGAAGTAGCCGGGGACCGTCTCGCGGCGAAACCGAACGGAGCATCGCGTACCCTCTACCCTGTCATCCGAAGGGAAGACCCATGCGGCCGATCCAGCTCGACGAGATCGAAGACCTCACCACCTACGAAAAGTCGCGTCCCGAATTCCGCCAGCGGATCCTGCGCCTGAAGCAGACGCGCCGCGTGCAGGCCGGGGAGAAGGTCTCGCTCGTCTTCGAGCATCGCGAGACGGCGCGTTTCCAGATCCAGGAGATGGTCCGCGCCGAGCGCCTGGTCGATCCCGTCGCCATCGCGCACGAGATCGAGATCTACAACGCGCTTCTTCCCGGCGCCCACGAACTCTCCGCCACCCTGTTCCTCGAGGTGACCGACCCCGCCCGCATCCGCACCGACTTGGAGCAACTCATCGGCCTCGACAACGGCGCCTGCGTCTGGATCGAACTCGAAGACGGGGATCGCGCCTACGCCCGTTTCGAAGCGGGCCACAGTGAGGAGGGCCGCATCTCCGCCGTCCACTGCGTCCGCTTCCCATTCGAGCAGGAGCAGGTCGCGCGCTTCCGCGAGCCCGACCGCGATTGCGCGCTGGTCGTCGATCACCCGCGCTACCAAGCGCGCGTCCGGATCAGCCCACCGACCCGCCAATCCCTCCTCGAAGACCTCGTGTGAGCACGGCGATGGAATCTCAACCGCAGCCGTACGAACTCCTCTTCCTCGTCTGCGTGAACGAACGCCCCGACGGCAAGGCCTGCTGCCAAGGCGGCGACGGCATGGCCTTGAAGGAGTGGCTCAAAGCCGAAGTCAAAGCCCGCGGCTACCGCGGCCGCGTCCGCGTCAGCCACTCCGGCTGCCTCGACCGCTGCTCGGAAGGCCCGAACATCTTCGTGTTTCCAGCGGGCGTGTGGCACAGCCACGTAAAGCTCGAGGATCTGCCGCAGATCCTCGAGCAACACCTAGCTGGAGTCGAACCGGAGCGCCCGCCTACCCCGCCTTCCGCCGCCGAGTAGACACCTCACTCGCTCCGCCCTCCCCCGAACGGCGCGATGATCACCCGACGCGCCGGTCGTTCCACCACTTCGTACAGCACCGCACAAACGACGTTCATCAACACACACAGCGCCGCCAACCGCCAGACTCCGAGTCGGTCGGTCAAGGCGAGCAAGGGCGTCATCACGACGGTGAGTTGGATGAGATAGAACCCGTACGAGATCTTCCCCAGGTAGACCGCGAGGCGTCCGGACAGTGCGCGCGAGACGAGCGAGCGCTCGACCGAGAGCGCGAGGATGAGGGCGCCGGCTGCGAGCGTGATCCCGTAGGTGAGAACGAAACTCTGGAGCTGCCAGCCGCGCGCGTTCGCGAAGTCCTTGCCGGCCATGCCGAGTGCGATCGCCAGGAAGCGCGGCGAGCGAGAGCGCCGACGCGCGCGAGCCGCTCAGCCAGTCCGAGACTCGTCCGGTGCGATGGAGGAATGCGCATCCCATGCCGACCGCGAACTCGGGGAAGCGTCCCCCGAGCGTCGCGTGCAGGAGATGACGGGTGTCCTGCATGAAACCGCCGAACGTGAATCCGATCTGGCGCCCGAACAGCAGGACGAGCCAGAAGGCGGCGGGGACTCCGATGCACAGAATCCCCAGTGCCGCCGCCACGCGCAAGGCCGGCGCCCGCACCGCCTCCGATCGGCTGCGCCCGAACGCCAGCACTGCGATCGCGACGCAGAGAAACGGCGCGAGCGCGTAGAAGGTCTCCTCGATCGTCAAGGTCCAGGCCGTGGGGAGGCCCGCGTAGCGCAGGTCGTGGAAGAACCCCTGCGTCATCGACCACGTGACGAACCAGGTCGCGTCTGGCCGTCCGCCAGAGAGGAGCTGCACCCCGTGCTGCACCGCGGAGCACCAGGAAGAGCGGCCAGATCCGCGCGATCCGCTTGACGAAATAGAGACGCAGCCGCGCCGTCCCTCGGGCGAAGTCGTCGTAGTAGATTCGCGTGATCAGGAAGCCCGAGAGGACGAAGAAGATCGAGACGCCCACCTGTCCCGAACGCCAGACCGTGAGGAGCGGAACCGACTCCGTCACCGCCACCCCACGCGACGCCGGCGGAAAGAGGAACGCGTAGTGGTACATGAAGACCAAGAAAGCCGCGAACGCCCTGAGCGCCGTCAGCGCCTTGATCTCCTTCATCCCCGTCTCCTCGAGATCCAACCCGTCCCGCGCGTGTCGTGCGATCAAGGCGACGAACCTTACTACGAACTCGGCGCGCCATTCCCCGAGACGCGGTGGCTGCGATGTTCGACCAGTGACCCAAATTCCGCGTTGCCGTAGCAAAACGCCCCGCGCTAGACTCTTCCTCGCCTCGATCACGGTCGCGCCCGCCGACGCGACCCCACGGCCAGCGCGTTCTTC
>CAZVYN010000008.1:0-81008 GCA_964631125.1 uncultured bacterium | reverse complement strand
CGCTCGTCGCGACGAGCGTCGGCGCGATCCCTGACATCGTGCAGGCGCCGCTCTGCGGCCTCGTGGTTCCGCCGGGCGATATCGCTAGGCTCTCCGCCGCAATCTTGGGCATCCTCCGGGATCCGCAGGCGGCGCGGCGTATGGGAGCAGCGGGTGCGGCCGAGGTCCGGCAGCGATACAGCCTCGACCGCTGCGTGGACCGGATCGAGGAGATCTACGCCGCGATCCTCCGGGAGCGGCCTTTGCTCTTGCGACCGGTCTCATCGCCACCTTAGGGACGAGGGAACCCGCCTTCACGCGCCGATAACTCTGGAAGAGCGCCGCGCCCGGATGGGCGAGCCCGAGCGGACCAAGACCAGAAATGGAACGGACCCATGCTGAAGCAACTCGCCCGCACCTTGTGTCTTTCGCGCTGGACGATCGCGATCCTCGGAGCGCTCGCGCTCTTCGCCGACGCCCCTGTTGCGCGTGCGGTGACGGTCGACACCGCCCATCCGCGTTTCTATTTCTACCCCGACTCGCTCGCGGTCATCCGCGACCGAGCACTCAACGGCGGCAACAACGTGATCTGGGTGCGCTACAAGAACTGGGTCGACCAGGCGTCGCTGACCGATCCCGGCAACATGATGCACTTCGCCGCGGCGTACTTGATCTCGCAGAACACCGCCTACGCCGACAAGGCGATCACGCTCGCCATGGCCACGGTGGACGCGAACACGTCCGGATTCTGTTCGGGCGAGGGGCGGACGGTCGGTCGCGTCTCCGCGCTGGTCTTGGCCTACGACTGGTGCTTCGATCGCCTGACCGAGGCGCAGAAGACCCAGATCGAGAGCTGCATGCAGGCCTCCGCCTCCACGACGAATATCAGCTCGTACGCGCAGCAGTACTCGGACTACTCCTGGCCCTTCAAGTACGGCTTGGTCAACGACACCGCCTACGACGCCACGCTCAAGATCGGTCTCGAGTCCTCGATCAATTGGCTCCGCAACGGCTGCATCCCCTGCTACGACCAGATGAAACCGAACGGCGCGCAGGACGGATACTTCGGCAAGTACTACTCCCAGATGTTCACCTTCATGGATGTGCTCAAGCACACCGCGGGGCTCGATCTCATCTCGGGATCCCCTTCCATGGAGAACTCGTGGCAGTTCTGGACGGCGGCGTTCCGACCCGACAAGAAGAGCCGCCGGATGATCGGCAAGTACAACTCGACGAGTCTCGTCCCCGAGGCCTTCTTCGCCTGGGAAGGTTCACGACTCGGAAGTCGGCACGCTCAAGGCATGGCCAAGATGATGGTCGACACGAATTCCTACTCCCCTTCGAGCGGCGTCTATCTGCTGGCCTGGTACATCCCGACCCTGCCGTACGATCCTCCGTCGGCGGGCCCACTCGATTGGTATGACCCATATGGTTGGTATCTGGGACGCACGGGATGGAGTTTCGGCTCCGCTTC
The DNA here is from genome assembly GCA_964631125.1 of uncultured bacterium. Classification (GTDB taxonomy): domain Bacteria; phylum Eisenbacteria; class RBG-16-71-46; order CAIMUX01; family CAIMUX01; genus CAZVYN01. The sequence continues at coordinate 79,555 of CAZVYN010000008.1, read as the reverse complement.
GACGGACATCACGACGTTCTTCCACTGTGCTCCGAAGATCGCTCAGACGCGCGGGGTCCTCCACTGGGACGTCGCTCGCGGGGCCGACGACCTGATCTGCAACACAGGTTTCTACCAGAGCGATCTCGATCTCCACTTCAGCCCGTGGTTGACGTCGACCCAAGGATTCAACAGCGTCCTGGTCTACGATCCGACCGAGTCGTACGGCACCTTCAAGCACGACACGCAGGGCAGCACGATGACCGACGTTCCGTATCCGGTGACCGGCGCGCAGAACCACTACAGCAACAGCCAGGCGAAAGCGAAGTATCCGCTCTGCACCTGGATCAATGAGTTCGGGTTGGCCGGCGAGGTCGACGAGATCTCGATGACACCGGAGCGGACCGTGATCGATGCCGACGCCACGATCGGGTACACGCCCGGAAAGGCTTCGAGCGTGAAGCGTCGTTGGACCTGGTTCCGACCGAACTGGATCCTCGTCCAGGACCGCGTCGTCTTGACCAAGGACAACCTCGACGTGAAGTCGCTCTTGCACATGGTGCACAAGCCGAAGCTCGGGATAACGCCGACCGCGATCAAGGGGAGTTGGGCCCAGGGGGGCGTCTTCTCCACCACCATCGATCAGATGGTCGAAGTCGAGCGCGGCGGCAGCGCGGCGCGGATCTATGTCATCTCGGCCGAGGACGGCGGGAACGGCTCCAGTCAGATCAGGCTCATCGGTGGACCGTCTCGCAACGGGCTCACCTGGCGACAGGATCAGTTCCCCAACGACTTCGGCTACGTCGCGAACAACGCGGACGTGAGCTACGAGTGCTACATCGAGCAGACCGCGCGGAACTACATGCCGAGCGACGCCGCCGCCACCAATGACTACTACGTCGCACACCGCCATGACCCGCCGATGGTCGCCGCCGACTGGCGCATCGAGGTCACCGTCAACGGCGCCGACGACACGGTCGACATCGCTTATCTCGTCCACGTCACCGCCAAGAACGCGCCGTACGCGGAGGTGACCTCCAACGCGCAGGCCGGGCTGCTCTCGATCCAGGCGGTCGAGAATGGGGACACGCTGCGTTTCTCGGCGTGTCCTCCCGGCACGCCCTGCAGCGATCAATCCTTCGACGCGCCCTGATTGCCCGACCTCCCGGGGGGGAGACATTTGTTCACCGTTCTCCGTCCGGTCATCTCGCGGGCGCTCGCCTTCAGTCAACGCCTGCCGACGCCTGTTCAGGACATCGCCCTCAGCGCCTACGGTGCGTTCTTCCACCACCTCCGGTATGGCGCGGAGTTCAAGCGCGCTCGGGCCGCGTTGGATGCGTCGGAGCGCTGGTCGCGCGAACGAATCGAGGCGGAACAGCAGCGGAATCTGACCGCCCTGCTCCGCCACTGTCGTCGCAACGTTCCTTACTACGAGGAACTCTTCCTCCGCTCGGGGATCTCGGAGAACGACCTGGGCCGGCCCGACGTGCTCACCTTGTTGCCCGCGCTCGACAAGGCGACCGTGCGCGCGAATCCCGACTCGTTTCTGGCCCGCGGGGCGTCACGCTGGAAGCTAGTGGCGAAGGGGACCGCCGGTACGACCGGCAGTCCAATGCTCTTCTACTCGACCCGCGACGAGATCCAGCGTTACTGGGCGTTCGCGGATCGATGTCGCACCTGGGCGGGCTCGCGTCTCGGCGCCCGCCGGGCCACCTTCTCGGGTATCGCGCTGCTCCGCGGCGATCAACAGGAGCCCCCCTTCTGGCGGCGCGACCGAATCGAGAACAAGGTGCTGCTCTCGATCTATCACCTCTCGCCTCGGACGATCCCGCACTATGCGCGCTTCTTGGAGGGGTTCCGACCCGCGGAGATCCTCGGCCATCCTTCGGCGCTCTCGCTCGTCGCGGCGATCTGGCCCGACGACATCCCGGTCACCTTCCCTCCTCCCGCCATCATCACGAGCGGCGAGCAGCTCTTCGCGAATCAACGCGCGATCATCGAGCGGCGCTTCGGAGGACGCGTCTCGGATCAATACAGCGCGGGCGGCGAGATGGGACCGGTCATCTCCAACTGTGAAAGAGGGGTCTATCACGAACACCCGGAGAGCGGAATCGTGGAGCTGATGCGACCCGAAGGGGACGGGTCGCCCGAAGGAGAACGCGGCGAGATCGTCATCACCGGATTCACCAACTGGACGATGCCGCTGCTTCGCTATCGCACCGGTGATGCCTCACAGCGACGCCTGGAGTCGTGTGCCTGCGGGAGAGATTTCCGCGCCTATGAGTTCATCGAGGGCAAGATCGCCGACCGCTTGCTACTCCCCGACGGACGCATGATCGGCAACGTCTACTCACTGGTCGAGTCGTTCCCCGCGGTGCGCGAATGCCAGATCCGACAGGAGGCGGTCGATCGAGTCGTCTTCGTCTTGGCGCCGTCGCCCGAGTTCGACGCGGCGGCGCGCGCCGAGATCGAACGGCAGGCGCGCGAGTTCCTCGGTCCGGCCGTGCAGATTTCGATCGAGCTCGTCGATTCGATCGCGCGGACGAAGCGCGGGAAGCTTCGCTTGGTCGTGAGCGAGCTGACCGAGACCCCGCTCGTGGAATTCGACCGAGAGAGGGTCTGAGGTCTCAGGCGTGCGCATCTGGTATCTCAATCACTACGCCAAGGCCCCTTCGGATGGGGTGTGGGGGCGCCCGTACTTTCTCGCGCGCGAGTTGGAAGCGACCGGGCACGAAGTGGTCGTGGTCGCCGCGTCGGACCATCACACGCGCAGCCGAGCGATCCCGCCCGAGCAGACGGGGCAGGTGCTCCGGGTGGACGACGCTTCGTTCTACTTCGTGCGCACGCGGCCGTATCGCGGCAACGGACTCGGCCGTTACCTGAACATGATGGACTTCTGCCGCGGGGTCGTGCGCCTCGGCCGCCGCGCCCAACTTGGAGAGATCCCGAAACCCGATGTCATCATCGCGTCGAGCGCGCACCTCTTCGTCTACCCGGTGGCCAAGACGATCGCGCGTCGACTCGGTGTGCGCCTCATCTTCGAGGTGCGTGACCTCTGGCCGCTCAGTCTGGTCGAGGTGGCCGGCGTTTCACCAGGGCACCCGCTCGTCTGGTGGATGGCGCAGATCGAGAAGGATGCGTACTCGACCACGGACGCCGTGGTCTCACTCCTTCCGCACGCCCTCGACCACATGGTGGCGCGAGGCTTGGACCGTTCGAAGTTCCATTGGATCCCGAACGGCGCCTGGGCCCGCGAATGGGAAGGTCCGGCCGAGCCATTGCCGTCCGAGCATCAGCGCGTCATCGACGAAGTGCGCGCGCGCGGTCAGCTCGTCGTGATCTATGCCGGCGCCCACGGGCCGCCCAACGCGATGGAGCAGGTGCTCGAGTTGGGAAGAGTCGGCGGCGATCCGCGTCCCTATCATTTCGTCTCGATCGGCGAAGGGGCTTCGAAACCGGCGCTCGAAGCGCGCGCGCGCGCCGAAGGGCTCGACTACATCACCTTCCTCTCGCGCGTGAGCAAAGGGGCGGCGCGGCAGGCGATCCTCCAAGCCGATGTCTGCTTCATCGGATGGCAGGACATCCCGATCTATCGCTTCGGGATCAGCGCGAACAAGATCTTCGAGTACATGATGGGCGAGAAGCCGGTCGTGCACTGCGTCCGCGCGGGGAACGATCCGGTGGCGGAATGCGGCGGGGGGATTTCGCTACTGCCTGGCGACCCCGTCGCTCTCGATGCGGCTTTGCGACGTATGCACGCGCTCTCTCCCGCCGAGCGGCTCGAAATGGGACGCCGCGGCCGCGCGCATGTCTTGGCCGAGTATGAATGGTCGGTGCTCGGACGTCGGTACGCGACGATCTGCGAGCAGCTCCGGTCGGCGTCGTGAGACAGCCTCAGAGCGAACCAACCGTTCGATGAAGGTCCTCGTCTTGATCGGGGGCCTCGGCCCCGGCGGCGCGGAGCGACAGGCCCGTCTCTTGCTCACGGGGCTCGCGACGCGCGGCGTCGAGACGCACCTCGCCTGCTTCGGCGGCTACCCGAGCGAGCTCGAGCTGGTCGCGGACGCCGGCGTGCATATCCACCGGATCACGGCGACACCGCGAGGCCTCTGGCCGCTGCGCATCGTGGCGCAGATCCGCGGCATCGCGCGTCGCCATCGGGTCGACGTCATCCAGACCTTCTTGCCGACCTTCGACCTGCTCGCGCCACTGCTCCGTTTCTTACTGCCCGGCGTTCGCGTCGCGACCAGTCGCCGCTCGCTCGATGACTACCTGCGACCGCGCGACGTTCGCTTGCTCCGCGTTTCGGGCGCGTGGGTCGACGCCATCGTCGCCAATTCTCGAGCGGTGGCCGAGAGCGTCGCGCGCTTGGAGGGACACCGCCCGCCGAAGGTGCGCGTCATCTCGAACGGCATCGTGCTGCCGGAGCCGATAGCGCCGGAGGAACGCGCTTCGGCGCGCGCGCTGTTCGGACTCGAACCGGGCGACTTCGCGGTGCTCTACCTGGCTCACTTCCGACGCGGGAAGGGACATCGGTTCTTGCCGCAACTCTTGGCCGATCTGGTCGCGCGGGAGGCGGGATCGGCGCGATTCCGCCTGCTCTTGGCCGGCGACACCGAGGTGAACGCGAGTTACAGACGGCTGGCCTCGGAAGTGCGAACCGAGTTCGCGGCGCGCGCGGTGACGGAGCGCGTCTCGTTCCTCGGCGACGTCCGCGACCCGCGCGCGGCCTTCGCGGCGTCGGACGCCTTCCTCACCCTTTCCGAGTCCGAGGGGAGCCCGAATTCGGTGCTGGAGGCGATGTCCCTCGGCCTGCCCGTCGTGGCGACCGCAGCGGGCGGAACCGCGGAGGCGATCACGAACGGAGTCGACGGTCTGCTCGTTCCCGTCGGAGCCGTCGACGATGCCGCGGCCGCGCTGCGCGCGCTCGTGAGCGACCCGCAACGACGTCGGACGCTCGGATCCGAGGCGCGCAACCGTGTCGCGTCAGAATTCTCGACGCCCAAGATGGTCGATCGTTATGTCGATCTCTATCGTGAGATTGCCTCGTCTCCACCCGCCCCATAGGATGCCGAGGCTCGCCGTCCAAATTGTCAGGAGAACTTACGCATGCATTGGAGTCCCCAGGACCTGCTCACCCCCTCGACCTACCTCCGCCGGTTCATCCAGAACCAGATGGAGGAGTTGCTGCGAGTCCACGAGTTCCTCGATGGCCCCGGGGTGGAAGCCTTCCGTCAGTACTACAAGGGATTCCTCGACGCGCCGCTGACCGGCGTGGCGCTGGATCGGCAGGTGCGCGGAGGGGTGCGCAGTACCTACGGTCACACGCTGGAACGGTTGCTCCGTAAGCGCGCGGATCGGCCGCTGCGCGTTTTGGACGCGGGCTGCGGCTTCGGCTCCGAGTGCCTTCTCTTTGCGCTCTCGGGCGCGCAGGTCGTCGGAATCGACCTGCGGCCGGAGCGGCACGCGGTGGCCGTGAAGCGCGTGCCGTTCTGGGCGAAGGAGACCGGCGTCGACCTGAAGGTCGACATCCGACTGGCCAACGTCTTCGACCTGCCCGAGCGCAATCACTATGACCTCATCTGGGTGCACAACGCCATCAGCCACATCCATCCGGTGGATCGATTCCTCGAGTTCTCTCGGGAGATCCTCGCACCGGGCGGCGAGATCGTGATCATCGATGTGAACAAGGCGAGCGTGCGAAAGCGTTTCATGCACAAGGACGAGCACGAAGGCGAAGCAGGTCTGTACAAGACAGTGAAGGATCCGAACACCGGCGCGGATGTCGTCTACGCCGTGGAGCGCGACCTCACGCTGACCGAGCAATGCGATCTGTTGCGGCAGAGCGGACTCCCGGTCGCGTCGGCGGAGTGTTTCGTCGGTTTCCACGGGCGGGTGCCGGAGTTCGTCTACCGAATGTTCCTGCGGCCGCTCAACCGCACGGTCGGACTCTCGTCGGTCCTCGGGAATCGCTACGTGGTGGTGGGGCGCAAAGCATGAGCGCACCCGGCGTGCGCCTGGCGCTCGTCGGCGATATCGGACTCGCGCTGCGGGTTCCCGCCATGGCCGAGGCGGGGATCGCGGACGAGGCGTCCGATTCGTTCGCGGCGCGTTTGCGATCGGCCGACCTGGCGTTCGGCAATCTCGAGCTGCCCTTCAGTTCCGCCCCGAGCCAAGCCGGCACCACGCGCGCGCTCGCCTCTCCCGCCCACGCTTCACTTCTCGGACGCCTCGGCTTCGATCTCGTTTCGCTCGGCAACAACCACATCTTCGACGCGGGACCGGAAGGGATCGAGACGACCCGGCGGTTGTTGGACGAACTGCGCATCGCGCATGTCGGCGCGGGACCTGATCTCGCCGCCGCCCTCACGCCCGCCATGGTCGAGCGCAATGGGTACACGATCGGTTGGCTCGCCTTCGCCGATGGACGCGCCGGCTCGCACCGGTACATCGCGACCCAATCGAGAGCCGGCGCCGCCCCGCTCGATCGTCGCTTGATCCGAGACGCCGTCGCGGCGCTCCGCCCGCGGGTCGATCTCCTCTGCGTCTCGTTCCACCAGGGTTTGAACTACGTGCACTACGCGTCCCCTCGGCAACGTGATTTCGCTCGCGACGCCGCGGAAGCGGGGGCCGACCTGGTGGTCGGGCACCATCCGCATGTCCTGCAAGGGATGGAGCTGATGGGGCGCACCCTCGTCTTCCATAGCTTGGGCGAGTTCCTCTGGGATCCCGAGGTCGGCTCGGTCGTGGAACCGCGTTGGGATCAGGCGCGGCGCAAGACCGCGCTGATCGAGATCGAATGGCGCCGAGATGCGACCCCGGTCGTTCACGTCCATCCCTTCGCGCGAACCGACGCGCATCGACTCCAGGCGGTGCGTGGAGACGAGCGCGTCGCCTTCGATGCTTGGTGGAAGGAGATCTCGGATGTGTATGCCGACTACGATCCGAGCATCTTCCTGCAGGCCGCCGACCGCGGCGTGGTCGAGCACTGGTTCAAGGTGGCGAGGAATGCGCTGAGGACCGGCAATTTCGGCTACTTCTCGGGGAGCGCGCGCCGACTGCGCGGCCGCCATCTCGCGATCGCCTGGACGCATGTGCGGCGGCGTCTGGGACTTGGTCAGCGACCTCCTCGAGTATGACCCCGAAAGTCTCGGTCATCATGCCCGCGTACAACAGCGCGGTACACATCGAGGGCGCGATCGACAGCGTCTTCGCCCAGCGTTACGAGGGCATCGAGCTCATCGTCATCGACGATCGCTCCACGGATGACACGGCCCAGATCGTTCGGCGGCTGGCCGAGATCCATCCGGGAATCGTCCTCTGCCGGAACGCGAGGCCGCAGGGCTGTTCGGGGGCCCGCAACACCGGACTCGAGGTCGCGACCGGGGAGTACATCTCCTTCCTCGACTCCGATGACCTCTGGCGGCCGAATCATCTCGGACGCGGTGTCTCGTTCCTGGAGCGACGCCCCGAAATCGACGCCGTCTTCTTCGACTTCGAGGTCGTCGACTTCGAGAGCAAAGCGATCCTCCACACCTGGTTCGCCGCCAAACCGATCCTGCGCGGACTCCGGACGCTCGAACTACCGGAGGGGTACCGCCGGATCGAGGCCGACATGTTCGACGCAATTCTGGAGGAGGCCTTCCTGCACCTCCAGTCGATGATCGTGAGACGGAGCGCCTGCCGCGATCTCTCCTTCGATGAGACGATCGCGCGCTCGGAGGACCGGGACTTCGCGATCAGCTTGGTCACGAAGGCGAACGCAGTCTTCGCGTTCCATCCCGACATCACCGGGGTCTACTACCGACATGCGGCCAGCCTGACCGTCGACAGCGCCCTCAACTCGATTATCACGACGAAAGACCACATCTCGCTCTTCACGAAGTACCTGAGCGAGATGGCCGGGGACGATCGACGGACGAAACGACTCCGAGAGCTGCTCTGTCGTCGATATCTCGCGCTGAGCTACCGCCAGCGGAAAGCCCGCCGTTCCGGTGAGGCGCTGCGGGCGCTCGCTTCCAGTCTGCGTTACGGAGTGCGTCCGCAGCAGTTGACCGAGTTGGCGAAGATCCTCGTCACGACCGTGCGGCGCTAGCGCGCTCGCGCACCGAGCGCAGGAAGGCATCGGCGCTGACCAGCCGGAAGACATCGATCGAGGAGATCGAGGGCTCCACCTTCCACCAGGCGGCCATCTCCGCACGGATGATCTCGCGGTCCAGGTACGGAGCGAGCAGCGAATCGCTCGCCAATACTCCCTCCATCAGCTCAGGCCCCGCCGCGCGCAGCGTGCCGCGCGAATCGGCGTCGTTGGAGCCCGCTTTCACGTTCGACCAGCGAATCTCGGGAGGAAGATCCTCGATCGCTTCGCGCAGGAGACTCTTGGGCAGACTCCCGGCGAATCGTTCCTTGGCCGGCAGGCGAACGCAGTACTCGAACAGCTCCGGCGAACAAAACGGAAACGAGACCGCGACTCCGTGCTGGTCTCCGCTCATCGTTCCGTTGGAGAAAGCCGGTCCGCGCACCACATGCTCCAGAACGGTCGCGCGCAGGTCGGCGATGAAGCCCTGTCGCGCGAGGTTGCGACCGACTCCCTCGCGCCACTCGCGCGTCAGCAGGTCCCACATAGTGCGGCCGGAGCCCACATGGTCGGTCTTGCGCATGTACTTGAAGACGTCCTTGCGTACCGTGCGGCCGTAGTTCCGCCAATAGCCGTAGGCCGCGCGCATCCCATCGATGACGCGGCCGCTGCGCAGGCTTCCGTAGACGTGCGTGTAGAAGGCGCGGCGTCCCCCGAAGAAGAGCGCGTCGGCGCCGTTGCCGTCGAAGAGCGTCTGGCAACCGGCCGCGGCCGCTTCTTCCGCCGTCTTCCAATGGTGATAGACCCCGATGGTGTGCATCGGCCACTCCGACAGTTCCTGGATGCGCGGAAAGGCTCGCCAGAAGTCGGCCCCCTCATAGCGGAGGACTCGGTGTTCCGCGCCGAGTGAACGCGCCAAACTGGCGGCGAACTCCACCTCGGTCGGGACGCGTTTGTTCTCCAGCGTGAGTCCGATCAAGCGGAGACCTGCCCCAACCGTGACGGGACGGACGCCACGAGCGACTGTCGCCAGAGTGGACGAATCTAGACCGCCGCTCAGGGCGACGCCGGCCGTCGCGATCTCGTCGGTGCGGCGGCGCACGCTCTCGTCCAGCAACTCGCGCACCGTCCGGCGGAGTTGCTGGCGCGGCGATGTGTGGTCCGGGCCCAACTCTTCGCCGGAGACGATCGCTGTCGTCTCGACTCCGTCGGCCGAGACTCGGGTCAGCGCGGCCGGTGGGCAGCTCTTGGCCCCCAGGAAGAGCGTCTCATCGACATGGTGGACGGCCCCGCGGATGAGGAACCCGAGCAGCAGCGGCTCCGAGACGCGAATCGCTGATCCCGCGCTGCGCACCGCGTCGGCCAAGGTCGAGGAGAGATGGATCGCGTCGCCCGACTCCGACATGTACGACGCGCGCGTCCCGCAGAGATCGCGGAGCACCGAGATCTCACCGCGTTCTCCATCGACGAACCAGACCGTGTACTCGCCATCGAGCGCTCGCAGCGCTCGCCAGTCTCGAGTGCGCGCGGACCGTCGCAGGAGCGCGAGCACGCCGTTCGTGGTCCGGTCCGAGCCGACCGAGATCCGTCCCACCACGATGATTCCGTCGGATACGCGCACGCGAGCGCCGGCCGGGTCCGAGCTGGCGATCGAAGGCGCGCGATCTTCGGCCCAGCCATGCACGGCGACCGTCGGCCGGTCCCCGCGTCCTTCGATGACGACAGAAACCGCACCGGCATTCGATCCTCGGCGCGGCACGACTCCCGTCATTCGCATCTCTTCCCCCTTCCCCTCCGCTCGGCTTCGACAGCGGCCGCATGATGCACGATCATCTACGGCGGCGCACCCGGGCCAACATCGCTCGAAGCCGCTTCGGCCCGACCGCTAGGAGCAGTGCACCGGCGAGCGAGATCCCGCCCCCCACGCCGCTCGCGAGGACGACGCCCGCCATCGTTCCACCGTAGAACTCACGCGTGAGATAGAGCAGCACGAGTCCTGGCGCGCCGCCGAGCAGCGCGAGCGGAAGCGGCGCCAAGTACTCACGCATGGTCGGGAAGCTCGCGTCCCGCGCGCCCATCAACGGCCGCAGCAGGAGATTCTTCGCCAAGAGCGCCACCGTGTTTCCGAGCGCGAAGCCCAAGAGCCCGAGGCCGAAGACAAGCGCGAGGACCAGGCTCAAGATGATGTTGCCGACCGAGACCACGATGTCGGCGGTCGCGATCCAACCGATGCGCCCGCGGGCCTGCAGCGCCATCCAGACCGGAGCGAGCGCCATCTCCAAGGTGAGCGGCGCGAGCACCGCCAAGAGGTAGGCGTACGAGCCGCGATACTCTTCTCCCACCCAATGGACGAGGAACAGATCGCCCACTACGCAGGGCGCCAGGCACGCCGGCACCGCGATCGCACTCGTGAAGCGGACGATCTCCAGCAACGCCTGGCGGCTGCGCGCCGACTCCCCTTTCGCTTCGAGCTCCGTGAAGAGCGGCTGCAGTGAGGCGATGATGGAAGAGAGGAAGCCGCGGACGGTGGGCGACCAACGAGTCCCGAGGGTGTAGTGCGTGACCGCGACTGCGCCGTACAGGCGTCCGATCATGATCGCGTCGGCCGCTGTATAGAGGAGGCCCGCCAGGTGGGCGACGAGCGCCAGTCCGCCGTATCGGAATAGCTCCGACCGCACGCCGACATCCCCGAAGTCCGGTTTGGGTAGGACGGGACCGACAACGCCACTGCGCCGCGCCATCCAGATCACGACCAGGAGCGGCGCGGCCTCGATCACGATGAGGGTGATTCCGTAGAGCGGAAGATTCGGCTGGAAGAGTTGGAACGCGAGCAGCGTGATCCCGAGTCGGAGCCACGCGGCTGCTCCCCGCAAGGCCGAGAGCCCCTCGGTCCGTCCCGTCGCGTAGATCGGGATCTCGAAGAGCGAGCGCGCATCGGCGATCACCGTCGCGAAGATGATCAACGCGATCCCCAGCGTGGCGTCGTCGATCGAAGCGGCGGGAACGCGCAGGAACTCGCAGAACGGCCGCGCGAGAGCGAATCCGAGCAAGAGGATCCCGGTGCGGAGGAGCCCCGACCACCAGAATCCGACGGCGTAGTAGAGGCGAGCCTCTTCGTGTCGATCGCTGTGATGGAAGAGGGTGACGTAACGCCGGAGAGCCGCCGAGAGCCCGCCCCGGAGGAGCGACATGTATTCGTACATCGACGAGGCGACCTGCGCGACGCCGTACATCTCGGAACCGAGCCCGCGCAGCACCGCGGGAGTGAGGAGGATTCCGACAATCAGCCCCGAAACGCGCGTGAGCAGCGTGGTGGCGGCGTTCTTGAACGCCACGAACGCGAGGCCGGTGCGAGCCACTCAGATCCTCAGTCGGCCAGACGCGCGACGAGCACGTCGGCGATGCGTTCGCCGGCGTGGCCGTCCCAGAGCTCGGGCCTGACGTCGCGCGGCGCGAGGCGTCCCGCGAGCAGAGCATCGAGCAGCGCGATGTGCTTGGCGACCTGGTCGCTCACGATCAGGTTCGTCCCGGCGGTCACGGTCACCGGTCGCTCCGTGTTCGGGCGCAGCGTGAAACAGGGCACTCCGAGCGCCGTCGTCTCCTCTTGCACGCCGCCGGAGTCGGTCAGGACCGCGCGCGCTTGCGCGGTCAACGCCAGGAACTCGGGATAGCCGAGCGGCGGGAGCAAGCGCAGGGATGGCGTCGCTTCGAGGGCCGTCCAACGACCGAGACGTTCGAGACTCGCCTTCGTCCGCGGGTGGACCGGAAAGAGGACCGGCATGCGCCCCGCCGCTTCGGTCAGATAGGCGAAGACGCGCTCGAGTCCCTCGGGCGAGTCGACGTTCGACGGCCGGTGCAGTGTGACGAGCAGATACTTCCCGGAGGCGGCGCCGTGCTTGGCCGGCGCGTCCGAAGAGCGCGCGGCCGTCTCGAAGCGGCGCAGGGTGTCGATCATCGTGTTGCCGACGAAGTGGATCTTCTCCCGCTCGACTCCCTCGGCGATCAGGTTCGCGTCGCCGTCCCGTGAGGTGGTGAAGAGAATGTCCGAGATCGAATCGGTCAAGAGCCGGTTCACTTCCTCGGGCATGTTCCGATCGCGGCTGCGCAGCCCCGCTTCGATGTGCCCCACCTGCACCCGGAGCTGCGCGGCGACCAGCGCGCAGGCGAAGGTCGAGTTGACATCGCCCGCCACGAGCACGAGATCGGGCCGCTGCTCCAGGACGACCGGCTCGAACCGTTCGAGGATGCGCGCGGTCTGCACCGCGTGTGAGGCCGACCCCACCTCCAGGTGGAAATCGGGACGGCCCATCCCGAGGTCACGGAAGAAATCGTCCGACATCTCGGGCGCGTAGTGCTGGCCGGTGTGGACGAGCGAGAGCTTGAATCGACCGGTCGCGGTCAGGGCCTGCATGACCGGCGCGACCTTCATGAAATTGGGCCGCGCCCCCACCACCGCGAAGATGTGCTTCAAGTCGATCCACCCCTCACGGCAGACGGAATCCGATAGGCGACGAGCGGCGGCCAGGGAAGTAGCCTCCTCCCCGGCCTCGGCTCGCGGCAGACCTTCCTGAACTTCAGAGTTGAAGTCAAGCGAGCGGGCGAGGCGGCTGGGCGGCCCGAGGTCAAGGAGCCGTCTCAGGTAGTCGATCGTTGAACAGCAAGCTGTCAGTCGGCACTATCGGCGCCGGCTACCGGCGTCTCCGGATAGAAAGAGGACATGACAAACTTCGCGCTCATCGGCGCCTCGGGCTTCGTTGCCCCGAGACACCTGCAGGCCGTCAAGGATCTGGGCGGCGCCTTGGTCGCGGCCGTCGACCCGAACGACTCCGCCGGCGTCCTCGACCGGTACTTTCCCGATGTCCGCTTCTTCACTGAAATCGAACGTTTCGACCGCTTCTTGGAGAAGCTACGTCGCCGCGGCGACGACGAGCGGACGCACTACGTCAGCATCTGCTCGCCCAACTACCTGCATGACGCGCACGCGCGCCTGGCGCTGCGGTTGCACTGCGATGTCATCTGCGAGAAGCCGCTCGTCATCAGTCCGTGGAATCTCGACCAACTGGCCGATCTGGAGAAGGAGCACGGCAAGCGCATCTACACGGTGCTGCAGCTCAGACTGCATCCGGCGCTGATCGCGCTCAAGGAGCGACTCGACGCTGAACGTCCGAGGCGCCGCGCCAAGATCGAGCTGAGTTACGTCACCCGTCGCGGCCCCTGGTACCACGTCTCCTGGAAGGGCGATCTGGAGAAGTCCGGCGGAGTCGGGATGAACATCGGGATCCATTTCTTCGATGTATTGCTCTGGCTCTTCGGCGATGTGCGCCGAACCGAGCTGCATCTCTCCGATCCGGAGCGGATGTCGGGCTACCTCGAGCTCGAGCATGCGGATGTCGTCTGGTATCTCTCGATTTCGGCGCGCGATCTGGAGCTGACCGGGGCCAAGAGCGGGCCCGCCTATCGAGCGCTGCTCATGGACGGACAGGAAGTCGATTTCTCCGAAGGCTTCGGGAATCTGCACACGATGGTCTATCGGGACATCTTGGCCGGCGGCGGCTTCGGGATCGACGACTCGCGCCCTTCGATCGAGCTGGTGCATCGCATTCGACAGTCGTCGCTGACCGAGCGACCCGAGCTACGCCATCCGCTCCTGCTCCAGTCGAGTCCGTCATGAGCGCGGGATTCTTCGCGCACGCCACCGCGGTGGTCGATCCGGGCTGCGAGATCGGCGAAGGGACCAAGATCTGGCACTTTTCCCACGTCTCCTCTGGGGCGCGCATCGGGAAGAACTGCTCGTTCGGACAGAACGTCTTCGTCGCCCCTCGCGTCGAGGTGGGCGACGGCGTCAAGGTGCAGAACAACGTCTCGCTCTACGAGGGCGTGATCCTGGAAGACTTCGTCTTCTGCGGGCCGAGCATGGTGTTCACCAACGTGCGCACGCCGCGCTCCGCGTTTCCGCGCAACACGGCGGCCGACTACGCCGTCACCCGCGTGCAGTTCGGCGCGAGTATCGGCGCCAACGCCACCGTCGTCTGCGGCGTCACGATCGGGGCTTGGGCCTTCATCGCCGCCGGCGCCGTCGTGACGAAGGATGTCCCCGCTCATGCCCTTATGGCGGGGGTGCCGGGTCGTCGCATCGGCTGGGCGTGCAAGTGCGGCGCGACCCTTCGGCTGCGCGACGCCCAGGCGACGTGCGGCGATTGCCAGCGCCTCTACGAAGCATCCGGGGACGACGAAATTCGCCAGGTCGGCGAAACGGGCCGGCTCAGTTGAATCCGTCGTCGCTTCCCAAGATTCCGATCCTCGATCTGGCGCCCGAGATCGACGAGCTCTGGGGCGATCTGCAAGAAGCGATGCAGCGCGTCCTCCGTTCGGGGCACTTCATCATGGGCCCCGAGGTGGAGGCCTTCGAGCGCGAGATCGCCGCCTTCCTCGGCGTCGAACACGCGGTAGCGGTCAACTCCGGCACCGACGCGCTCTTCATCACCTTGCGGGCGCTCGGTGTTTCGCCGGGCGACGAGGTGATCACCACTCCGTTCACCTTCGTCGCCTCGGCCGAGGCGATCAGTCTGATCGGCGCGGTTCCGATCTTCGCCGATATCGACCCGTCCACGCTCAACCTCGATTCGGACCAGGTCGCAGCGAAGATCTCGCCGCGCACCAAGGCGATCATCCCGGTGCATCTCTTCGGCCAGTCGTGCGAGATGGACCCGCTCCTCGCCCTGGCGCAACGAAACCAACTGGTCGTGCTGGAGGATGTCGCGCAGGCGATGGGCGGTCGCTACCGGGGACGCATGCTCGGGACGATCGGCGCCGGCGGAGCGTTCTCCTTCTTCCCTTCGAAGAACCTCGGCGCCTTCGGCGACGGCGGCCTCATCACGACCGACGACGCGCGCGTGGCCGAGATCTCCGCCATGCTCCGCGCGCACGGTTCGAAGCGCCGCTATTTCAATGAGCTCCTCGGCTACAACTCGCGGCTCGACGCCCTGCAGGCTGCGATGCTGCGCGTGAAGCTCCCGCACCTGGACCGCGCCAATGCAGGTCGACGCGCCGCGGCCGCACGGTATGACGCGCTGTTGTCGCGCGGTGCTTTCGCCCCAGGAGAGGCCGGGAGCGGCGTGGTCACGCCGCGGCCGCCCGCCCACATCGACCATGTTTATCACCAGTACACGATTCGCATCCCGAACGGGCTGCGCGACTCGGTGCACGAGAAAGTGGCCGCGGACGGCATCGCGACGATGATCTACTACCCCGTCCCCGCGCACCGGCTGCCGGTCTACGCGCATCTCGAGGTGTCCTGTCCTCTGGCGGAGGCCGCCGCGCGCGAGGTCCTGAGTTTGCCGATCTGGCCGCAGATCACAGCGGACACTCAGGAGCGCGTCGTGGAGTCGCTCCGGTCCGCCCTGCTGGGTGGCTGACGCGACGCGGCTTCTGTTCGATGCACTCGGCGTTTTCGGTTCGTCGACCCGAGAGATCTTCCAGCGTGGAACCTGTTCGCATCCTCTTCATCGAGCACAGCATCTTCCCGTCGTACGGGGGGTCGAAGCGCGTTCTGTACAACATTCTTTCTCACCTCGACCGCGATCGATTCGAACCGTATGTGCTCTTTCACAGTACCGGTCCGTATGTGGACCAGATCGCCGCGCTCGGCATTCCGGTCTCGGCCCCGGAGGAGCTACGTCTCGCCTTCGGCGCCGGGACGGGCTGGGGCTTCGACTGGCCCGGCGGCGAACTGCTCTTCGGCCGCGGCCGAACCTCCGATGGAGAGGTCCAACGCTCCTCTCTCCGTTTGTTGGCGCGCGACCTGCGGTCGGAGGTTCAGTACAACCTGCGCGAACGCGCCCGCGCGCGCGACCTCGGACGATTCGTGCCGGACGGCGTCGACCTGATACATTTCAACGCGCCGATGCAGGAGCGGTACGAGTGGGCGCATGTCGCCATGCAGCGCGGTGTCCCGTTTCTCACGCATGAGCACGGCGTCTGGCGCCGCCCCCCTTCCGCCTTCCGACGCGTGGCGCATGACGCCGCCGCGGTCATCTGCTTGACCGATGAACGCGCGTCCCAGGTGCGAGAGTTCTGCGCCGGTCGCGTCCAAACCGAGGTCGTCCCCAACGGCGTCGACGTGGAGATGCAACAACCCCGCCGCTCTCGCGCCGAGGTCCGCGCCGAATTCGGCCTCGACGACTCGATTCCTTTCCTGGTCACGGCGAGTCACATCCTGGAGTGGAAGGGACAAGCGCTCGGCGTGGAGGCGGCGCGCTTGCTGCGCGACCGCGGCGTCGATTTCCAGTGGTTCTTCTGCGGAAGCGAGATCGATCCCGACTTCGCGCTCCGCTTGCGTCAGCAGATCGACGCCGCCGGACTCTTGGCGCAGGTGCGCCTACTCGACCAACGCGGCGATGTCCCCGACCTCTTCGGCGCCGCTGATCTCGCGGTGCACACTTCGATCCGGCCCGAGCCGTTCGGGATGGCGGTGATCGAAGCGATGAGCGTCGGCGCCCCGGTCGTCGGACCGGCGGAGGGCGCGATCTCGAGTATCGTCCGTGACGGCGTCGACGGTCGGCTCTATACGGCGCGCGACGCCTCCGGTCTCGCCGACGCGATCCAGGGACTGCTGGCCGACCCGAGGGCGCGTCGCCGACTGGGAGAGGGCGGTCGCCGTCGCGTGGTCGAGTCGTTCTCGCTCACCCGACAGGTCGACCTCCTTTCGGCCATCTACGAGCGCGTCGCCCGCGAGGTGCGGACGACGCGTTAGTGTGGATCCGCGGAGCTGTCGCAGGCGTCGATCGCGGTCCGGGCTAGTTCACCACCACCATCCTCCTCGTCTCTGTCGCGCCCTCCGCGTCGATTCGGTACAGGTAGACGCCGGCCGCGACGGGCTGACCGCTCGCGTCCCGTCCATCCCACGAGACGCGGTGTGATCCAGCCTCGAACCGGCCGACCACGAGTTCGCGCACCAGACGCCCGGCGACATCGTGGATCGAGAGGGCGACAGGCGCCGACCGCGCCAGGTCGAAGCGGATCTCCGCGCCGGATCGCGCCGGATTCGGAACGCTCTGCCGCAGCCGAGCCAGCCGGGACGCGGCGACCAGCGACTCCGGCACGCCCTCCTCCAGTCCCGTCGTCGCGTCGAGACAGGTTCGGACGTTATCGATCCAGAGCTCCTGACCGCCGATCGTGAACTCTTCGATCGCGCCGACGGCGTAGAGCGTGCCGCAGCCCTGGCCCGGATCGCTGTAGTCCACCGCCCAGACCAGGACGCCGCCGATCAAGTCGCCGCTGAGTTCGGCGAAGTTGCCCGCATTGCGGCATTCGCCGTTGATCCGAAGGTTGATGTTGCCGCCGAACTCTCCATAGGCGAGCGCGAGCCAGGTGATCTCCTGGTCGAAAGTGATCTGGTCGTTGATGTTGTTCAGCCCGAGTTCCAAACCGTCCTGGCAAGCAGCGTCGCCTGAGTCGATCGTGGCGACGCCATTCGCGACGAGGACGGAGCAGTCGGCGCCCGGCGGCGAGAAGCGGCGGAAGTTGTGTGTCGCCGCCCCGCTCGAGAACGTTTCACCGACGAAGAACTGATCCCCCATCGCCTGGTCCTCGAACGCGGATCGCTTCAGGTCGACGCAGGCCGGGCAGTAACTGATCTGGTCGATGAAGAGCTCCTGGCCGCCGATCGAGAGCTGCGTGACTTCTCCGCCCAGTCGGATGACTCCGCACCCGTCCGCCGCCAGGTCGTCGTCGAAGACCGTGACGAGGACGCCGCCCAGAACCGCGCCGCTCAGATCGTTCATATCCACCACGACCTCGCAGGCGCCATTCACGCCCAGCGAGACCTCGCCGCCGTATTCGCCGTAGCGAATCAAGACGTCCGTGACCGGGCCGTGAAAGTCGAAGTCGAGCGTGACGTTGTTGACTTCGAGTTCCTTCCCCCCGGCGCAGGCCAGCGCCGTGCCGACGACTTTCGTGAATCCGCTCGAGCTGGCGCCCCCGCATGGACCAACGTCGAAGTAGAACTCGCTCACATCGACTCGGACATCGTCCGAGACGAAGCTCTCGCCTTCGACCCACTGATCGCCGAGAGTCAGGTCGTTGAACCGCACGCGAGAGCAAGGGCCCTCGTCCGGAATCGAGATGACGAGATTGTCGACCGCGCCGGAGATCGACGGCCCCAGCACCGAGACGTCTGTTCCCATCCGAACCGTGGTGATCGAACTGGCCGACTCGAAGTCCTCCACGGCGGTGAGCACGCCGTCGATCCAGATCGACCAACTGTCCACCTCGAGATCGACATCGACGCGTAGGTGGACGACCTCCCCGAGCGTGAAGCTCCCGAGCGAGAAGATGCTGCCGCCGGAGGCCCAGCCCCAGATCTCGCCATCCGCCTGAAAGTCGATCGCGCGGACGGCGGGGGCGTCGATCAGCAGCGTGATGCTCGCGTTCAGCTCGCCCGCCGTGACCAGGACGTCCGCTTCGA
This sequence comes from uncultured bacterium, assembly GCA_964631125.1. GTDB lineage: Bacteria > Eisenbacteria > RBG-16-71-46 > CAIMUX01 > CAIMUX01 > CAZVYN01. The sequence goes on along the minus strand of CAZVYN010000008.1, from coordinate 61,034 downwards.
TCGAGTAGAGCTCCGCCGCCGGCAGATCATCGAGCCTCAGGTCGAACTGCTGGTCGTCGAAAGGGCTCCCGGTGTCGGTCGCCACCAACTCGAGCGGTTGATCGGTCAGCGCGCCGTGAACCGCCACCACGATCGGCATCGTATCCAGGGCCGGCGAGACGACTCTGCGGGGCGTGGGCCCGGCGCCTTCCACGGCCGGAAAGGTCGGCGCGTGCGGCAGACCGAACGTCAAATCGTAGAGGGTCTCGGCCCGGCTCTCTCCGGCGGTTGAGCATGCCGCGAGGAGCGTGAGTCCTAGCGCCAGAGCGCGAAGCGTTGGTTGTAGATCCTGTCCCATAGTCGACTCCTTCTGATCGGGGCCTGCGGTCTCCAGCCTTCGAGAGGGGAACGCGGGAAACGCCAGCGGAGGAGGACAACCAATCTGATGGCGGCCGAGACTTATACTCTCCCCCGTGTTCTCACCCCGGACCGAAGAGATCCTCGATCGCCTGATCGACCTTTCGATGGACGAGCGATCTCGTTACCTCGACGAGGTTTGCGCGGGGGACGACGCGTTGCGCGAGGAGGTCTCGTCGCTCGCGGCGGCGTTCGAGGCGTCGGAGGCTTTTTTGCGGCCGGCGTCACGCGGAAGGCTGCGACCGGCCGACCGGGTCGGCCGGTATCTTGTCCTGGCGGAGATCGGGCGCGGGGCGATGGGAGTGGTCTATCTCGCGGAGGATCCGCAACTCGGTCGCAACGTCGCGCTGAAGACCCTCACGTCGGAGGCGGCGGGCAGCCGGGCTCGGCGCGCTCGTCTGCGAGACGAGGCGCGAATGCTGGCGGCGGTGAGCCAGCCCAATGTCGCGCAGGTCTATTCGTTCGAGGAGCTGGTCGAGATCGAGAGTCAGCAACGCATCGACGGCGCCTCCGAGACCGCTTCGTTCTTGACGATGGAGTATGTGCCGGGCGCCACACTGGCCGAGAGGCTGCGCTCGGAGGAAGTCCCGCTGGCCGCGTCGCTCGAGTTCGGACGGCAGATCGCCGCCGCGCTCGAGGCTGCGCACGCCCAAGGCGTCGTGCACCGCGATCTGAAGCCGCAGAACATCCGCGTGACGCCCGACGGATGGGTGAAGGTCTTGGACTTCGGTCTCGCGTTCACTCCCGAGACCAATCCCGGCGCGTCGGGGAGCCCGTGCGGCACCGTCGGCTACATGAGCCCCGAACAGGCGCGCGGCGACGCCCTCACTGAGGCGTCCGACCTCTGGTCGTTCGGCTGTGTGCTCTACGAGTGTCTCGCCCGGCGCGCCGCCCTCGATCACCGTTCGCCGGTCGACGCCTCGGGCCCCGAAGCCGGCGCGCACATCGACTGGAGCGCGCTGCCCGACACGCTGGCGCGTCCGATCGTGGACCTACTGCACGGACTCATCTCGCTCGACGCGGAGACGAGACCCTCCGCGGCCGACGCGCGGCGCGTCTTGGACGAGGAGCTCCTGCGTTTGCGAGCCCGAGCGCTCTTCGCGGTCGAGTCGGTCGACTCCTCCGCCGCGCGCGGCAATCTCCCGCGCCGTCTCTCCGAGTTCATCGGACGCGAACGCGAACGCGCGGAGGTGGAGACTTTCCTCGGCGGCCATCGACTTCTGACGCTGACCGGCCCAGGAGGCGCCGGCAAGACGCGCCTCGCCTTGGAAGCCGCCGCCCGCTCCGCGGCGCGCTTTCCCGACGGAATCTGGTTCGTCGACCTCTCGACGATCGAGAGTGGGGAACAGAGTGGAGAGCAGATCGGCGGCCTGGCGGCGCGCGCCCTCGGCGTTCGCGATGTCCAGGGAGGCGCTTCGGGCGATTCGCGCGCACAGGCGGTCACACGCTTGCTCGGCGACCGGCAAGCGCTCCTCGTGGTCGACAACTGCGAACATCTGCTGGAGGCAGCCGGTGGATGGATCGCGGACTTGCTGGAGAACTGCCGCGGCGTCTCGGTGCTCGCGACAAGCCGCGCGCCGCTCGGTTCGCCGGATGAGCAGGTCTACGTGCTACCGCCGCTCGGACTCCCGGCCGAAACCGACGACCCCGTCGCGCTGCGCTCCTGCGAGGCGGTCCGACTGTTTGTCGCGCGAGCACGGTCGCGGCAACCGTCTTTCCAACTGCGCGACGAACAGCTCGCCACCGTCGCCGAGATCTGCCGCCGTGCGGATGGGCTGCCGCTCGCGATCGAGATCGCCGCCGGGCACTCGCGCGCCCTGCCGGCCGAAGAGATCCTCGCGCGACTCCGCGCCAACCCGCTTTCGCTCGGGACGCCCGAGCGACGCGGACCGCAGCGCCACCGCTCGCTTGCCGGCGTGGTGAGTTGGAGCTATCGACTCCTCGGCCGCTCGGAGCGACTGCTCTTCGAGCGTCTGTCGGTGTTTCGCGGCGGATGGACACTCGAACTCGCAGAGGCGGTCTGCGCGCGCGACGGCCTGTCGACCTGGCAGCAGTGCGATCTACTCGCGCGTCTGGTCGAGCGCTCACTCGTCGAGGTGGAGAATCTCGACGGCGGTCGTCAGGCTCGATACCGCTTCCTGGAGACGATCCAACGCTTCGCCCGCGATCGTCTCGCGCGACGCGACGAGGAACCGGAGCGAACCGAGGGTCGCTACGTCGATCAACTCACACAGATGCTCTCGCCGAAGGCCAGCGAGCAGGGGCTGAGTTTGGAATGGCTGGCGCGCATGGACGTCGAGCACACCAATCTGGTCGACGCGTTGGAGATCTGCCTGCGCCGACGGTGGGCCCGGCGCGTCTACACCCTGGCCGCTGGACTCAGCCGCTACTGGAGCATGGCCGGGTATTGGCGAGAGGGCGTGGCCTACCTCCGCCGCGTGCTCGAGTTGCCGTTGGACGGAGCGGCGGTCGATCCGAAAGACCGCATCGCCGTGTGGGGAGGACTCGCTCGCACCTTGGCGATGCTCGAGGATCGCCCCGCCGCCGACGACGCCTCGCTCCGGATGATTGCGATGGCGAGAGAACTCGGCGATCCCGCGGCTCTCGCGCGCGGGCTGCGCGACGCCGGCGCCGTCAGCTGGTTCGCCCTCGAGATCGATCTAGCGGAAGCGCAGTGGCGCGAGGCCCGCGATCTCTTCGAGCAAGTGGGGGACCGCGCGGGAGTCGCCACCAGCGTGGGCAACATGGCCGCGATTCACGGCGTCCGCGGTCAGCACGCCGAGGCCAAGGCGCTCTTCGAGGAACAACTCCGCCTCAGCCGCGAGTTGGGCGACCGTTTGGGCGCGTCCAAAGCGCTGCTCAGCATCGGCCGCGCACTGGAGATCCTGCAACGTCCGCAGGAAGCGCTCGCGCCGATCCAAGAAGCCCTCGAAGTGCACCGCGAAGCGCGGGATGCGCCCGGCATGGCGCTCTGCCTGCACAATCTCGGCGACACCTGCACGGCGCTCGGCCGCTTCGACGAGGCGCGCACACATCTGGTCCAGTCGCTGCGCATCCGCTCCAAGCTCGGCAATTCGTCGGGCGTCTGCTCGGTTTTGCTCGCGCTCGGTCGTCTGGCCGACGCGATGGGAGATCCGGCGTCATTCGCCGAAACGCTCGGTGGACTCGATCGCGCCTACGAGCAGGAGCGCCTGCCGCTGCTCGACGGCCAACGAAGGATGTTCGACGCCGCGCGCCTCTCGATTCGCGAGAGAATCGGCGACGAGCCGTTCACCGCCGCGTATGAACGCGGCGCTGCGCGGAGCTTGGGGGAGATGGTGAAGTGGGCGAGCGCGACTCGCGCATGAGACGCATGGACGCATGGACGCATGGACGCATGGACGCATGAGACGCATGAGACGCATGAGACGCGCATGAGACGCGCGGACGCCTCGGGGGATCGCCCGGGCTTGTGAAAAATGGTGCAACTGTTGCCGGCAATAGTTGCACCATTTTTCACAAGCCCCAACTCCCTCGATGCCACCCGCGAAACGCCTTCGCGTGTACCCTCGGTCGAACTCGCAAGACGCCTCATCGGGAGAAACGGCATGAAAGAGTTCGAACGTCCTGATCGCGCGCCAGACGCCGCACCCAGCGCCGCACCCAGCGCCACGCCCAGCGCCACCCCCGAAGAAGCCTCCGCCATCGAGCGCTTCGCGCAGGATGTCCTCGAACAGGTGACCGAAGGCGAGCCGAGCACGCTCGATGATCTCTTGCCGTTGGTCTACGACGAGTTCCGCGGGCTCGCGAGCCACTTGATGCGGAGGGAGCGCGCCGAACACACCCTCCGGCCCACCGCACTCGCCAACGAGGCCTACCTGCGGCTTGCGAGAGAGACGCACACGCAGGTGCAGGGCCGCGGTCACCTGTTGGCACTGGCCGCGACGACCATGCGGCGGGTTCTGATCGACTACGCGCGCGCGCATCGAGCGCAGAGGCGAGGCGGTGAACAACAACGCGTCAGCCTGCACGAGAGTCTCTGGGACAACAACTCGGCTACGCCGATCGACGCCCTCGATCTCGACCGCGCCCTCGAACGTCTCGGCCTCGAAGACGTCCGCAAACTCCGTGTCGTCGAACTGATCTACTTCGGCGGAATGACGTTCGACGACACGGCCGAGATTCTGGGAGTGGCGACGCGAACCGTCGTCCGTGACTGGCGGTTCGCGAAGAGCTGGCTCTGGCGAGAACTCTCGCGCGCTAGCGACTGATCACGATCCGCCCCGCGCGCGAACCGGCATCGGTGCTGAGTTGGAAGAAGTACATTCCCCCGGGCAGCGACTCACCCCGATCGTCGGCGCCGTCCCACTGAATCGCGTGCGCGCCGGCCGGAGCGGTTCCGTCGGTCAAAGTCCGCACCCAACGTCCAGTCGCATCCGCGATCCGCACACGCGCGAGTCCCGCCTGCGGAAGCTGGTAGCGGATCGTCGCCGCGCCGTTCATCGGATTCGGCGAGGAGGACAGGCCGTACTCGATCGCGTCAGGTCCCGGCACGGCCGCGGGCGCGGGCGCCGGAACGCGAATCACGTTGGCGACGTAGCGACCGACGAGCGTCGCGCGATCGGCCGCCGACATGTTCGTGAGCAACATCAGCTCCTGTCCGAGATCCGCCGGCTGCGTGATCCAACACCCGCCGTCACCGATGAAGAAATTGGATCCTCCGGCGTATCTGCCGTAGAGCGCGCCGTACGGACCGGTCACGGCCGGCTGTCCTGCGCGCGTCAATTGAATCCGACCCGCCGAGGAGAACCAGCCGTTGCTGTAGGGATTGGCGCCGACCGCATTCGCGCGCACCGCGGCGTATGGGAGCACGACGAACTTGTCTCCGGAATCTGCCGTCAACCCAGTCGGGATCTCGTCGGGACTGCCCGCAGTGATCGTGATCTCCGAAACATCCGCACTCCCCGCCGGAACGTAGATCAACGTGATCGTGACCGAGCCTTCGAGTGCGGCGAGGTCGGAGTCGGACATGTTGAGCGCGACGTGGAACTCTTCTCCGACTTCCGTCAGCGCGACCGCGAAGGCGCCGAGGCGTCCCAGTTGTTCGAACTGCGTCACATCGGAGCCGAATCCGCCGACGAGCGCTCCGAACGGCATTCCGTTGCCGACCGGCTGGCCGAACCGCGACAGCCGAGTGTGGCCGGCCGGCCCGAACCAACCCTGGTCGTACGGCTCGCTCTCTTGGCCCGCGCGGAGGGCGCCCTCCGCCAGGACGATCACGTCGTCCGCCGCGTCGAAGGCGAAGAGCCCCGTCGCCACGGGTTGGGTCGTAGAGCTGTCGATCGTGAGGGTCCAGCTCTCGACCACTTGGGCGGGCGCCGTCCCATTCACTAGGCCGAGCAACGCCAAGCCGGCCAGCACTCCCGCCAGCGGGCCGGCCGACCGTTCGGCCAACTGTCCGGCCGTCCGGCCGATCTTCGAATCAGAAATGCGGGGCATGTCCAGGTTCTCCTTCTCTCTCCGTGCCTGCGGTTGTGTCGTCTGAGGTGGCTGGCCTCATCGAAAGACGCGCAGGAACGGCGCGGAGATGGACATGCGTTTCTCGAGAAATCCTCTCAGCCCCGAAGCGCCGAGACCTCCCCCTTCAGGTACGGCTCGCTGAACCGCCGCACCGTCGCGCCTGTTACCCCGCGCGATCGCAGCGTCGTGAACAGCTCCTCGAAGAGCCCGTACAACCGCTCGATGGAGGCCGCATCCGGATTGTAAGGAGACCCCCCCGGCATCAGCTCCGAACTGTGGAACATGAGCATGGCATACGGCAGGCCGAGTCCCTCGGCCTGCTCCGCGATCTTGGCCAGCTCCTTCGCCCCGTGCCCATGCCAAGGCCGGAACATCTTCCCCGTCCACCCCATTCGCTGGAGCACCTTCCCCACCGCGCCATATCGCACCCCATCCACGAACCGCCGCCCACTCTGCGCCGACGCGAACGGCCCCTCCGTGAACAGCACCGTCGTCGGCAGCTCCAGCATCTGCGAGTTCCCCGGCCTCCGCACATCCGCGGGATCGAGCCAGTACGGCAGATACGGCGCTCCACGAAAATCCGACCCGCCCCCGCCGTCGCGCTTCCCTTTGGAGCGATGCCAGGAGGTATGCGGCGTCACGCTCGTGTCGACGCGCAGGCCGAGCTCGAGCAAGGTCGGAACCATCCCCGGCGTGAACCCCCATCGCCCCGCGCGATGACTCACCGGCGCCACACCAAAGTCGCGCGTGATCCGCTCGACGACCCGCTCCATCTTCGCGCGGTACTCGGTCACCGGAATCTCGAAGCCGTAGAAGCGCTCGGTCGGATCGGGCGGCGCGCCGTTCGCGAACGGCGGACAGTTCCACGGATGCAGATGCGCCCCGATCTCCGCGCGCCCCGCGGCAACCGATGGCCCCAGCGTATGCGCGAACCGCGGATCCTCGAGCACCACCGTCGTCGTCAGCCACGTCGGCGGAAACTCATAGCGATCACAGAGCGCCTGGAAGCGCGCCAGATACGTGACGTTCTCCGTTGTCACGCCCGGCTTCGAGCCCCAAGCGTCGTCCTCTTCCGTGTCGATGGTGATGAGAAGGTGCATCGATCCGAACCCTCAGGCCTCCGTCTTCTTCCTCAGCGCCTCGCGCAGCTTCGCGACGTCTCTTTCCAGGTCCGATTCTCCTACCTCGAGCGCCCCGGAGATCTCCTCGGCCTCGGCCAGAGCCGTCCGCGCCGCGTCGAGATTCCCTTCCTCGAGCTCCAACGAACAGAGGTGACAGAGGCCCGTTGCGAGTCTCAAGCGGTCGCCGACTTCACGGAGAACCGCGATGCCGTCGTCGATGAAGCGACGCGCTTCCGCCGGCTGGCCCGATTCGACGAGGAGAGATCCGATCAGGCCGAGGGTGACGCCTTCGAAGATTCGGTCGCCCAGCGTTCGTTGGATGGCGAGCGATGCCTCGAAGTGGGCTCGAGCCTCCTCCAGCCGCCCCTCGCGGAAAGAAAGGCTGGCCAAGTAGCGGCGCACGTCACCTTCTCCGCGCGGGCTGTTCGTTTCTCGGTGGATCGCGAGCGCGGCCTCGAGGGAGACTCTCGCTTCGTCCAGCCGACCCATCGTCACGTACAGAGTACCCAAGCTTCCAATGACATGCCCCTCGAAGCGACGTTCTCCCACTTCGCGGCTGATCGCGAGAGCCTTTTCCATCGAAGACGTCGCCTCGCTGGTGCGTCCCTGCTCGGCTTGCAGAGCTCCGAGGTTGCCGAGCGTGATGCCCTCGCCTCCCCGTTCGCCCGTTTCGCGGTGGATCGCGATCGTGGCCTCATAGGCCGAACGGGACTCCTCGAATCGACCCAGGTCCCGTAGGATCATGCCTAAGTTGCCGAGCGCGGCTGCCTCGAAGCGCCAGTATCCCTTCTCGCGCGCAATGGCGAGGGAGGCCTCGAGGTTCGATCGCGCTTGCTCCGACTGTCCCAACCGTCGCTGGAACAGACCCAGGAGCTGGAGCGACCCGCACTCCAGATTCCGGATTCTCCCCTCGCGGCTGATCGTGAGCGCCGCCTCCATGTGGGATCGAGCCTCGTCCATCCGAGCTTGATCGAAACAGAGCGTGCCGAGACTCAGGATCGCGTCCCCCTCGGAACTGCGGGCGCCCGCGGCGCGATAGATGGCGACGGCGTCCTCGCAGTGAAGCTGCGCCGCTCGCATCTTGCCTGCCGCTCTTTCCGCGAAGGACAACGCGGAGAGCACGCGGGCACGCAGGGTTGGATCCCTCGAGACGCCCAGCACGTTCAGCCCGAGTTCCACCGAGGCGCCGGCCGGCCCCTGGAGAGCGAGCACATGAGCGGCCGCGACATAGGTCAGTCCTGCGACCTGTTCGTTCCCAGCCGCGAGCGCGGCGCGGCAAGCCGCGATCAGATTGTCGAGCTCTACGCGTAGCGCCGCTCGTCGCGCGACCCCGCCTCGGCGGCTCAGCGCAGTGATTGCCTTCTCCGCGCCCTTCGTGGCGAAGTAGGCGCCGTGCGCTGTAACCGCGGAACGAAGTTCCGCGGTTTCCTTCTCCGCCGCATACTCCTGCACCGTCGTGTACATCGAAAACCGCGGCGCCTGCAGCACCACTCGCGCCCGCAACCAACTCTTGTCCACCAACGACTGGATCACATCCAAGACCATCGGCGCGTCTTCGAACCCCGACAGATCGATCACCGCCTCCGCCGCCTCCAGCGTGAACCCACCCTGGAAAACCGACGCCTGCGCCACCGCCGATTGCTCCCAAGCCGTGAGCAACGACCACGACCAGTCCAGCGCCGCGCGCAAAGTTCCGTGTCGCCCCCGTTTCGAGCTGGCGAGCACCGCGAACCGATCGCCCAACCGCTCACGCAACTGCTCGAGCGACAGCAGGCGCACGCGTGACGCCGCGAGCTCGATGGCGAGCGGCAGGCCATCGAGCAGCCGAACGATCTCGATCACCGCCGCCCGGTTCTCATCGGTCACTTCGAACCCCGGCCGCTGCGCTCGCGCCCGCTCTCGGAACAGCTCGACCGCCTCGGTCTCGGGATCCAGCGGCTCGACCTCGACCACACTCTCTCCGCCCAGTTGGAGGCGTTCGCGCGTCGTGACGAGAAACGACGTCTCCCTCGCGCGTGCGCGCCACCGCCCGAGCGTCGCCTCCGCCTCCGCGGTGATCTGCTCGAAATTGTCCAAGATAAGGAGCGCCCGCCCGCGCCCCGCGATCGCGTGCCCCAACTGGTCTACCGGATCGCCTCTGGTCAGCGAGACGCCCAGCGCCGCGGCGACCGCCGAGGCGATCCCGTTCCCATCGCGCGCGTCTGCTAGATCGCAGAACCAGACCCCGCCCGGCCAACGCTCGAGACTCTCCCATCCGTAACGGCGCGCGAGACGTGTCTTGCCTGTGCCGCCGATGCCGAGCAGCGTGACCAACGCGGGCGCGGGCTCCAAGAGCGCGGAGAGAGAGGAAAGGACATCTCGCCTTCCGACGAATGCGTCGTGTTCCGCCGGAAGCGAGTGTCTCGGGCGAGAGGAGGGAGAAACGAGAGCGGCCGGCGCTCCGTCCGCCCGGTTGACGTTCGCGACGAGAGATTGCGCCGCCTCGCCCGCGCTCGCAAACCGCTCCGCGGGATCGAGCGAGAGGAGCCTGAGGATCGCTACTTCCCACTCGGGCTCCAGCTCCGCGATCGAGCTCGGACGAGGCGGGGGCGTCGTGAGGCGGAGTTGCGCCGTCTCGAGGGGCGACCTCCCGCGGAACGGCAATTGTCCCGTCCGCATCTCGAAGAGCGTGACGCCGAGCGCATAGAGATCCGCCGCCGGCCCGACGCGCTCGCCGCGCACCTGCTCCGGCGCCATATAGGCCGGCGTCCCGCAGATCTGCGCTCCGCGTGGATCGAGCGAGTCGACGGTCGCATCCGTATCGCCCGAGAGGATTGCCACCGCTCCGCCGACGGCGACGTCGTCCCCCGTCCACTCCGCCGCCATCGCCAGTCCGAAGTCAGTGATCACGATGCGCTCCGCGCCCTTGCCGGGCGCGAGGATCACATTCGCGCTCTTGAAGTCACGGTGGACGATCCCCGCTCGATGCGCCGCATCCAGTCCGTCGGCGAGCTGCCGCACGATCGGCAACGCCTCGGCGCCGTTCAACTTTCCGCCGGAGCGCAGCCGAGATGAAAGCGTCTCGCCCGGCAAGAACTCCATCGTGAGGAACGAGACATCGCGCGCGTCGTCGTGGTGTCGCCAGAGATCGTAGATGCGGCAAACGTTGGAGTGCGTGACCGACCGTGCGGTCAACACCTCTTGCTTGAAACTCCGCAGCGCCGCCGGATCCGCCGCGATCTCGGGACGGATCGTCTTGAGCGCAACGGCAACACCGAGCTCCACGTCGAGCGCGCGGTACACCTCCCCCATCCCGCCTCGCGCGAGGAACGACTCGATGCGATAGCGATCGGCGAGGAGGTCGCCGGGGTGGAAGCTGGCGCTCGAGTCGGCCGGTGGGGGCGCTGAATGGGAACCGACGGTCTCGTCGGTCTCGTCGGACGGATCGTGATCCTGCGATGAAGTCATCGCGAGCACGTCTCCGGCGGAAGTCGGTCGGTCGGTGGAGTCATGGCTGGGGAGTATCGCGTCCGATCGGACTGGGCCCAAGCGTCATTCGCCGGCAGCTACTCCGGAGCCTGTTCCCGGCGCCGTGACGCACGGCTGAACAAGCTCGACCTTGCGTCGACACTACGCGGTGTAGTTACAGTGTACGTATGATCGAGCTGCGGTTCGAATGGGATCCTCGCCAGGCCCTCGCGAACGAACGGAGCAGGTGATCTACATCGAGAGGAGGAGAATATGAGGAAGGAATACGACTTCTCGAAGGCTCGGCGAAACCCCTACGCCTCGCGGTTGAAGCGTCAGGTCACCATTCGGCTGGACGAGCAGACGATCGAGTACTTCAAGCGGATGGCGGAGGACTCCGGCATCCCTTACCAGACTCTGATCAACCTGTACTTGCGCGACTGCGCATCGAGTAAGAAGCGCTTGTCGGTTGCCTGGAAGTCGGTCGCTTGACGATTTGGAGGCCAGGATCCGCATCGCCGTCACTACGGATGCTGTCCGCCGCAATTGCGTGCGTCGCACTCACCGGCTGCACCGTCGACGGTTACATGTGGGGAATCCACACGGATGAGGCGGAAGGGAGACCTGTCTCCTACGAGGATTGCGCTCGCGTTCGAGCCAGCCTGCCGCTTCCCGTCGAACTCGTGCGAATTGACGGAACGGCGCTGCGCGGCGAACTGATCCAGGCCAATTGCTTCAGCGATTCGTCCGTCGTGGTCGTCGCTCGCCTCCCGCGATGGGGATCCCTGGAGTCGGAGGCAACTCGCAATACCGTGACCGTCGCGGCCTCCGAGATCCGAGTCATGACAACGCCGAGAGAGGTCTATCGCTACGTCTGGCTGGTCTGTGGGGTAGCAGCCGACATCGCGTTCGTGAACCTCGCGCGGAGATGGAACGGGAGCTTTCCGGACTCTTATTGACCGAGCGGAGCTGCTTCGCCAGCGCGGGGATCATAGCGAGGCCGAATGAGGCGGCGAATGAGGCGGCGAATGAGGTTGCGAGTGAGGCCGCGAATGTAGTCAGCGAGCGCACCGGACGAGAGTGGCGCCACGGCTAGGGCAAGGTCACCACGACCGCCGCGCACTTCGCCGAACCGACGCGTCGGTAGGAGTGCGGCTCGGTCGAGTCGAAGTAGACCGAGTCACCCGCTCCCAAGAGATGCTCCTCCGAGTCCACGGTCAGCGCCAGTTTCCCGCTGATCAAGTAGAGGAACTCGGCGCTCCCGTGCGCATGGGTGCGGAGCTCTTTTGGCTCCAACGCTTCGAACTCCGCGAGAAACGCGCTCAGCTTCCGGTCGTTCGCGGTGAAGTCGAGCGACTCGAAGTGGTAGGCGAGCGGTCCGCCGTCCGGGCTCTCCGGAAAACGCGACCTCTCCGCCTTCCTCACGATGGCGACCGTGCTCCGCTTGAGATCGCGGGAGAAGAAGAAGTCGAGGCTGACGCCGAAGACCATCGCGATACGCAGGAGAGTCGGGAGCGTGGGAAAGAGCTTTCCGCGCTCGATCTTCGAGAGCAGCGCGGAGGACAGCCCGGTGTGGCGCCCGAGTTCGACCAGACCCATCTGTTTTCCCAGCCGAAGTCCGCGCAGCTTCCCTCCGATTCCATACGATTCCAGACCCTGGGACAGCGTGTTCGAAAGCAACGGCCGCTCCTTTTGCGTGAGGTTCAACTTCCGCGACTCTTGGCGTATTGACAGTCAAACGATCTTGAGTGTGAAGCAATATTTCCTAGAACTAAAATCGATTGTCATCATACTACCACTGTCGAAACAGGGCGAGCGACAGATCCAACCAGGTCGATCGCCAGAGCGAAAGGAACTCTCATGAAGAAGCTCGATGTGCTGGCAGCCGTGCTGACGATCGTCGGCGCACTCAACTGGGGCCTGGTCGGCGCCGCGAAGTTCGACCTCGTCGCGACCCTCTTCGGTCGGCAATTCGGCGACACCTCCGCGCTGACCAGCGTGGTCTACCTGCTCGTCGGCGCGGCCGGCGTCTATCAGGGCCTCCTCTGGAAGCGGATCCAGGAACGCTGGCAGCCCGCGCGCGTGGCCGTCCACTCGCGCTGACCCACCGACCTGCCTCAATCCCATGCCTAACAGTCACAACCGAAGGAGATCGACAGTGAAGATCTGGAAGCCACGAACGATCGCAACTCTCGCGGGAAGCGCCCTGCTCTTCACCGCAGGAATGAGTCCCGCAGGGCAGAAGTACGACAAGAAGGAGGCAACGAAGGTGAGCACGAACGCAGTGAACACAAACACCGTGAAGCAGATGGACATCGTCGACACCGCGGTGGCCGCGGGAACTTTCAAGACCCTCGCGGCCGCGCTCCAGGCGGCCGGACTGGTCGAGACCCTCAAGGGGAAGGGACCGTTCACCGTCTTCGCCCCGACCGATGAGGCATTCGCCAAGCTGCCCGAAGGCACGATCGCCACGCTGCTGAAGCCTGAGAACAAGGAGAAGCTGATCGCGATCCTCACCTACCACGTCGTCGCTGGTCAGGTCATGGCCAAGGATGTCGTGGGGCTGAAGTCGGCGGCGACCGTCAACGGCCAGTCGCTCACCGTCGCGGTGAAGGACGGCGGAGTGATGATCGATCAGGCCCGAGTCATCAAGACCGACATCGAGACCACCAACGGCGTGATCCACGTCATCGACAGCGTGGTCCTCCCGAAGTAACGGCTGCCGTCCTCGTCGAGTCAGTTCCACTAGACGCCGGGAGCCGCAGAAGTGCGGCTCTCGGCGTATCCGGTATTTCTATTCGTCCCGCAATCGATACCCGACACCCGGCTCGGTCAGCAGCCACTTCGGTTGCGCCGGATCGTCCTCCAGATTCTTCCGCAGCTCCGCCATGTAGACGCGAGCGCCGAGGTGGTAGGCCGGAAGTCCGAAGAAGAGATTCGAGCGCGACCAGCACCGCTCGCGACGAGCGATCCGGCGACGGCAAGGATGACAGGTCGTCAAGAAGGGTCGTTGCTCGCAACTCGGTTCGTGCATCAGGCTGTGCTGGAGATGTCCCGGCCGACGCTGATCGTTCTCTCCCTCCTGCTGACGCTCGCCACGGCGCGTGATCACGCACGCGCGCAGGATCCAGCGCCCTCACCCGCAACGAGCGCCGACTCCTCCGACGTCCCACCCGAGGCCGAAGTCGGCCCTCCCGTCTCAGCGACCAATCCGCATGAGAACGTCGGACGCTTCGCTTCGTCCGAGGGGAAACGCATCGCCCGGATCCGGGTCAAAGTTCTCCCTGTTTTCGGTCCCTCGATCGACGACACGACCCGAACAGGCACATCGAGGCTGTCCCGTCTCTTGAACACGCTCCACTCGCAAACGCGCGACGTCACCGTGAGGAACAACCTGCTGTTCGGGGAAGGAGACATCCTCTCTCCATTTCGCCTGGCCGACAGCGAACGCATGTTGCGAGGACTGCCGTTCTTCGACGACGCGCGCATCGTCGTCGAACCGCACCCGGCGGGCGCCGACTCCGTCGAGGTCCTCGTCCTGGTGAAGGACCGATGGGGACTCGAGGTGTCGGGCAGTCTGAAGGAGGGAAACCGGATCGACGTGGACGTGAGTGAGCAGAATCTCCTGGGCCTCGGTCATCGCGCCTCGGTCGGCGTCACGTTCATTCCGCAGGCCGCTCCGGGCTCCGGGTTCGACGCCGGTTACTCCGTCTCGAACTTCGGGCGCTCCTTTATCGCGGGAGAGTTGGCCTACGCGGATCGACCGAGCGCGGAAACGACGCGCATCTCATTCGCCCGAGCGCTCGTCTCGCCATTGCTCGACTACGCCGGCGGCCTCGACTTGATCCGGACTCGAAACACGGTCAAAGACTCACTCGCCACCGTGGACGACAATACTTCCGAGCTGGTCGACCTGTGGATCGGCCGACCGATCCCGCTGAAAATGACGGACGACGGCTCGGACTTTCGACGTTTTCTCTTCTTCAGCGCCCGCTCGAGGAGTCTCCGCTTCACCAAGCGACCCGACGTGACGGAGTCCAGTCTCTTCCAGTACCACCACGCGCGGCATCTGCTCGGCAGTGTGGCGTTCATCCAGAGTCGGTACGACCGAGCAAACCTTCTGTACAACTTCGGCCGCACCCAGGACATCCCTTGCGGCTTTCTCGCTCGGGTGACGTTCGGGCTGGCCGACGAGGAGTTCCGCCGTCGGCCGTATCTGTCCGCCACGTTGGCGGCGGCGGAGACTCACACCAAAGTCGGCTATGGAGTCGGGGAGATGCGGATCGGCGGCTACCCCGAGGATGGCGGCTTCAACCACGGAGTGCTCCGCCTTCGAACCCTCTGCTTCAGCGAGCTCCAGCGCCGCGGAGAGTTCCGCTTCCGGCACTTCTTGCACGCGCAGTACATCACCGGAATCGAGCGCTTCGCGGACGACAGCATCGATCTCAGCGGCGACGACGCCATCCGTGGCGTCACCTATGACCACACCGTTGTCGGATTGGAGCGCTTCTTGGTGAACCTCGAGTCGGTCACCTTTACGCCCTGGCGACCGGGCGGCGTCAGCATCGCTCTGTTCACGTTTGCCGATATAGACATCATCGGCTCACGCGGCAATAGCTTGTTCGACCAAGACTATTACTCCGGCCTCGGAGCGGGCCTGCGGCTGCACAACGCCAAGTACGGGATCGGCCCGCTCCAACTGCGCTTCGCGTGGTATCCGAACCTTCCCGTCGAACACGATCCGTACTCCACGACGGCGTTCGGCGAGCGACGTTTCCGCCCGATCGACTTCCTCGCGACCAGTCCGGAGATCGTGGAGTTCTGATCGAAGCGTGAGCTAGAAGATCTCCGGACACCACGGCGCGCGATCTGCCGCGAAGATGTTGGTGGCTCGGGTCAGGCCCCCCGCGCGCAACTCCGCCCCGCGTCCCGCTTGCGCGAGTCGTTCCGCGCTGAATCCGCCCAGGTACATCGAGCCGAGCGCGGTCACGTCGAGCGAGAGATCAGCTTCCGCGGTCGTCCTCTCGACGCCGTCGCGGCTCACGCGAAATCGCCCCGCGTTCCAGGGGCAGAACGCATCGGCGACCTCGAGCACTACCGGCCCTCCCGGACCGTAGCTGCGCGCGGCGAGCGCTGCGTTGACGTCGACCAGGCGCACCCAGAGCGCGTCGGCGACTCGAAGCCGCATCATCCGCGGGCGCGCGAGCAAGAGGAACAGCGGGTGGTCGATCGGTAGGAGCTGCGCCTTCACGCGCGCGGTCCAATCGATATCCAGGAGAAACCGCCAGGTCTCCCGCGTCGCGTCCGGCGAGGTTCCGATCGCTTCGATCACGCTGATATGCCCGGAGCTGATCCCGAGTTCGAGCGACTGATGCATCCGATAGAGCGCGTACGCCTCGGGCCTCCCATCCAGCGTCAGCAGAATCCGATTCAACGGACCGCCGCCGGCTCGCCGAGCCTCGGGGTCGTTCAACTTGCGGAGCTTCCACCAGTCCTCTGAACGCGCGAACATCCCTGGATGGAGCGGCCGCACGCGTTCATAGATCTCCGCGAACGGAGCGAGCGCTTCCTCTTCTTCCAGCATCCTGAGTTCGCCCCGCGGTTCGAACCGCTGCACGAACTCGCCGTGCGACTTGGGCAGGTCGAAGTCACAACTGACCGACGCCATCCCGTAGCCGAAGCGTCCGTAGATCGTCTCTTCGGAGGCCCAGAGATAGGCGACTGGCTCCTGTCGCTCGTGAATCGCGTCGAGTTGCGCCCGCATCATGGAACGGAGCACGCCGCGGCGGCGATGGGTCGGGAGCACACCGACGACTGTCGTGCCGGCCGCGCGCACCGTTCCGCCTGGCGTCGTCATCTCGAACGGAAAGGAACTCGCCCCCCCGATGATTCGCCCGTTCTCCCGCGCGGCGTGGACGCGGTCGATCGGAAGGAGGGTGGAGAACCGCTCTATATCCTCGGGCGTCGGCCGCCCGCCGAAGTAGTGCCAGATCGGCGCGAACGCGCCGGTCACCTCTTCGAGCGACGCGCAAGGCGTGACTTCGATACCCATCTCTTTCTGTCCTCCAGGAGTCAGCACGTGAGCTACGCCTGCGCGCGCAGCCGAGAGGTCGTCGCGGCCTCTTCGGGACTGAGATCGTCGATCAACTCATGGAGCGACGGGCCGTGCCACGCCTCCCCCTTCCAGGCGCGATCGAACTGATCGAGCATTCGTGCGATCTCGGACATCGGAGCCTCCTGCGATGGGGTTCGTCCCCGGCGGGGCGTCATTCTAGCCGCGCTGGTCCGACCTTTGCTCCTCTTCTCCTCTGGATGTCGGCGCGTCGACGTCCGCTCAACGAAAGGGAGCATCGTGCTCGCCGATCCGTTCGACACCGACGCCCGCGAACCGGTCGGCCAAGGCCGCGCCACCGTCGAGACCTTCACGCTCGTCGGCATCGAAGCCGTCTCGGTCGAGGTGCAGGTCTCGGTCGACTCCGGGTATCCGCAGGTGAGTCTGGTCGGACTGCCCGACACGTCGGTGCGCGAGAGCCGCGAGCGGATCTCGGCGGCGTTTCGCAGCAGCGGCCTGCGACTCCCCGATCGACATGTCACCGTGAACCTCGCACCGGCCGAATTGCGCAAGGAAGGTTCCGGGCTCGACCTGCCGATCGCGCTCGGAATCTTGCTGGCGTCGGGTCAGGTTCCCGCCGACGCTCTCCGAGCCACGCCGGTCTCCGGTGAACTCGCGCTCGATGGGAGCGTGCGGGCGGTTCGCGGCGCGCTCTCCATGGCGCTCGCGGCGGAAGCGTCACATCGGCGGCGGCTCATCCTGCCCGAGGCGAATCTCGCGGAGGCGGTTGGCGTTGGGGACGTGCGGCTCGTTCCTGTTTCCTCACTTTCCGAGATCGTCGCCGCGCTGAACGGAGGTGAACCGCTGAAGGAAGTCGTCGCGACGACGGCGGTCGACCCTTCGACTCCAGTTCCCGAGGCAGCCGCTAGGAGGAGAGAGTATGTCGACCTCACTCGCATCCGCGGCCAAGCCGGCCCACGCCGCGCGTTGGAGATCGCGGCCGCCGGGGGCCACAACCTCCTGTTCGTCGGTCCACCCGGCGCCGGCAAGTCGCTCCTCGCGCAAGCGCTGCCCGGAATCTTGCCGCGACTCGATCCGCGAGAGGCGTTGGAGGCGACGGTTGTTCATAGCGTGGCCGGCCTGCTCGCGCCCGGCGCGCGCCGTCTCACCGAACGTCCATTTCGTGCGCCGCACCACTCGATCACCGGCGCGGGGCTCGTCGGAGGCGGCGCTTGGCCGCGTCCCGGTGAGATCTCCCTCGCCCATCGAGGCGTCCTCTTCCTCGACGAGCTGCCGGAGTTTCGCGGATCCGTTCTCGATCTGCTTCGGCAGCCGCTCGAGGAAGGAACGATCTCTCTCGTCCGAGCGGGACGCTCGGTTCGTTTGCCCTGTCGTTTCCAGCTCGTCGCCGCGATGAACGCCTGCCCCTGTGGATTCACCGGGCATCCAAGGCGCGCCTGCCGCTGCACGCCGCATCAAGTCGCGTCGTATCAAGGACGCATCGGCGGCCCGCTCCTCGATCGGCTCGATCTCCATGTCGACGCGCCGCCTGTGACGGCGCAGGAGCTCATGGGCGCGAGTGACGAACGCTCCGAGATCGCGAGCTCCGAGAGTATCAGCGCCGAGAGTTCCGCCACCGTCCGGGCGCGGGTCGAAGCTGCGCGCGAACTCCAGAGAGCAAGGTTTGCCGACCGTGAGGGCGTCTTCTGCAACGCGCAGATGGGGCTCGTCGACTTGGAGCGACATGTCCGCCTCGCGCCCAAGCCCCACGGCATGCTTCACGCCGCCGCCGATCGCTTCTCCCTCAGCGCGCGCGCTGTACACCGATCTCTACGCGTCGCCCGAACCATCGCCGACCTCGCCGAGAGCGAGGAAATCGAAGCGCGCCATGTCATCGAGGCGATCGGATACCGGATGTTGGATCGGGGAGACCGGAGTGGGTGAGGAGTGCGGAGCGGCGGAGGAGCGATGGACGAACGACGGCAGGGTCACGGCTCGCTTGGCGCGCACCGCGGCATAGCGGCATAGCGCCGTAGCGGCATAGCGCCGTAGCGGCATAGCGCCGTAGCGGTGATCCATCCTCCGCCGATCGCGAAACGACCCGTTGGCTCGGCCGAAATGAGACCAGCCACAGCGTTGGCCTCGGTCTTGCTGCTATGCGGTTGTAACAGTGAAAGCACGCCACGGGGTGGGACCCAGGACCGCGCTGCTTTCTCAACCACGACTCCGCCATACGGCATTTCCAACGGCGAGGCGCTAGGTCTCGATGATCTCGAGCCTTCGCACGCGGGAGGGCTCTTTCTATGTCCCAACTGTCTTCAGCGCTCGAATCCGGATTTCACGGGATCCCCGGCTCCTCTCATGCGGGGCCGAAAAGCCCCGACTTCCGCCTGAGCCTCGTCGCCATGACGATGGCCCTCGCGGCGGTCGCAACCTCGGCGAGCGCGCAAGTCTACGGGCCTCACTTCACCGCTACGCCCTATCTCGGTTACTCGATGTTCGGCAAGCACGTGAATCTCGAAGACAAAATTGCATTCGGCGGACGCGTGGGCTTCTTCCCCGTCCGCATGCTCGGCATCGAGGCGCACTACGGGATGCTCTCCACCGAGTCGATGCACGGCAGCCCCATCTTCGTCGCCGATCGCGTCGCTAACCGCGCGCCGGTGACGGCCGACCTGCGCACGTACGGCGTCGACGTCATCGTTCACCTGATTCCCGACGGCGCCATCGTCCCGTTCGTCTTGGCGGGATGGCAGGAGTCGAAGTTCGAACGCGATCCGGACGGCGCGATCCAGAACGAGCATCCGACCTATGAGAACGGTCCGGAGATCGGCGCTGGCGTGAAGTTCCGCGCCTCTCCGCGCGTCGCGCTGCGAGCCGATGTGCGTGACCAGATCTGGACGTTCAACTCTCCCCCGGCCGATGATCCTCCGGCTGACAAGATGAACCACAACCTGATGCTGAGCGCAGGCATCGAGTTCGCCTTGGGCGGCTCCGTCATCCTGCCGGACGCAGATGGCGACGGCATCGGAGACAAGAAGGACCGTTGTCCGGACACGCCGCTCGGCGCTCGCGTCGATGCGGACGGATGTCCGATCGACGGCGACTCCGACGGCGTTCCCGACGGGATCGACCAGTGCGGCGGAACGCCGATCGGAGCGCGGGTCGACTCTCGTGGTTGCCCGGCCGACAGCGATTCCGATGGTGTCTACGACGGTCTCGACCAATGTGAAGGGACTCCCGCCGGCGCCACCGTCGACGGACGCGGATGCCCGGCCGACAGCGACGGCGACGGCGTCTTCGACGGAATCGACCTCTGCGCATCGACGCCGGCCGGCGCCTCGGTCGACGCGACCGGTTGTCCTCTCGACTCCGATGGCGACGGCGTGGTCGACGGCGTCGACCGCTGCCCGAACACCCCGCGCAACGTGCGCGTCGACGTCGAAGGCTGCCCGATCGAAGTGAGCGAACGGGAGACCGAGCTGTTGGACACCGGCAAGATCACGGTCCGCGACATCAACTTCGAGACGGCCAAGTCGACCATCCTGCCCGTCTCGTACAAGGTCCTCGACGAGATCGGGACCATCCTCGTGCAGTGGCCGCAGCTCCGGATCGAGATCGGCGGACATGCCGACGCGCGCGGCTCCGATTCGTACAACCTGGAGCTGTCAGAGAAGCGCGCGGGCGCCGTGCTCGAGTACTTGCTCTCGAAGTTCCCCGGCATCGACCGTGCGCAGTACACCTCGAAGGGCTACGGCGAGTCGGCGCCGGTCGCGACGAACAACACCGTCGAAGGCATGGCGGCGAACCGTCGCGTCGAGTTCAAGGTGCTCAACACCGAGGTGTTGAAGAAGGAGCAGGAGCGCAGGAAGCTCCTGACCAAGTAGTCCGACGGTTCGTGACTTGAAAACGGTGCGGGCGCCCGCGTAATTGGCTGGCGCCCGCGACGTTACGGGCGCGCAGGGCCGGCGTCGTCGTGATGGCGCGGTTCTTGACTAAGTCTCGTCAGCACCATCTCGGTCCAAGTAGAACAGGAGTACGACACACCATGATGAAGAACACACGTTTGCTCGCCGCGCTGATCGTCGCCACGGCGGCCGCCACCGGCTGCGCGGGTGATCGCAGGACCGATCAGGCTGACGCGACGCCCGCGAAGAGCGTCGCGTCGAAACCGGCGGCCGCGAAGCCGGCGCTGCCGCAAACCCAGCGGATCGTGATCCCCGCGGGGACCAACATCGTTGCATCGCTGCAGACGCCGCTCGCCACCGACGTCAACCACACCGGCGATTCCTTCGTCGCCTCGACGATCGTTCCGGTCGTCGTCGACGGCAGGACAGTCATCGCCACCGGCTCGCGGATCCGCGGCGTCCTCCGTGACGTGAAGGACTCCGGACGGATCAAGGGACGCGCGAGCATGACGCTCGCCTTCGAAGAGTTCGTCGACTCGGACGGCAAGTCCCACGCGATCTCGGCGACTCCGCTCACTGTGCAGGCGGCTTCCGAGACGAGCAGCGACGTCGAGAAGATCGCCGCGGGAGGAATCCTCGGCGCGGTCATCGGCGGGATCGCGGACGGATCGAAGGGCGCCGGCAAGGGCGCGGTCATCGGCGCCGGCGCCGGAACCATCTTGATGCTCGCTACCAAGGGGGACGACGTTGAGTTGAACGCTGGTCAGAGACTCAACATCCACATCACGTCCCCGGTCGATCTGACACTCCTCGCCCAGAGGTAGTTCGCAGTTCAGCAGGTCCAACCGTCCAGCAGGCCCGGAAGAAGGGAAGTTCTTACAAATGCGAAAAATGTACATGGCTGCCGTCACATTCGGAGCCCTCGCGCTCGCTCCGAATCTGGCCGGCGCCCAACCGTCCGATAACCAAGACGAAGTGGGATTCCGCGGTTGGGGACCCCGAGTCGGGCTTTCCTTCGGCCCCGATCAGTTCCACTTCGGAGCGCACCTCGACTACGGACACTTCGCGCGCCGCGTCCGCTTCCAACCGAACATCGAAGTCGGTGTCGGGGATGACATCACGTTGGTGGCGGTCAACGCTGAAGCGGCCTACCGCTTTCGCGAGACGTGGGACGTGTGGACTCCCTACGCCGGCGGCGGCATCGGCGTGAACTTCGCGAGCTTCGGCGACAATGGACTCGGCGACGACACGAGTACCGACCTCGGTCTCAATGTCCTCGGCGGAATCGAGAAGGGGCTCTCCAACGGCGATCGGTTCTTCGTCGAAGCCAAGGCGGGTCTCGTGGACGAATCGCCCGATCTCAAGGTCACCGTCGGCTGGACCTTCTACCACTAGACGAGTCAGCGGACACGTTCGCACCTCCGCCTGACTCTCACGGCGAGGCCTCCGGTCACCGGAGCCTCGCCGTTTACTTTCCGAGTTCCTACCAGCCGACGACCGCGCTTCGAGTCCCGCCGATCCGCTACTCTTCCCCCCGCATTCCGTTCGTGACCCATGCTTCGGGGGAGGTCTTCCATGTTCCGGATCCGCGCGGACGTCGCCGTCTTCTTCTTCTTGGTCTGCTCCGCCGCACTATCGAGCACGGTGTCGATCGCGGTGTCGAGCGCGCTCAGTGTCAGCGAGCGCGTGGCCGCGACCCTCGACGACCTGCCGGCCTCCAGCATCCCGAGCGGGATCCTCTACGACCGCGTGCTCTCGCTCTCCGAGATCGACCGCTATGACGGTTCCGCCTCCGCCAAGGTCGGGACGCTCCGAGAGTGGCGACAGATGCTCGACGAGATCACACGCGCTTCGGTCCGTGAGCCGAACTGGCCGTCGCTGGCTTCGATCGACGAGTCGACCCGACGCGACCTTCGCGCCGGGGCGCCAGACGGCGTGATCCCGATCGTTGCGATCGACTTCGCCTACCAGCGGCTCCGGCCGGATGTGTTGGAGAGCGGAGCGCTCGTCGCGCGGGGAGAACGCCTAGCGCTGGGGACCGGCGATGCGTTCCTGTCACTGCGGGTCGTGGCGGCGGCGGCGGCGCGCACCTACACGTATCGCGGCGAGTCGGTGAAGTTCGAGTTCTCGCGCGAGAGATATCTCTCGAACGACCGACCGGCGCCCTCGACGGTGGAGATCGACTTCGAGGATGGGTTGGGGTATCGGGCGGTGCGGCTCGATCAGCCGGTGGACGTGAGTTACTCGACGACGGGTCAAAAGTTGATTCGGATGCGCCTGCGGCCGACTGACGCGACGCCGGCCAGCGAGAATGCCTTCTTCGTCTTCGATGTGCGCGCGCTCGGAACGCCCGCGCCCGACGACACGCTGCAGATCACCGCGTCGATCCCGTACCAGAGTATCGCCGGGACCGGCGAGGCCTATGTCTATCTGGCCGAGGAACACGCCTCGATCACCAACCCGGTCGTCGTGATCGAGGGTTTCGACCTGGACAACTCGATGAACTGGGACGAACTGTATGCGCTGCTCAACCGCGAGCAGCTCCTGGAGAACCTGCGCGCGCTCGGCTACGACGCGGTGGTCCTCAATTTCGACGACGCCGTCACGCACATCCAGCGGAATGCGTACGTCGCGGTCGAACTGATCGAGCAGATCCAGGCGACGATCTCACCCTCACAAGATTTCGCGTTGGTCGGCGCGAGCATGGGCGGCTTGGTCGGTCGCTACGCGCTCGCCCACATGGAGACCAACGGCCCGGAGCATCGCGCCCGGACCTTCATCTCGTTCGACTCGCCGCAGAAAGGCGCGAGCATTCCGCTCGGCATCCAGTACTGGCTCTCGTTCTTCGCCGACGACTCCGAGGAGGCCGGCGCATTGCTCGCGACACTCGACACGCCGGGCGCGCGGCAGATGTTGGTCTATCACCACACCGACCCCCCCGGCGGAACCGGCCAAGTCGATCCGCTCCGCGTGCAGCTCCTCAATGATTTCAACGTGCTCGGCGGCTATCCGTCGCAGCCGCGCAAGGTCGCGGTGGCGAACGGCAGCGGCGCGCAGGTCAGCCAAGGGTTCTCCGCCGGCTCTCAGATCATCGACTGGGAGTACACCAGTTTCCTCGTCGATGTGACGGGCAACGTCTGGGCGACTCCGTTCCCCGGCAACGGAACGATCTTCCAAGGGCTGGTCGACATCATCTTCCTGCCCGAAGAATCCCAGACCGTGAATGTCTCGGGCACGCTCCCCTACGACAACGCGTCGGGCGGATGGCGCAACAGCATGGCGCAAATGGATGCGACGTCCGCGCCGTACGGCGACATCGTCGCGCTCCACCCGAATCACTGTTTCATCCCCTCGGTCAGCGCGCTCGCACTCGACACGAGCAATCTCTTCTACGACATCGCGGGCGACGTCGACATCCTCTCGCACACTCCCTTCGACGCCGTCTATTTCCCGAGCGGCAACCAAGGGCATGTCGAGATCAATGCGGAGAACGCGCTCTGGCTCTTGGCCGAGGTTCAGCTCGGAGCGAGCAGCGACGTGGCCGAAGGGGATTTCGTTTCCGCGGTGCGAGCGAGCATCGACGCCATCGCGCCGAACCCCAGCTCAGGGGGCGCCCGCATCCTGCTGGAGATTCCGAGAGCCGGCGACGCGCGCGTGGCGGTGCACGATGTCACCGGACGACAGGTCGCGCTCCTCGCCGACCACTCGTTCGCGGCCGGTCGCACGGAACTGCCGTGGGACGGCCTCGACCGTGATGGACGTTCGCTCGCCCCGGGCGTCTACTTCATCCGCCTGACCGGCGCCGGGTACGCAGCTTCGGGCAAGGCGCTGTTGCGCTAGCGGGTGGACGCGCGAGGTCGCGGGCTACCTCGCCGGGTTGCCGCGTCGCCCGACGGCTCGATTCCTGCAACGCACTAGCGCTGTCGCCGCGAACCTCGGCGACGCCTCGCAACTCCGGGCGTTTGCTCGTCCGTGATCCCGGCGTGTTGCAAGAAACGGAACCCTGGCGGGGAAAATCTACAGACCGGTGCATCCGGAGGCGACTCCGGGTGGGACCGAACAGGAGCACGATCGATGAAGGAGCCCAAACGGAAGCGCGTCGACCCGAAAGCGGCGGACCTGGCCGCATTTCGTGAGAACGGCGCCGGAGAATCGCTGACGACCAACCAGGGGCTGCGTCTCCAGAGCGACCAAGACTCGCTGAAGGCGGGAGAACGAGGACCCACTCTTCTCGAAGACTTCCACCTGCGGGAGAAGATCACCCACTTCGATCACGAGCGGATTCCCGAGCGCGTCGTGCATGCGCGCGGGTCGGGCGCCCATGGCTACTTCGAGGTGTACGAAAGCCTGGCCAAGATCACGCGGGCCGGGTTCCTCCAGGATCCCGGTGTTCGCACCCCCGTCTTCGTACGATTCTCGACGGTCGCCGGCTCGCGCGGCTCCTCCGACCTCGCACGCGACGCGCGCGGTTTCGCGGTGAAGTTCTACACATCCGAAGGCGTCTTCGATCTCGTCGGCAACAACATCCCCGTCTTCTTCATCCAGGACGCGATCAAGTTCCCAGACCTCATCCACGCGGTGAAGCCGGAACCCGATCACGAAATGCCGCAGGCCGCCTCCGCGCACGACACGTTCTGGGATTTCATCTCCCTGATGCCGGAGTCGATGCACATGATCATGTGGGTCATGTCGGATCGCGCGATCCCGCGGAGCTTCCGCATGATGGAAGGTTTCGGGGTGCACACGTTTCGCTTCGTGAACGCTCGCGGGAAGCCGCGCTTCGTCAAGTTCCACTGGAAGCCGGTCCTCGGCGTCCACTCGGTGTCCTGGGACGAAGCGCAGAAGATCTCGGGGAAGGATCCAGACTTTATGCGGCGGGATCTGTGGGAAGCGATCGCGGGCGGCAAGTTTCCTCAATGGGAGTTCGGTGTGCAATTGGTCGACGAGGCGAAGGAGCATGCCTTCGATTTCGATCTGCTCGACCCGACCAAGCTCATCCCGGAAGAGCTCGTTCCCGTGCAACGAATCGGTCGCCTCACTCTCGACCGCAACCCGGACAACTTCTTCGCCGAGACCGAGCAGGTCGCGTTTCATCCCGGACATGTCGTGCCCGGAATCGACTTCACCAACGACGCGCTCCTGGCCGGTCGGCTCTTCTCGTACACAGATACGCAGTTGATCCGACTCGGCGGGCCGAACTTCCACGAGATCCCGATCAACCGGTCGGTCGCGCCGGTGCACAACCATCAACGCGATGGGTTCATGCGCCAGACGATCAATCAGTCCAGGGCTGCCTATGAGCCCAACACCGTCGGCGGCGGCTGTCCGTTCCAAACGGGCGCGGCCGACGGCGGGTTCACGAGCTTCCCCGAACGGATGGATGGCGCGAAGACGCGCGGGCGCAGCGCCAAGTTCCTCGATCACTTCAGCCAGGCAACGCTCTTCTGGAACAGCCAATCGGAGCCTGAGAAGGACCATCTGGTGCAGGCGCTCCAATTCGAGCTGGGCAAACTGGAGCGGCCCGCGATCCGCGAACGGATGGTCGGGATGCTGAACTTCGTCGATTCGACGCTGGCCGGTCGAGTGGCCGAAGGGCTCGGACTGTCGCGGATTCCGAAAGTCGAGCTACCCCTGAATCACAGCGTTCCCGCCGACGCCGATCCCGCGAGCCGTGAGTCGACACGGAGGAAGGGTTCGATCGGCCGCTCCGAGGCGCTCAGCATGGCCAACACGACCAAGGAAGTCATCGAGACGCGCCGAGTCGCCATCCTGGCCGCGAATGGAGTGCACGACGGCTCGGTCTCGAAGATGGTGAAGGCGTTGCAGGCCGCCGGGGCGGAAACGAAGATCGTCGCGCCGAAACTCGGCGTCATCACTGGGGCCGGTGGAAGCGAGATCCCGGTCGACTGCAGCTTCCTCACCACGTCCTCGGTGCTCTTCGACGCGGTCTATGTCCCGGGCGGCGAGAAGAGCATTCGCGCTCTGCTGGAAGAGCATGACGCCGTCGATTTCGTGACCGAAGCGTATCGGCACTGCAAGACGATCGGCGCGAGCGGGGAAGGCGCGGAGTTACTGCGCTCCTGTCCCGGCCTCGTTGCCCCCGCCCCGGGAGCGAAGGATGACCAGACCGTTGGGGTCATCGTTGGTTCGGACGGGGCGTCCGCCAAGGTCATCGGTCGGTTCATCGACGCGATCGCGCAGCACCGCCACTGGAGCCGCTCCGCGAAGAAGCCATCGAAAAAGCACCGGGACAGATCGTAGACACTCGCGCCCGCGGCGACTCAGCTCGACGCGGGCACGACATCGACCCGACGATGGGTGTTCGAGGCGACGCGCTTCTCCGGCGTGAGAATCCCCGCGTAGTTGAGGGGGTCGGCGGCGTCGACATGGAGCGGCGCGCCTTCCGGCAACTTGCGGGTCGCGCGCAACCCCCGGACCGCTTCCGGCAGCGCGTACTGCTCGCCGTGGAATCCCGCCACGAACCGTCCTCCGTGGATCTCGCCGCGAGC
Source organism: uncultured bacterium (assembly GCA_964631125.1). GTDB lineage: Bacteria > Eisenbacteria > RBG-16-71-46 > CAIMUX01 > CAIMUX01 > CAZVYN01. The sequence continues at coordinate 34,102 of CAZVYN010000008.1, read as the reverse complement.
CTCCATGCGGCGGAAGCAGCGCAAGAGATCGCGCCATCCGATCGGGAGCCGCTCCCTCGCGATCGTGCTCTTGAAGACGACACCGGTCCGAGCGAGGAGCGTGCGCGCGGCGAACTCGACCAGCGCGTCGTCCGGCGGCGCCTCCATCGAAACGATCGACGACCCGGCCGACGCGCGTGGATCCCGGAAGAGGCTCCACCGTCCCGCGATGACCGGAGCGATGCGTGAGGGTCGGGTGCGGCCGTTGCGACGACGACCGTTTCGAGTGCGGGCCTCGTTGCGCCCGAAGAGTGCGCGCAGGCCGGAGAACGCATCACAAGTCACGAGACCCCGACCGATCAATGTGACCAACGCATCATCGATGCGAGACGGCAACAGGCCGCTCGCGCGCGCGAGATCTTGTTGGAATGACGCGCCGCGCGACATGAGCAGATCCAGCAGCGTCCGCGCTTCGCCCGGCAGGTCGGTGAGATCTCCGGGCTCGCAGAGCGCGGCCCACCGATCGAGTTCGGCTCTCGGCACGATCGACACAGGGATCGAGCGCGCGGCGCAGTCGCTCGCGCTCCACAATCGACCCCACGCAATCTCGCCGGAAAACGCGAGTTCATCCAGCCACCGCGCGTCATACCCCTTCACGCGGGCGGGCAAGATCTGCCTTTCCCACGCTTCGGCCGGCGCCTGGAATCCCGAGAGCTGTTCGACCACCGCGAGCACGCCGCGCGGTCCCTGCAACGGTTGCTCGGGGTCCGCGTGCTGCCAGACCGCCAGGAAACGCAAGAACTCGGCTGCGGTCACCGGTTGGATCTCTCGCCGGAGCCGATCGAGCGTGTAGCGGTGGATGCGCGCCAGCAGGCGACGGATGCACCAGCCATTCGATGACCCGCCGCCGCGCGAAGGGAAGCGGGCGCGCAACACCGCGCCTTCCTGCTCCAGCTCCAAGACTTCGTTCGCAAACTCGACGATGAGTGGGTCGTCCGCGCTCACCGGGCCGAGCGCCTCCAGCCGCCCGCGTAGTACTTCCCTGCCGCTCCGCGGCGCTTCGACCGCGTACCAGCGATGTCCGCGAGCGCCGTCCACTCTCACCACGCGTCGCGCCTCGGCCAGTTCGTCCAGCCAAACGCGCCACGCGAGCGCCTCCTCGTCGGTGACGAATCCCATCCAGAGCAATGCCTCGTGGACCTCTTCGGCGCTTTCCGGCTTGGGCCAGGCCTCTTCGCGCACCCGGTCGATCGCGTCAACATCGAGCACACCGATCTCATCCGCGTCGCCGGCGCCGAGCACGCGTCGCGTCCGCACCGCCTGAGTGCGGCGCTCCTCCAGCGGCGCGTCATCGAGGAAGCTGTAGACCTGGGCCGAGAGAATGCCGTGCGCGAAGACCGACGGCTCCGTCGTATCGACCGCGTGTCGCTCGATGCTGCCGTCCTCCAGCCCGCGCAGCACCTCGAGCAGCCCGTCGACGTCGAGCGCCTCGTGCAGGCAGTCCTCGATCGTCTGCTTCACGATCGGATGGTCCATGGGCGGCTCGATATCGCCGGGCGGCAGCGTCTCGCCGCAGGCGACGACTTGCGGGAACGCCTGCACGAGCAGATCTTCGGCCTTCATCCTGAGCAGTTGCGGCGCGACGCGCTTGCCGCCCCGAGTCCGCGGCAGCATGAGCGATCGGCCGACGTTCCAGCGCCACCGCGTGGTGAACATCGGCGCCGCCAGTATCGCTTGCACGAGGACATCCTTGGCGGTCGTACTGCGCAGCCACTCGAAGACCTCGTCGAGCGCGAAGCTGTGTTGCAGGCCGAGCGAGAGCACGATCGACTGTTCGTCGGCCGCCGCCTGCAGCTCGAAGCCGAAGCTCCGACAGACTCTCTTGCGCAGCGCCAGACCGAACGCCTTCGTGATGCGGCTGCCGAAGGGCGCATGGATCACGAGCTGCATGCCGCCAGACTCGTCGAAGAATCGTTCGACCACGATGCGGCGGATGCTCGGCATCGCGCCGAGCCCGGCGCGACCGGTCTCCAGATACTCGGCGACCTGCTCGGCCACCTCGCGGCCGACACCGGTTTCGGTGGTGACCCACGCGGCGCCGGTGCACTCCTCGCGCACGCGGCTGACTTCCGCCGACAGTTCCAGACTTCGCGCGGGCGCCTCGCCCAGCCAGAACGGCAGGTTGGGCGGCGCACCCTGGGCGTCGGCGACGCGCACTGTCCCCGGTTCGATCCCGAGCACGCGCCACGAGGCATTGCCGAGCTGGAAGATGTCATGCACGTTCGACTCGATCGCGAAGTCCTCGTTCAACGTCCCGATGAACGTGCCCCCGGGTTCGCTCACCACGCGATAGTCGGCGTTGTCGGGAATCGCGCCTCCGCTGGTCAGCGCCGGGATCCGCGCGCGCTTGGTCGCGAGCACCCGTCCGCCCACGGCATCGCGGTGCAGCAGCGCATTGCGGCCGGTCGAGTGCAGCGTCAGCAGCGCGTCGAAATCCTCGCGCGGCGCATCGCGATAGGGAAACGCCCGCCGGAAGCAGGCGAAGAGCTGGTCTTCTCTCCACGCCGCCGACTCTTCGGTCGCCGAACACTCGGCCACGATCTGCTGTGCAAGGATATCGAGCGCGCCCGGCGCCTGCGGAGTCCGGTCGAGCAGCCCGCGCCTCACGGCGGAGAGGACCGCGACCGCCTCCACCGCTTCATCGAGGGTGAGCGCGAACAGTCGGCCTTTCGGAGTGCGGTGCACGCCATGCCCCGCGCGCCCGACGCGCTGGAGAAACGTCGCGATCGTGCGCGACGAGCCAACCTGCACGACGAGATCGACATCTCCGATATCGATGCCCAGTTCGAGCGACGCCGTCGCGACCAGCGCTCGCAGTTCGCCTCGCTTCAGACGCTCCTCGGCCGCCAGGCGCGTCTCCCTCGACAGGCTCCCGTGGTGACAGGAGACCTGCCCTGCCCCCAGCTCCTCGGTCAGCCGCGCGGTCAGCCGCTCGGCCAGCTTCCGCGTGTTGACGAAGACGAGCGTGACGCGATGGGAGCGGATCAAGGCGGACATCTTCGCGTACAGCTCGCGCCACTGCTCATGCGTGCAGACCGCCGAGAGCGGAGTGTCGGGCACGACGATATCGACATCGATCGACCGCAGATGCCCGGCGTCGACCAGTGCGCAGTCCCGGCCCTCGCCAGCCAGCAGCCTCGCCACGTCTTCGATCGGTTTCTGCGTGGCGGAGAGTCCGATCCGCTGCACTTCGCGGCCCGTGTGTCTGAGACAGAGTTCGCTCAATCGTTCGAGCGAGAGCGCCAAATGAGAGCCGCGCTTGTCGCGCGCGAGGGCATGGATCTCATCGACGATCACCGTGCGCACCGTTCGGAGCATGGCGCGCCCGCTCGCCGAAGTGAGCAGGACATAGAGCGACTCCGGCGTCGTCACGAGCACGTGCGGCGCGCGCTTCCGCATCGCCGTGCGTTCCTTGTTCGGCGTGTCGCCGGTCCGCACCAACACGCGCACTTCCGGCAACGAGGGATCGAGCGCATGGAACGCCGCGAGCGGCTCCGCCAGATTCTTCTGCACGTCGTTCGACAACGCGCGGAGCGGCGAGACGTACAAGACGCTCGTCTCATCGGCGAGCGCCTCACCCCGTTGCAGGAGTTCGTCGACTGCGCAGAGGAAGGCCGCCAGCGTCTTGCCGGTGCCGGTCGGGGCGGCGATCAGCGTGTGCCGCCCCGCTCGGATTTGCGTCCACCCCTCTGCCTGCGGTCGAGTCGGTTCGCCGAGCTCGCGCGCGAACCATTCGCGAACCGTCGGATGGAAGCTCTGGAGGGGCGACATGGGACCGAAAGTCTATCTCACCTCGAACTGCGCCGTCCGCATCGACGCTCCGTTCAGCAAGATCTCGACCTTGTAGGCGCCGGTGGGCCATCCGCCCGGCTTGGAGATGTGGAACTCCGTCGTGGCCGGTCCGCTCAACACGACCGTCCGCGTCGTCTCGTTGACCGGTTGCCCGTCCCCGTAGGTCCAACGGGCCGTGACGGCTGCCGACGGCGAGTTGCCCTCCGTCATGACCGCCACGTAGATCACGTCGTTCACGGCGAACGTCGACATCGCCTCGGCCACGCGATTGTCGCTCTTCAGTTCATTGCCCAACTCGATGCCCACGACCCGGGGCGCCGTCACCGCCGGGGTTTGCGCGGCGGGCGGGTTCTTCGAGTCTTTCTTCCCGCAGGCGGGTAGCGCGAGCACGGCGGCAGCGCACAGCACCGCCAACAAAGAAACAGCCACTTCGGAACTCCTGGGTGTGAATCTCATGGGGGTCTCTCCTCTCTCAGTCGTTGGGGATCTTCAACACCTGCCCGGGATAGATGAGATCCGGGTTCTCGATGGTGTCCTTGTTGGCATCGAAGATCCGCCGCCAACGCTTCGACTCTCCGTAGAACTTCTTCGAGATCTTCGACAGGTTGTCACCGGCGACGACGGTGTACGTGCGTTCGGCCGCGGGCGGCGGTAGCGGCGCGGAGGGCGGGAGCGGCGCGGGGCGGGCGGTTGATGAACTTCCGGACTGCACGTCGGAGAAATCCGGACGCGGCTTCTTGGGATCCTTGGGGTCTGCCATGGCGAAGGTCCTTCGGTGGAAGAGAGTGACGAGGTGATTCGCTTCGCAGGTTGAGGGGCGGTAACAGCGAGACCCCAGGGTTCTTGCCCTCCGGGGTCTCGAACTGATCGATCCGCGCTGCTGCGCGGATCGACTACTTGTCCTTCTTCGCCTTCTTGTCAGCCCTCTTCTCCTTGAGGCTCTTGGTCGGCTTCTTCTTCGTTTCTTTCTTGGTCTCGAGACTCTTGGCCATGATTCACGCTCCTTCGGATGGAGAGTCGTACGGGCGGCTTCCACCCGTGGAAGCCGCGGGAGGCCTTGGGGCCCGCCGCGCCCGGCGGACGTGAGGAATATAAACGCAGATCCGGCCCGAGAGATCCTTCTTCCTTCGGAAGTCAGGGCCGGAGGACGACCTTGATGCAGCCGTCGCGGCGCTGGTCGAACATCCGATAGGCGTCGGGACCGGCGCTGAGCGGAAGGTGATGGGTGAAGACTCGGGCCAATCGATCCGACTGAGCGCGGGCGATCGGCAGGACCTCGTCCAAGAGACCGCGCGCGGGACAGCGTCCGATGCGGAACGTGAGGTTCTTGTCGTAGGCCTCGCCGGGCGAGAACGGCGCGTGCGATTCGTGGTGCACGCCGACCACCGAAAGGACGCCGCCGGCCCGCACGAGTTCGAACGCGAGACGCCCGGCCTGGGCGCTCCCCACCGCCTCCATCACGCCGTCGGCGCCGCGGCCCTCGGTCGCTGCCAGGAGCACGGCGCGCGCGTCGGCTTTGCCGACGTCGATCGGGGTCGCGCCGAGCTGTCCGGCCAGCGCGAGCCGTTCGGGCACGGTGTCGATCGCGAACAGCTTCGAAGGATGGCCGCCCATCAGCGCGCTCGCGCCGGCGACCGCCATCAACCCGACCGGACCGCAACCGACCACGGCGTAGACACCGCCCGGCTTCACCTCGGCCGACTTGGCGCAGTGATATCCGGTCGGAAGGACATCCGCGAGGAGGAGCGCGAGCTGCGACGGGAGATCGTCCGGCGCTTTCATCAGCGTGGAGTCCGCCAAGGGGACTCGCACGAACTCCGCCTGTCCCCCTTGCAGTCCGACGCCGCCCTGCACCCATCCGAAGAGTTGACTCTGCGTGCATCGCGCGGTCAGGCCGGTCGAACAGAAGTAACAAGCCCCGCAGTTCGCCGTGAACGGCGCGACCACGCGATCGCCCCGCCGGATCGCGCGCACCTCCGAACCGCATTCCACCACGCGGCCGAGGAACTCGTGTCCCATCACTGTGCCCGGATCGAGACCGGCCTCGCGCCCGTGATAGACGTGGAGATCCGAGCCGCAGACCGCGGCCACTTCCACCTGCACGATGGCGTCGCCCGAGGCGAGGAGCTTCGGGTCGGGGACGTCCTCGAAGTGGATCGACTGCGGAGCGTGGTAGGTGAGCGCCTTCACGCGGAGCGGCTCCTTTCGATGCCGTCGATCTGGACGTGCACGAGATTCGGGCCGCGCGTGCGCAAGCCGGGGATCGAGAGCGCGACTTGCTGGAGCCAAGCCCACCGCCGATCGAAGAGCGGGAACGGCGTGATCGAAACGCGCGTGAATTTCGGTTGGATCGAGAGCACCGCTGGCTGGATCTCGTCGCGGTCGAGGCCGAAGGGCATCGGGGGAAGCTTGTAGTGAGGGGTCTTATGGAGTCCCAGCAGTGTCAGGCGCGAGAACCAGCGAGGGATGACGTCGAACAGTAGCTCGCAAGGCGCGAAGCGCGTTGCGAGTTCGGCGAGCAGGTGGCGGACGGATTCGGGCTCCAAGTACATCAACAAACCCGCCGCAGTAATGAAGATGGCGCGGCGCCCCGCGCTGTCTACCACGGGCTTCCACTCGAGATTCCGCACATCCCCCACCACGTTCCGAAACCGCTCGGTTGCTGGGAGAAACGATTCCCTCAGCGCCATTGCCTCCGGTAGGTCGACCGAGATCCAACGAATGCGCCCGTTGTCCAACCGCCAATTCTGCGTCTCCAGCCCGTCTCCCAATGCGATGACGACGCCGTCGGGATTCCGTTCGATCCACGCTCCGACGATGCGATCGAAGGCGCCAGAGCGGCGGGCGTGGGAGCCGTCGGGTGGCCCGAAATGGCGCGTGAAGTCGTACCGGATCGCCTGATAGATGCGAACCGCGTTGGGGTCGCGCAGCGCGCCACCTTCGCGCAGCGATTCATGGGCTCGGTTGTGCAGAGTCCACAGGAGGGTTTCGGAGAGGGCCGGCAGGGTCGGGTGCATGGGGGGCGAGAGTACCAGCGGAGCGCGGGGCGGGCGGAGTTCTAACCGTCCGACTCGAGTTCGGTCGGCCACTCCGCCTCTTGCCACTGCGCCCATCCCCCGACGAGGGCCCTCGCGTTCTTCCATCCTGCTTGTTGTAGATCTCGCGCCACACGGGCGCTTGTTGCTTCGTTGCTTCAGGCGCAGAAGGCGACGAGCCAATCGCTGCGCGGCAACGCGAGTCGCGCGGCGCTCTCGACCGCTTCGTCGGGCGGGAGGCGAACCGCGCCCGTCGCACGTCGGTCGCTCTCGGCGAAACTGCCTGGAGTCCGTGAGTCGAGGATCGTGACCGAGTGACCGGCGTCGCGCAGGCGCTGCACCTCGTCGAAGGTGATGAGCACGCGGTTCGCCACCAGGGGCGGGTCACTGCGCGTCTCGGCGCGCGTGTCATGCCGCGCCTCGGGCGAAACCGAGCCACGGGCGTTTCGCGGCGCGTTGCGTTGGTCCTTCGCTTGATGCGGCGCCAGGAACCACGGCATGCCTCCGTGCACGACGACCGAGAGCAGCACCACCAGCGCGCAGATCGGGAAGAGCTCGAGTGCGGCGTCCGCCCCCGCGAAGATCGGCAGGAGTACGAGCAAGAGGCTGCTCAGCCCCTTGGGACCGAACCAGACGGTCATGCGTCGTCCGTGGGCGTCCATTTCGGAGCCGGAGAGAGCGACGGCAAGCACGACGCTGCGGGCGAAGAGCGCGATGAAGGCGAAGAGGAGCGCGTTCGCGCTGATCACGTCGAGTCCCGACCAGATGACGCTGCCTCCGATGGCGACGAAGGCGAAGAGCAGGAAGGCCTCGGCGGTCGCCTCGCCGTAGTCGTGGAAACAGTCGCAGAGTTCGACGCCGACGAGCGCGACGGTGAGTCCGGCCGCAAACGCCGCCATGAAGCCGCTCGCGTGCATCGACTCGGCCAAGGCGTAGGCGGTGAAAGAGACGCCGAGCACGTAGAGTGACTCGTAGTCACGGCGCATCCCGAATCGATTGCGCATCTGTTCCAGCAGTCGCACGGCCAGGAAGCCGACGCCGACCCCGGCCAGCGGGCCCAGGATCAGCACTTCTCCGACCACCCTGGCTGTCTCGCTGAACTCCAGTCCACTCCCCTTCACCAGCATCGCGGTCGCGACGAGGACGATCGGGAGCAAGACCACGTCATTCAGTCCGCTCTCCACTCCCAGCGCGGTCTTGGCGGAATCGGGAACGCCGGACCGACGAAGCAGCCCTCGCACCATCACCGGATCGGTCGAAGCCAGAGCCGCTCCGAGAATCGCCGCCTGGGCGAGAGAGAGATCGAGCAACCAGACCGACGCGGCGGCGATGATCGCGGCGGTGACGAGCGTGCCCGGCCCCAACACGAGCAGTGCGATCCCGATGTGCGCGCGGAGCGCACGGAAATCGAGCGAGACCGCGTCGGTGAAGAGCACGAGGATGAGCGAGAGGGTCGCGACCGCACCGAGCGCCGGCGACTCCAGGCCGAACGCCGCCAGTCCGAGGCCGAGCGGGCCGAGCGCCGCGCCCAGCGCGAGGAAAACCGCGACCGGCGGCATGGACCATCGCTCGAGCAGACCCGAAACAGACGCGGCGACGACGATGACAACGCCGATCAGGAGGAGCAGGTGCGCGAAGTGCGCCGGGTGGAACGTCTCGGTCATCGCGGGCTGAGTTCCGGTCTGCGGCTACTTCGAGACCAGGTCGAGCGCCTGGCGCAACGCGGGAAACAGCGTTTCGATCTCTTCCATCGAAAGGGCGCCGACGCTGAGGCGGAACCAGCCCGTGTCTTCCAGTAGGCCGAACGCCTGGAACGGCACGATCGCGACCGCGGCCTTCTCCAACAGGAAGGTGCGGATCTCTTCGTTGGTCTGCAGCGTGCGGTCTCCCACCCGGCGACCGACGAGATCGAAGCGAGCCGACAGATAGATCGCGCCCTCGGGGGCGATCGAGTCGACCGGATAGCCGTCGCGCTTCAGCGCGGTGAACCCGGCGTGCAGGCGCGTCAGGCGATCGTCGAGCGCGCTCAGGAACCCGACGAGGAAGCGATCGATCGACGCGCCGTCTTGCAGGAACTTGACCGTCGCGACCTGCTCGGCGCGCGGCGCCCACGCGCCGACATGTCCCAGCAGTGAGCTGAACTGGCCCATGATCGACTCCGGTCCGATGCACCAGCCGACGCGCAGCCCGGTCGCCGCGAACGACTTCGAGATCCCGTCGGTGAAGACCGTGTACTCGCGCATCCGCGGATCGATGTGCAGCGGAGTGATGTGCTTGACGCCGCCGAAGGTGAGCATCCAATAGACATGGTCATAGAGCAGCATGAGCGGCGGGCGACCGTCACGCGCGCGCGCCGTGTTCTCATCCAGGATCAACTTGACGATGCGCTCGAGCTGATCGGCGCTGAACGCGGTGCCGGCCGGATTGAGCGGCGTGTTCAGCGTGAGCACGCGCGCCCCCGCCAGGTGCGGGCGGAGTTCATCCGCGGTCGGCAGGAAGTGATTCTCGGCGTGCGCCACGACCGCCACCCCGCGCGCTCCGCAGAGCCAGGCGTAGTGATTGTTGTTCCACGATGGCGCCGGATAGACCAGCGTGTCGCCCGGATCGAGGAGCGTGCGATAGGCGCAATAGATCGTCGGCCGCACGCCCCCGGCCACGATGATCGACGAAACCGGATAGTCGAGGCCGAGCCGTTCGCGGTAGAAATCTCCGATCGCCTTGCGCAGGTCGAGGATCCCTTCGGAGGGCGGATAGTTGGTCTCGCCACTCTCCAGCGCCGCGGTGATCAGGTTCTTCAGGTTCACGGGGATCGGAAACAGATCGGGACGGAAGTCACCCACGGTCAGGTTCGTGACCTTCTCGCCCTGCGCGATCCTCGCGCGGATCTGGGCGGCGATCTTCAAGATCTCGGAGCCGACGATTCCGGCGGACATCTTCGACAAGGCGGGATAGCTCATGCGCGGCGGGATCCTCTGAGAGTGGAGAGCGAACCTGGCGCGCGTACGGCGCGTGCGGCGTATCGTGGGTGGCCGTCGGTAAGCCGGCAGACTAGCAGAGGGTGAAGGATGGCCCAACCCCCGCGGATCTCGGTGCTTCTCCCGGTGCGAAACGCGGCCGCGACCCTTGATTCCGCGCTCGGATCGCTCGCGGAACAGAAGTTCGAGGACTTCGAAGTGATCGCCGTCGACGACGGTTCGGCCGACGAAACGCCGGCCCTGTTGGCGGCGTGGGCGTCGAGGGATCCGCGGGTGCGGGCGCATCGCGTGGAATCGTCCGGGAACATCGCGCGCGCGCTCATCTTCGCCGCGGCGCGGGCCTCGGGCTCGCTGCTCGCGCGTTTCGACGCGGACGACCTGGCGCTCCCGAAGCGATTCTGTCGTCAGGTGGAGTTCCTCGCGGCGCATCCGGAGGTCGGCCTGGTCGCGACCGGAGTGCGAACCTTGCGCGGGACTCTCGACCGCGACGGCGCGATCGACGCCGCCCCCTCCGACGGCGCTCGGCGCTACGAGCAGTGGCTCGACTCGGTCGTCACCTCGGAAGAGATCGCGCTGAATCTCTGGATCGAGAGTCCGCTCCCCCATCCGACCGTGATGATGCGGCGAGAAGTGTACGACCAAGTCGGCGGCTACCGCGACGTCGGTTGGCCGGAGGACTACGATCTCTGGCTGCGAATGCTCCGCGACGGCGTGCGGATGGCGAAGATCGCCCAGCCGCTCGTGCTCTGGCGCGACCTTCCGACGCGCGCCTCTCGGGTGCAGGCGGTCTATGGCTTGGATCGCTTCCTCGACTGTCGCGCCCATCATCTCGCACAGTTCATCGGCGTTCGCGCGATCGTCGTGTGGGGCGCGGGACGAGACGGACGGCGCCTGGCGAAGGCGTTGCTGCGCGAGGGCGCGCGCATCGACGCTTTTCTCGACATCGATCCGCGCAAGATCGGGCGGACGGCGCGGGGACGGCCGATCCTCGACTCGGAGGCGTGGCTCACTGCGGCGGAGGCGGCGGCCGACGTCCCGGCGCCGCAGCCTCCTCTGCTTGTGGCCGCGGTGGGAGCGGCCGGAGCGCGCGAAAGGATTCGCGCGCGACTGATCGAGGCCGGATTCCGCGAGGGACGAGACTTCCTCTGCGCGGCATGAGACAGGAGAGTTCGTGAAACGATTCCAGATCCGCACTGCCGTGGAGTCGGACTTGCCGGCGATCCACGAGATCGTCCCTCGGTTCGTCGACTTCGACCCCCCTCCCTGGCGCGACGCGTCGTCGATCGTGAACAGCACGCGACAGTTCTTGGCGGAACGTGTGGAGCGCAGACCCGTTGGAACGATGGTGCGCGTCGCCCACGACGAAAGCAGCACCGGCGGGGCGGTGCTCGGCTTCATCCACTGCGAGATCCATCGCGATCCGTTCACCGGCGAACCAAAGGGATACGTCTCGGAGTTCGCCGTGCGGGCGGAGGCCGAAGGGACCGGCGTGGCCGCGCAGCTCATGGAGGAGGCCGAGGTCTGGGCTCGCGAGAACGGCGCCCGCTGGTTGTCGTTGAACGTCTTCGAACGAAATGCCCGCGCCCGGCGGTTCTACGAACGCGAGGGGTTCGTGCCGGAGTCGGTCACGTATCTGAAGGTGCTGCGCTAGCCAACGGTCGGCGGAAACGCCGCCCGCTCGTTGCGATAGTCGAACACGATGCGACGACCCCGGAAGAAGGGCGCACCCAGATTTCCCGCCGCGGAGCTGCTGGCCAACGGACCGAACTCCGCGCGAGCAAAGAGCGTCTGCACGTCGCGCCGCTCGATGTCTCCGGCGCGCACCCATTCCAATCGCCCGAGGTCACCCGCCAGCCCGCCTCCGACGCCGGCGCCGAAGGCGTCGCCTATCTCTCGCGTTTCGCGTCCCGCGAGCAGTCGTTGTTCGATGACTTCGGGCGTATGCAGGATCAGCTCGAGGGCCGAGCCTGTGTCGAGAACGAAGATCCCCTCGCGCTCCCCTTCGTAACTCCCGCGGATATGCGGTACTTCGTGGTCGAGCAAGAGCGGTTGCCACCGGAGCGAGTCGAGTTGATGCGCGCCGAGCGCCCGCACCGACGGCGTTTCCGCGTCGATCTCGAGCGCGGTGTGGAGCAAGAGGTCGAATCCGAGGATTCCGGCGATCTCCCGTTGGAGTGCGACGCCGAGACTCTCGAGATCAAAGGCCACACCGATGAGTCCGGTCGCGTTGAGATCTCCTATGCGGAGCGAAGCGAGCTTCGTGAACTGCGCGGAAACCGAGCCTCCGACGCCCAACGCGTTCACCTCGCCGAAGAACTCTGGTTCGCCGCCTGCCGCTTCCCCCGCCGCCGTGATCCACTTTCGGTCGAGCACGAGTGCGCCGGCGCCGCTGTCTAGCACGAACCAGGCCGGCGGGAGTGAGGGGACGACGCCGCGAATCAGGAGATGTCCCGTCGGCGCGCGTTCGACTTCGAAGACCGAGCCGGATGGCGGAATTCGCCACTTGGCCGAGGCGACCGCGCGCGGACGAAGGCGCGATTCGAACCGTCCTGTCTCGAGCTGTTCGGTTTCGATCTGTTCTGTCGTGTACGACGCGAACCCCGAGTGCTCGGCTAGGACCTCGACGCGGTGCGGCCAAGAGAGCGCGGGGCCGGGGGTGGTCCCGACGGCGCGCGAATCCAGCGCCCGAACATCCGTGAAACGCCAGCGAGTCAGATCGCCGATCGACGTGCGGTGGGTGAACTCGCTCGGCAGACCGGTCGTCGAATCGAGGACGAGCCCTTCCGGGATCGGCGCCGGTAGCGGCCGCCTCAGGAATCCGAAGCGGACCGCCGACTCGACGCGCCGCGCCGACGCCTCGCCCAGACTCTGCGTCCAGGGGCCGCCGCGCCAATCGGCCGCCCAAGAGCGCTGGCCGTCGAAGCCGAACGCCCGCGGCAGCGGCGAGTGGTGCTCCTCGGCGAACCGTCCGTCCGGCGCGACGGTCAGCGAGAATCGCCCTTCGACGCCGTTCTCGAACAGCCGCCCCTCGACGTGGATCCAGGGCGAAGACGAGGACGGCTCCCAGAACGGCGGCGGCGCTTCCATCGTTGCTCTCCCTGCTCTCCTTGCTCTCCGCTCTTGGGTTCGAGTCGCCGGCGAGGGCATACTCTCCGGCATCACGGCCGACCGGGATCCGATGTCTCGGGAAGCTACTCGACCCGGGATCGCCGCGAGGAGTCACCGTTGAGTCGCTCGAGCATCTTCCGCGAACTCTGGCTGTTCCTGAAGGTCGGCCGCCGCTATTGGATCGGTCCGTTGATCTTCGTGCTCGTGCTGCTCGGCGCGGTCTTGGTCTTCGCGCAGGGGTCCGCGCTCGCGCCGTTCATCTACGCTCTCTTCTAGGCAGACAGTGTTCTAAACAGTCCGACCCACGCCGGGGTTGGGGACACCTACGGAACGCTGCGTGCGGGCGCGGCGTCCGACGAAACGTGGAGCCGATGTCAGCACGGTTGTCCCGCGCTTCCCGCGCCTCTGAACGCCTCAGCTTGCTCGGAGTCTGGCTCGCGGTGGCGCTCTTCGTCGCGATCGACCGGATCGTGAGTTTCCGTCGCGCCGGTCGCCCCGCGCCCGTCGTGCCGGAACTCCTCTCGACGCTGACCTATCACTTCATCTGGGCGGCGCTGGCGCTTCCCATCGCCTGGCTGGGGAGACGCTTTCCTCCTGAGGGGCCACGTCGTCTCCGTGCGCTGGCCGTGCATCTGCCCGCCTCGTTCGCCGCCTCGTTCCTCCATCTCGCGATCGAGTGGCCGTTCGAGCAGTGGATCAAGACGCCGTCGATGTCGCACCTGACCTTCCAGCAGCATGTCGTCAACGCGCTCGCCTTCGGCGTCCTCTTCTATTGGGTGATCCTCGCGATCAGCCGAGGATTCGCGTACGGCCGGCTCGCGCAGGAGAGAGAGCAACGCGCGGCGCACCTGGAGACAAGCCTGGCGCGGGCGCAACTCCGATCGTTGCGCGCGCACCTGCAGCCGCACTTTCTCTTCAACACACTGCACTCGATCTCGGCGTTGGTGCACACCGATCCTCCGCGCGCCGATCGCATGATCGCCCGACTGAGCGACCTACTCCGCCAGACGATGGACCCCGACGCTCCCCAGGAGGTCACACTGGCCGAAGAACTCGAGCTGCTCGCGCGTTACGTCGATATCCAGGAGATGCGGTTCGGCGACCGCCTGCGCTTCCAACTCGACGCCACGCCTGAGTCGCTTCCGTGGCGTGTGCCGCACATGGTGCTGCAACCGCTCGTCGAGAACTCGATCCGTCACGCCGTGGCCGATCGTCCTTCCGGTGGAACGATCGAGGTTCGTCTACGCGTGGATCCGGCGGGTCTCTGCCTGGAGGTGCTGGATGACGGGCCGGGGGCGGAGCCAGGCGCGCCAGTCACTGACTCGGCGCGACCTGGGCTGGGGCTTGCGTCCACCCGGGCGCGCGTGATGGCGCTGTATGGGGAGCGGGCGAAGGTGGAGTTGGAAGGACGAGTGGGAGGGGGCGCGGTGGCGAGGGTCAGGATCCCACGGTCCCCCATGCACGTCGCGGAAGCGCGGGTCGCAGGAGCGCGCGCCGCGGAAGTGCGCGCCGCGGTCGATGCGCGATGACGGCGATCTCCACCTTACTGGTGGACGACGAGCCGCTCGCGCGTGCGCGGCTGCGTGCGCTGCTCGCGACCGACGCAGAGGTCGCGTGCGTGGGCGAAGCATCCGACGGCGCACAGGCGCTCGAGATGATCCGTCGTCTCCACCCAGAGCTGGTCTTCTTGGACATCCAGATGCCGGGACCCTCCGGCCTCGATCTCCTGCGCGCGCTGTCGCCGACCGAGACGCCGGTCGTTGTCTTCGTCACCGCGTTCGACCAACACGCAGTGGAGGCGTTCGATCTCCAGGCGATCGACTACTTGCTGAAGCCGTTCGACGTCGACCGCTTTGCACGCGCGCTGCGGCGAGCGAAGGAGCGGGTGGAGGCGCGGCGGCTGCTGCGGGAGCGGACGCGGGAGCGGACGCGGGAGCCGGAAATCGCCACCGACCTCACGGCGTCGGTCGATCGCTTGATGCGAACGCTGCAGCACTTTGCTTCGATTTCGGCAGTCGCTCCTGCGAACCCTTCGTCGCGGCGGCTCGTCGTGCATGACGGTGATCGCGCCTTCTTCGTCCGCGACGATGAGATCGATTGGATCGAGGCCGAAGGCAACTACGTCGCGCTCCACGTTGGCGCGACGAAGCACCTGCACCGCGAACCGCTCAAGGATCTCGAAGCACGCCTCGATTCCTCGCGGTTCTTGCGCATCCATCGGTCGATCGTGGTGAACCTCGATCGGGTGCGCGAGCTTCGCCCGTGGTTCCACGGCGCGTATATCGTCGTCCTGCTCGATGGCACGGAGCTGACTTCGGGACGCACCCATTCCTCGCAGTTGCGCGCGCTGCTCGCGGGGCGCGAACGCGGCGGTTCTGCGCCCCGCGAATGATGGCGAATGATGACGAATGATGACGAATGATGGCTACCAGGCAGCTCACCATTGGGCAGAAGGAGGTCCCGCCATGAACTTCGAACTGGCATCGGCGCGCGCGGTGCTCGCGCGTACACCGGTCGTCTTGGACAGTTGGCTGCGCGGGCTCCCGGCCGAGTGGATCAACGACAACGAGGGACCGGAGACCTGGAGTCCGTACGACGTGGTCGGCCACCTGATCCACGGCGAACGCACCGACTGGATCTCACGTCTGAGGATCTTGCTCGAACACGGCCCCGCGCGCGCATTCGACCCGTTCGATCGGTTCGCGCAGTTTCGCGAGAGCGAGGGGAAGTCGCTCGATCAGCTCCTCGATGAGTTCGCCCGCCAGCGCGCCGCGAATCTGGAGACCTTGGACACGACCTCGATCTCGTCCGAGTCGCTCTCGTCGCCCGGGCTACATCCCTCGCTCGGCCCCGTGACGTTGCGGAACCTCCTCGCCACCTGGGTCGCTCACGACCTCGGCCACATCGCACAGATCGCCCGCGTCATGTCGAAGCGCTACGCGAATGACGTCGGGCCGTGGAGGGAGTACTTGCCGGTGCTGTCGCGGTAGGCGGAAGGGAAGGGCCGCGGGGACGCGGGGACGCGGGGACGCGGACGTGCGCGGGCGCGATTCGTGAGCGCCGGTCGGGCCCGCTTTCCGAGACAGCGCTTGTGAAAAATGGTGCAACTGTTGCCGGCAATAGTTGCACCATTTTTCACAATCTTCGCCTTCGAGCGGACGTCGACTCCGGCCGGTTCTCACGCCGAATCCTTCACTCGCGCGCCCACGCCCACGCCGTTCGCCCGCGCCACGCGCCACTTCGTCCCTGCTCGAGGTCCGCTCATCCCTTCCTTTGCCGCGGTTCGTCTCCGCGGGTCGATTGTCCCGTCGGCGAGAGACTCGGGGCCTCTCGCGCAGTCACGGGACGGACACGCGCCGACGCGGCGCGAAGGAGGAGCGGGTGACGCAACGATTCCAGGAAGCTCGAGCCAGCGCGGCGAGGGCGACGGGCGAGACGAAGGCGCGAGCACAGGCGCGAGCGCAGGCGCAGGCGCAGGCGGCGCCGCCGAAGATGCTCGCGTTGGCCGTAGCGACAGCCGTGAACTTCGCGGCCGTAGCGACGGTCGCGAGCACCGCCACATTCGTCGCTGTCGCCCAAGCCGGGTTCATCCAACGCCAAGAGTTCGGAGTCGGAAACACGCTCACGATCTCGTGGGGCGATGTCGACCGCGACGGCGATCTCGATGCGGCAGTGGTCGACGGTGGCGTGCCGAAGTCCCTCTACGTCAACGACGGCGCGGGAGACTTCACCATCGTCCAGCAATGGGGGGGCGCTTCTCAGTGCTTCGCGATGGTGTTCGGGGATTGCGACAACGACGGCGATCTCGACCTGGCCGAGGGTCGCGGCGCTGGTCTGAACGCGCTCCATACCAACGACGGCGGCGGAAACTACACGACGGCGCCGCCCTTCTCCGCCGTGGCGCGTCGCACCGTTACGGCGGCCTGGGCCGACTACGACCGCGACGGCGATCTCGACCTGGCCACCGGCAACGGAATCCTCGGCGCGACTCGACAGAACTATCTCTACATCAACAACGGCAACGGGACATGGACGGAGCAGGCGCAATTCGGCATGAAAGACACCGCGTCGCTCGCCTGGGCCGACTGTGACAACGACGGCGACTTGGACATGGCGGTCGGAAACTGGAATGCCGACGGCTGCGCGTTGTACACGAACAACGGCGACGGCTCGTTCACCGCATCGCCCGCGTTCGGAGCGCGCGACACGAATGCGATCTCATGGGGGGACGCCGACAACGACGGCGACCTCGACTGCGCAACCGCGAACGGCGACTTCACGTCCGCCGAGCAGAACTATCTGTATCTGAACAACGGCGACGGCTCGTTCACGGAGGTTGCCGAGTTCGGGCTCGGCAGCACCGATGGGCTCTCTTGGGGCGATGTCGACAACGATGGCGACCTCGACGTCGCCGCCGCCAACGAACACTCCCCCAACGACAACTACCTCTTCCTCAACGACACCGACTCCAGCGACGGCCTCACGGTCGAGCTGGCCGGGCGTTTCCACGCACAGGGGGCCGGCTACTCCAATCGCGACGGCATCGGCGCGCGAGTCGAAGTGTACGAGGCGGGCTTCGCCGGTCTGCCCGAGTACCGACTGGGCGTCCGCGAGATCTGCGCACAGTCGGGCTTCGCGCCTCAGAACCAGATGGGCGGACACTTCGGACTTCCGGGTCGGACGACGGTCGACTTGAGGATCGTTTGGCCCGGATCGGCCGGCGCGCGCATCACGCAGATCGTCCCCGGCGTTCCGGTCGGTACGAAGACGACGGTGACCGAGCAGCTCACCGCGACGTCTGTCGAACCGGACGGACCACAAGGACCACACGGACCGCAGGATCCGCACAACTCGCGCACAACCGGCCTACGGCTAGTGGCGTTTCCGAATCCGTCCACAGGCGCGGTGCGCCTGGATCTGCGCGATGTCGCGCTCGCCGAGAGGATCCCCGAAGCTAGCGTCGCGATCTACAACGCCGCAGGTTCGCGTGTGGCCCTGCTCCGCTTGAACTCCGGCGCCGAAGGCGCTCGCTTTGCTCTCTGGGACGCACGTCTCGGCGACGGCCACCTAGCGGCCTCGGGCGTCTACTTCGCAAGAGTGTGGGCCGAACGTCCTTCGACCGAGGGGCTCGTCGCCGAACAAAGCACCGCCGCGACTCAATTCCTGCCGCAGCGCTGACGAGTTCTCCGCGTCCGACCGGCCGAGCCCAAACACCCCGGCGCCCGTGGCTCGGTCCGGTCGGGCCGGGGGTTCATCGAACCATTGACGTCACCCAGCAGGACCCTTCCCCGGCAATCCGCGCAGGTACTCCTCGAACACGTCGTTCCACAGCGCCCCTTCGCGGCGCTGGCGGATCTGGTCGATCGCTCGAGGTCCGTCGCAGCCCATTTCATGCAGGATCACGCCGGCTAACAGCGCCGAGCGGTTGAATCCCATCGTGCAGTGAGAGAGGACGCAGTGGCCGGACTGGATGAGTGAGGCGCAGAGCGCTGCCACGGCGTGGAGCTTGGCCAGGTTCGGAAGGTCGCCGTCGTGGATCGGGAAGTAGATATAGAGGACTCGACCCGGCGTCGTGGGAACGCCGGGGTCCAGATCTCCTTCCAGGTCGATCACGACATCGATGCCGGCCGCGTGGATGGGCGCCCAATCGTGGAACGCGCCCGAGATGAAGAGCCGCCCCCGGTCGTCCCGGTCGTCGAGGCAGAACAATTCAGCCATCGAACGACCCTATCAGATCGACGGAGTGTGTGCCCGCTGCGGGCGTGGTTCGGGTAGCCTGCCCCCGCCGGATTGCTTCACGACCTTTTTCTCGGGGGGTGCATGGTCGTTGGAAAGTTGAATCGTGTCGCGATCGTCCTGATCGGCGCTTTGCTTTTCGTGACGACCGTCGGGCCGACGATCGCGCCCGCGACTGCGCCCGCGCTCGCCGCCGATCCGATCCTCTTGGCCCGACATCCGGCCCCGAGTCCGGACGGCCGCTCCATCGCCTTCTCGTACCAGGGCGACCTCTGGACCGTCGCGCGTCAGGGTGGCGAAGCGCGACGGCTCACCGCGCACGCCGCGTACGACGCGCATCCGATCTGGTCGCCCGATGGAAAGTGGATCGCCTTCGCATCAGACCGCGACGGCAACGACGATGTCTATGCGATCCCGGTCGAGGCCGGCGATATCCAGCGCCTTACCTGGCACAGCGGCGCCGATGTCCCCACCGGTTGGACGAGCGACAGTCGAGCCGTGCTCTTCCAGAGCACACGACATGTCCGGGATGGCAACACCCCCGGCGCGTGGGTCGCACCGCTCGAAGGCGGAGCGGCCTGGCCGATTCTTCCGACCGGCGCGAGATCGGCGGTGCTCTCGCCCGATGGATCGAAGCTCGCGTACATCCGCGGAGGCGTCTTCTGGTGGTGGCGCAACTATAGTGGGAACGGTCGCCATCGACTCTGGCTCCATGAGCCGACGACGCCGTTGACGGGTGATTGGTGGCGCGCGGGCGCCGAGGGGACGCCGCGTGATGCGCCGGACGTCGAGGGGGACGATGCGGTCGCCACCGGCCCCGGGCTGCATGCGCAGTGCGCGCTGCGGGCAGACGGGCGCGTGACGAACCTGAGCGACTTCACCGCGCCCGGATCGCTTGTTCCTGACCCGCAGATGACCGGGGTCCCGCAATGGCTGCCGGACGGACGTCACCTGCTCTATCTGCGCGAGAAGAACGGCGCCTCGAATCTGTGCGTCCTGTCGATCGCAGATGGATCGCGCTGGTTGATCACGCGGTTCACGGACGGACGGTTGCGGCATCCGCGATTGAGCGCGAACGGAGCGGTCGCGACGTTCGAGTACGAGTCGGATCTGTACGTCGTGGCGGCGCCGACGGGGGAAGAATTGCGGAGCGGCCAGAAAGCGGAGGCTCCGCAGAAGTTGGTCATCACGTTGCCTCGTGACTCCAACGCTGCTTCGGTCGTGCGTGTGGCGGTGAAAGGGAACGCGACGGAGTTCGCCGTCTCGGAAGATGGCGAACAACTGGCCTTCGTGCATGAAGGCGAGCTCTTCGCGATGAAATCCGAGAAGGACGAGACCTACGCGACCCGTCTCACCTCGTCGGCCGCGCGGGACCAGTCGCCGGTCTGGCTGGACGATTCGAAGGGGCTCATCTACGTCTCCGACCGCGACGGCAACCGCGACCTCTATCTGCTCCGCTCCACCGACGAGAAGGAGCCGCGCCTCGCCCGAACGCTCTCGGTCGAGATCACCCCGCTGACGCGAACTCCCGCCGAGGAGAGCCGCCCGCTGCTCTCTCCTGACGGGAGGCGCCTCCTGTTCCAACGGGGAATCGGCGCGCTCGTTCTGGTCAAGCTCGAGGACGGCAAGACGACGAACGAGCGCGTACTCGTCGATGGATGGACCGACCTCGCCTACGACTGGTCGCCCGACGGGAAATGGATCGTCTACTCACAGTCCGACGAGGACTCGAACAGCGAGATCTGGATCGAGCCGGTCGACGGCTCGCGCGAGCCGTTCAATGTGACCCAACGCCCAGGAAACGACACGGCGCCCACCTGGTCGTCCGACGGCAAGTTGATCGCCTTCGTCTCCGAGCGACAGGTGCGCAATGAAGTCGACCTCTGGTACGTCCGACTGCAGCGTGAAGACGAAGAGCTCTCGCGCATCGACCGTCTCGATGCGATGAGCAAACGCGACCTGAGCGACGAGGAGGAGAAGCCGAGGAAGAAGTCGGGCTCGGCCAAGGACGAGAAGGACAAAGGTGAGGACAATGGCGGCAAGGCTGACTCCGCCGTCGTCGAAGTCAAGATCGACTTCGACGATTTGCCCCTTCGCGTGCGCAAGTTGACGAGCCTGCCGGGCCAGGAGCGCGACGTGCTCATCGGCAAGGACAGCGCGGAGTTCTTCTTCACCGGCGACACCGACGGGAAACGCGACCTCTGGAAGGTGAAGTGGGACGGAACCGAGCTGGAGCGGTTGACCAAGGCGGGGGTCGAGCCGTCGCAGGTCCGCTGGGACGCGAAGCAGAAGAAGTTGTTCTTCCTCGAGTCGGGTGGTTCGATCGCCTCGGTCGGGACCGACGGCGGCGAGGTGACCAGCTACCCGTTCGAGTCGGAGATGACGCTCGATCGCGTCGCCCGCCGCGGCTACGTCTTCGATGAGGCGTGGCGTGAACTCGGCGCCCGCTTCTACGACGAGAAGATGCACGGCGTCGACTGGCCACGCATGCGCGAACACTATCGCCCCTGGGCGCTGGCCGCCTCGACGCACCGCGACTTCCAGGATGTCGTGCGCATGATGATCGGAGAGCTGAACTCGTCGCACCAGAACTTCAGCGGCGGAACGAGCGAGTACGTCATGCCGACACTGGTCGCCGAGACCGGCGAGCTGGGGTCTCTCTTCGACGCCGGTTTCGAAGGTCCCGGACTCCGCGTGGCGCGTGTCGTTCGCCGAACTCCTGCCGATCGCGAGGAGAGCCGACTCCACCCGGGCGATGTCGTCCTCCAGATCAATGGCGCCGCGATCGAAGGCGCCGACGGTCTGGCTCGACTGCTCGATCGCACCGTCGACCAGAAGGTGCGACTCACCGTCCTCGGCGCCGACGGGAAGCGCCGCGAGGTCACGATCCGTCCAGCCAAGAACTCCGACTTCAGCGCGCGGCTCTACGAGGAGGAGATCGAGGCCCGCGAGGAGCTGGTCCATGCGCGCAGTGAGGGGCGCGTCGGCTATTGCCATCTGACGGCCATGGGGGTCGGCAATCTCGAGACCTACGAGCGCGACCTCTACAGGCGGGCGCGCGGACGCGACGCGCTCGTGATCGATGTTCGCGACAATTCCGGCGGATGGATCACGGACTATCTACTCACCAGTCTGATGGCGCCTTCGCACGCCACGACCGTCGAGCGCAACGGCGCCCGCGGCTACCCACAGGATCGGCGTTTGATCTATGCCTGGACGAAGCCGATCGTCGTGTTGTGCGACGAGAACACTTTCTCCAACGGCGAGATCTTCGCCTGGGCGGTGCAGGTGATCGGACGCGGACCGGTCGTCGGGCAGCGCACCTACGGGGGCGTCATCTCCACGGGCGGCACAACGCTTGCCGATGGATCCTCGCTCCGGTTGCCGCTTCGCGGTTGGTACTCGCGCAAAGACGACATTCCGTTGGAAGGGACCGGGTGCGAACCCGACATCGTCGTGGTGAATCGACCGGATGAACTCGCGCGTGGGATCGATCGACAGTTGGAGCGATCGGTCGAAGTCGCGCTGGACCAACTACGCTGACGGTTGGGGACTCCCGCCGTCCGGCGTATGATCCAAACCACAGCCGCGTGGGGGCGCGCGGCCCGGGTCGTAAAGTGTTCGCGTTCTGTCAAAAGGAGAATCCCATGAAGGTGTCCCACGCATTCGTCGCCCCCCTCGTCCTCGCCGCCGCTGCGCTTCTTTCATCTGCCGTCGGCAGCCAGGCGAGTGAACCTCGCAACGACGCACCCGTCGAGACCAGGTCCGTGGTGGACGCCGGCGCGATCCAGGCGCGGATCGATCAGCAGTTCGATCGCGAGAGCGCCGACCGGGCGGCCGTTCAGCAGCTGCTGCAACGTGCTGAAGTCCGCGAGATCGCGGGCGCCGCCGGAATCGACCTGGCGCGCGCCAACGCCGCCGCCGCCGTTCTCTCCGGCAGCGAACTCGCGGATCTCGCCGCGCAGGTCGTCCAACTCGACGAAAGCGTGGGCGGACAGAACATCGTCATCTCGGCCACCGCGGTCATCATCATCCTGTTGATCTTGATCCTGCTGACGAGCTGAGCTCCCAGCGCATGAGATCGTGGGTGGCGGTTGTCGTCTTGCTGACGGCGACCGCCTTCTGCTCTGTGGCCGGCGCGGTCCGACTTCTCGACGCGCCCTACGTGCCGCAAAGCCCCGCTCTCTGCGGCGGCGCCGCCGTCGCGATGGTGTTCCGCTTCTGGGGCGAGGACGGCGTTCACGCCGAAGATTTCGCCGACCTCCTCGAACCCGACGGCGCCGGGATCTCCACCACATCGCTCGTCGCGGCCGTCGAGTCACGCGGATGGACAGCGTTGGTCGAGGCAGGATCCGCCGACGCCGCGCAGACTCAACTCGATCGCGGCCGCCCGGTCATCGCGCTGCTCGGCGTCGGCAGCGCCATCGGCATGAGCTCGAGCGCCCTGCACTATGTCGTGGTCGTTGCCTGGGCGAACGGCGGCGTCATCGTTCACGATCCGAACTCCGGGCCCCATCGCGTCCTGCGCGAAGCAGAGTTCGACCTCGCCTGGGCGAGCAGTGGGCGGTGGATGCTGACCGCGTTGCCGCCTGCGGGAAGTAGCGCGCGAACCGACTCGACACTCGCTGCGGTCGCTCCCGTCGACTCCGCCGCGACGCGCTCCTTCGACTCGTTGGACGGATGCGGCGCGATCGTCGACCGTGGGATTGCCGAGGCTCAGCGCGGCGCGCGGGTCGACGCGGAAACGACACTTCGCGCGGCCGCCGCTCTCTGCCCGGAATCCTCTGCTCCGCTGCGCGAACTCGCCGGCCTGCGCTTTCTCTCCGAGGACTGGATCGGCGCGAGCGAGCTGGCCGAGCAGGCGGTCGCCGTCGATCGACGCGATGCTCGAGCGTGGAGACTTTTGGCCGGTAGCCGTTACCTGGCTGGCGACACCGGCGGCGCGCTCGATGCTTGGAACGCGGTCTCGGCCCCGCGCACCGATCTCGTCAAGGTCGACGGTCTCTCCTCCATTCGCTACCGCGCCGTGACGAATCAACTCGACCTCCCAACGGGCGAGATGCTGACGCGCCGCGACTTCCGCCTTGCGCAACGTCGCCTGGAGGAGTTACCCGCGCTCTCCGCCGCTCGCCTCTCCGTGCGGCCGACCTCGGACGACGTCGCCCAGATCGACGTTGCGGTGCTCGAGCGTCCGCGACTCTTCGCGAGCCGTTGGGATGTCGTCCGCCTCGGCGTCGAGGCCGCGGTCGATCGAGAGATCGAACTCTCGGTGGTCAGTCTCATCGGCCATGGAGAACGGTGGAGCGTGGGCGGGAGGTGGTGGGAAGAGCGCCCGCGCGTTTCCGTCTCGCTCGACATGCCAGGTGTCGCCGGAAGACCCGGCGTCTGGCGCGTCGCGGGATTCTGGGAAGAGCAGTCGTACGTTCGCGCGGCCTCCGCGGACGACTCGTTGCGCTCCTCCGATCGTTCGCCGCTCCCCGAGGAACGCCGCCGAAGCTCGGTCTCGTTCTCCGACTGGGCGACTCCGAGCCTGCGCTATCGCTTCGGCGCCGCGCTCGACAAGTGGAACGGCCGCGACGCATCCCTTTCGGTGGACGGAACGTTCGAACAGCGCGCCGCGCGGGATCGACTCGCACTGACTGCCGAACTCGCCCACTGGACGGACCTCGACGGCGAAGCGCCGTTCTACACGGTCGGCCTTTCTGCCGTGTGGCGGTCGGCCGGAGTCGACGCGTGGAGCGCGTGGCGCGGCCGTGTCGGCGTGGCTTCCGCTAGTTCGCGCGCGCCACTGGCGCTCTGGCCGGGCGCCGGTACGGGGCAGGGGCGCACGCTGCTACTGCGTGCGCATCCGCTCTTGGACGACGGCCGAGTGATCGACGGCGACGCGTTCGGCCGCGCGCTCGCGCATGGAAGCGTCGAGCACCAGCGGTGGCTGTGGAGCGTGGGGCCGGTGCGGATCGGGGGGGCGCTGTTCGTGGATGCGGCGAGGCCGTGCGAGACGGGAGGGTTCGGGCGCGCGGAGTGGTTGGTGGATGGGGGCGTGGGGGTGCGAGTGGGGAGTGTCGGGATGAAGGGGCAGGTTCGGGTGGATGTCGCACATGGAGTGGTGGACGGAGAGGACGGGGTTTCGGTGGGATGGGAGGTGCGTTGAGACCGCTGCGGTCTCAACGCACTAAAGATCAAACCACCTGTTCACCTTGATCAAGAACACGTCGTGCGGCTGCACGCCGAAGAGTCCGTCGAGATCGTCCTTCAGTGAGAAGCTGCCGTCCGGGTTGAAGCCGCCGCGGTTCTGCGACCAGACCAGATAGATGCTCGAACCCGGCGAGTATTGCCAGCGAACGACCAGGTTCGAATTGAAGTCCCGCACATTGAAGTCGGGCTTCCGGAACGAGTAGTCCTCGACGCCGTCGTCGTCCTCGTCGACCGAGTACCGGCCGCTCTTCCCGTCGAACTCGACGCGATCGCCGAAGCGGTCGAAGCGATCTTCGTAGTTCTCGGCGCGCGGGTCGGTGATGCGCCTGAAGTCGCCATACTTGCCGGCCGAGACGAAAGGCGCGCCGTAGTACTGGATCGTGAGATCCGGCGTCGCGCTGTAGTCGACCCGGAACGACAGGGCAAAGGTTTCCTGATCGAGGCTGCCGTAGATGAAGCGCGAGCCGGCATCGGAGTCGACCCGCGAGATGTGCTGCATGTCCGGCCGGCCCCGCTCGTACTCCGGCTCCACCTGCAAGCGAATGGCGTTCGTCGGCCGATAAGAGGCGCCGATTCCCCAGCCGCTCGAGCTTCCCGCCTCATCGTCGGACCTACTGAACGATGCGCCGCCGCCGAAGGCGAGCTTCCGCCGCCCGTCGGAGTCGAATCCGAAGTCGCCGCTGATCGCGCCAGGGAGTTTGATCGAGGGCCCGCCGCGCAGTTCATACGTCGAGATGCGCTCGTTCTCACGCGCGACCGAGCCGTTGTAGCTCCAGTTGTTGAGGAACGACGCGCTCGTATTGAAGTTCAGGGCCTGGTAGAGATTCTCCCCGCCGAATTCGAAATCGAGCCACTGGTTCAGGTTCAGATCCATCCGACGAAAGATCGAGAACGGATTGCGGAAGGCGTAGCCGGCCCAGGAGAACTGATTGATCTCGTCGGCATTGCGCATGTATCCGATGTCGTTCAGTTCGAAGCCGGAGGAGCGCCAGGCCGCGCCGGTCTCGAATCGCAGGTTGCCCTGCGAATTTCCGACCCGCAATGAACCGCCATGTCCCGCCAGCAATGTCCGCGTGCTGTCGACCGACTGCCCCTTGTTGTCCGGGCGTTGGTAGTAGCGCGCCGGCGCCGTCTGCGTCGCCAGGATGGCGGCCTCATCGCCCCGCACCGTGCTGGCCAGGAGATTGACCGCGATGTAGTTCTTGCGCCCCGGCGTGTAGTGGAAGAAATCCAGCCCGCCGGTATAGGCCGCCTCGTGCACGAACTTCAGTTCGTCCGTGTCGATCTTCCGATTCACCGCCGTGAAGAGCCCGCCGATTCGCGTGTCGCCTTGGCGGAAATCTCGTTGGACGCGACTTACGAAGTAGTTGGTCGACGGCTCCACTTCGACTCTGCGCCTCGCGCCGTCGACATCGATCTCAGCCGTCTCTCTCGCCGCCACGCTCTCCAGCACACCGATCGATGTGCCGTTGGCCGTCTTCCCGGTCAGCTTGAGCGCGCCGACGATCGACGTCTCGCCAGGTTGGTCGACGTACCCCTCCTCGAATCCGTCGGCGCGATAGTGCGGCGAGCGACCGAGACGACGCGAGTAGAAGAGTCGATCGGTCGTGTGCGTGCCGAACGCGATGGAGGGCGCGACGCGGAACTCGAAGATGTTCTTCCCTTCGATGAAGAACGGGCGCTTCTCCTCGAAGAAGGTCTCGAACGCCGTCAGGTTGACCTGTGACGGATCGGCCTCGACCTGCCCGAAGTCGGGATTGATCGTGAAGTCGGCGGTCAGATCGCTGGTGACGCCGATCTTGCCGTCCAGACCGAACGCGACCTGACCCTTGCTGCCGTCCTCGAACGGATTGCCCGCCTGCTTGGGGAAATTCTCTCCCTGCGTGACAGCGTACGGCAGCAGCTCGATCTGACGCTGCGCCTTGATGCCGGTGATGCCGCGCAACTCGCCGAACTTGCTGACCCACCCCTCTTCGTCCTTCGGGACCGGCTGCCAGACGGAGCGCTCTTCGTGTCGATAGATGCGTCGCGTCACCTGGATGCCCCAGACATGTTCGGCGCTGTCGGCGTAGCGAAGCTGTCCCAGCGGAATGCGGACCTCCGCGGTCCACCCCTGGTCGTCGATGCGAGTCTGTTGCTCCCAGATCGGATCCCAGTTGCCGTCCCAGTTGTCGCCGTCCTCCGAGATGAACTCGTCTCCTTGCGTTCCCGAGACGCTCGAGGTGAAGGAGAACGCGGTGCGGTTGTCGTCGAAGCTGTCGATGTTGATCTCGACCCAGTCGCCGGGGAAGTCGTCGCGTCGGCCCAAGATGCTCGAGATGGCCTGGGGCTCGGGGTCGAAGGCCTGATAGGCGAGGTAGAGATTGTCGTCGTCGTAGAGGATCTTGAACGCAGTCTGGCAGGAAGGGGGCTGACCTTCGGCCGGCTCGTGCTGGATGAAGTCGCCGCCCCACTCCACGTTGTCCCAAACCGAATCGTCGAGAGCGCCGTCGAGGTGGGGCGGCGTGTCGGTGCGGGCCGTGTAGTAGACCCGCGGTTCGACCGCGAGGGCGGCCGTCGTCGAGAGCGCCGCGAAGGTCAAAGGGGTCAAGAGGGTCAAGAGGGTCAAGAGGGTCAAGAGGTTCAAGAGGGGCCAGGCCGTCGCGAACCAGCCGCGCGAAGAGGGCTTCGTCATGAATCGATCTCTCATGTTCAGGAAGTGGAGAGCGTCGCGCATCCCGGCAGCGCGCTCGCCGGCTGGATCAGCCGGCGGAGGCCTCTACGGAAACGACGGGGCAACGTTTCATCGGTTCTGTCTCACTTCGTCGAACTTCCCGCGGGGTCACCGCGGTCGCAACATCGACTCGTCGATCAAGCCCTGCAGGATCTCGTTCGCCTCGTCCGGCTCGGCCCCCAGTTGGATCGCCTCCGCCTCCAACTCGTCCCGTGTCCTTGGACTCCGGGCCGCCGTCAGCAGGTGGAACAGCTCCTCGCTGATCTCCCCCACCGTCGTTTCTCCGCCGCGGAACTCTAGCAGCAGGAACTCCCTCGCGCCCGCATCGATCTTGGGCAGGCGACCGTGGGGGGGTCCGTCCAACCGGAATCCGGGGCGGAACATCACCTCGACCGGATTCTCCTTCGGGATCCCCAGGCGCTGACGGATCTCGACCGAGAGCGTCAGCGTCCCGCCCGCGCAATCGAACAGTTCCACCTGGGGATGGAGGGCCAGGCGACCGATCTCGCCGTGTGCCGTCGGACCCTTGGGATCCAACGGAAAGCGCCGCCGCAACTTCACCAACGCCAGTTCTAGTCCCGCCAATTCGCTGAGCGCGACCCGCTTCTTGGCGTCGTCCTCGAGCTGATCGTTCAGTGACAGGAGATACGCGCCGAATCCGCTCACCAACGACCCGCGCGCTTGGATCTCGTCGTGGAACTCCCGCGACGAAAAGTATCCATCGAGCGCCCGTGCATCGCGTCCGGCGGCGATCCAATAGGCGCAGGTGGAAGCGAACTCTTCGATCACGACGGTGAGCGAGCGTGCGCGGCGCGCAGCGTCGGTGCGATAGGCGCGGCGATCGGGCGTCGTCAGCCAGCGGCGTTCCTCCTCGGTCAGTTCGATTTCGGCCAGCGCGGCCGCCGGATCGGAATAGACCGATTCGGAGAACCGCGAGTCGTAGAGCATGCGCACGACGAGCCGCTGGAGGTGAACGTTGCTCACCGAATCACCCGCTCACCGCGGCGCGACGTGCGGCGCGGAGGGCGGCGCGGAGGGCGGCGCGACGGGCGGCGCGGAGGGCGGCGCGACGGGCGGCGCGACGGGCGAGCGCCGGAGAATCGATTCGATCCGCGCGAATCCCTCCAGCGTGTCGGGAAGCGGATTCCGCTCGCACTCGAAGACGACCGCCTTGAGGTTCGTGGCCCGTGGAACGGCGTGCTCGAAGATCGACCAGGTCTCATCGAAGACGTTCGGGCGGTGGTCATCCTCGACGAACTCGTAGCCGTCGACGCTGCGCCGCGTGCCACCGGCCACATGCATCTCGACCACGCGCTCCATCGGGAAGCGATCGAGCCCGGTGAGGGGCGCGTGTCCCTGCGTCATCTGATAGATCGCGAGGTGCGCGCAATCGAGCAGCATGCCGGTGTCGGCGTACTCACAAACGCGCGCGAAGAACTCCAGCAGGTGCAGATCGCCCAGGTAGACGGAGCCCGGCGGATTCTCCGGCAATACCTCGCGCCCGGTCGCTTCACGCAGCCGACGGATCCCCGCCGCCATCGCGCGAGCCGACTCTTCGGAGAGCACCGGCGGCAGGAGCAGCATGTGGCCGCGTTCACGACCTCCGAAGTGCCACAACCCCGCGTCACCACACAGCCAAGCCGGCCGGATCTCGTCCGCCATCTCCTGCGCGCGCCGAAGCCAGTCGTCGTCCAGGTCTTCCGGCTCGTCCAGATTGATGTCCAGGAAGTGGTAGGTGCACGCGGCGCCCGACTCGACCCACGCGCGCGCGTGGCGATCCAGCCCCTTGTCGGCCTCGAGTCCGATCTCCAGGAACCCGGCATAGCCGGGGTGCTCTCGTCGAAGCCGCACGACATCCAGCGCCGACGCGGAATCGCCCGCCCCGTATTCGGTGGAGACGCCGATCCCGAGATGGGGCAGTGTTCTCACGCGCTCGAGGAAGAGTGCGGACTCGGGCGCCTGGGACGGGGAGTTCATCGTCGGGCGAGGATACTCCGACGGGACACTCCGAGGGGACACTCCGGGGGGACAAGGAGGCGTCATGGCAGTTCAGAGCGGCGGACGTCACGACCGTTCGCGGATCGGACGGCAACGTCAAGGACTGGTCGTGATCCGAATGGCGGTGGGCGCGATGATGCTCATCCACGGCGTCACCCGCATGTCTCTCGGGACCGTCGACGACTTCGGTGAGTTTCTCGGCCTACGCGGCTTCCCCGTCGGCGTCGGCGTCGCCGTCGCCGTCGCCTGGCTCCTGACCGCGGTCGAGATTCTCGGCGGCGCGCTCTTGGTGCTCGGCCGCTTCGTCTTTCCCCTCGCCCTCTGGTTCGCCGCCGAACTGACCATCGGCGTCATCCTCGTCCACTGGACCGAAGGGTGGTTCGTCGTCGGGGCCGGACGAAACGGGATGGAGTACAGCGCGTTGCTGATCGTCTGTTTCCTCGCGATCGCGTGGGCGGCGCGGGGGGAGAAGCGGCGCTAAGCGTCGACTCGCTCCAACGTTGGCAGGCAGTCTGCCCAGCCTGGGGCAAGTGCCGCCACTCACGCGACTTTCGACGCGGCTAACGGCGCGGCTAACGGCGCGGTTTCCTCTGAAGTACAGCGCGCTGTTGATCCTCGCGTCGGGTTCGCTCACGCGCCGGCGATCTTCCCGATCTCTCGCGCTGTCGCCGCATCCCACACCACCACGCGGATGTGGCTGAGCGGCCAGCCATGGTTAGACGAGGTCACCGAATAGGCTCCGCGCTTCAAAACAACGATCCACACATCTGCGCCCTCTTGGTGAGTTTGATAGGCGCCGACAGGGAGCGCGCCGCGCGCCCCGCCTCGTTCGCGGAGCGAGTCGAGGGATGCGGCAAGCGATTCGGACTCGAGTTCAGCGGCCCTCGCGCGGTTGGCCAGCGCCCGTGAGAACCGGGCGTATTTGTTCTCCCAATCGTCGTTGGACGCGAGCTGAATCGCTGCAAACCGGGCTGCGATGCTCGCGCGTGCCCACCGCGTGACTCGCTCGGTCATCCGTCGACCATGTGAAAAAAGGTGCGACTGTTGCCGGCAATAGTAGTGCGCGAATTCACAAGCTTGGCGGGCGTCGAACACGTTTTGAAACGTGTTGGGCGACGTTTCGGGCGGATCACAAGAAGGCCCTCCCGCCGCGCGTCCGGACAACTCCCCTGAACTCACTTTCGGCGATTGACAGGCGTCCCCCGGTCCGCTTAAATAACCATACGGTTAGATAACTAAAGAGTTCATCATGATCCAAACAAGAGAGATGCGGGCTGCGCCCGACCCATTGAGCGCCACGTTCTCCGCCCTGTCGGACCCGACCCGGCGCGCGATCCTCGCGCGTCTGGCCGACGGTCCCGCGACGGTGAAGGAGCTCTCGGCCCCCTTCCAGATGAGCGGACCGGCGGTCTCGAAGCACCTGCGGGTGCTGGAGCGGGCCGGGCTCATCCAACAGGGGCGAGACGCTCAGTTCCGTCCACGGACACTCGACGCGACCCCGCTGAAGGGGGTCACAGAGTGGGCGGAGGAGTTCCGGCGCTTCTGGGACGCCAGCTACACGCGGCTCGACGTGTACCTCGCGCAGATCGAAGTGCGCGACACACGCGAGAAGGAGGACACGGCCGATGGTAAGTCCGAATAGGCCCGGCTACACGACGTACGAGACGCCGACGGAGCGAGAGATCGATCCGCGCCCCGGCGGCAAGTGGCGCTACGTCTGGCGCAAAGGCGACGGTGCCAACATGGCCATGGAAGGGGACTTCCGAGAGATCGCTCCGCCAGAACGGCTGGTGACCTCCGAATCGTGGGGCCCGGAGTAGCCCGAGACGATCAACACGTTGGTGCTGACAGAAACGGTCGCGCAGACGGGGATGAAGGACGGAATGGACCAGGGCTTCGCTCGTCTCGACGAGTTGGTGGGGACGCTTTCATGAGCGCGGGCGTGCGACAGATCGGCGACTTCTGTTGGCCCGGCACGCACCGACGCGCGCCGCATGTCCCCCATGTAACTATCGACTCGGCGCCAACGTCCCCCACGCACTCTGCGCCTCGTCATAACGCCAGTCGTGCCCGAAGAAGCCCAACCCGCGGACGCCGTCGGCGCCGCGCTCCAGCATCTCCGGACCGATCACGGTCCAGTCGGGATAGGCGACGCCGGAGACGAAGTAGGGCAGTTGATCCGTGAGCCTCAGCCCGACGATGCCGGTTCCGGCCACCGCGGCGACGCAGTTCCAGTCGCCTCCGCGGTTCATCGTTCGAACGCGGCCGACGTCACGGCGAGGTTGGATGAAGAGACACGCGAGGTCGTCGCCACTCAGAGTGCGATCGCCGACGCGGACTCGTCCGCGCTCGACCTCGATGGCCAGGCCGTCGTGGAGCAGTCCCCAGGCGCTGTTCATATCGGCATGCCCATAGAGGATGACGTTGCCGCCGCTCGCGTCGCGGCCGAAGTCGCGGTCGAAGTCGCGGTCGGCGATCACCTCGACCGATCCATTGCCGCGATACCAGAACTGCTCGGCGTCGTAGCGCGCCTTGGCGGACGCCCAAGCGTTCTCCTCGGGAGTTCCGCGCGTTCCGTAGACCAGGGCAAAGCGATTTCGAAAGGCCTCTTTGAACGGCCCGGCGCGCTCAGGGTTCTTCTCGTTCGGCTCTCGAGACTCGTGGCGTGTCCAGTGGCCGTCCGCGCGCTTCTTCAGACGAAACCAGGTTCTGTCCTCACTCACCGGATACCGCAGCGTGTCAGCGTCGAGGATCATCCGCACCTTCTTCTGCTCGAACGTGCGGAGGTCGACCGAGAGCACACGGATATTCTCGGTCGTCACATGAACGTCGGATCCTTCGGGCCGCGCGGTCACGCGGGAGAGTTCGAGCGATCGCTCCTGCTGCTCGATGTTCATCCACCGGCAAGCCGAACTCACGGCGGGATTCACGGTGACGAACTCGAGCGAGGCCGGCTGCACCGGCTCGGAGATCTGGTTCGCGCGCAGGAAGGCGAAGAGCGGGGGCCAGTCCATGCACTCGTCCCCCCACCAATGCCCGGCCCCGGGCTGCTCGTGATAAGCGAAGTTTGGGTGCGTCGGCTGCAGTAGTTCGCGCATCGCGCGGGCTTGCTCTACCGGCACGTTGTCGTCGACGTCGCCGTGGAGCACATAGATCCCGGTCTGCGCGTAGTTCGCCGCGAGGAGTTGTGTGCGACTCGTGTGCGCGGCGCGACCGAACATCGACTCGACGGGCGTCGGGTTCTCCCACTCCATCGCGCCGGAGTACGACCAGAAGTCGGGCCAGCCGGCGCTCGGCGCGATCGCCGCCCACTTCCCTGGGAAGAGCGCGCCGAGGCTCCATACGCCGTGGCCCCCCATCGAATGTCCCGTCAGATAGATGCGCGAGGGGTCGGGCTCGATGAGTCCCGTCGAATTCGCGAGCACTTCGAGCGCGTCGAGCCTTCCCCAGTCTTCCCAGTCGAAGCCGTAGGGACGCCGATTGGTCGGCGCGACGATGAAGCCCCAGTCCTTTGGCTTGTAGGTGTAGGCCTGATTCGTGGCCTGCACGCTCGCGCCGTGCAACGAGAGGAAGAGCGCAGGCGCCGCAGTTGTAGCTGACGATGTTCCCGATGTTGAGGGCGGCGGCGTCATCGCGTAGTACTGCACGCTGCCGTCGATCTCGCTCAGGAAGCTGCGCTTGTGCTTGTCATCGGGATCTCGCAGCGCGAGGCGCACGGCGATCGCGCTCAGCTCCGCGCCGGCCTTGGTGCGAAGACGAAGCCGCACCTCGAGCGTGTCGCCGAGGGGACTCGGCGGCGCGGTGATCAGGATCGGCATCTTGCGCATCGAGAGCGCGGAGAGAGTCGGCAGCGGCGTCGTCCGGCTAGGCGCGCCCGGCGTCGTCGCATCGAGGATGAGATCCTGCCGCGTCTCCTCGGTGGCGTTGACGACGGGAACGCCGATCCAGAGCGGCGCGCTCTCGCCGCGGATCACATCGGGCAGAGTCAGATCCTCCACGGAGAAAGAGATCTCGGCGCGGGGACGCACCAGCCGCGCGTCGAGCGGGCCGCGCGCGATTCGAAACAGCAGCTCGTTCTCTCCGTAGCGCAGCAAGACCGGCAGCTTCGTGCTGCTGTATCCGTAGAAGTCGCCGACGCGCGGCTCGCCGTTCACATAAACGTGACGGTGCCCGCTCGCTTCGAGCATCCAACTGCCTTCTTCGGGAACGGTCACCGTCGCGACGGCATAGCCGTTTCCGACCGGGATCACTCCGGATGAGTCGACGTCGACGCGCGTCCAGGTGAGTGGGGCTGGAGGCGACGGGGGTGACGGCGGATCCAATGGGACGACCGGCGCGGGGAATCCACGAGCAGCCGCGGGCGGAGTAATAGTCTCGCCTTCTCGCGGCGTCCGCCAGGTCCCGCGCACGCGACTCAGTTCGACCGCGTCGGTGAGGACGGGGCCGCGGCCGGCTTGGCCGGCGGGAGGGATCCAGAGGACGGTGGTGATGGCGAGGGTGTCGGCGGAGGG
>CAZVYN010000007.1:54717-81777 GCA_964631125.1 uncultured bacterium | reverse complement strand
CTCTCATCTCAGGCGGACCAGCCGCGCGATGATCGTTCGCTCCGGCGTCGCCAACCGAGCCCAGTAGACGCCGGTCGGAACACTTCGGCCGGCATCGTTCACGCCGTCCCATTCGAACCACCGCACGCCTGGTCGCGCCTCCCCATCGAAGAGCGCGCGGACCGCGCGGCCTGACGCGTCGAAGATGGAGATGGATGCTCTGACTCGGCGAGGGGCGTCGAGCCGCATCCGGGTCGACCCAGCGAACGGGTTCGGCGATGCCGAGAACCGCCACGCAGCCGGCAATTCCGGATCGTACTCGTACGGGAACGGGCCATAGATCCGCGTGGGTTGCGCCGCGAAGAGCACACGAAAGCGAAACTGGTAACGGACACCCGGCTCCGCCTCGAGATCGATCATCTCGAAGTTGCCGTTGGGATCGGGGAAGAGGGTATCCGCTCCCGCTGTCTGCCACGTGGCGCCTGCGTTGCTCGAACGTTCCGCTCGGGCGAACCGAGGGAGGAGGGCGCCGGGGGGGCGGAAGCGCGCGCGGAGGGCTTCCGGATCGCTCGTGAACGCGAGTGACTCCAGTTGGTCGGAAACGTAGCCCGTGACCCGGAGCGAAATCGGGATCTCCAGGAGCGGCCGAACCGGATCGTTGGAGACCAGGAAGAGCGTGGCGAAGTGATCTCCGTTGCCGACGGGTCGAGCGTCGAAAACGAGCGAGAACGGCTGGGGATGTTCGGGCAGGGAACGGCCGCTCCGCGGTTCGCGTTGGAGCCACGGCGCGTCGGGCAGGTTCGGCGCGTGATCGAACGGCAGTGAGTCGACGTCGGCGGCGAAGAAGACCGCGACGTGAGCGCCGTCGGGTCGCCCGAGCCAATCCCACGGGACCGAGAGCAAGACGGAGTCGGCTTCGCTCGGAAGTTCGACCTTCGGGAGCGGCTCGGCTCGAGTCGCTCCCTCGCTGGTGATGAGGACGGCCGGCGCGTTCGGGTGCACGAGTCGGGCGAGTTTCCCGAAGACGAGCGCGTGCTCCCACCCGAGGTTCCTCGTCTCGTTCCACCCGAAGCTGGCCGAGGTGCGACCCGTGGCGAGGTTGAGATCGGTGTCCAGGAAGATCACTCCCCCCCAGTCGCTCATCGGCCGAGACCAATTGCGCTGTCCGCGGAGCACGAATTCGAGCACCACCCCCTGTTCAGGATCGTTGACGCGACGAAGGTGCAACGACGCGAGATCGGCTGGGCTCGCAGAATCGACCGCGTCGTTCCATCGCTGGGCGGAAGGCGCTTCGTTCGACAGGCGCGCCAGCCAACGCACATCCCCCAGTTCAGCTCCGCTGTCCGCCAGGAAGGCATTGAAACGGAGTTGACCAGGCGTGAGGTTGCGGATGAAGAAGGTGGTGTCGCTCTCGGCCGCGCCGCGGAGTTCGAACTCGATCCGTTCGACGTCGACCACGATGGCGGCGGCATACGGTGTCGCGCTGGCTCGCCGCGGCGGACCGACCCCTTCGTCGTAGTCGACCTCGAGCTGATACTCGTAGGTCACGCCGTTCGCGACCGCTGAGTCAGTCCATCGGTTCTCGCGGAGGCGGCCGTCGTGTGTGGGCGCGAACGGGAGCGACGAATCGAGGATGCGGCGTGACACCCGATAGCCGACGAATCTCGGCGAGTCGCGGTCGATTCCAGGGGGGTGTTGCCACGCGAGGTGGACTCGCGCGTCCAGTCCGCTCTCGGCGCGGAAGGAGAGCGGGGGCGCGAGGCTTTGCGCGCCGACCATGCGGAGATCGTCGATCCACCACCCGCGATCGGTGACGAACTGATCGGAGGCGGCGATCAAACGTAGATAGATGACCTGACCGAGGTGAGCGTCGAGGGGAAAGCGCGCGCGCGACCACGCTCGGCTGGCCCCGCTGAATCCGGGGCCATCGAACGACTCCACGTTCTGGAATGGATAGCCGTCCTCGGGCGCCAGCGGCCGCCAGGTTTCGCCGTTGTCACTGGACACCTCGACGCGACCGCCGTCGTACCGCTCCTCGAAGGCGAACGCGTGGTGCAGCTCGAGACGTCCGCGATCCCAAGAGCGGAGGTCGAGGGGTCCCCACTGGAGGGTCGACTTCGTGTCATCGGAGTAGGCGCCGGCGAGTTTGGTCGCCCAGATCCGCTCCCCGCTCCAGGCTCGATCGGGCGGAGAGAGCGCTCCCCACTCCCAATCTCCGAATGGCTCGAGCGGGCCCGCGTCGGCCTCGAAGTCGAGCGTCCGTCCGCGTCGGACCGGAGCTTCGAAAGGGCCGTCGACGGGCAGGAGTGCGACGTTGGGCGAACGTGCGCGGTCGACGGCGACGAGCTGGTAGGAGACCTGATCTCCCACCGTGATCGGCCCGACGTCCGCGGACCCTTCCCAAAGTGTATCGGCGACGTCGCGCCGCAAGAGAGCGGTCTCGAACTCTCGGCTCGAGACGGTGACCCGAGCGAAGACGGTGTCGATGCCCCCGGAGTTGTCGATCGCGCGGGCGCGCAATCGCAGCGAGGTCTCCGCTTCAGTCACATGCTCCCAACGTTCATGCGTGATGGTGGGCGGGATTTCGTCAGCGCCCACGAAGAACATGAAGGTCTCTCGAGGCGCGCCGGCGGGCAAGGTCGTCCGATGTCCCGCGGTGTCGGCGGCGGACCAGTAGTAGCGCACGACGGTAGAAGGCGGAGGGGCGTCGAAGCGGGCGACGTAGTCACCCGGCCGATCCCCGGGGGCGAGCGGCTTTCGTTCGAACGGTCCGCCCGTCGAGACGAACAGAGAGAGCGAATCGGGCGCCAATCCCAGCAACGCGTCGATGGCCACCGTCGCCTCGATCTGGGGATCCGGGGCTTCGAGGTCCGGGAGCGGCGCGGCGGAGAGCCGGACCGAGTAGTCGCCGATTCCGTGCGCGCTGAAGGCGTCCACGATCGCCCCGAAGTGGGGGGATCCGTTGCGAAGGTCGCCGTCGGTGTCGTCGACCAAGAGCAGGTCGACGAGGAAATCATCCATGGTGCGCGCGGCGCCGTACCTGGCGAAGTGGAAGAGCGTGTCGGCGGCGGCGCCGATGGCGGTCCTCAGATCCCAGAGCGCGCCGGCGAGGATGAGCCCCTCGAGATGCGGGTCGGGGCTGCGGTCCTGGGGCCAGACGCGATCGCTCTCGATCTCACGGAGAAACGTGTCGCGGCCGCGATACCCGACGCCGATGCGCGGCTGTTCCGTGAGTGACGCGGCGAAATAGTCGCTGAATGCCTCACCCAGTTCGGTCGGGACGCCGAACGGCGCGTAACAGAACTGTGTGACTGCGTGCGCGTACTCGTGATAGACGACGTCGGCGATTCGCGCGAGCGCCGCGCAGCCGCCTCCCGAGCCGAAGAAGTTGAAGTAGTCCCCTCGCCAGTACGCATTGCACGAACCGCTCGGGTCGTCGACACGAAGCTCGATCCCTCGATCAAGTTCGCCCAGCGCCGGGCTGTCGTCCATGCCGCGGATTACGTCGTAGGCCCGTGTGGCATGGTAGTAGGCGGAACGCTGGCTCGAGGTCGAGTTTCCCGAACTCCAGATCACGTCGGCGTCGGCCGGAACTGCGACGGTCAAGGTGTCGGCGGGAGTGCGGAGCCGATCCGCGACGTCCCGGATCCAGATCGCTCGGCCCCGCAACTCGGCGCGGCGCTGCACTCGCTGCGCCGCCGGCCACTCGATCTCGAAGGTCCCATCGCTCGCGGTTGTGTCGGCGATCGAGGTGTGATTCGCAGTCGCGCTGACGGCGACGTGGGGGAGCGGAACGCGGATCGGAGTGTCGCCGGCGGTGGTCGGCTCGATGTCGGCTTCGACCGACCCGCGCAGACTCTCGAAGA
The DNA here is from genome assembly GCA_964631125.1 of uncultured bacterium. Classification (GTDB taxonomy): domain Bacteria; phylum Eisenbacteria; class RBG-16-71-46; order CAIMUX01; family CAIMUX01; genus CAZVYN01. The sequence continues at coordinate 77,932 of CAZVYN010000007.1, read as the reverse complement.
CGAGCCGATCTGTCGCCTGCAGGATCTCACCTGTCTCTGCATCGACGACCGCCTCCCACCATCCCGGCGGGTTGTCGGTGGTCCAGGCGACCCGCCACGCGGGCAGGAGCGAGACCGCATCGGCGAGCGAAAGGTTGGTCGCGCGGATGGGCCACCAGGCCTCCTCTGCCTCGCGCCACTCCACGCCGCCGGCGTCAGGCGAGAGCGCGTACTGCGCGGAAACGCGGGCCGCATCGACCGACGTGCGCGCGAGCGACGATCGACTCGAGTGCGGAGTGATCGTCGTTGCGGCCGAGCGCCGGAGATGGACCAACCGTCCCTCCCGATCGAATCGCAGATCGATCCTGGAGCCGAGGATCGGGAGTCCCTCCCAGGTCTGTCGGAAATCCACGTGGAGCAGTCGCGGCGTCGGCCGCACGGCGACGAGCTCGAGCGACTCGAGCGGAACCGCTATCCAATCGGCATGCTGCGAGAAGAGGGTTCGGACAGTCGCTTCCGGCGCGCGCCAGACCTCCGGGAGCGCGCCCGACGTCGGCGCCAAGCTCCGAGACACGGCCAGGGGAGGCGGCGCGGTCGGGAGATGCGAGGGAACGGCGGCGGCGACGAATGTGGGGGTGCTGATGACGCCGAACCAGATGCTCACGGCAGTCGGGCGCCAGGTCCCAGAAATCCAGGACATGCGATGCAGCTCCTCTCGACGGTGGGAAGCGTGACGTTCCATCGTTCTTCGCGCGGGGTGGATCCCGGCGCTCGCTCACCCGGCGCGGATGCTAGGAGAAGCAGGGGGCCGCGGTCATCCTCGTCGACCGCTCGGTCGCGCGCGGTGCGGCGGTCGCCGTTGTCGGGAAGGCGCTCGACTTCTATCCTGCCGCCTATCCCGTCCGCGACGAACGGATGTCGGACGCCGGGTCGATCACCTGCGGGACCGTCGACGTGAACCGACCGAAACGCGAGTTCTCGACGTTGGCGCCCATCGCGGTCTGTCTCGTCGTCGCGCTCCTGCCGGGATCGCTCTTCGAGCAACCGTTTCGCTCGGCCGCCGAAGAGCAGCGCTGGTTGGGTGGGAGCCTGCTGAAGGCGTCTCTGCTGACGATCGCTGCCGTCTTCGCGGCGGCGGCCGGCTGGCGGCGGGCGGCGGCAGCCGCGTCGACTCTCTTCCTCGTCCTCGGAGTCTCCCTTCACTATGGGGTGATCGACGACGCCTACATCACGCTGCGCTACGCACGGCATCTCTCGGAGGGAATCGGGCCGGTCTGGAATCCGGGAGAGCGGGTCGAAGGGAGCTCCAGTTTCCTCTGGGTTCTCGCCATGGGGTTCCTGCATCGAGTGACCGGGGTCGAACTGGACACGCTCGCACGCGGGGCGAGTGCGGCCGGCGCCGTGGTCGCCCTCGGGGCTCTCGCCTGGGCATGCGCGCCACTCTCCTTGGTTGCGGTGGCGCTCGCGGCGTATCTGCCGTTCGCGTTCTGGGGGTTTTCCGGGATGGAGACCACCGCCTCGTTGGCGGGTTCGATCCTCTTGCTCGCGGTCGCCGCCAAGCGCGGCGCGACATCGTCGGCGCGGCGGCTGGTCGCCCTCGGCGCGCTCGCCGGCCTCAGCGTCTGGATCCGTCCGGAAGCCGTTCTCCTCGCCGGGGTCGTCGGCGTCTGGGTCGGTTGCGCGGCTGAGCGCGGCTCTCGGACGAGTTCCGGCGTCGCGTATGCGGGTGGGTTGGCGCTCGCGCTCGTTCCGTTGCTCGCTTTCCGGCTCGCCTACTACGGAGACCTCCTGCCCAACACCTACTACGTCAAAGTAGACGGATCGGGCCCGGCGCTCTGGGCGAGAGGCCTTCGCTACCTCGGGAACCACCTACCGCCGCTCTTGCCGGTGGTGGGCTTCGCCGCCATCTGCGCGGTCCGGGGCCGTCGCTCGCGACTCGGGGGCCTCGCTCTGCTCTGGATGGGCGCGCAAGTGGCGACGATCCTGTTCACCGGCGGCGACCACTTCGACGAAGCGAGGTTCTGCCTTCCGATCGTCACCGCTGCGGCTCTCGTGATTGCGCAGGGGATGCCCCTGACGACACGACTGCCGCGGGTGACGGCGATCGCGCTGCTCGCGATCGTCACACTCCAGCTCTCGTTTCGCCACCGCGACCTGGCGCGGACGAGCGCCGTCTACTTCGGCCGCGCGATCACCGAACGCTGGATGCAGGCGGGCCTCTGGCTCCGTGAGAACGCGCGACCCGGGGACGTCGTGGCGACACCGGTCGCGGGCGCGTTGCCGTACGCCTCGGATCTCGTCTCGATCGATCTGTACGGACTCAACGATCGCGCCATCGCGCGCCGGGACATGCCGCTCGGGGGCGGGCGCGCCGATCACGAGAAGTTCGACTCCGAGTACGTCCTGGCTCGTCGGCCGGACTACATCTATCTTGGCCCGTTCGAGATGAGGGACTGGCGAGAGGCTCGCGCCAAGACCGCACGGATGGCGGCGCTCGCCGACCTGCTCGATCGGATCTCGCCCGACGAGTACGCACTCGTCAACGGACGACGCAACGGCGCGGCGTTCACGTTCTTGCGCCGCCGAGAGTCGGCGCCGAAGGCCGAACCGAGTCGAGAGGAGCTCGATCGATGAGTTGGTTCGATTCCGCGGTCGTCGCGATGATGCCCCTCATGCCGCGACCGCTCATGCGTCGGCTCAGTCGGCCGTACATCGCAGGCGTCCGCTTGGAGGATGCGATCGAACTGGTCCGTCAGTTGGAGCGCGAACGCATGATGGCCACCCTCGATCTGTTGGGGGAGCACATCACACGCTTGGACGCCGCCGATCGCGCCCGGGATGCTTATCTGGGGCTCCTGGGAGAGATCCACCGGACCGGCGTGGCGGCGAACATCTCCATCAAGTTGACCCAACTCGGTCTGACCGTGGACCGCGACGCGTGTCGCGAGAGCCTCGACACGTTGGTCCGACGCGCGCGCGAGTTGGGCTGTTTCGTGCGCATCGACATGGAAGACTCGAGTTGCACCGACGCTACGCTCGAGTTGTATCGAGGACTTCGGCGGGACGGTCTGGACAATGTGGGCGTCGTCCTGCAGGCGATGTTGCGCCGAACGCTCGAGGACGCTCGCGCGCTCGCGAGGGAGGGCGCCAACGTGCGTCTCTGCAAGGGCATCTACGTCGAGCCGCCGACGATCGCCTACCGCGACCGCGACGAGGTGCGTCGGAGCTACCTCGCGAGCCTCGAAGCCTTGTGGGATGGCGGCTGCTACGTCGCTCTGGCCACGCACGATGACGAGTTGATCGCACGAGCGCGTGAGAGAATCGCGGCGCGCGGACTCGAACGAGCGGCGTATGAGTTCCAGATGTTGCTCGGCGTGCGACCCGCGCTGCGCAGGTCGTTGGTCGACTCGGGGGAGCGACTGCGCGTCTACGTGCCGTTCGGCGAGAACTGGTACGCGTACTCGTTGCGTCGCATGCGAGAGAACCCGCAGGTCGCCGGCCACGTGGCGCGGAGCATCGTCGGCGGTTTGCTCGGCCGGACGAACGGCTCGAACTCCTGATCGCGAGAAGGCCGCCGAGGAGTGCGTCCCCGGCGGCCTTCCTGCTCGAATTCCGAGCTATCGATTCTGACCAGCGCAGGTCTGACCAGCGCAGGTCTGATCGGTGCAGGTCTGATCAGTGCAGTCGGACGACGACACCCTTGGCGCTGCCCGCGGAGTGGCTCAACCGGTAGAAGTAGGCGCCTGCGGCTACGCGTTGGCCGTGCGCGTCGCGGCCGTCCCACTCGAATCCGTGAGCGCCAGGGGAGACTTCGACCGGCTCGAACGCGCGAACGAGGCGGCCGTCGGCGCCGTAGATCTGCAATTCGACCCTGCCTGCCGCGGGCACGGCGAATCGGATGTCGGTGACCTCGCCGAACGGATTGGGCTGGCTCCACGCGTGGACGTCGCTGCGCGGAGTCAACTCGGGTGCGTCGGCCGAGTGCGGTCCCGTGAACACTCGGTAGAGGCAGAGGTCGTAGAAACTCGGATTGCGGCCGGAGTGCACTTCCAGCGCGATCAAGCCGTCGGCGTTCCCCGCACCGGTGAAGAAGTCGACGCGGAGGGTGTCCTGCTGGCTCGGCGTGACATCGATCTCCGTGTCGTCGAAGTAGCAGATGCCGGTCGAGGTCTGACAGAACTGTCCAAACCAGGTGACCGGCATGTCGGTCTCGAGGATCACGTACGGATTATCGTCGGTCGCGCTGAGGTTCTTCAGCGGAGTGAAGAACTCGACGACGGCCCCGGGCGCCGCCTGCACCGTGTTGTCGCCGCAGGTGAGCGCGAGGTTCGGGATCTGCACCGGCTGTCCGCTGAAGACGGTGTAGGAGCAGACGGCGCGATCCGTCGGATCGTTCGCGTCGGCGGCGGTGATCCGGACCCAGCCCATCCCGGGTTCGAAGAAATCGGTGAAGAGGTCGATGCGCAAGGTGTCGGGCGGCCCGACCGTCGGCACCGCGATCCGCGCGTCGCCGAAGTAGCAGATTCCGGTCGACACCTGGCAGAACTGCGCGAACCATGTCTCGGGGACGAAGTACTCGATGCTGACGTCGATCGAGTCGACACCCGGCCCGACGCCTCGGATCGTCGAGAAGAACTCTCCGACCTCGCCGACCGCCACGCTCTTGTAATTGCCGACGCATTCCAACTGAATCGCACGGCTGGTCGAGGGCAGCGCGACGAGGCACGCGAAGGCCGCGAAGAGCGCGCCGTCACGAAGGGTCATCCGCATGAAGAACTCCCTGCTCGAAGATGTCTCTGGGAAATCGGCCGACGCTGGCAAGCGACGGTTCTAGATGAGTCGAATGAGGCTAACCATCCCGAAAAGCCGCCGTCAACCCGGATGACCGGACGGCGCCGGACGGAGGACCAGCCGACTTGGGCGGTGTCGACGGTTCTGGGGGCGTTGGGTGGGTCAGTTCGCCCGGGCGCGGAGCCGTTGGACGGCCCGCCGCGCCAAGCCGTACTTGGGCGAGACCCGGAGCGCGAGGGCGTAGTGACGCTCGGCCAGGGCGAAGTCGAAGCGTCGCTCGTAGAGGCGACCGAGGTTGTAGAGGGGGAAGTGATACGAGCTGTACCGCGGGGCGCGCGTCGCGGCGCGCAGCCAGGGCTCCGCTTCGTCCCACGCCCCGAGTTCGATCAGATAGGCGCCGATGTCGTTGTAGGGGTTTCCGAAGGTCGGGTCGACCTCGATGGCGACGTGGCAGCAGCGCAGCGCCTCGACGTAGTCGTGACGGAACGAGTGAGTCCAGCCGAGAAAGGTGTACGCCTCGGCGGTAGGGCAGACGTCGATAGAGGCTTGGTAGAGCCTCAGGGCGTCCGCGAGGTCGCCGCTCATCTGCGCGCGATACGCCTCACGGAACAGTTGGCGCGCCTGACGTCGGGGCGAGAGCTTCGGATCGGCTTCGTGCATCGCGGGATGATGGCGAGCCTTCATGGGAGTGTCAATTCGACCGGCGCCGGGCCGGTGGGCGGGGGCCGAGCGGGCTGTTAGTCTGAGGCCGATGTCTCACCGGTCGGATCGTCTCGACGCTCGCCCTGGCCCTCGGTCGAACGCAGCGGTGTTCTTCTCGGGCTTCATGATCCTCGCGCTGTCTCTCCCCATGGCTCGCGCCGCTGAGGTCGACGCGGAGTTGTTGCGCCTGGAAGACGCGCGCGTTGCGCTGATCCGGAATCCGAGCGCGTTCGCTCCGCACTTGCTGCTCGGGGAAGCCGCCTGGCGGAACAGCAATCTACCGGCGGCGCGCTTTCATCTCGAGCATGGCTTGCGCACGGCGCCCCCCGGCGCCGATTCGATCCGCGCGGCGTACCTCCACGCGCGTGTGCTGCTCGCATCGAACCTCCCGCTGCGAGCGACGCGCGCGCTGGAGATGCTGGCTCGCCGGGCCGATCCGCCGGCCGAGGCGCTGCACGATCTGTCGCTTCTCCTGCGGCAGGACGATCGCCCGTGGGAAGCGCTCTTGATGGAATTGCGCGCCCTGGAGGCGCGACCCGACTCGCTCCAGTTCCTGCGCGAGGCGGCGCAGCAGTGGAAGGAGCGTGGACGCCCCGATCTGGCCTTCGAGTTCTGGGACCGAATCAGCGCGCGACCGGACGCGGCGGGCGAGGACCACTTCCAGCTCGGGTTGAGCGCGCATCGATCCGGGCGCCGCGCGCGGGCGGAATCCGCCTATCGGGCCGCGTTGGAGCGAACGCCGGACAATCCCGAAGCGCACTACAACCTGGCCCTGTTGCTCTCGGGGGGCGAGCGCTGGCCGGACGCGGTCGATCACTTCCAGCGGGTGCTCCGACTGCGGCCTTCGTACGAGCCGACCTACTTCGAACTGAGTTGGCTGTTCCTCGACCACGAGCGATCGTACGACGCCGAAGAAGTGATGCTCCGCTTCCTCGACGCCGGGTCGGACTCCGCCAATCTGGTGGAGGCTCGTTCGATGTTGGACTTCATCTGGATGGAGCGCGCCGAAACGGACTCCCTCGCGCGAGACTACTGATCGAATCGCGCCTGGTTGCGCGGCGGCGGAGCGAGGACATCGGACAGGACATCGAGCGCGAGATCGACCCGACCGAACGGCGGCATGACGTAGGCCCCTCGAATCCTGGGCGAGAGACGCGCGCGCTCCAGCGACTCACGCGCGATGGCCAGTCCGATGGCCCGAGACTCTTCGTGATCGCCGGCTGCGCGCAGCCGCTCTCGCACCGACTCGGGGATGCTCATGCCCGGGACTTCGTTGTGATAGAACTCGGCGTTGCGATGACTGGTCAGAGGGAGGATCCCGACGACGATCGGGATCTCGAGATCCGCGGTGCGCTCCAAGAAATCTTCGAGACGCTCCGGATCGAAGACCGGCTGGGTCAGCACATATTCCGCGCCCGCTTCGACCTTCTCGCGGAACCGGCGAAGCTCCTCCTCGGGATCGAGCGCAGCCGGGTTGGCCCCGACTCCGATATGGAACGAGGTCGGCGGACCGAGCGGATTCGTCGCCAGATCCTGCCCGTGGTTGAGTCGCTGCACGATGCGAGTGAGCCCGATCGAGTCGACATCGAAAACGGCCGTCGCGTCGGGGTAGTCGCCGAGTTTGGGCGGGTCGCCGGTGATGATGATGAGATTGCGCAAGCCGAGGGCATAGGCGCCGAGCAGATCCGACTGCATGCCGAGCAGATTGCGGTCGCGACAGCAGTAGTGGAGCAACACCTCGATCCCCACTTCTCGCTGCACGATCAGCCCCAACGCCTGCGGGCTCATCCGCGCGCTCGCCCGCGGTCCGTCAGGGATGTTGATCGCGTCGACGCCCGCCAGGTGGAGCTTTCTCGCGGCGGCGAGGATGCGGGAGTAGTCGGTTCCCTTCGGCGGAGAGACTTCGACGCTCGTGACGAACTGTCCCGCGGCGAGCCGCGCGGCGAAGCGACTGCGTTGCGCCAACGGGATCGGTTCGACCGCCGCCGCCGGCGGCGAACTCGCGTTCGGTTGGACGGAGACCTGCGTTCGGGTCGGCTGCAAGGCCCGGATCGCGGCGCGCATGGCGCGGATGTGATCGGGCGTCGTTCCGCAGCAGCCGCCCACCAGTCGGACGCCGGCCCCGCGAATGAACCGTCGCGCGTACGTCGCCAAGTACTCCGGGCTCGAAACGTAGAGGAAACGTCCCTCCACATACTGCGGGGCGCCGGCGTTCGGTTGAGCCGCGAGCAGCATGTCCCCGCGCGCCGCCATCTGCTCCAGGCACTCCAGCATCGGCTTGGGGCCGACCGAGCAGTTGCAGCCGACGACGTCCGCTCCGAGCGACCGCATCCACAGAGCGAGGTCCCCCGGTTGGTCCCCGTTCACGGTGAGACTGTCCTCGGTGAACGTCATCTGCGCGACGATCGGGAGGTCCGTGAGCCCGCGAGCGACGCGGATCGCGGCCTCCATCTCATCCCGCCGACTGATCGTCTCCAGGATGAGCAGATCGACCCCGGCGTCGAGCAGCGCGGACATCTGCTCGCGGTACACCTCTCGGATCGTGGTGGGGTCGAGTCGCTCCAGGGTCTGACGCGGATTTCCGAGCGGCCCGATCGCGCCGGCGACCCATCCCTCGCGCCGGGTTTCGGTCAACGCGTGTCGCGCCGCTTCGACTCCCGCGCGGTTGATGTCGGCGACCCGGTGCTCCAGTCCATGGGCGCGCAGTTTCAGCCGGTTGGCGCCGAACGTGTTCGTCTCGATGATCTCCGCGCCCGCCGCGAGGTAGGCCCGGTGGATCTCCTCCACCATCGAACGGGAGCTGAGGTTGAGCTCGTCGAAGCAACGATTGATGTAGACGCCCCGCGCGTAGAGCATCGTTCCCATCGCGCCGTCACACAGTACGACCGAGTCCGCGAGCCGTTCGAGGAGAGGGTGGGACACGGTAGGGAACGGTCCTTCCGGAGGGTTCGGGCCTGGTGGACGGAGCTAGGGTCGGGCCGATGCTAGGGAGGGGCCCGAAGAGCGTCAAGGAACGTGCCCAATCGCCTCTCCGGCAGAGTTCTGCGAAGTTCGGTTCATTGACCCCGATTCCGATATCCACGTATTCTTTGCGCCACATCCGACCTTCCGGAGGGCGCACGGCCCGCCAGAATCGGAGAAACCGTCCGCCAGCGAGGATCTCATCATGAAGTTTGCCTGGAAGTTGGGTCTGGGGCTGTTCATCGGGCTCGGATTACCGTGCTCCGGTTCGGCGATCCAGTCGGTTCCTGAGCTGGAGTCGTACGACATCCCACTCCCGGCCGCGATGTCGATGCCGATCCAGATCCAGCCGTCGGCCGCCGAGGCCCGCGCGCTGCTTCCAGAGCTGGAGAGTTTCCAGTCCGGTGAGGGAGCTCGGTGGTTCGTCGCTTCCTACCGGCCCGACCTCCGGACACCGTCCGCCCTCGTGGGCCCCGGCATCTCCCTGGTCTCTCTTGGCGCCTCGGACGCCGAGGTGGGCGACGCGGCGCTGGCGTTCGTCCGCGAGAATGCACGGCTCCTGGCTTGCGATCCGTCTCGGCTCCGGGTCGCCGAGGTGCTGGTCGACGGGGATCGTCGGCAGGTCATCTTGCAGCAGTACTACGAAGGGCTCGAAGTGATCGGCGGCCGCGTCGAGGTCTACCTGGCCGGCGGCAAGATCGTCCTCCTCGGCTCGGAGTTCTATCCGGATGTGAATGTCCCGACCACCGCGATCTTGTCGCCCGCGGCGGCGCAGGCGGCCGCGATGGTGGGAATCCCCTTCGACGACCGCAGCGACTTCCACGAAGGTCCCGCGCGCCTCGTGGTGCGGCCGTTGATCGACCAGGGTGTGGTGGAGAGCTTCTTGGCTTACGAGGTGAAGAGCCGGACGGAATCTCCGCTGGGCGCCTGGTGGAGCTACGTCGATGCGATCGACGGGACGATCCTGTCGCGCGAGAACATGGTGGCTCACTTCGACATTCCGGTCACCGCCACCGCGGATGTGCAGATGTCGCGGGCGCAGGATCCCTACGTCGAGGTGCTCAGCCCGCACGAGCGGGTTCGCGCCAACAGCACCGATTTCTTCACCGACGTGAACGGTTTCGTGAACCTCTCGGTGCCGCTGAATCAGAACTATCAGGTCACCTCGGAGCTGCGCGGACGTTGGTCCGACACGGCCAACCAGGACGGCCCGGGCGCGACCTTCTCGGCCCCGGGAACGCCCGGAGTCCCGCTGGACATCGCCTGGACCGACGCCAACTCGCATCCGGCGGAGCGGAGCACCTACTACCATCACAACGTCGCGCACGACTGGGTCAAGAGTCTCGATCCGGGCTTCACCGGCGCGGACTACGTGATGTCCGCCAACGTGAACAGCACCGCGGGAACCTGCAACGCCTTCTGGAACGGATCGAGCATCAACTTCTACAAGGAAGGGGGCGGTTGCTCGAACACCGGACAGATCGCGAGCGTGATCTCGCATGAGTTCCACCACGGCGTCACCCAGTTCACCTACTCGCCCGGAGCTCCGCCGAGCAGCTCGGGCATGAACGAGGCGTTCAGCGACGTCTGCGCCATGACCATCGCGGACGATCCGATCGTCGGCCCCGGCTTCAACAACGGCAACGGTTTCATCCGCACCGGGACGAACACGCGCCAGTACCCCGCCGCGGAGTGCGGCACGAGCGTGCACTGCCTGGGCGAACCGCTCATGGGCGCCATGTGGAAGAGCCGCGTCAATCTCGTCAATACGCTGGGCAGCGGGAGCGGCGTGGTCAGGCATGACCAGCTCTTCCGCGCGACGGTGAAGAACAAGCAGTACTCGCACCCCAACTTTCTCACGCGTCTCCTCATGAACGACGACGACAACGCGGATCTGGGCGACGGGACGCCGAACTGGTTCGACCTGTGCGCGGCCTTCGAGGCGCACAATCTGCCCTGTCCGGCGATCACCAAGTACATCGAGTTCACCCACACGGAGCTCGCCGATCAGTCGAGCGTCGCGCTGCCGTACGTGGTCACGACGTTGATCACCGCCGTGAACGCAGGCGCGGTCGATCCGACCTCCGCCCGGATCCACTGGAGCGTGGACGGAGGCGAGACCTTCACCGAGGCGGTGCTGACCGCGACCGGAAATCCGAACGAGTACAGCGGCGCGATCCCGGCGCAGGAGTGCGGATCGCTCGTGAGCTACTACCTGACGGCCGAGACGACGACCGGGGTGGTGGGAACGGAGCCCGGGCAGGCGCCGATCAAGTTCGTGCACGAGTTCATGACGGGACCGTCGACCATCGCCTTGCAAGACGCGTTCGAGGTCGCATCCGGGTGGACGGTCGGCGCCCCGGGCGACGCTGCGACCGCCGGTGTCTGGCAGCGGGTCGATCCCGTCGGCAAGATCAACGCCACCACCGAGCAGGTGATCCAGCCCGAGGACGACCACACGACGAACCCGAGCGCGCTCTGCTTCGTCACCGACGGGACCGGCGGATTCTGGCCCAACGGCGACGTCGACAACGGCGCGACGACGATCTTGTCGCCCGTGATGGACTGGACCGCGTCGAGCGGGGCCGCTCGTGTCGACTTCTGGGCCTTCTTCGCCAACGTCGGCGGGATCGACGACACGCTGCGTTGTTCGATCTCCAACGACGGGGGGGCGAATTGGGTCGACCTGGTGAAGATCTTCGACGATGACAAGAACGTCTGGGCCAACTACCAGGCGCTCATCTCCGACGACGAGATCGCGTTCACGGGCCAGATGCAGGTGCGGTTCCAGATCGCCGACTTCAACAGCTCGGTCTGTGAAGGCGCCATCGACGACATCCTCGTCCGGGTCACCGAGTGCGCGACCACCGATGTCGAAGACGGCATCGGCGCTCCCGCCAAGTTCTCAGTGGCTCAGAACCGCCCGAACCCGCTGCGAGTCTCGACCGAGATCACGTTCGCATTGCCGCAGGGCAGCCGGGCGCGTATCGACGTCTTCGACGCGGCAGGCCGCTCGGTCCGCTCGCTCCTCGATCGCACGCTCCCCGCGGGCGAGCATCGGGCGAGTTGGGATGGACGCGACGAAGGCGGTCGTCCGGTTGGGTCCGGCGTCTACTACTACCGCGTGGCCGCCGGGGACACGGAAGTGACGCGCAAGCTGCTCGTGCTGCGCTGAGATCGAACGGCCCTTGTCGATCGCGACATGAGTGCTCCGATCCGGTCTCGCGCGTCTCAGCCGGTCGAGCCGCGCGAGAAGAGCAGCACGGACTCGACATGGGCGGTGTGCGGGAAGAGGTCGATGATCTGCAGTCGTTCGGCCACGTAGCCCTCCTCGGCCAGGCCGGCGGCGTCGCGCGCGAGCGTCGAAGGATTGCAGGAGACATAGGCGATCCAGGGCGGTCGGAACCGGCGCAGCGCCTGGAGCGCCTTCGGATGCAGCCCCGCCCTCGGCGGGTCGACGATGACGCCGCACGGGAGCAGCGCCGCGGCCTCTTCGCCTTGCAGCCAGGTCTCGACATCGGCGCGCAGGAATCTCGCATGCGTGATCCCGTTGCGGGCCGCGTTGGACTCGGCGTCCTGGACCGCGCTCTCGATCTGCTCGACGCCGATCACTTCGTCGAACTGCCCGGCCAGCAGGAGCCCCAGGGCGCCTGCGCCGCAGTAGAGGTCGAGGAGCCGGCCGCCGCGACGTCCGGCCAACAGTTTCTCCAGGACCGAGACCAGTTCTTCCGCGCCGAGCGTGTTGGTCTGGAAGAAGGATTGGGCGTGGAGTCGAAACTCCAGCGATCCCAACCGTTCGGTGAAGTAGTTGCGTCCCCAGAGGAGCCGTTCGCGCTCTCCGCGCGCCACGGTGGCCTTGCGATCGTTGACGATCGAGACCAGCCCGACCAGACCGTCGATGCGAGCGGCGAGGCGAGGGCCGAGCGCGGTCAGACGTTCGTCGTCCTCCCGGACGACGAGGGCGACGAGGACCTCACCGGTGTTGGCGCCTTCGCGCAGGATCAGGTGCCGCAGCAACCCCGTATCTTCGCGGCTGCGATACGCCTCGAGTCCGAGTTCGCGGGCGAAGTTCTGTGTCTCCAGGCAGGCCGCGACCGCGGATTCCGACGCGAGGACACAGGCCTCGAGATCGAAGACGGCGTCGAAACGTCCCGGGACATGGAGCCCGAGCGCCGGTCCCGGCGCGGGCTCGAGGGGGGGGCCGGCCACATGCCACGCGCGCGGGGAGAAGGTGAACTCCATCTTGTTCCGATAGTGTACGACCCGGGGAGAGGCGAGCGGCGCGGCGGATTCCGGGACGGTCAGGCCCGCGATGCGACCCAAGAGGTCGCGCACCTGGGTGGCCTTGGCGGCCAACTGCTCTCCGTATTCGAGGGTCTGCAGACTGCATCCGCCGCAGACGTCGGTGTGGGGGCACAAGGGCGCGCGTCGGTGGGGTGAGGGCTCGAGCACCTCCAGCAACTCCATGCGGTCGTATCGTGCTCGCGCCCGCGAGCGCCGCACCAAGACGCGCTCTCCCGGCAGGGCGCCCGGGACGAAACAGACCTTGCCGCCGCCGGCCGTGGCGTCGGACGTGTCGGATGTGTCCGCGCGGCGGGCGATCCCTTCACCGCCGAAGGCGAGCGTCTCGATCGTCACGATCATCGTTTCTGGTTCGGCGGACCGGATCGAGCTGCGCTTCGTCATCGAGTTTTCTCTGGCTCCCGTGGGGTGCGAGGTCTTGGGCCGAAGGACGGTGGAGCCTATACTGCCGCCTCGCCGGGCCCCGAGCGTGATTCGAGTCGCTCGGTCGCCGTCTCGACCATCCTCTCGAACCTCAGGAGACACTCGCTTGTCCACCAGAATGCCCACTGCACTCCGCTCGGTCTCGGTCCTCGTCCTGCTCGGCCTCGCGGCCTGCGGCGGGAATGGCGGATCGAAGAACTCCGAGGAGCCGATCGTCGGAGAGCCGACCAAGGTCGTCGCGACGGTGGACGGCAAGGAGATCACGTTGGCGGAAGTCGACCAGGTGTTGCGCGCCTGGAAGAGCGGCCGGTTCCCCGACGTCGACCTCACGGCGTCCCAGGGCGTCTTGCAGCGCAAGGCGCTGGACAACCTCGTCGACCAGCGCTTGCTCTACCGCGCGGCGCAGGCAGCGGGGACGGAGCCGGCGCAGGAGGAGGTGGAAGCGCAGATCCAACAGATTCGCGCGCGCTTCCCGAGCAAGGAGGTCTACGAACAGACGCTCGCTCAGGAGGGGTACAACGAGGCGGACATGATCGAGGCCTACCGCACCGATCGCGCGGTGCGGATGTTCGTGCAGAAGGCGTATCTCGACACGGTGCAGGTCAGCCCCGAGCAGGCGCGGCGCCATTTCGAGACGCATCCCGACGAGTTCGTGCGGCCCGGTCGCATCCGGGCGCGACACATTCTGCTGCGGGTTGCGCAGGGCGCGTCGCCCGAGGAGGACGCCGCGGTGCGCGCCAAGATGGATGCGCTCGCACGACGGGTCGCCGCCGGCGAGGACTTCGTCTCGCTCGCGATCGCCGCATCGGAAGACGGCAGCGCGGCGAACGGGGGAGACCTCGGATTCTTCGCGCGCGGCCAGATGGTGGCGCCCTTCGAAGACGCCGCCTTCGCCCTGGCCCTCGGTGAGGTCTCCGCGCCGGTTCGCTCGGCGTTTGGCTATCACCTGATCCGGTTGGAGGAACGGCAACCCGCGGGCGCCTTCCAATTCGAAGAGGTGGCCGAGCCGCTTTTCCAGAAACTGCGGCAGGAGCGCACCGACGAACACCTCCAAGCCTTCCTGGCCGAGCAGCGCAAGAAGGTCAAGGTCAAGCGGATGGTCTGATGTCGGACCCACCTCGACGACGCTGGATAGTCCCGGAAGAGCCGTCGCCGCCTGAGTGGCTCGACCTCTCTCGTCTGCTGCCTGTTCCCGGAAGCATCCTCTCCGTGTTGTGGCGGCGCGGGTTCCGTGAGGCCCAGACGGTCGAACGCTTTCTCCAGCCGAGTCTCGACGACCTGCACGATCCGTTGCTCCTGACGGATTGTGACCGGGCAGTGGACCGCGTGCTGCGCGCGTTGGCCGACCGAGAAACGATCTTCGTGTTCGGCGACTACGACGTCGATGGGATCACGGCCGCGACCCTCTGGACACGCCTGCTGCGCCACCTCGGCGCCAAGGTGCACGTCACCGTTCCCAATCGGATGCGCGACGGCTACGGCCTCTCGCCGAATGCGATCGCGGCGGCGACCGAAGTCGGAGCGACGCTCCTGATCGCGAACGATTGCGGCACCACCGCGCACGAGGCGATCACACTGGCCAATGCCGCCGGGATCGATGTCGTCGTGGTCGACCACCATCGGCCCGAAGCGTCGCTGCCTCCCGCCGTCGCGCTGGTCAACCCACACCGAGAGGGCGACCGGTATCCGTTCAGGGACCTGTGCGCGGTCGGGGTCGCGTTCAAGATCCTGCAGGCGGTGACCGCGCGGCTGGGCGATGTCGAAGCGCAGCGCTTCCTCTTCAATCATCTGGATCTGGTGGCGATCGGGAGCGTGGCCGACGTCGTCCCTCTGCGCGGGGAGAATCGGATCTTCGCGCACTACGGCATGAAGGTGCTCCGGCTGCGGCCGCGTCCGGGCATCACGGCGCTGCTCCTGGCGGCGGGGCTGAGCGACAAGCGGCTGGAGTCGTCCCATATCGCGTTCCAGATCGCGCCGCGGCTCAACGCCGCCGGTCGTCTGGGACGGCCGGAGTCGGCGCTGCGCCTGTTGTTGGCGGAGGACATGGACGAAGCGCGACTCGCGGCCGATCTCTTGGAGCGTGACAACTTCGAACGGAGACGGCTGCACGAGACGGTTCTGGCGGAAGCTCTGGAGGGCGTGGATGGGGCGATCGTCGCGCTCTCGCAGCGGCGAGAGGCGATCGTTCTCGGTGGGACGAACTGGCACCCCGGCGTGGTCGGCATCGCCGCGGCGCGCCTGGTCGAGCGCTTCGGCGTGCCGGTCATCCTCGTGGCCCTGGGAGAGGAGATTGGACGCGGCTCAGGTCGGACGCCCTCGGGCGTCGATTTGCATGCGCTGGTCGGCGGCGCCGCTCGCCATCTCTCGGCCTGGGGCGGGCACAAACAGGCGGTCGGTCTCTCGCTGGCGCCGGCCGACTTCCCGGCCTTCCGCGACGATCTTCTCGCGCAGAGTCGCGTGGTGCTCGCGGCCGGGATCCCGGCCGCCGCGTTGCAGCTCGACGGGACGCTGGAGTTGCGCGCCTGCGACCTCGCGTTCGCCCAGTGGATCGAGCGACTGGGACCGTTCGGCGAAGGCAATCCCGAGCCTCTGTTCTATGCGCGAGGCTTCTGCCCGTCGACCCGAGTACTCAAGGAGCGCCACCTCCGATTCGACATCCTCGACGGCGGGCGCACGCTGGAAGGGATCGGCTTCGGGCTGGCGGACCGCGGAACCGATCTGCCGACCGGAGGCGCGTGGCTGCAGCTCGCGTTCACCCCGACCGTCAATCGCTGGCGCGGACAGGAGCGCGTGCAGTTGAAGGTGCGTGAGGTCGACTTTGTCTGAAGCCGATCAGGTCCTCGCGGCGGTGCGCGGCCGCTTCGAGACGGAGCTCGACCAATACCTGGTCGAACCGGCCGCGACGCGCGTGCGGACCGCGGTCGACTTCGCCATTCGCGCGCACGACGGTCAGAAGCGACTCTCGGGTGAGCCGTACGTCACGCACTGCATCGAGGTGTCCGGCATCCTCCTCGATCTCCTGCGACGAGGGAGCGACCCGGTCATCCTGCAGGCGGCGCTCCTGCACGACGTCCTGGAGGACAACCCCGAGATCCGTTACGCTGACTTGGTCCAGCACTTCGGCGACGAGGTAGCGCAGCTCGTCGAGGGGGTGACCAAGATCGGCGGCTTCGCCTTCCGCAACCGGGAGGCGGAACAGTCGGAGAACTTCCGCAAGATGCTGCTCTCGATGGCGCGCGACATCCGCGTCATCCTCGTGAAGCTCGCGGATCGGCTGCACAACATGCGGACCTTGGAGAGCCTGAAGCCGATCCGCCAACTGGAGATCTCGCGCGAGACGAAGGAGATCTACGCGCCGCTCGCGCATCGACTCGGCATCGCTCGGCTCAAGTGGGAGCTGGAGGATCTCGCCTTCAAGTTCCTCGAGCCCGAGGCGTACCAGCGGGTTTCCGAGTTGGTGGCGACGAAGCGGGAAGAACGGGAGACGGCGATCGCCGAGATCCGCGAGCCGCTCCGAGCGGGACTGGCGCAGGAAGAAGTGCCGGCCGAGATCACCGGCCGACCGAAGGCGTTCTCCTCGATCTGGGCCAAGATGCAGCGCGACGGCACGCGTTTCGATGAGATCTACGATCTGCTCGGGGTGCGAGTCCTGACCGAGACGCGCGCGCAGTGTTATCACGCGCTCGGCGTGGTCCACGATCTCTTCACGCCGGTACAGGATCGTTTCAAGGACTACATCGCCACGCCCAAGAGCAACCTCTACCAATCGCTCCACACAACCGTGGTCGGGCCGGCGCAGCACATGGTCGAGATCCAGATCCGCACGCGAGAGATGCACCGAGTATCGGAGTTCGGCATCGCCGCCCACTATCGCTACAAGGAAGGCGGCTCGTGGGACGAGGAGATCCGCCGCAAGCTGGGCGACTTGGTGGTGCATCGCACGACCGAGTGGCAGCAGGATGTCGACGATCCCGGCGAGTTCATGGACTTCTTGCGCGTCTCGCTCTATCAGGAAGAGGTCTTCGTCTTCACGCCGAAAGGGGAGCTGAAGCAGCTCCCGCGCGGCGCGACGCCGCTCGATTTCGCGTACGCCGTGCACTCTCAGGTCGGACATCACTGCGTCGGCGCTCGGGTCAACGGGCGCCTCGTGCCGCTGCGTTACGAGCTGAAGAACGGCGACACGGTCGAGATCATGACGTCCGCCTCGGCGAGCCCGTCCGAGGACTGGCTGCACATCGCGCGCTCCAGCCGCGCGCGCGGGAAGATCCGACACTGGATCACCGCCCAGCGCAAGGAAGAGGCGATCGTCCTCGGGCGCGAACTCCTCCAGCGAGAGCTGCGCAAGAAGCGCAAGGCGTTCCCCAGCGAAGCCGATCTGCTGGAGACGGCGCAATCGTTCGGGCTCTCGGACGCCGCGCTCCTCTACGCCAAGGTGGGCGAGGGCGCGCTCACCGTGAACGGGGTCCTGCAGAAGATCTACCCGGAGTTGGCGGCGCCGAAGCCTGCGTCCCACTCCGAGAGCGCGCGCGAGTCGGCGCCGCCTCCGGTCCGCGGGATCTCGATCCAAGAAGTTTCGTCGTTGCTCATCCACATCGCGCAGTGCTGCCAGCCGGTGCCGGGCGACGCGGTGGTCGGCCTCATCACGCGAGGTCGCGGCCTCTCGGTGCACCGACAGGACTGCCCCAATACGTTTGAAGATCGCATCGAGCAGGAGCGGAAGATCGAGGTCCGTTGGGATGTCGAGAAGGACTCGATCTTCCTGGTGCGCGTCGCCATCTTCGGCGAGGACCGGACCAACCTGTTGGCCGATGTGGCGCTCGCCATCTCCGCGACCAAGACCAACATCAAGCAGGGGATGATGGGATCGGAAGACGCGCGCGCCATCGGGGACTTCCTGATCGAGGTCCGCAACCTGGCTCATCTGGAGAAGGCGATGCGAGCGATCCAGAAGGTGAAGGGCGTGACAGGAGTGGAGCGCAAGCAGTGGATCCCACAGACCCCGCGCGAGGAAGGCGGGCAGTGGCGCGATCCGCTGGAGTGAATGAGGTCCTGAGGATCAGCGCACGCGGATGAGGCGCAACGGCGAGCGTCGACTCGGCCCGGACTGCTCGAATCTCGCGAGATAGACACCGTTGGCCACCGGACGGCCGTGTTCGTCGCGGCCGTCCCAGACGATGCCCGCGGCGGGAACTGCTCTCGAGTCGGGAATGAGACGTCGGATGGTCCGACCCGAGGCGTCGAGGATTCGAACCGAGACCGAGGCGGAGGCCGAGGCCCGGCCGGCTCCGAGGCTCGACCAACGCAGTTCGGTCGCATCGCGGAAGGGATTCGGCGCGGCCCACGACATCGCGATCGACGCGATCTCCGGCGGGCCTGTGATGCTGACGGGATCGAGGATCGCCACCGCCGCCGCCGCCAGGTCGGGACGAGGTCCGATCTGCTTGACCGGATCGAGCGCCGGGATGCCGGTCTCCCGGAGCAGCGCTCGGACCGCTTCCGGCGAGAGCGGCGCGCCGTTCGCGGCGCGTGCGATCCCTTCCAGGCAGAGGACGGCGCCCGCGATCATGGGCGATGCCCCCGAGGTGCCGGAGAAGCCTGCGGAGTACCGAGTCTGCAGCGTGCCGCCCGAGTAGAGATCGCCGTATCCCGTGGTGACGATCTGCGTCCCCCAGGCGTGCAGATCCATTCGGCTTCCATAGTTCGTGAAGAATTCGGCCATGCGTCCTTGCGGCGTTCCCGCCGCGACGAGAATGGCGCCGGAGTCGCGGATCGACCGATCGAATGCGCCTTCCCACTGGGGATGATCGAGGTCTTGCCCGCCGTTCGCCCCCGCTTCGACGCAGACGACGCCGCGCGACCAACTGCTGGTCCAGATCACGTCGTAGTTGATCTGCAGATACTCCATCGGCGTCGCGTCGCGGCCGGGCGGGTACATCTGGAGTTCGATCAGCCAACAGTCGCCCGGGCCGAGGTTCTCCATCGCTTCGAAGAAGCGATGGGGGACGGAGGGCCACTCCGCTTCGGTCACGGCGACCACGCCCCAGTCGACGTGGGGCGCGAACCCGTCGACGCCGTATCCATTGTGTCGGCCGATGATCTCACCCAGCACCGCGGTGCCGTGCGGCTCGTAGACCGTGTTCTGCGTAGCTCCACCCACGTAGAACAGTCTGTCTGCGTCGAAATCTTCGTGGTCTTCGGTCCAGGCGAGTTCCACGTCGATGAACTTCACTCCCTCGCCGCGGCCGCCCGGGAACGACCAAGCGGTGGGCGCGTCGAGTCCGATCGGTGTCGCGCCGAGATAGAGTTGCAGGGGCGCGAAGTCGGGTGTGTCGGTGGCCGGAGCAGCAAGCGCGGCCGACGGAAGTCCCGGGATCGCCGCGGGATGCGCGATCTCGACTCCGTCACTCTCCATCAGGCTGTTCACCGCGGCGGCGACCCCCGCGCGGCCTCCGCCGACCCGCAGGTCGTACCAGAGGGAGAGATCCGGGCCGATCTCAGAGCGGCGCGACTCCCCGACCGCCTTCCAGGCGCGCGCTTCCGAGCGCTCGATCGGGAATGACGGGCGGATCTCGCGCACCTCGAGAGCCCCGAGGCGGGCGTTCACCGCGATCAGCTCGGGCGTCGTGGGTCGGAAATTCAACCCTGCGATCAGCGGCTCGCTACCCTCGACGAACTTCACGTGAAGCCAGGACGAGTCGAATCGGGTGAGATCGCCCGCGGTCCACATCCGGTGGGGCGAGGTGACTCGCGCGCTCACGTCCCTGAAACCGACCGTCAGGACGAGCAACGACCATCCGAACAGAAAGAGGGGGCGCAGGCGGCCGAGCCGGTGGTGTTCGAGTCGCATGCTTTCTCCAGGTGACAGCTTCGAAGCGGCTGCCGCCAAGGATACTTCTGGCCGGCCCAATCCGGCCATCACAACCTCGGCCGAACGGCTTCCACCTGGATCGACCCCCGCCGCTGATGCCACACTCCGCGCTCGCTGCAGCGTCGGGGCTGGGGGAGCGGGGGGAATCGCGTGATCGCGGTCGTCCAGAGAGTCACCCGCGGATCGGTGCGGGCCGAGGGCGCCGCGGTCGCGGAAATCGGCGCCGGCTTCGTCGTCCTGCTCGGCGTTGCCGATGGAGACAGCGAGGTCGACGCCGAATGGCTGGCCGAGAAGATCGTCTCGCTGCGCGTCTTTCGTGACGATGCGGGCAAGATGAACCTCGGGCTGGACGAGGTGGGCGGCGAGTTGCTGGTCGTCTCGCAATTCACGCTGTTGGGCGACTGCCGCAAGGGCCGGCGGCCGAGCTTCGTCGGCGCCGCGCAGCCCGAGCGGGCGCAGCAACTGTACGAGCGGTTCATCCAGCGGGCGCGAGAGATCGGAGCTCGCGTCGCGACAGGGATCTTCCAGGCGACGATGGAGGTCGAGTTGGTGAACGACGGGCCCGTGACCCTTCTGCTCGACTCGCGGAGCGTCCGTTCACGGGAGACGCCGAACTCATGACGGCGTCCGAACTCGAGCGACGCGCGCTGGCTCTGCTGGGTCTTTCCGCCGGTCCGCTTCTACTCGCCTCCGGCTCGCCGCGTCGACGCGAGTTGCTCGCTCGGATCGGCGTGCCGCTGGTCGTCGCAGCATCGAACGTGCCGGAAGGCGATCGGACGGCCGACGAGTCGCCGCGTGACTACGTGATCCGGTTGGCGCGGGACAAGGCGGGCGCCTCGATGGATCGAGCGCGCACGGCGCGGGCGCACGCGATCCTGGGGGCCGACACGATCGTCGAATTGGACGGCGAGGTGCTGGAGAAGCCGGTCGACGCCGCAGAGGCCGACGCGATGCTCGCTCGATTGTCGGGACGTTGGCATCGAGTCTGGACCGGCGTGGCGGTGATCCGCGTGGCGGACGCCCGACTCGTCCAGGACGCGCAGTCGTCTCGCGTCCGCTTCGCCGAGCTCTCGGCCGACGATCGTCGTCTCTATGTCGAGACCGGTGAGCCGCTCGACAAAGCGGGCGCCTACGGCATCCAGGGGATCGGCGGGCTGTTCATCCCGGAGATCGACGGAGACTACTTCAACGTCATGGGCCTGCCGTTGGCGTTGCTGCGTCGGCTCTGTCGTGAGTTGGAAGGGCAACCACCGGAGTCGGTGGAGCGATGATCGCGAGTCATCTGCTGGAGACGGTCCGTTGGAACGGCGGGCGCGTGCGGATCCTGGACCAGACTCGACTGCCCGAAGCGGAGGTGTATCTCGATCTCGAAACGGTCCCGGAGCTGATCCACGCGATCCAGACACTGGCCGTGAGAGGAGCGCCGGCGTTGGGGGTGGCGGGCGCCTACGGTCTGGCGATGGCATTGCACCAGTCGACCGCGAGCGATGCCTCGTCGCTCCACGCCGCGATCGAGAGCGAAAGGGAGCGGTTGGCGGAGGCGCGACCGACCGCCGTGAATCTGAGGTGGGCGATCGACCGCGTCCGCGCCGTCGCGCACGCCGCTCTGCAGCGCACCGCTCTACAGAACACGGCGACCCGCGAGGTCGCCGCCCGCGCGCTGGCCGAGGCACATCTCATCCTGGAGGAAGATCTCGAGCTGTCGGAGCGCATGGCCGCGCACGGATTCGATCTCCTGCCCGATGGCGCGAGAGTCTTCACGCATTGCAACACCGGCGGACTGGCCACGGGCGGAGGGGGGACCGCGCTCGGCGTCGTCCTCTCCGCGTTCGCGCGTGGGAAGCGGCTGTTCGTTCACGTCGGCGAAACCCGTCCGCTCGGTCAAGGCGCTCGGCTGACGGCGTGGGAGTTGGCGCGCGCGGGGATCCCGCATGCCGTCCACTGCGACGGCGCAGGCGCTTGGCTGTTGAAGAGCGAGCGCGCGCATGCGGTGCTCGTCGGCGCCGATCGGATCGCGGCCAATGGCGACACCGCGAACAAGATCGGCACGTATGCGCTCGCCTTGGCGGCGCGCGAGGCGGGCACGCCGCTCTACGTCGTCGCTCCGAGGAGCAGCTTTGATCTCTCGCTGGTCGACGGAGCGGAGATTCCGATCGAAGAGCGTTCCGCGGAGGAGGTGACCGAGGTGCGCCCAGGTTGGTCCCCGCTCGCGACCGCCGCACGGAATCCGGCCTTCGATGTGACGCCGGCCGCTCTCATCGCCGGTTGGGTGACCGAGCGAGGAATCGAGCGACCACCATTCGCTCCGTGAGCGGTCTGTTGAACGGGGTGGTGGGCGCGGACGGTCGCGTGGGTCGAGTCGAGGTCGTGTCGGGCCCGCAACTCTTGGCCGAGGCGGCCAAGGAGGCGATGCGGTCGGCCATCTTCCGGCCGGGAATGCAGCAGGGACGCCCCGTCGCGGTCTGGGTCAGACTGCCGCTCCGCTTCGCACTGGACTGAGTCCCGGGGGGTGGTTGACATCGTGGCGAACGGTCCCTAGAGTCGCGACTTCGCACGTTTCGGAGATCAAGCGAGGCGACCGATTTCAAGGGCGCTCGGCTCCGGTTCCGCCGGTAGCCGCAGGCTCTTTTCTGGTCGCCATTTCGGTGCCGGTCGATCTAGACCGTCCCTAGGAGCGATGCATGCAGCCGACCTACGCCACACGCGCCCAGGATGTCGCCACGCGACGCTGGTTCGCCATCGACGGCGCCAACCAGCCGCTCGGCCGACTCGCGAGTGAGGCGGCCTGCCTCTTGCGAGGCAAGTGGAACCCTCTCTATGCGCCGTATCTGGATTCGGGCGATCACGTCATCGTGCTCAACGCCGCCAAGATCCGACTGACCGGGAAGAAGCTCGAGCAGAAGGTCTACTACCGACACACCGGGTATCCGGGCGGTCAGCGGATGACCCGACTCTCGCAGCGGATGCGCACCCGTCCGGACGAGGTCGTGCGCGACGCGATCTGGGGCATGCTGCCGAAGGGCCCGCTGGGCCGACAGATGATCCGCAAGTTGAAGATCTACTCCGGCGCGACCCACGAGCACGCCGCGCAGAAGCCGATGGCGTACACACTGGGCAAGCACGGCAAGGGAATCCCGACTGTGTAATCCGACTGTGTAATCCGACTGTGTAATCCGACTGTGTAATCCG
>CAZVYN010000007.1:0-54617 GCA_964631125.1 uncultured bacterium | reverse complement strand
CCGACTGTGTAATCCGACTGTGTAATCCGACTGTGTAATCCGACTGTGTAATCCGGCGGTGTAATCCGGCGGTGTAATCCCGACCGTGTGATTCCTCTCGCTCGAGGACTGGTTCGCACGAGGACAATGAGGAGAACAGATGGCGACAGCAACGAAGACGGTCGTCCAGGCCACCGGACGGCGGAAGTCGTCCGTCGCGCGCGTGCGGATCGTTCCGGGCGCGGGCAAGATCACGGTGAACGGACGCACCCTCGAGCAGCACTTCCCGCGAGAAGTCCTGGCGCTCCTGGTCATGCGGCCGTTTCGCGTGACCGAGACGGAGGGTCGATTCGATCTCTTCGCGAACGTCTCGGGCGGCGGGGTGAGCGGTCAGGCCGGCGCGATCAGCCTCGGCATCTCCCGCGCGCTCAAGCTCGTCGATGTCGCTCACAAGCCGGCGCTCGACAAGGAAGGTCTCCTCACGCGCGATCCGCGCATGAAGGAGCGCAAGAAGTACGGGCAGCCGGGCGCCCGTAAGCGCTTCCAGTTCTCCAAGCGGTAGACGAGCCGAAGACGTTCTGATCGGGAGGCGATCCGCTCGACGGAGTCGCCTCCACTACACACGCTCCACCCGGTGATCGAGCGGTTCTTTCGGACGCGGGATCCATCCCACGCACGAGGGCCACGTGGAGCGGAGGGCAAAACTGCTCGACGAAAGGCAGAGAGACTTGGCCACGATTACGATGCAAGATCTGTTGGAGGCTGGAGTCCACTTCGGCCACCAGACCCGGCGCTGGAATCCGAAGATGAAGCGCTTCATCTTCCTCGAGCGAAACCGGATCCACATCATCGACCTCGCGAAGACGCTCGCCTCGCTCGAGCGTCCGCGGCAAGCGGTCATCGACTGCACGCGCAACGGCGACAGCATCCTGTTCGTCGGGACGAAGAAGCAGGCGCAAGCCGTCATGACCGAGGAGTCGAAGCGCTGCGGCAACTTCTGTGTGACCGAGCGCTGGCTCGGCGGCATGCTGACCAACTTCCAGACCATCAAGATGAGCATCCGCTATCTGCGAAGCTTGGAGCGGATGCGCGATGACGGCACCTTCGAGAAGCTCTCCAAGAAAGAGGTCTCGCGCCTGGAGAAGGAGCGCGGGAAGCTGGAGAAGATCTTCAGTGGCATCAAGGAGATGAACCGACTGCCGGGGCTGATGTTCGTCGTCGACACGAAGGCGGAGAAGATCGCCGTGAGCGAGGCGACCCGACTCGGGATTCCGGTCATCGGGATCGTCGACACCAATTGCGATCCCGACGAGATCACCTTCCCGATTCCGGGCAACGACGACGCGATCCGCTCGATCCGGCTCTTCGCGCGCTGGATCGGCGACACGGTGCTCGAAGCGCGGGCGAGCGCTCCCACCATGGCCGACAAGCTCGGAGAGCCGGCCGCCGCGGGCGCGTCGAGCTGAAGCAGACCTCGCGGGGCGCTCGCTGCGGAGCGAGCGGCCCCTCCGAGATCCCCGGTCGAACAGAGGAATTCCGAGAGAGCGTGAGGCGGGTCCGGCCGAAGTGGGCTGCGCGACTGCCGCGCCCGAGACGAGGAGTGCGATGAGTATCCCTGCCGAGTTGGTCAAGACCCTGCGTGAGAAGACGAGCGCGGGATTCATGCAGTGCAAGAAGGCGCTCGAGGAGACGAGCGGTGATGTCGACAAGGCGGTCGATCTCCTGCGCAAGATGGGCGCGGCGGCGGCGGAGAAGAAGGTCGGGCGGACGGCGGGTGAGGGTCTCATCCATGCCTACATCCACCCCGGCTCGCGCGTCGGCGTGCTGCTCGAAGTCAATTGCGAGACCGACTTCGTTGCGCGCAACGAGGAGTTCGAGAAGCTCTGCCACGACATCGCCCTCCACATCGCGGCGGCGTTGCCGATCGCCATTCGCCGCGACGACATCGACCAGAACCTGGTCGAGCGCGAGCGGATGATCTATACCGAGCAGGCGAAGGAGTCGGGCAAACCCGAGGCGTTCTGGGGCAAGATCATCGACGGCCGGATGGACAAGTTCTTCGGAGAGTTCGCCCTCTTGGAGCAGCCATTCGTCAAGGATCCGGACAAGAAGGTCCAGGATCTCGTGACCGAAGCGATCGCTAAGTTAGGTGAGAACATCGTGGTGAAGCGCTTCACTCGTTTCCAGATCGGGTCCTACCCGACTCAGTAGAGGAGCCGGTCTCGAAGATGGGCGATCCAGACTCCAGGGTGGAGAGCGCGTCTGCGCTGCGGGCGCCTCGGCCTCGCTGGCGCAGGGTGTTGCTCAAGATCAGCGGCGAGATCCTCGCCGGCGATCAGGGTTTCGGCGTCCATGCTCCTACATTCCGCGCCATGGCCCAGCAGGTGCAGGCCGCGAAGGCGCTCGGCGCCGAGGTCGCGATCGTGGTCGGGGGCGGCAACTACATCCGGGGTCAGCAACTGGCCGAAGCCGGGGTCGACCGAGTGGCCGCGGATTCGATGGGCATGCTCGCCACGGTGATCAACGCGCTCGCGCTGCAAGAAATGTTGGAGGAGCTGGGGCTCTTCACGCGCGTCCTCTCCGCCATCAAGATGGAACAGGTGGCCGAGCCGTTCATCCGTCGCCGCGCGATCCGCCACCTGGAGAAGGGGCGCATCGTGATCTTCGCGGGGGGAACGGGAAATCCTTACTTCACCACCGACACAGCGGCCGCACTGCGCGCCGTCGAGACCGGCTGCGAGGTGATCCTCAAAGCGACGAAGGTCGACGGCATCTATACGGCGGATCCCCTCCGCGATCCGACTGCGCGCATGTTCGACCGCGTCACGCACCAGCAGGTGTTGGAAGATGACCTCCGCGTGATGGACATGACGGCGATCACGCTTTGTCTGGAGAACAACCTCCCGATCGTCGTTTTCAACATCCGCGACGAGGCGAACCTGCCGCGCATTTTGCGCGGGGAGCCGGTCGGCACCTACGTCGAAGTGGCGCCGCGGCGGGAGAGCGTTCGCCGCGAATCATCCGCGCTGGCGAGCCCCAGCGCAGGTTCGGCCGGATGACGCTCGCACGAGAGGAGAGACGCTCCGCATGACCCACGAAATTGTCACTCAGACAGACGACAAGATGAAAAAATCGATCGAGGTGCTGAAACACGACCTCACCGCCATCCGCACCGGCAAGGCGAGCCCGGCGCTGCTCGACTCGATCAAGGTCGACGCCTACGGCTCGCCGATGGGGCTGGCGCAAGTGGCGTCGATCTCCGCGCCGCAGCCGCGTCTGCTCGTGGTCCAACCCTGGGACAAGAGCCTGCTCTCGGCGGTCCTCAAGGCGATCCAGAAGTCGGACCTGGGTTTGAACCCGGCCGACGACGGCGAACTGATCAAGGTGCCGATCCCCGCGTTGACCGAGGACCGTCGACACGATCTGGTGAAGCGGGTGAAGAAGTTGGCCGAGGACGGTCGCGTCTCGGTTCGCAGTCTCCGGCGCGAGGCGAACGAAGAGCTGAAGAAGCGGACGAAGGACGAGCATGTTTCCGAAGACGACGAGCGTCGTCTGCAGGCCGAGATCCAGAAGCTGACCGACAAGCATATCGCGGCGATGGACGAGATCGTCGTGAAGAAGGAAAAAGAGATCCTGGAGATGTAGGGGCGAGACCGGGCTCGCTCCACGCGCCCCTCTCACCTGTGTTCGCCCGAGGAGAAGTCGACTCAGCCACCATGTCGCCCGCCGAGAAATCCCCGCTCGATACTCGACCGGCCGACCGAAGTCGACCGGCGCCCGCCGGCGTCGCGGCCGACGACCTCAGCCCCGGCGGCAAGCTCCCACGGCACGTCGCGGTCATCATGGACGGCAACGGACGGTGGGCGAAGCAACGCGGACTGCCGCGCGTCGCGGGACACCAGGCGGCGCGACGCTCCGTCCGGGAGGTGGTCGAGGGGTGCGCCGAGCTCGGCTTGGAGGCGCTGACTCTCTACACATTCTCGACGGAGAACTGGCACCGCCCGCCGGACGAAGTGCAGTCGCTCATGCGATTCCTCTGCCAGGTCCTGGTGGAAGAGCGCGAGACGCTGACCAAGAACAACGTCCAGCTCCAGGCGATCGGCCACCTGGAGGAACTGCCGGAGTTCGTGCGCGAGGAACTGGCCCGCACGCGAGAGATGCTCTCGCGCAACGACGGGCTGAAGTTGGTGCTCGCGCTCTCGTATTCGAGTCGACGCGAACTGACCGATGCGTTCAGGCGCATGGCGGAAGATGTCCGCTCCGGCCGCCTCGATCCCTCGCAGATCGACGAGGCGGCGATCGATCAACGTCTCTACGCGCCCGAACTCCCGCATCCCGATCTGCTCATCCGCACGAGCGGGGAGATGCGCCTCTCGAACTTCTTGCTCTGGCAGTTGGCTTACGCGGAGATCTACGTCACGCCGACCCTCTGGCCCGACTTCCGCAAGCGCGACCTGCACTCCGCCCTGGCCGAATATCAGAAACGTGAGCGACGCTTCGGTCGGGTGGAGTGACCGAAGAAGCAGCGTTGCGCAGCCGAGTGCTCTCGGCTCTCGTCTTCGTTCCCGTCGCGCTCGCGCTCACGATCGTCGGCGGATGGGCGCTGGAGTTGGCGCTTCTCGCGCTCGTCGCCGCGGCGGCGAGAGAAATGTCGGTCTTGCTCACGAGGATCGGCCTGCGGGCGCCCGCAGGATCCTGGCTCTTCGCGCCGATCGCTTTCTTGGCCGCGCTCCACCTTCCCGCCGCGGCGCCGCTCTATGTCGCCGGCTGGATCGTCTGGGGGGGCGCCACACTCTGGCTCTTCTTCCCCTGGCGACCGCGAGCGCCTCGGAACGGGCTCCTCGGATCGATCGGCCACGCCGCCGGCCTGCTCTATGTCGCTGTCCTGCCCGCGTTCCTCTTTCGATTGGCGGCGAGCCCCGCGGGCGACGACTCGCGCGGACTGCTCCTGGCGCTCTTGGCGACCTGGGCGTGTGACTCGGGCGCCTACGCCGCCGGCTTCACGTTCCGCGGACCGCGCCTCTGGCCGACGGTGAGCCCGGGGAAGACCTGGGCGGGCGCAGGGGGTGGGTTGGTCGCGTCAATCCTCGTCACTCTGCTGCTCGGTCCGCGCTGGTTCCCGTCGCTCCCGACCCTGGAGGCCGCGCTGCTCGGCGCGGCCGTTGGCTGTCTCGGGCCACTCGGAGATCTCTTCGAGTCGCGTCTCAAACGGGTGGCGGGCGTGAAGGACACCGGAGTCTTCTTGCCGGGACACGGGGGCGTCCTCGATCGATTCGACAGTCTCCTCTACGTGGCGCCGGTCTTCGGGCTCCTGCTCGTTCGCCTGGCGAGGTGATGGCGCTCGAGGAAGCTGGTAGATTGCATCGTATGTCCGACCCCACTGAGGCGCCTCGCCGCGTCGCCGTCCTCGGTTCGACCGGCTCGATCGGACGATCGACGCTCGAGGTCATCCGGCGTCTCCCCGAGCGGCTCTCCGCCTTCGCCTTGGCGGCGTCGTCGCGGATCGACGCGCTTGCGGCGCAGACCATCGAGCACCAACCGCAGATCGTCGCTCTGGCCGATGAGAGCCGGGCGGACGATTTCCGCGAGCGGGTGGGCCAGGCTTGGCGCGGCGAACTCTGGATCGGCGCCGATGCCGCGACCCGGCTCGCCGAACTGGCCGAGGTCGACGTCGTCCTCAATGGTCTCGTCGGCGCCGCCGGTCTGCGCCCCTCTTCAGCCGCCGTGCGCGCCGGCAAGGTCGTCGCGTTGGCCAACAAGGAGTCGTTGGTCGTGGCGGGCAGTTGTCTCACGCGAGAGGCGCGGAGTTCGGGCGCGATCTTGTTGCCGGTCGACAGCGAGCACGCGGCGATCTTCCAACTGCTCCTGGGCCAACCGCAGCGCGCGGTTCGGCGGTTGATCCTGACCGCATCCGGCGGACCGTTTCGCACGCGAGGACTGGAGAGCTTCGAGGCGATCCTGCCCGAAGAGGCGTTGCGGCATCCCACCTGGGAGATGGGACCCCGCATCACGGTCGATTCCGCCACGCTCTTGAACAAGGGATTCGAGGTGCTCGAGGCGCACTGGCTGTTCGGGTTGCCGCCCGATCGCATCGGAGTCTGGATCCATCCCCAGTCGATCGTGCACGGGCTGGTCGAATGGGTGGATGGGAGTACGACCGCACAGCTCTCCGCGCCCGACATGAAGCTGCCGATCCAGGCGGCGCTCTGTCATCCCGAACGCGTGGCCGCCGGGATCGAGCCGTGTGACCTTGCGCAGATCGGTCGACTCGACTTCGAGGAGCCCGATCCGCGCCGCTATCCCTGCCTCGGTCTGGCTCGTCGCGCGCTGGAGGAGGGCGAGACGGCGCCGTCTGTGCTCAATGCGGCCGATGAGGTGTTGGTGCAGGCGTTCTTGGAGCGTGGTCTGCCCTTCTTGCAGATCGGCCGGATGCTGGCCCGCGTGCTCGACGAGCGACCGAACGTCGCTTCGGACGAGCTCGAGGATGTCCTGGAGGCGGACGCCTGGGCGCGCAGGCGCACCGCGGCCCTGGTCTCCGCCGCCCTCTGAACGGGTCGAGAGCGTTGTCGACCCGGCGTCGTCCCTCGCTCATCGCGGCGCTGGCGGGAACGATCGTCGCGTTCATCCTGCTCGTCGCGCTGGAAGCGGCGCTATCGGCCGCGCCCACCTCCTGGCCTCGACCCGTCGCGTCCGCGCTCGGAGCGGATGAGATCGCGAGCGACGTCACGATCGAGTCGATCGAGTTCGAGGGGAATGAGCGGCTCGGGCGGCGCGTGCTGCTCGGCGGGATGCGGCAGAAGGCGCCGTCGGCCTGGAATCCCTTCGCGCGCAGCTCGCGCTACATCGGAAACGATCTGCTGGCGGCCGACCTGGGCGGGATCGTCCGCGTCTATCGCGAACATGGGTACCTGCTCGCGCGCATCCTCGAGGCGGTCGTCGAGTACAACGCGGCCGGCGACCGCGTGCGGCTCACCATCAGGATCGACGAAGGTCCGCGCGTTGGCCAGGGCGACCTGGAGCTGCGCGGCGTCGACCCCAGGTGGGAGGAGAAGGTCCGTCAACTCTGGCCGATCCGCCGCGGAGAGCCGCTCATCGCGTCGCGTCTGGCGGAAGGCGCACTGCGCATCGAAGACTTCTACGCGAATCAAGGACTGTTGAGCGCGCGCGCCATCCGTGAAGTCCGGCTGGAGCGAGCCGATGTCGCGGCGGTCGTGCTTCGCGTCGATCCGGGAGTCTGGGTCACGGTCGACTCGATCGCCGTCATCGGTATCGAACAGACGCGCCGCCTCACGGTGATGAACGAACTGACCTTCCGTGAGGGTTCGCTCCTGACCGGACGGCGTCTCCTCGACAGTCGCCAGCGCCTGCTCGCGCTCGGGATCTTCCAACGAGTCGCCATCACTCCGCGTTTCATCGACGATGAGCGACGCGATCGCGCGGTGGTGCTGGTCAACCTCTCGGAGCGCAGGCGCAACTGGTTCGGAGCGGGATTCGGATTCTCCTCTGCCGACGAGGTGCGCGCGCTGGTCGAGTGGGGCCGGATCAATCTCTCCGGCCGCGGACGGCGCCTCGGCGTGGATGGGAAGCTCTTCTACTCGATCGATCCACAGTTCCGCGGCGGCGGACTGCAATTCCGCGAAGGACGAGTGGAGCCGAAGTTCTTCACGCCCCGCGTCTTCGGGCGCAACCGAGGGACCGCCTCGGGCTACGTGCACTGGCTGCAGGAGGAGTCGTTCCGTAACCGGACGTTGGGCATTTCGCTCGCCACGTACCGCGAGATCAGCCGAACGATGCGACTCCTGGCGGGGTTGGAGAATCGGCAGGTGGCGTCGACCGAGGAGGGAGTTCGGCCCGACTACACGACGCGTCTCGCGCGACTGGAGTGGTCCAATGACCGTCGAGACAACCCGTTCGATGCGACCACCGGACACAATCTGCTCCTCTCGACCGAACTCTCCGGAGGTCCGCTGGGAGGAGACTCGCGTTTCACGCGTCACACCGCGAGTGTGCAGGCGTACCAGCGCGTCGACGAAGGATGGACGCTGGCCGGCCGATTCCGCGTCGGCTACATCGACGCCTTCGGCCAGGGACCGAGCGAATCGGTCGACTCGCTCTTGGTCTCGCGCGTCGCGTGGGGCGAGCGATTCCGGCTCGGCGGCAGCAATTCGGTGCGCGGCTACGGAGAGCGAGAGGTCGGACGCCAGAATGTCAGAGATGAGGCGGTCGGCGGGTTGGTCCTGCTCAACGCCAGCGCCGAGGTCCGCTTTCCGGTCTGGAAGCTCGTGAGCGGCGGACTCTTCTTCGACCTGGGCAACGTGTGGGCGGATCCAGCGGAGATCAAGCTCTCGCGTTTCTCGAACGGGCTCCGCAAGCGGGCGTACGATCCGCTCAATGTGTTCTACGGCATGGGAGCGGGACTCCGCTTCGCGACCCCGGTGGGACCTCTCCGCATCGATGTGGGATTCAAGCTCGGTTCCGGACGACGCGAAGGGGAAGGATCGTCCGAGTTGCACGTGGCCCTGGGGCAGGCGTACTGATCCGTGACCGAACCGACGCGTGAAACCAGGCGGCGCCGCCCGCTCTTCCTTCGCTGGTGGGCCATCCTGTTGGCGTCCCCGCTGCTGCTCACCTTCCTCGCGATCGTGCTCGCGGTCACCCCGTTCCTCCTGGTGCGCATCGCAGCCGTGCGGGAGATGGCGCTCGATCTCCCGCCCGTCGCTCATGCGCTCCGCACCCTCGGTCGTGTGCGGATCGAACGGGTGGAGCGTTTCGATCCCTGGGAGATCCGGCTGCGCGGCATCACCATCACGCGCCCGGACAGTCTGGCCGGGGGGCCGTGGGTGAGCGTCGGCTCGCTCGACTCGGAACTCAGTGTGCGCGCCCTCTTCCGACGCAGCGTCGATGTGTCGTACCTGCGTCTCGACTCGGTGCGCATCGATCTCGATCGTCTCTCGCTCTCGCGCGAGGTCGCGACTTCGAAGCGCGCCGGCATCCGCCTCGGCTTGCCTTCCATTCGTTGTGAGCGCTTCGAGGTGACGGGGCTCACGATCGTGCGCGACGGCGTCGACTGGCTCCTCGCCTCGGCGACGCTCCAGGACCTGGATCACGAAGGGGGACGCGCCACCGCGCGTTTGGAGCGAGCGCGGGTGGTCGTGCCGAGCGACACGCTCGATGTGCTCTTGGTCGCGAAGCGGTTCGAAGCAGAGGAGCCGGGCAACCTCGTGGTGGATTCACTCGCGATCGACTTGGAGGGAGCGCGGGCCGTCGTCTGGGGAGATCTGACCAGCGGCGGGGCCGACTCGTTGCTGCAGATCTCGGGTCGGATCGAGTTGCTGGAATGCGAACCGCAGCGCATCGCGCTCCTGCGTCGCACCGACGCGCCGTTCGGCCCGACCGATCTCGTCTCGGGACAGCTCCGTTTCCACTTGGAGCGACGTCCACCTCGACCGCTGGGCGGCGAACTGCAGCTCGCTCTGAACGGGCAGCTCTGCGACGTGCGCCTCGATAGTTTGAGCGCGATCGCGACGGGAGATCGCGAGCGGGCGGAACTGGAGGCGTTTCTCCTGCGCAGCGGCGCGGCCTCGGTCGTGGGCGAAGCGGGATGGACGGCGGAGGGTCGCCTGCTCGAGGTCAGTCTCGACTTCGACAACGTCGACCTGGAAGCGCCCTCGATCGCGCGCTGGGCGCCCGGGTTGCCGCCTTCCGAATTATCGGGCGATGTGCGCGGGGCCCTCGTCTTCGATCGCAATCCGCCGCGGATCTCGGGTCAACTGACGGCCGCGTCCGGCGTGCTCGCCGGACGGCCGCTCGATGCCTTCTTCATCCGCGGGAGTTTCGACGATCCACGCATCGAGATCGACACCCTGCGCGTCGGCGGCGATTCTCTCGTGTTCGCGGAGGGAAGCGGCTCGGTGCTCTTGCGCCCGAGTCAACTCGACGTGCGGGTCCGGCTCCGCGATCTCGATCTGGCCCGATGGGCCGATCCGTGGCTGCGGCCGCTCATCACCATCCCGATCGCCGGCGCGGCGCGAGGCGCGTTGCGATTGGGAGGAACGGCCCAGCGGCCCACCTTGGAAGGCCAACTCGACGTGCGGGACGGATATCTCGACGAGGTCGCGTTCGAGCAACTCCTCATCGACAGCATCTCGGGTCCGTTGACGCCGCCGCGCATCCGGACGGAGCTCGACGCGAGGATGCTCGATGTCTACGGGTTCCGCCTCGATCGCGCGGCGGGGAGCGTCGTCTTGGCCGACACGCTCTTCGCGCGCCTGACGGCGGAGCGCGACAGTCTGAGCGCGCGTGTGTCGGCGCGCGTGAAGCCGGGGGATCCCGGGTGGGCTTGGCTCGACTCGATTCGGCTGGAGCCGGGCGGAGGGCAGATCATCGTGCTGGACCGACCCGCGCGGATCGACTTCGTCGGCGGCGGCGCCGAGTTGGACTCGATTCGCATGAGTTCCGACGCCGGCGGCATCGTCGCTTCCGCGTCCATCGGACCGGCGCGCGATGGCGAGGGGAGCGAACCGTTCCGTTTCGGCGCGCAGGCGCGCGGGGTCGACCTGGGCGCCGTCCTCGACTACTTCCAGATGCCGTCGGACACGCTCTACGGCCGATTCGATGTCGAGCTGGCGGGAGAAGGGACGATCCGATCGCCGCAGTATCGTGTCGAGGCGCGCAGCCAGGGGTTGTGGACCTACGGGTGGGCTTGGAACGAGGTGTTCCTCTCGGCGCATGCGGGCGACGATGAGTCGGGCGGGAGCGGCGTCTGGATCGACTCGTTGCGCGCGCGCGGCAGCGGCTACGAGGGATCGCTGCCGAGCTCGATGCCCGAAGTCTCGGGACCTGCGCGTCCCGATCAACCGGTGCGCATCGACGGTTCAGGTCTGCGCATCGAGCTGAATTCCTCGTGGGCCGACGCCTTGGCCGCGGCGAGCGACTCGTTGGAAGCCTTGGTGCGGCAGGCCGAGATCGGCGGGTCGCTGTATCTGCGCGACGTGCCGGCGCTCCCGATCCTGGCCGAGGCGCTCGCCTCCCGCGACAACAGCTCTCAGACCACGCGCTTCGTCACGCCGCTGAATCCGCTGGCCGAGTTGATCAAGGTGCGGCATGCGGAGCAGGAGGAGGCGGAGGGGTACCTGCCGCGCGGCGTGGGTGGGCGTCTCGATGCCGATCTGGATCTCGGCGGGACGGGCCGCGCGCCCGACATCGACTTCAGCATGAAGGGGACCGAATTGGAGATGTTCGAGGCGCGCGCGGATTCACTGCGTCTCGCGGTCTCCTATCGAGATGAGACGCTCAGATTGTGGGGCTTGGAGTGGTACGTCGCGGAGGTGCATGCGCACAGCGAGGGGATCATCCCGCTGCGGCTGGCGGTCGGCGAGAAGGCGCGATTGCTGCCGGAACCGATGGAGGTGTCGGTCGAGCTTCCCTCGGTCGACCTGGCGCTCGCGACGCTCGTGACCAATCTCATCACCGACCCGAGCGGCGAGCTGAGCGGCACGGTCCGATTCTCGGGAACGTACCCGGACGTCCGGCGGAGCGGCGAACTCGAGGTGAAGCGCGGCGCGTTCCGCATTCCGAACCGCGAGGAGCGCTTCTCGGAAGTGGAAGGGAAAGTCTTCTTCGATGGGGACACGCTGAAGATCCCGCAAGTGACCGGGCGACTGAACAGGGAAGGGAAGGTGCGCGCCCACGGCTGGTTCCTCGACCCGAAGGCGTTCGAGCTGTGGGCGCAGCTGCGCGATGCTCCGATCAGCGAGACGGGCAACTACCGCTTCGTCGCGAGCGCCGATCTCCGAGCGCACCTGGTGCAAGACGGCGACTCGTTGCGCCCGATGTTGGACGGGGACGTGCGCATCCAGGAGGGAGTCCTGACCCAGGATCTCGCCAAGCCGCCGCCGGGCGGCCGCACGATCCTGCGCACACCGTGGTTGATCGATGTGATCGTGCGGGCGCCGGTGGATGTGCGCATGACGCAGCCGACGATGAACGTCGATCTCTCGATCGATCGTCTGCGCGCGAGCTATCGGATGCCGTACTGGAGTCTGGACGGCGACATCCGCGTGACGGGAGGTCGCTATCGCGTCTTCAACCGGCAGTTCGACGTGACCGGAGGGAACGTGACCTTCGAGGACGACCAGACGGGCCGCTTGCCGTCGCTCGACATCCAGGCCGAGACCGACGTGACCGATCCGGTGACCGGCGACCCGATCGTGATCGAAGTGAGCGTCTCGGGCTCGGTCCTGCGACCGGAGGTGACGCTGACCAGTTCCGATGGACGCGACGAATCGGAGATCGTGGAACTGCTCACCGTCGGTCAAGCGGGGCGGGTCGGCAGCTTCGGCTCCGCCGATCCCACCGTGGCGTACGGCGCGGCGGAGATCTTCGGCCAGGTGGAGCAGCAGATTCTGCAAGGGCTCCCTTGGTTCGATCGAGTCCGGATCGTCGACGGCCTGGCGGCGGATGAGCCGTGGCGCGTCGAACTTCGGTTCAACGTGAATCGCCAGATCAATGTGTCGTACCAACAGGCGCTGGATACGGTGGATGATCGCGAGATCGGCGTGCGCTATCGGCTGAGCGAACTGCTCTTCCTGAATGCCGGGGTCGATCAACGGAACGAATCGGGACAAACCGCCGAGGAGACCTACTCGCTTGATCTGCGGTTCCGGGTCGAGTACTGAGGAACAATGTACGACCCGCCTGTTCCTCCGGCTTTCGATTCGCCTGATCTGACCGCCGGTCTCAATCCGGTCCAGCGCGACGCGGTCCTCTTCGGCGACGGTCCGTTGCTCGTTCTGGCCGGCGCCGGCAGCGGCAAGACGCGCGTCCTCACGCGGCGCATCGCCGACCTGATCCTGCGGCGGCACATTCCGCCCGATCGGATCCTCGCGGTCACCTTCACGAACAAGGCGGCCGGGGAGATGCGCGATCGGGTCGAGCATCTGCTCGAGTATCCCGTGTCGGGTCTCTGGATCGGCACCTTCCACTCGATCTGTCTGCGCCTCTTGCGCCGGCACGCCGATCGAATCGGCTTCCGCGACGGACTGACGGTCTTCGACGACGACGATCAGTCGTCCCTCTTGAAAGAGGTGCTGAAGGCGCACGGCCAAGAGGCCGAGGCGCCGCGCGTGCGCGATGTGAAGAACGTCATCTCGATGGCGAAGAATCGGCTCTGGACGCCGGACGATCTCGCGAGCGAGTGGAGCAGCCCGCACCGCGACAAGATGGTCGAGTTGTACCGGCTCTATCAGGCGCGGCTGCGCGCGCAGGGAGGCGTCGACTTCGACGACATCCTCGTGCTCGCGGTGCGCCTCTTGGAGGACGACCGCGAACTCGGTGATCGCTACGCCGACAAGTTCCGTCATGTGCTCGTGGATGAGTTCCAGGACACGAACCATGTGCAATTGCGGTTGGTGCTGCGCCTGGCGGCGGCCCACGGCAATCTGCTCGTGGTCGGCGACGACGATCAATCGATCTATCGCTGGCGGGGCGCCGACATCACCAACATCCTCGGGTTCGAGCGGCACTTTCCGCGGGCCACCGTGCTGTCGATGACCCAGAATTATCGGTCGACGCAGACGATCTTGGCGGTGGCGCACTCGGTCGTGCGGCACAACGAGGGGCGGCGCGAGAAGGAACTGTGGACCGAGAACGAAGCGGGGGCGCCGACGCCGGTCTTCCTCGCGCTCGATGAAGAAGAAGAGGCGCGGGCGGTCGTCGGGCGGATTCGCGAGTCGCTGCGCGACCCGGCCTCAGGGACGCTGCGACGGCCCGGCGAGATCGCGGTCCTCTATCGCGTGCATGCGCAATCCCGTCCGTTGGAGGAGGCCTGCCTGCAGATCGGCGTCCCGTACGCCATCGTCGGCGGCACGGCGTTCTACCAGCGCCGCGAGGTGAAGGACCTGATCGCCTACCTGCGCGTGGCCGCCAATCCGCTCGATCGCGTCAGCTTCCGCCGCGCCATCGCCGCGCCGCGTCGGGGAATCGGGGACGCCGGACTGGACAAATTCGAAGCCGCCGCCGATGCGGCCGGGCTCGATCTGATGAGTGCGTTGCGGGGCTCGCCCGCGGACCTGGTCTTTCGCGGTAAGGCCAGGAAAGCGGCGCAGGATCTCGGTGAGCTGATCCGCGAGTTGCGGGATCGTTCGGCCGAGGGACCGGAGCCGCTGCTGAAGCTCGTCCTGGAACGCACCGATTACGAGAGCTATCTGCGGGAGCAAGACCGCACCGAATTCGAAGAGCGCCGCGCGAACCTGTTGGAGTTGTTGGAGGGCGCCGCGCGCTTCCATCAGGCGCGGCCGGATGAGGCGGGTCTCGCCGCCTGGTTGGATCAAGTGGCGCTCTATACGAATCTCGACGGCAACCGCCGCGGCGAGCAGACCATTACCTTCATGACAGTGCACAATGCGAAGGGTCTGGAGTATCCGGTGGTCTATGTCGTCGGCGTCGAGGAGGGGCTCTTCCCACACGCGTCGTCGATGTTCGATCCGGAGGAACTCGAAGAGGAGCGACGTCTCTTCTACGTGGCGGCAACCCGCGCGATGAAGGAACTGCACCTGTCGGCGTCGATGGAGCGCCGGCGCGTCCACCGGATGGCCGAGGGCGGACCGTCGCGCTTCTTGCGGGATCTGCCGGAGGACCGCATCGAGTTCCGTCGCAGCACGAACCGACCGGCGTACGGGCCGAACGCCTACGGATCCTACGGGACGGGACGCGGCGCTCCCCTGGGAGGCTCCCGCGGTCCCCGTCTGTTGCGCGACGGCCCCGAGGAGCTGCCCGACTTCGCCGACCTGGGCGAGTTCGCCGCGAGCGGGCGCCAGCGCGAAGAACCGGTGATGGAGCGCCCGAGCGGCCCGTCATTGCGCGGCCGCACCGTGCGGCACGCGATCTACGGCCTTGGCCGTGTCGTCGAGGAAGACGGCCGCGGCGGCGACGCGCGTCTCATCATCGACTTTCCCACTCACGGCCGCAAGAAGATCGTGGCGCGCTTCGTCGCGGCGGTGACGGCGAACTGATGTCGCGCCTGACGCTCCGCGTCAGGCGCCGCCCGCGCTCCGTCGGATCTCGCTCAGGCTCGTCTGGATCGTCCGGTGCGTCAGATCGCGCACCAGTCTGGAGCTGACGCGCCACCCGTTGACTCCCACGGCGCCGGGCGGCTTGTCCTGCGCCCGCACGTCTGGCAGATTCTCGCGACTCGATGGAGGCCTCGACGTGCTCACACCCGAAGATCTCGCCCACCTCTGCCAGCTCGCGCGGCTCCGGATCTCGGAGGAGGAATCGGCGCGACTCCTGACCGATCTGGAACGGATCCTCGGCTACGTGGAGTCGCTGGACGAGATCGACGCGACCGCCTCGGCCGGCTCGGCCGCCGGCTCGACCTCACTCGATGCCGCTGTCGACCACTTCCGAGAGGACACGCTCGTTCCGAGTCCGCCACGAAGCGAAGCGCTCTCGAATGCGCCCCAGGTGATCGATGATTACTTCGCCGTGCCGACGGTGGTCGACTACGGCAAGGCCGCCGAATGAGTGCTCCCGTGACCCCGCCTGCGACTCCGCCCGTCACCGCGCGCGCCCTCGCCCACGCGGTGCGCTCGGGTGAACTGAAGGCGGCCGCCGTCGTCGAGGCGTCTTTTGCCCGTCTCTCCCGAGTCGAACCGACGCTGCATGCCTTCCTCTCGCTGCGCGAAGACGCGGCCCGCGCGCGCGCCGACGAGATCGACCGGGCGGTGGCGGCCGGACGCGATCCGGGTCCGTTGGCGGGTGTGCCGATCGCGGTGAAGGACAACATCGTCGATCGCGGCGGCAGCGCGACCTGCGCGAGCAAGATGCTGGCCCCGTTCGTCCCGACCTACGACGCCACCGTGGTCGAGCGGTTGCGAGCCGCCGGCGCCATCGTCGTCGGCAAGGCGAACCTGGATGAGTTCGCCATGGGCTCGTCGACGGAGAACTCGGCCTTCGGACCGAGCCTGAATCCGTGGGATCCGACGCGCGTGCCGGGCGGATCGAGCGGTGGTTCGGCGGTGGCGGTGGCCTCCGGCGTGACGCCGGTTGCTCTCGGCTCCGACACCGGCGGATCGGTGCGGCAGCCGGGCTCGTTCTGCGGGCTGGTCGCGCTCAAGCCGCACTACGGCCATGTCTCTCGCTACGGGCTGGTCGCGTTCGCCTCCAGCCTCGATCAGATCGGTCCGTTCGCGCTCGATGCACGCGACTGCGCGTTGGTCTTCGATGTGATTTCGGGCTTCGATCCGATGGACTCGACCAGCTCGCCGCACGAGTGCCGCATCGGACCGCTGGCGTTGGAGCGACCGGTGGCGGGGATGCGCCTCGGCGTGCCGCGCACCTGGCTGACCGAGGGGCTCGACGCCGAGGTCGTCCGCGTCATGGACGAGACGGAGTGCCGCTTCCGTGATCTCGGCGTCGATCTCGTCGACGTCGACCTCATGCCGCCGCGCTACGCCATCTCGACCTACTACATCTTGGCCAACGCGGAGGCGTCGTCGAATCTGGCGCGCTTCGACGGCGTGCGCTATGGCCGCCGCTCCGCGGAAGCGCGCGATCTGAACTCTCTCTACGAGCGCAGCCGTGGCGAGGGGTTCGGGCCCGAGGTCAAGAGGCGGATCTTGATGGGGACGTTCGTGCTCTCCTCCGGTTACTACGACGCCTACTACGCCAAGGCGCAGCGGGTGCGCGCGCTCTTCAAGGCGTCCTTCGACGCCACGCTGAACCAGGTCGACGCCATCCTCATGCCGACGGCGCCGACGCCGGCTTTCGTCCTGGGGGAAAAGACGGAGGATCCGCTCTCGATGTACCTCTCGGACATCTTCACCATCAGCGCGAACCTGGTGCAGAATCCGGCGGTCTCGTTTCCGGCCGGCGCTTCGACCGGAGGATTGCCGATCGGGATGCAGCTCTACGGACGTTCCCGCGACGAGGCGACGCTCCTGCGCCTGGTCGCCGCGCACGAACGCAACTACGACGGCGCGGGCTCGGCCCTCGCGCCCGGCGCGCCGCCGACGCGCGCGTTCGCGTGATGACGACGGATACGACGCTCGATCCCGCCATGCGCGCCCGCTGGGAGCCGGTCATCGGACTCGAGGTGCACGCGCAACTCCGGACGGAGACCAAGCTGTTCTGCGGGTGTCCGACCAAGTTCGGTGCGCCGCCCAACACGCAGGTCTGCCCGGTCTGTCTCGGGCACCCGGGAGTCCTGCCGGTGCTGAACCGACGCGCGGTGGAGCTGGCGGTGCGCATGGGGCTGGCGACCGGATGCGTCGTGCGCGAGGATTCGATCTTCGCGCGGAAGAATTATTTTTATCCCGACCTTCCGAAGAACTACCAGATCTCGCAGTACGACCGTCCGATCTGCGAAGGGGGCGCCCTCACGATCGAGGCCGGGGGTCGGACCCACGGCATCGGGATCACCCGCATCCATCTGGAAGAAGACGCCGGAAAGTCGAAGCACCCGGAGCAGGCGGGCGATCACTCGACGCGGATCGATCTCAATCGCTGCGGCACGCCGTTGATCGAGATCGTGAGCGAACCGGATCTGCGCTCGGCCGCGCAGGCGCACGCCTACCTCACCGCCCTGAAGCAACTGCTCCAATACCTCGAGGTCTGCGACGGCAACATGGAGGAAGGGAGCCTGCGCTGCGACGCCAACGTCTCGGTGCGGCGGGCGGGGACGACGCCGTTCGGCACGCGCACCGAGTTGAAGAATCTCAACTCGTTCCGCTTCGTGGAGCGCGCCATCGATTTCGAGATCGAGCGGCAGATCCGCCGGTTGGAGGCGGGGGGCGCGGTCGTCCAGCAGACGCTGCTCTGGAATCCGTCGTTGGGTGAGACCCGCGTCTTGCGCAGCAAAGAAGACGCGCACGACTACCGCTACTTCCCCGACCCCGACCTGCCGCCGCTGCGCGTGTCATCCGAGTGGATCGATCGGGTGCGCGGCGAACTGAGCGAACTGCCGGCCGCGAAGCGCGCGCGTTTCGAACGCGACTACGCTCTCTCGTTCCTCGATGCGGGCGTGCTGACCCAAACGCGTGCGCTGGCGGACTACTACGAGGCGGTCGCGGCTGGTGAGGGGGTCGATGCGAAGAGCGCGGCGAACTGGATCGCGAGCGAGCTCCTCGGTCAGTTGAACAAGCGCGGGCTCGCGATCGACGAGTCGCCGGTGTCGGTCGGGGAGATGCAGTCGCTGATGCAGCGATTGGGTGAGCGCAAGCTGAACGGGAAGCTGGGGAAGATGGCGTTGGAGGAGATGATCGAGAGCGGAGCGACGATCGAGACGATCGTCGCTCGACATGGCTGGGAGATCGTGGCCGACGACGCTTCCCTGCAGGCCATGGTCGACCAGGTGATCGCGGCGAGCCCCACGCAGGTCGCCGAATACCGCGCGGGCAAAGAGTCGATCTACCGCTACTTCGTCGGCCAGGTCATGAAGCTCTCGAAGGGTCAGGCCGATGCCGTGCGAGTCGACGAGCTGATCGCCCGCGCGCTGCGCGGCGAGCCCTGATCGCGAATCAGGCGACTGAGCGATGTCGATCTGGCTCCGTTACGGCGATCGTTCGGAACGACTCGATGGACTCGCGCTCTTCGGGCGGCCCCCGGCCGTCACTCCGCCGCGATTCGCGCTCGCCGCGCGGATCTGGGACTCGCTCGGTCTGACTCCCGATTCCATCCCGACTTTCGAGCCGCACTCCTGGGTCGAGCACGCGCTGGCGGCTCTTCCCGCTGGGGTGAAACGCGTCGCGGTCGCCGCGCCTCGCACGCAATCCACCGGGTGCGACGCGCTGATCGCCGCCTTGGTCGCCGGACTGCGCGCGCGCGCGATAGGTGAGTGCGAGATCTTGCGAGGAGGCGCGGCGGATCGCGCGAGTCTGCGCGACATCGGCGTCACGAGCGCCGGGACACCCGTGCGCCTGCCCGCCGTGTGGGTCGAGGCCGACTGGCGCATCGTCCTCTCCGGCGTCGCCTACGATCCGCTGACCGGTTTCAACGGCGGCGACGATGTCGTCTTCCCTGGGCTGGCGGACCCAGACGCGCGAAAGCAGAACCGGTTGCTCGCGCTCGATGCGAAGGGAGAGCTGCGCGCCGAATGTCGGCCGGGTGTGCGCGGCGGCAACCCCGTGCGGATCGATCTCGAAGCGGCGGCGGCCTTGTCTCCGGCTTCGTGGTGGATCGTCGCGCTCCCGGTCGAACCGCGCGACGTCGATCCGGCGTCGCCCAGTGTCCCGTCGCTGCGGGTGATCCAAGGCGCGAGTCCTGGCGCGTGGGAAACCGCGCGCGACGCACACGACGAGCGGAGTCGCGTCGAGTTCACCGCGCGTCCGCGTCTGTTCGTGAGCGACGCCGGCGGCGCGCCCGACGACGCCACGCTGGCACGGGCCTGCGGCTCTCTCTTGCACGCCGCCGAATTCGTCGGAGACGGCGGCCGTCTCCTCTTCGCGGCGTCGTGCGCCGAGGGGATCGAACT
This sequence comes from uncultured bacterium, assembly GCA_964631125.1. Lineage (GTDB taxonomy): Bacteria > Eisenbacteria > RBG-16-71-46 > CAIMUX01 > CAIMUX01 > CAZVYN01. The sequence continues at coordinate 35,170 of CAZVYN010000007.1, read as the reverse complement.
AGGTCCGGACCCAGTTCTTTCGCCGTGGAAGGCCGCGACGCTCCGGCGATCGAGCGCGCGCGCAACCGTCGGACTCTGGTCGGATCTGCCGAGCGACCCGATCGCCCGTCTCGGCCTCGTCCCGATCACCTCGCGCGACGAGGCGCTGCGGTTCCTCGCCCAGAGCGGAGCGGAACCTCTCTGGGGATGGCTGCCGCGCGCGGAGCGATTCCTGCCGGCCCCCGGCTGGCGCGGCGGCGGCGCGCGCGCCGATTGACACTCGCGAAAGCGCTTGGCTAGCGTGCCCCGCATGAAGGTTCTGATCCTCGGAAGCGGCGCTCGTGAACACGCGCTGGGATGGGGCCTGCGGGCCGATCGTCCCGACGCCGAACTCCTCTTCGCTCCCGGCAACGGCGGAACGCACCTCCTCGGCCGCAACGTCGTCGTCCCGTTGGACGATCTGCCCGCGCTGGTCGAACTCGCCCGCCGCGAGGCGCCCGCCTTCACGCTCGTCGGACCGGAGCAGCCGCTGGCGCTCGGTGTCGTCGACGCCTTCCGTGCGGCCGGTCTGCCGATCTTCGGACCGACGCGACGCGCGGCGGAGATCGAAGCGAGCAAAGTCTTCTCGAAGGCGCTCATGCGCGAGTGCGGCGTACCGACCGCCGCCTTCGAAACGTTCGTCGAGCCCGAGGCGGCCATCGCCCACCTGCGCCGCTCGATGTTCCCGCAGGTCGTCAAGGCCGACGGTCTCGCGCAAGGCAAAGGTGTCTACATCATCCGCGGGGCCGAGCAGGGCGAGGCGGCGATCCGCGAGATCCTCTCCGCGCGACGGTTCGGCAGCGCGGGTGAGCAGATCGTGATCGAGAGTTTCCTCGACGGCGAAGAGGTCTCGGCCTTCGCGCTCGTTCGCGGCGAAGAGTTCCGGATCGTCGCGTTGGCCCGCGATCACAAGCGGCTGTTGGATCATGACGCCGGCCCGAACACGGGAGGAATGGGCGCGGTGGCGCCGCACCCGTTGGACACGCCGGCGCTCCGTCGCGCCATCGCCGCCGAAGTGTTCGCGCCCACCCTGCGCGCGCTGACGCGAGCCGGTCGACCGTTCCAGGGATTGCTCTATGCGGGTCTCATGTTGGTCGACGGCCGCCCCTATGCGCTCGAGTACAACTGCCGCTTCGGCGACCCCGAGACCCAGGCGATCGTGCCGCTCTTCGGCAGCGGGCTGGCCGCGGCATTACTCGCCGTCGCCACCGGCGACGGCGATCTGCCCACCATCGAACTCTGGCGCGAGCCGAGCCGACCGCGCCAGCCACACCAGGACCTCTCGTCGATCCTCGCCGAGCACTCCACCGCAACCTCCGAAACCTCCGCCCACTCCGCCTACGCCGCCACCGTCGTCCTCGCCTCCGCCGGCTACCCCGACGACCCGCGTCTCGGCTTTCCCATTCGCGGCCTGGAAGCCGCCGCGGAGATTCCCGAGACGTTCATCTTCCACGGCGGGACTCGGCTCGAAGGCGGCAAGCTGCTCACGTCCGGCGGCCGCGTCTTGTCGGTGACCGGACGCGGCGCGACTCCGAAGATGGCTCTCTCGCGCGCCTACGACGCGGTCTCGCTGATCGACTTCGAAGGGAAACAGCACCGGCGCGACATCGGCGCGACGTCGGTCGGGCGCTGACTCGATGACCCGGTCGACGACCGCCGCGAGAACGATCGCACTCCTCTTCCTGCTGGCGACTTCCGCGAGCGTCGCGCACGGCGCGAGCGAAGCGTTCTACCGCACCTGGAGCGACGGCCGGGGCGAGATCGCGGTCTACCGCTTGACCGAAGAGCGCTACGGCGAGCCGCACGTCGGACACGCGATCCTCGTGACCGTCTCGGAGGAGATCAACGCCGACACCTACGTCAAGGTGGAGAGCCCTGAGACGCCGCCCGAGAAGCGGATCTATGTGCTGAAGCAGAACTTCCTGCGCAAGTTCGCCACCGGCATCTACGACTACTCGACGGAGACCTCGACCTTCGTCGTGCCCGAGGCGCACCTCGGACACCCGCCGTTCCAGGCGGCGCGCATCACGCACACCACGCAGGAATGGTGCGGCCACGTCTTCCAACGGCTGGACCTGCGCTCCGATGGATGGCGCCTCCACGGCCACAGTTACTTCGAAGCGGAGGGCGACACCGAGCGACTCATCCCCGCGCGCGGCACGTGGACCGAGGACGCGCTCTGGGTCACGATCCGCGAACTCGACGGAGAGTGGGCGCAACCGGGCGAGACGAAGACGCTACAGCTCCTGCCGGCGCTCTGGGAGACTCGCAAGAGTCATCGGCCGATCGCCACGGTCACCGTGCATGTGCAGAAGCGCGACGCGGAGACGATCGCGACGGCGTTCGGTGTCCTTCTCGCGCATCCCTGGGCTTGGACGATCGGCGATCGGCAAGTGACCGTGTGGGTCGAGGCGTCGGCGCCCCACCGTATCCTGGCCTGGAGCGACAGCCGGGGTGGAGAGGCCCAGATCGTGGCGTGCGAGCGGCTGCCGTATTGGGAGCTCCACGACGAGCACGCGCAAGAGGTGCGCGAGCGTCTCGGGCTGCCGTCCACGGAGCTGCCCCGCTAGGCGAGTCCTCGCCACACCCAACAGAACTCCGCGAGGATGAATCCGGTCGCGCCCCAGACTTCGAGTCCAGCGATCTCATACGCGGGCACGTCGAGCACCAAGCCGAGTCGTTCGCGACGCACCACGCGCGTCGCCCCGCGCTCCGTCAGATCGTCGGGGTCCGCCAAGACCAGCGCGGCGACCTCGTGCGGATCGGGGACCAACTGAGGCGTCCCATCGATCCAACCGACGAAGACGTCGATGCGAAATCGACTCACCTGCACCGGAATGGGGGAGAGGCGTCCGAGGATCTCGACCCGCGCGGGCTCGAGACCGATCTCTTCGCTCGCTTCGCGCAGCGCCGTCGCCTCGGGAGTCTCGCCCGATTTCACCGCGCCGCCGGGGAGTCCGACCTGTCCGGCGTGATGGGGCATCGAGGCGGGCCGTTCGATCAGCGGGATCCGGAACGAGTCGCGCTCGGCCGCCGACCCGGGCGAGTGCGAGTCCGAGTGCGAGTGCGAGTGCGAGTAGAGCGCGAGCAGCACCGCGGCGGGCCGCAGATCGTCGTCGAACTCGTCGAGCTTTCGCGTCGGATCGCCCTGCGCCCAGAGCGTCTCGTGCGCGGCTCGGCCCGGCAAGGTCCGAGCGAGCGCCTCGCGCAGTCTCGCGATGCGGGGAGGTAACTCCGTTTCATCCGTCCTTGCGATCGCCGGTCTTCGGCGGCGACTTCACCTGATCGAGCCAGCGCTGCACCTGCTGCCCGACCTGCTGCTGCAAGCGGTTCACCTCGGCCTGCACGTGCGCCTGCGTCTCCTGCACCTTGCTCTGGAGCTGCGACTGCGTCTCGTGCACGCGCTGCTGCAACGCTTCGCTCTCGCGCGTGACCTCGGCGTGCAGATGCGCCTCGCGCAGTTGCTCGAGCAGTTCCTCGCGCCGGTCATAGAGCCGACGGAGCGGCCGGGCCGCCGCGTTCTCCAGGATGTACGCGGTCATGAGCGGCAGTGCGATGGTCGAGTCGACATAGGCGACGACGGCGTCCGGCAGGCGATCGGGATCGACCTTGCCCCACGAGACCGCTTCAGCCGGCGTGGCGCCGGAGAGCCCGCCCGTGTCGGGCCGCGCGTCGGTCGTCTGCAAGAAGAAGTCGTGCCCCTCGCTCTCGATCCCGAGCACCTCTTGGATCTGCGGCTCGGTCTGGAGCAGGAAGTTCTTCGGACTCCCGCCGCCCAAGATCCAGACGGCGCTCTTCCCGTTCAGCTTGGCGTCGTAGACGATCGCGGCCGACTCGTTCACATCGCGACTCGGATCGATCGTCAAGCGATTGCCCGTCAGCGCGAGCGCGGCCACGTTCATGCCGATGGAGGAATCCCCCGGCGACGAGGTGAAGATCGGCACGCCGCACTCGTGCGCGGTCGAGAGGAAGCAGGGGGTCTCCACTCCCAGCAGCTTCTCGCGCTCGCGGATGTACTTCCCGCACAGATAGTGGAATTCAGCGGTGCCGAGGATCTTCTGGAACGGCGGGCTCGCGATCAGCTCGCGGTAGAACGCATCGGTCGAGAGCAGCACCTGGTAGTCGAAGAGGATGTCGTAGATTCGCACGACGCCTTCGGCGCGCAGCACGCGGTCGTCGAGATTCGGGCTCCCTTGGTGCATCGCGAGGTTCAGTCCGAAATGGGTGTCGTGGTAGAGATTGGCCCCAGTAGAAACGACCCAGTCGACGTAGCCTCCGCGCAGGAGCGGCCCGAGGGCGGAGACACCGAGTCCCGCCGGCGTGAGGGCACCCGAGATCGAGAGGCCGACAGTTACGTCCGGTTGCAGCATCTTCTCGACCAACAGACGGCAGGCTTCGCGCATGCGGGCGCCGTTGTAGGCCAGGAAGGTCGATTGGATCAGCTCGGTGATGGAGAGCCCGGCGCGGATCGGCTTCGGCAGGATGCGGGCGCCTCCGAGGAAGCGGCGGCGCGCGCCGACCCCTTCGGACGCTGTGTCCGCGGGTCCGTTGTCGGCGGGAAGGTCATCGTGGCCGTCCATGGGAAAGGCTCCTCTTCGAAAATGTCGAGTGGGACCGCGGGAGTCTAGAGAACAGCCGATGTCGCTGCCAACGCCCTACATCCTGCCGCTCGCCGACGCGCGCGACGAGACGCTACGCATCTTGGGCGCAGGGGGCGTCGTCTTCCTGCCGACCGACACGCTCTACGGATTCTCTTGTGGATGGAGCGACGCCGCGGCCCGCGCGCGGATCCAGGCGCTCAAAGGCCAAGCACGCAGCGCCCCGTTCCTGACGTTGGCCGCCGACCGGTCCATGGTCGAGTCGATCGCCGAGTGGCCGACCGGGGAGGGCGCCCGTGTCCTCGACGTGATCTGGCCGGGACCGGTCACTGCCGTGCTCATCGCGCGCGACGGGGGGACGGTCGGAGTTCGCGTGCCCGTTCTCGACTGGCTGCGCGCATGGATTTCTGCGCTGGGCCGACCGATCGTCTCGACCAGCGCCAATCGGACCGGCGCGCCCCCCTCCGCCTCCGTCGCCCAGGCCGTCGCGGAATTCGGTCCTTCGGTCGATCTCTACGTCGACGACGGTCCACGCGAGGGAGTCGCCTCGGCCCTCCTCGATCTGACCGACGGGGTCAGACTCCTGCGGGGCGAGATGCCGCCGGGGATACCGCCGGGCTTGTCCCCCGGCGTTGCTTGACGCTCCGTCGAAACGGGCCGTAGGCTCCGGGGCGCTTGGAGGGTTCGCATGTTCCGAATTCTGGTCGTCTGCACCGGCAATATCTGCCGAAGTCCGATGGGGGAGGGCGTGTTGCGCGCGCTCCTCCAGGCGGAGGGATTGGGAGACCAAGTGGAGGTCACTTCCGCCGGCACCTGGGCGTCGTCCGGCCTGCCCGCCAGTACGAACGGGGTGAAGACGGCGGCCAAACAGGGGATCGACCTGAACGGTCACCGCTCCAGTCCGCTCTCGCCCGAACGAGTCCGCGCGGCCGACCTGGTGCTCACGATGGAGCCGGCGCACCGCGCCGAGGTGCTGCACGTCGAGGCGTCCGTGGCCGACCGCACGCACGTGCTCACGCTGTTCGCCGATCCCGAGGCGGGCGATCCGGCGGGGGTGGAAGATCCGATCGGGGGAGATCCGATCGCGTATCAGGCGACGTACGACGAAATCGATGGGCTGTTGCGGATGGCGTTGCCGCGGATACTGGAGATGGTGAGGGGGCGATGACGGAATTGGAAAAGACAGATCCGGCGATCGCTGCTGCGATCGCCGGAGAGATGGGCCGGCAGCGCGGGACGCTCGAACTGATCGCCTCGGAGAACTTCGCGCCACGCGCTGTGCTCGAGGCGATGGGCTCGGTGCTGACGAACAAGTACGCCGAGGGGTATCCCGGCAAGCGGTACTACGGCGGCTGCGAGTTCGTCGACGAGGTCGAACGCTTGGCCATCGCGCGCGCCAAGGAACTCTTCGGGGCCGAGCACGCCAACGTCCAACCGCACAGCGGCAGCTCGGCCAACCTCATCACCTACTTCGCGCTCCTGCAGCCCGGCGATGCGATCCTGGGACTCGATCTCTCGCACGGCGGACATCTCACGCATGGACTCGGCGTGAATTTCTCGGGACGCTTCTTCAAGGTCACCCCGTACCACGTCTCGAGAGAGACGAAGTTGATCGACTATGACGAGGTGTCTCGTCTCGCTCGCGAGACGAAGCCGAAACTGATCGTCGCAGGCGCCAGCGCCTATGCCCGCACGCTGGACTTCGCGCGTTTCCGCGCCATCGCGGACGAAGTCGGTGCGCTTCTCTTCGTGGATATGGCCCACATCGCCGGCCTCGTCGCGGCGGGAGTCCATCCATCGCCCGTTCCGCACGCCCAGGTCGTCACATCGACCACGCACAAGACGCTCCGCGGTCCGCGCGGCGGGCTCATCTTGGCGCAACCGGCCTACGCCGCCGCCATCGACAAGACCGGCTTCCCCGGCATGCAGGGTGGACCTCTCATGCACATCATCGCGGCCAAGGCGGTCTGCTTCCAGTTGGCCATGCAGGAGGAATTCCGCGAGTACCAGCGACAAGTGGTGGCGAACGCGAAGCGGCTCGCCGCTCGGGTCATCGCGCGCGGTTTCGACGTCGTCTCCGGCGGCACCGACACGCATCTGTTCTTGATCGATCTCACCGCGAAGGAACTCACCGGCAAGAAGGCCGAAGCCTGGCTCGAAGCAGGCGGGATGACCGTCAACAAGAACACCGTACCGTTCGAGACCCAGTCGCCGTTCGTGACCAGCGGCATCCGCATCGGCACGCCCGCCGTCACGACGCGCGGCATGAAGGAACCCGAGATGGACCAGATCGCCGACGGCATCGCAGATGTCCTCGAAGCACAGGGCGACGCCACGGTGACCGAGCGCGTCCGCACGCGCCTGGGAGAACTGGCGGGGGCGTTTCCGCTCTATCCGGGGCTCGCTTGATGACCCGTGGGACGCCGGGTCACTCGTGATGGATTGCCTCTTCTGCAAGATCGCCGCGGGCGAGATCCCGGCGAAGAAGCTGTACGAGGACGACAGAGTCGTCGCATTCCACGATCTGAATCCACAGGCGCCGGTGCATCTGCTCGTGATTCCGAAGGAGCACATCGAGTCGACGGCGGCGATCGATGATTCGCACGCGGCGCTGCTCGGCCATCTCTGGACCAAGATCCCCGTCATCGCACGGGCGCTCGGGGCGAGCGAGTTCCGCGTCGTCGTCAACTCGGGCGCGTCGGCGGGGCAGTCGGTCTTCCATCTCCATTTCCACCTGCTCGGCGGGCGGGCGATGGGATGGCCGCCGGGGTGATCGCGGAATGCGGGTTCGCGGGTTCCAAGATCTCGCGTACCGTTGCGGAGCCAATCGGAGTCTGTGGAGGTGGAGTCATGATGCGGATTGCGCCACGAATCGTGGTCGACGACCAGATCCAGGCCGGCAAACCTGTCGTGGATGGAACTCGGGTGCCTGTTGAGGTTGTCCTCGGGGTCCTCGGGGCGGGAGAGTCGGTCGATCAGGTAATGGTCGAGTACCGCCTGGAGCGCGAGGACGTTCTGGCCTGCCTCGCTTACGCAGCGAGCGTTGTCTCTGGGGAAGAGATCCGGCAGGTCAACTGAGTTGGATGGCGAGCTTCCTCAGAGACGAGAATCTCCCGAGGCGACTGGGAGAGCGGCCTACGGCTGTTGGATTTCTGGCCGAGTGTGTGGCCGACAATCCATCGCTCAGAACGATGCCCGACGAAACGCTGATGGAGTACGCGACGCTTCACGGCCTCATCATCGTTTCGAAGGACAAGGACTTCTCGGACGCGACGAAGTTTCCACTCGGGACTCACCCGGGTGTCGTCTGCGTCCGGATTCCGAACCGGATGCCTATCGACGAGCAGTGCCGTGTCGTGGTTACCGCCATCCTGGCGATCGACGTCGGCGAGTTGTCAGGCCGTTTGGTGATCGTCGAGCCGGGGCGTGTGCGACTCCGAAGAGCTTGATCAAATGGGGTGAGCCTGGCAGCTCGGAAGACGCACGAAGCAAACGCCGGAACTGTATGGGGGGGAGTGGGTTCATCGCGCTTCGCGCGCGACCGTGGGGTACGGCATCTAGCTTGTTTGTAGGGCGGAGTACTTGACGAGAGTGGGATAGGTAAAGAGGCGCCGCGTGGGGCACGCGGCACTACATGGAGCGCTCATGCACGCCGATATCCGGCAGATCCAGGGAGTGATCGAGAAGGAAGCGGGCTTCGCACAGGACGTGCTCGCGGAGGTGGGGAAGGTCATCGTCGGGCAGAAGTACCTGACGCAGCGCCTGTTGATCGGACTCCTCGCGGACGGGCACCTGCTGCTCGAGGGGGTGCCGGGCCTCGCGAAGACGCTTTCGGTCAAGACGCTCGCGCAGACACTCTCGCTCTCGTTCAGTCGCATCCAGTTCACGCCCGATCTCTTGCCGGCCGACCTCACCGGCACCCTCGTCTTCAATCCGAAGACCGGTGAGTTCGAGACACGCAAGGGGCCGATCTTCGCGAGCCTCCTGTTGGCCGATGAGATCAACCGCGCCCCGGCCAAGGTGCAGTCGGCGCTGTTGGAGGCGATGCAGGAGCGGCAGGTCACGATCGGGCAGGAGACCTTCCCGCTGCCGCGGCCGTTCCTCGTCTTGGCCACGCAGAATCCGATCGAGCAGGAAGGGACCTATCCGCTGCCGGAGGCGCAGGTCGATCGGTTCATGCTCAAGATCGTCGTCGACTATCCGTCGAAGGACGAAGAGCGAGAGATCCTCGAGCGGATGGGCGGCTCCGCAGCTCCCACCGTGCGCGCGGTGGCCGATGCGGCGCGCCTCGACCGCGCGAGGGAAGCGGTGCGCATGGTCTACGTCGACGAGAAGATTCGCGAGTACGTGCTCGATCTCGTCGCCGCCACGCGCCGGCCGGCGGACTACGGCCTGCAGATCAAAGAGCTGGTCGCCTTCGGCGCCTCGCCGCGCGCCGGGCTCGCGCTCGTCATCTCGGCCAAGGCGCACGCCTTCTTGCAGGGACGGCCCTACGTCACGCCGGATGACGTGAAGGCGCTCGCGCTCGATGTGCTCCGTCACCGCATCCTCCTCACCTACGAGGCCGAGGCGCGGGAAGTGACCTCCGAGACGGTGGCGCGCCGCATCCTCGATCACGTCCCGGTTCCGTGAGGCCCGTCGACCCGGCCGACCTGGCGGAATTCGATCTTGCCGCCTCTGTCGTCGACGAAGAGAGCGAGGCGCTCCGTATCCTGCGCGGCGTCAAGCGGATCGAGATCCAGAGTCGTCGACTGGTGCAGAACCTCTTCGCGGGCGAGTACCACTCGGCCTTCAAGGGCCAAGGGATCGAGTTCTCCGGCGTCCGCGAGTACGTGCCCGGAGATGACATCCGGCTGATCGACCGCAACGTCTCGGCCCGCATGCAGCATCCGTTCGTGAAGATCTTCGAGGAGTCGCGCGAGCTGAGCGTCGTCTTCCTCGTGGACCAGAGCGGCTCCACGCGGTTCGGCACGCGCGGACGGACGCGCGCCGAAGTGGCGGCGGAGTTGGTGGCGGTGCTCGCCTTCAGCGCGGTTTCGAACAACGACAAGGTCGGCTGTCTGTTGTTCACCGACACGGCCGAGAAGTGGATCCCCGCCCGCAAGGGGCGCCGGCATGTCCTCCGCGTCGTGCGCGAAGTGCTCTTCCGCAGACCCGAGGGACGCGGCACGTCGATCACGACCGCGCTGGAGACCGCGTTTCGTCTGTGCAAACGGCGGAGTCTCGTCTTCATCCTCTCCGACTTCTTCGATCAGGGATACGAGAGGGCGCTGGCGCTCTCCGCGCGTCGCCACGAGGTCGTCCCGTTGGTCTTGGTCGACCCGTCGGAGCGCGACTTGCCGAACGTCGGCCTGATCGAACTACAGGATCTCGAGACGGGCGAGCGACGGCTGGTCGACACGAGCGACGCCGACGTGCGTCGAGCGGCCGACCTCGCGGCCAGACAGTGGACCGAGGTCGAACTGCCGCGCCGCATGCGTGACGCCGGCGTGACGCCGCTCTTCCTGCCGATGGACGGCGATCTGATGGCGCCGCTGCATCGCTACTTCCGGGGCAAGGCGCGCTCGCGGAGGCGAACGGGATGAGAAGCCCGTCGACCGAGGTTGTCTTCCGCCTCCAGGCCGCGCCCGATTCGATCTCGATCGGCGATCCGGTCCACCTCCGCCTGGAAGCGTCGGCCCCTGCGCGCGGCGAACTGCAGTTTCCGGCCTTCACCGACAGCATCGGGCCGTTCGCGATCCTCTCGTCGATGCCGGCGGTGCGCAGCGAACACGAAGGGCGCAGCACCGTCGTGCAGGAGATCGACGTCACGCTCTGGGAGACGGGACGCAGGCCGATCCCTCTCCAGGAAGTGCTCTGGATTCCCGCACCCGGAGAGACTCTCTTCGCGACGGCGGGAGGCGAAGTGGTCACGGTCGGCAGCGTGCTCCCGCCGGAGGCGCAGGGACCGGAGCATCTCCACGATCTGAAAGATGTGGTGCCGCTCGGATGGTCGCTCTGGCCCTGGATCCTCCTCGGCCTCGCGCTGCTCGCGGCGCTCGCCTACTGGTGGCTGCGTTGGCGCAAGCGTCGCCCGGGGCCCATCGTCGCCGCGCCGCCGCCGCTCGCGCCGCTCGAAGCATTCGAACTCGGGCTCGGGCAACTCCTCTCGCGTGAACTGCCGCAGCGCGGTGAGATGAAGCAGTTCTACGTCGAGCTCTCGCAACTGCTGCGCGCCTACGTCGAGCGCAAGTTCGGGATCCTCGCCTTGGAGGGAACGCGCAGCGAGGTGGTCGCGGCGCTGCGCGAAGAGCCGCGCGTGTCACCGGCCGATCTCGCCTGGTTGGAGGAGTGGCTCTCGGCCGGCGATCTGGTCAAGTTCGCCAAGGGAGAGCGGCTGGTGGACGACGCCCTGCAAGACGCGGAGCATGCGCGGACGTGGGTGCGCCAGACCGACGCGCGGCCGCCGCAACCGGCCCCTCCGGCCACCCCGGTCCCACCCGTGGAGGCGGTGTCGTGAGCTTCGTCCATCCCTGGTTCCTCCTGCTCTTGCCGCTGCCGTTCCTCTTGCTCTGGCTGCGAGGGCGTTCGCAGCGCGCCCGGACCGCGGCGGCCGCCTGGTCGAAGCTCGATCGCCAGACGCTCCATCCGACCTCGCGCACGCGCGCCGCGGCGTTCTTGCCGTGGGCTCGCGCGCTCGTCCTCTCGTTCCTGGTCGTCGCGGTGGCGCGGCCGCGAACGGGGGAGCGCGAGATCGAGATGACCAGCGAGGGGATCGACATCGTCCTGGCGCTGGACATCTCGGGCAGCATGAAGGCCGAAGACTTCCAGCCGCAGAACCGGCTGCACGTGGCGAAGAAAGCGGCGGCGACGTTCATCGACGGGCGTCCCGGCGATCGGATCGGCCTCGTCGTCTTCGCCGCCAATAGCTTCACGCAATGTCCGCTCACGACCGACCATGAAGTACTGAAGCGCCTGCTCGACGAGGTCGACTTCGGCGACGTGAAAGACGGCACCGCCATCGGGATGGGCATCGTGAACGCGGTCAATCGTCTCGAGGATGTCCCGGCCAAGAGCCGCGTCGTCATCCTGCTCTCCGACGGCCAGAACAACGCCGGTTCGGTCGATCCGATCACGGCGGCGCGTCTGGCGCAATCGGTCGGCGTCCGCATCTACACGATCGGCGTCGGGAGCGACGACGACGCGCCTTTCCCGGTGGACGATCCGGTCTTCGGGCGAAGGTACGTCCGACTGCCGTCGATGGTCGACGACGCCACGCTCACGAAAGTGGCGGAAGGGACCGGCGGGCAGTACTTCCGCGCGACGGAGGCTCGCGCCTTGGAGGAGATCTACGCCCGCATCGACAGCATGGAGAAGACCGAGATCGAGACGCGCGAGTGGATGAACTACTCCGAGACCGGTTCCTACCTCGCGCTGCCGGCGCTCGCGCTCTTGTTGGGCGAGATCTTGCTCTCGGCGACGATCCTGCGGAGGTTGACGTGAGATTCGCCGAAGAGCATTGGCTCTGGCTCCTGCTGGCGCTCCCGTTGGTCACGGTCCTGTGGATCTGGTCGGAGCGCCGGCGACGCGACGCGCTCGCCCGTTGGTGCCATCCGACACTCTGGCCGCGCCTCATCCCCGGGTACGCGCCGCGCTCGATTCTCCGCTCGGCGCTCGCGCTACTCGCGATGGCGTCGCTGATCATCGCCGCCGCGCGCCCCCAGATGGGCAGCCGTATCTTGGCGACCGCGCGCAAAGGGGTCGATGTTGTCGTGGCGCTCGATGTCTCCGAGAGCATGATGGCCGAGGACCTCCCGCCCAATCGCCTGACCCGCGCACGACAGTCGGTCCATTCGCTCATGGACCGACTGCGCGGCGACCGCATCGGACTCGTCGCCTTCGCGGGCGAGGCCTTCGTGCAGTGTCCGCTCACGCTCGACTACGCCGCCGCGCGCATGTTCCTTCGTTACCTCGACACCGACTTGATCCCGGTGCCCGGCACGGCGATCGCGGGCGCGATCCGCGTCGCGACCAAGTCGTTCGATCCGAAGGAGACGAAGTACAAGGCGCTCGTGCTCGTCACCGACGGCGAAGATCATGAAGGGGAGGTGACGGCCGCCGCGCGGGAGGCGAAGGCGGCCGGCGTGCGGATCTTCGCGGTCGCGCTCGGGACCGAGAAGGGGGAGCCGATCCCGATGCGGGATGAAGCGGGACGGCTGATCGACTACAAGCGCGACGAGCGCGGTCAAGTCGTCCTGACCCGATGCGATCCCGCGGTGTTGCAGCAGATCTGTCAGGACACCGGCGGCCAGTTCTTCGACGGGAACGCGGGCGACATGGCGCTCGAACCGCTCTACAACGCGATCAGCGGCATGGAAGAGAAAGAACTGAAGGGCGGAATCGTGACGCAGTACGAGGAGCGCTACGCCTATTTCATCGCGTTCGGTCTGTTGCTGCTGACGCTCGAGTGGATGCTGCGCGAGCGCAAGGCGAGACCGCGCGCCGGCGCCTCCACCCAGCGCGCGCCTGGTGTCGGCAACGCCGCGCTGCTCCTGGCGCTCCTCATGTTCGGAGGGCTCGGCGCCGGGCTGCACCCGGCGCTTGCGCGGGCCGACGACGGCAAGCGCGCGTATGACGCGGGGAAGTACGAGGAAGCCCGCGACGCCTACGAGCGCTGGCTCCTCGAACATCCGACCGATGCGGCCGCGCGGTACAACCTCGGCACGGCGCTCGTCCGCACCGGAGAGATGGAGCCGGCGGAACGCGAACTGCAATCCGCGCTCAGAGCCGAGGATCCCGGGTTGGTGGCGCGCAGTTGGTACAACCTCGGCACCGCGCGGGCGAAGGCGAACGATCTCGAGGGGGCGCGAGATGCGCTGCGGATGGCTCTGCGCACCGATCCGAAGCAGGCCGACGCCAAGGCGAATCTCGAGATCGTGAACCAGCTTCTGCAGCAAACGCCGCCCGACAGCAGCGAGCAGCAACAGCAGCGGCAGCAGGATCCGCAGGATCAGCCGAAGGAAGAAGGCGAGCCGAACCCCGACGATCCTCAGGATGGACAGAGCGAACAGCCGGAGAACAGCGACGAGCAGCAGCAGCAGCAGCGGCAGCAGCAGCGGCAGCAGCAGCAGCAACAGCAGCAGGACCCGTCGGGCGAGTCGGACGAGGAACAGCAGAAGAGCGAGCAACCGGAGCAGTCTGCGGAGGAGCAGCCGGCCGGCGCGCCCCAGCCGGCCGAAGCGGCGATGTCGCAGGAAGAGGCGCGGCGTCTGTTGGAGGCGCTCGGCCAACAGGAGTTGCTGCTCCAAGCGGAGCGCATGAAGGCGAAGGCGCACGTCAAGAACGTCGAGAGGGACTGGTGAGGCTCGCGCTGCCGCTCTTGCTCCTGGCCGCGGCGCTCGGCTGCGCCGGCCTGGCGGCGCCTGCTCGAGCGGAAGTGCGCGTCTCGGTCAACCTGTCGCCCGAGCTGATCGAAGTCGGGATGGGCGCCGGCCTCACCGTGACCGTCGAAGGCGCGGCCCGCATCGATGCTCCTCCGGAGATCCCTCCGGTCGACGGGCTCCAGATCGTCGATCGCGGTCAATCGACCCAGGTTTCGATCGTGAACGGACGCATGTCGCGGTCGATCCAATATCAGTTCGCCATCTTCGGGCGTCGCGTCGGCACGTTCCCTATCGGGCCGGTCGTCGTGCGCGAGGGCGGCAAGGAGTATCGGTCGCGCGCGATCTCCATCACCGTGAATGCGGCCGGAACCGTCGCCAGCGGCGCGCGGCCCAACGCCGCCCCAAGGGCCGGCGGCGCCGCCGGGGCCGCCGGGGCCGGGGAGTCGCGCGACCTGTTCCTGCGCGCGTCGGTCGATCGCGAACGCGCCATCGTCGGCGAGCAGATCACGCTGCGGCTGCAGTTGCACCAACGCGTCGGGCTGTCGCTGATGGACCAACCGACCTACGCTCCTCCCGAGACGCCCGGCTTCTGGCGCGAAGACCTCCCCCCGCAACGCAACAGCACGAGCACGATCGACGGCATCCCGTACGAAGTGACCGAGATCGTCTACGCGCTCTTCCCGACGCAGACCGGCAAGCTCGAGATCGGACCGTCGCGCGTCGTCTGCACGGTGCGCGCCCGCGGCCGTCGACGCGACCCATTCGATCTCTTCGGCGGGCTCTTCGGCGAGCCGCGCGAGGTCGAACTGACGAGCCGACCGCTCACGATCCAGGTGAATCCGCTGCCGCAACCGGCGCCGACCGACTTCACGGGCGGCGTGGGGGACTACCGACTCACGTCGTCGGTCGATCGTACGCAGGCGGCGCAGAACGAGCCGGTGACCTGGACGGTGAAGGTCTCGGGCCGCGGCAACGTCTCCGCCGTCGGCGACCCACGCGTGCCCGAGATGGTGGGGTGGCGCGCCTATCCGCCGACTTCGGAGACGAAGAGCGAGACGAGCGGCGACCTCGTGAGCGGGACGAAGACGTTTCAGATCGTGTTGCTGCCGGGCGTGACCGGGCGAGTCTCGCTCCCGCCGATCTCGATCTCGGTCTACGACCCGAAGAAACAGAGTTACCAACGGCTGACCACGGCGCCCACCGAGGTCGAGGTCTTGCCGGGAGCGACCGCCACGCTGGGCGGAACCGCGCGCGCCGTGGCGCGGGTCGGCCGCGATCTGCGCGGCGTGCCGGCCCAGAGCGGACTGCGTCCGACCGAGGCGCGTCCACTCTGGCGCGAGCCGGGGTTCTGGCTCCTGCAACTCGCTCCACTCGGCGCGCTCGGTTGGGCCTGGGGACGAAAACGGCGCGCGGTGCGCGAGGGCGCCGATCGCGTGGGACTGGCGAGGAGGCGCGCGCACGCCGCGCTGCGCGCGGAGCTCGACGCCGTCCGTCGAGACGCGCCGTCCGTATCGGCGTCGCGCGCACCCGCGATGACGCGGCTCGGGGAGGCGTTGGAGAGCTATCTGAGCGATCGTTTCTCGTTCGCAGCGCGAGGCTGCACTCGGAGCGAACTGCGAGATCGTCTCACCCGAGCGAACGTCCCCTCGGGCGAGATCGACGCGCTCGTCGCGTGTCTCGACCGCTGTGACCTCGGCCGCTTCGCTCCCGCCGGCGCCGCTTCCGAAAATCTAGCTGCCTTCGTCGACGAAATCTCCACGCTGGTCGATCGGATCGAGCGCGCGACGACGCCGCCGCCCAAGTCGGGGCTGAGTTCGCTCGCGCGCGCGGCGACGCCGCTCCGACTCCTCGCGATCACGGCCGCGCTGGCGTCGGCGAGCGCTCTTTCCTCCGCGACCGACGCCTTGGCCGGCGATCGCGGGCGGGCCGAACAGCTCTTCGTCGCCGGCCGCGAAGCCTACGCCGCGGGCCAGTACGCCGCCGCCCTCGATGCCTTCCGCGGCGCGGCGGCCGAGGGGTACGAGTCTCCGGCGCTCTGGCTCGGGGTCGGCAATGCGTCGTACAAGACAGGAGAATTGGGCTGGGCGGTCCACGCCTTC
Organism: uncultured bacterium; assembly: GCA_964631125.1. Taxonomy (GTDB): domain Bacteria; phylum Eisenbacteria; class RBG-16-71-46; order CAIMUX01; family CAIMUX01; genus CAZVYN01. The sequence goes on along the minus strand of CAZVYN010000007.1, from coordinate 19,093 downwards.
GAGCGCGGACGTCGTCTCGCCCCGGATGATCCCGACTTGCGCGCCAATCTCGAGCTGGCGTTGGAGCAGACCTCCGATCGCGTGCTCGAAGCGAACGAGAGTCGCAGTCTCTCCACCGCGGTTTCCCTCCTCGATCGGTTGCCTCTCCGTCGTGCGCTCTTGGTCGCGGCCGGGCTCTGGTGGGCGTGGGCGGCGCTGTGCGCGCTCACGTGGACCTCAGTCGGACCGCGGGTCTGGTGGGATCGGCTGCGCCCGATCGCACTCGCCGGGCTGGGGATCGCGGTGGCGTGGAGCGCGGTCCAGGCCGCTCGCGACTCCGGTCGACCCGACGGCGTCGTGGTCGCGGCGGAGTCTCCGGTCCGGTCGAATCCGACCCCGGACGCCACGATCGAGTTCACGCTCCATGGAGGGACGCTGGTCCGGATCGGACGCGAACGCGGCGACTACGTCGAACTCCTCTTCAGCGAGCGACTGCGCGGTTGGGCCGAACGTTCGCACCTGGCTGAACTCGACGATCCACCGCCCGCCGCATCGCCCTGATTCCCCTGACGCCACCACCGGTTCGAGGGTTGCCGCCTTCGCAGCACTGCTATATGGTCGGGCTGACCAAGGGAACATGTGGAGACAAGCCCGCGAGTGACAGCCAACGGATGAGCGTCGAATGACCAACGCCGGGTTGGAGATCCTCCACTATTTCGATCCGCATCTCTTCTCGGCGGATCTGCGCGCGACCACCAAGGAAGGGGTCCTGCGCGAGTTGACGGAATTGGTCGGCCGCTCCGAAGGGCTGAGCAACGCGTCGCTCCTCTTCGAGATGCTCCAGCGCCGCGAACAACTCGGCTCCACCGGTATCGGGAAGGGCATCGCGATCCCGCACGGCCGCAGTCTCGCGATGTCCCGCCTGAAAGTCGCCTTCGGCCGCTCCGCCGAAGGGATTACCTACGACGCCATCGACAAGAAGCCGGTGCACCTGTTCTTCCTGCTCGTGGCCCCGCCGCAAGAGGAGCGGATGGAGTACCTGCCGCTCCTCGGTCGGATCGCGGAGCTGGCCCGGGACCGCAGCATGCGCGAGCGGTTGAAGAAGGTCGAGTCGTTCGCCGATCTGCGGACGATCCTGGGGGCAGAGCCGACGAACGCGGGCTCGAATGCGAGCGCCGATGACGAAACCGACGAGGAGCCCGCGCGCGGGCGGTCCCCCCGCAAGCCGGCGGCGGCGCGCCCCGTGGCGGCCCGAGCAAAGACCGGCCGAGGGACGTCGTGAGCCAAACTCTGAGCGACCGCCTCCATCTGCTGTTCCGATTGCAAGACCTCGACACGATGATCGCCGAAGCGACCGACCCCGCCCGGCAGCGGGCGAACGTGGAGATGGGATTCCGCACCCCCGATCTCGCGAAGCTGAAAATCGCGCGCGAGAAGCTGGCGGAGCAGTGCGACCCCGCCGACCTCCGCACCTACGACCGAATCGCGCAGCGCCATCCGCACGCGATCGTCCCCGTCGCGGATCGCACCTGTCTCGGCTGCTACATGTCACTGCCCACCTCCGCCGTCTCGCTCCGCACCGAGCCGGGCCAGTTCCGCACCTGCGAGAACTGCGGGCGGATTCTGTATTGGCTCGCCTGACCGGCTGGGTCGTCGCGAAGGTCCTGGATATGTTCGGCGAGGGCCGAGCTGAATGGTTGTCGGTCGAAGACGGCAGGGTGCGTGAGCGCCGCTCGGCGGCGCCCGAGGGACGGACTCTCGCCGATCACGACCTCCTCGGCGAAGATCTCTGGCTCCATCCTGGCTTCGTCGACGCGCACACGCACCTGATCGGAATGGGACTGAGCCGCACGCGCCCCGATCTCTCCTCGGCGAGCTCCAGGGACGCTGCCCTGGACCTGCTGCAGAGCTGGCTGCGCGCCCACCCGGGCGAGTCGCGCGTCTTGGGTGAGGGATGGGATCACTCGACCTGGCGCGACGCTCGACCGCCCACCCGTCGCGACATCGATCGCGTCGAGTCGGTCCGGCCGATCGCGCTGCGCCGCGTGTGTGGACATGTCGCCGTGCTCAATTCCGCCGCGTTCCGCGAGGTCGGGATCGCCTGGCCCGACTTGGACCCCGAGAGCGGACTCGCGCGCGAAGAGCTGCCGTTGGCGTTGCCGCTCCTCTGGCCGGCCACGCCCGAAGAAGAGTTCCACGCCGTCGTCGAAGGGCAGCGCGAGGCGCTGCGTCACGGGGTGACGGAGATCCACGAGATGGGGCACGAGCGCAGCTATCGCGCCTTCGCGGCGGTCGAGCGGGCAGGGGAGCTGAAGCTCCGAACTCTCCATTACTTCGGCGCCGATCATCTGCCGGCGTTGCGGACCGAAGGCGTGATCGCGGGCGCCGGCAGTGATCGACTGCGCGTGGGAGGACTGAAGCTGTTCCTCGACGGTTCGTTCGGCGGCCGCAGCGCCGCGCTGCGCGAGCCGTATGCCGATGCGCCTCCCGGATCCGGCCCCGACGCCGGCCCCGACGCCGGCAGGGGCCGACTCCTCTGGGACTCGGGAGCGCTGCGGGAGTTGATCGAGGCGGCTTATACCGCCGGACTGCCGGTTGCGATGCATGCGATCGGCGATCGTGCGATCGACCAAGCGGTCCAGGTCATCGAGTCGGTCACCGTCCAGCCGCCGACGCCCCCTCGCTTGGAGCATGCCGAGGTTCTCGCCCCCGATCTCCTCTCTCGAGCGGTGAACGCGGGGATGCGCTTCTCGATGCAACCGAACTTCACCGCCGCCTGGCAAGGGTCGGGTCAGCTTTATGAGCAGGCGCTGGGACCGAAGCGTGCGGCGGCGCTCAATCCGTATCGCTCGGTCTGGGACGCGCGCTCGCTCGCCTTCGGTTCCGACACGATGCCGATGGGGCCGCTCTTCGGATTGCGCGGAGCGTTGGGACATCCTCTGAAGGCGCAACGACTGTCGCTGGGGGAGGCGCTGGCTGCGTACACGTTCGGCGGAGCTCGTTGCGCGGTTCGGCCGTTCGGCGCGTCGACGATCTCGCCGGGAGCGCGGGTGGATTGGGTGTTGGTGCGGATTCCGCGGAGCGCGGCGGCGGACGCCGGGCGCCAGACAGCGCTGCTCGATCGTCGCGACCCCGAGGTCCTGGACGGCGCGACGATCGTCGCCACCTGGGTCGACGGTGAAGAGGTCTTCCGCGCATGAGTCGAGACCTCTCGCCGGCGGAGCTCCGCTTCTTGCTCGACGTGAATCGACGACTGACCGGCGCTCCCGATCATGAGTCGTTCCTCGGCGAAGTGCGCGATCTCGTCAAGCTGGCGGCCGACGCGGCAGCCTGCTCGCTGGCGGTCTTCAACGAAGAGGGGACGCGGCTGGAGTATTGGATCGCGGCCGATCGCATCGTCCCGGATCCCCGCAAGGTCTACGTCGCGCGGCGCGAAGGAATCGCGGGGCATGCGGCCGAGCACCGCCGGTCCGTCGTCGTGCCCGACGTCCCGAATGATCCCCGGTCATCGCACGATTGGGAAGTGAACGCGGGCGTTCGCGTCCGATCGAAGCTGGTCACCACGATCGAACGGCGCGGGAACGTCATCGCCGTCTTGGAGGCGCTCGACAGCCGCGCGCCCGAAGGATTCCGCCCGGACGACCTCGCGCGCATGGAGGCGTTGGCGGAAGGGCTCGTCTTTCCGCTGGAGAATTCACTGCTCGCGCGCCTCTCCCAGCGGGGGCGCGCCGAGAGCGAGGCGCTCTACCAGACCAGTCTCGTGCTCAACGAGAAGCTCGAGCTCGAGGATGTCCTGACTGCGTTCCTCTCGCAGATCGCCCAGGTGGTGCCGCATCAAGCGTCGGCGATCTATCTGGTCCATTGGGAGGAGTCAGAGATCGAGTGGTTCGCCCACCGTGGCTACCCGCCCGACACGCCCACGAAGGTGCGGCTGGAGTTCGGTCAGGGGGCGGTCGGCTGGGTCGCGACGCACGGTCAGCCGTTGCTCATCCCCGACGTCTCGCGCGAGACGCGGTATGTGAACGCGCGGCCGGCCACGCGTTCCGAGGTGGTGGTGCCGATCCACGTCGACGCGCGCGTGGTGGCGGTCTTCAACCTGGAGGCCGACGAACTCGACGCCTTCCGCGCGGCCGACGTGAAGATCCTCTCGGCCTTCGCCAATCAGGCGGCGCTCTCGATCGAACGGGCCGAACTCTTCAATGAACTGCGCGAGAAGGAGCGGCTGGCCGAGGAGCTGCGCATCGCGCGCGACATCCAGCAATCGTTCCTGCCGCCGCGCGATCCGGAGCTGCCGGGCTTCGATCTCTCGGGGGCGAATCTCTCGTCCAAGGAAGTGAGCGGCGACTCCTTCGACTACATCTGGATCACGCCACAGCAGCTCGGCATCTGCATCGCGGACGTCTCCGGCAAGGGCGTGCCGGCCGCGCTCATCCTCGCCACCTTCCGCGCCTCGCTCCGCGCCGAGATCCGCAATCGCTACGCCATCGCCTCGATCCTGGACAAGGTGAACAGCCTGCTCTGCGAGTCGGTCGAAGCCGGTAAGTTCGTCACGGCCGTCTATGGCGTCTTGGACTTGAAACAGCGCCGCTGGACCTACGCCAACGCGGGTCACAACCCGCCGTTGCTGCTCAGGCCCGGGCGTCCGCCCGAGGAGCTCTCGATCGGCGGACTCATCCTGGGCTCGTTTCCTGACGCGCGTTACGAGGAAGCGGTCATCGACCTCGTGCCCGGGGATGTCCTGGTCTTCTACACCGACGGCATCACCGACGCAGAAGAGCCGGGCGGCGACTGGTACGGCGAGGAACGCCTGCTCAGTTGTCTGCAGCGAGTCGCGGATCGTCCCGCGCGAGAGATCTGCCGCGCGCTCCTGGACGACGTGCACGCCTTCGCCGGGAGCGATCAATTGACCGACGACCAGACGGTGGTGGTCCTGCGGGTCGGCGCCGATCCGTCGGGTCGCAAGTCGCGGACTGCGGGCTTCTCACCGTCCGACCGCGACGGGTAGGATGCCCCGACCGAACCGACCGGTGTCCCCAGGCGCGCCACAGCCGTAGGAGTTCCCAAGATGTTTGGCAAGGATCGCCGGACCACGAGCACAGGCCCATCCGCCGCCGCTGCTGCTGCCGCCGCCGCCGCCGAGCGCCACGACGCGGGCGTCGACACGATCGTGTTGGAAGGCACGCGGGTCGAAGGGGACCTGCGCGTCCCCGGCGGCTTGCGGATCGAGGGGCGTCTGGAGGGGAGCCTGGACGTGGGTGGGGCGGTCTGGGTGGGACCGACGGCCGAAGTGATGGCCGATGTCCGGGCGCAATCCGCGGCCATCGCCGGCGTGGTGCGCGGCGACGTGCGCGTGCGCGGGGCGGTCGAACTGCTCCCGGGCTCGCGACTCGAAGGAGATGTCTACGCGATGAGCTTTCGGATCGAAGACGGAGCGGCCTTCCTGGGCAAGTGCTACATGGGCGAGGCGTACGTCCTGCGCGAAACGCGCCGGTGATCCGATGAGCTATCGCCCGCAGCAAACCTCGAACAACTTCTTCACCGGCGCGTCGCTCTCCAACGCGGTCCGGATGTTGATCGCCTGGAACGTCATCGTCTTCCTGCTACAGCTCATCTTGCGCAGCGGGGGAGAGCTGGTCCTGCGCCAGTACCTCTTCCAGGGCCGCATGGAGATGCTCTTCAGCCTGGTGCCGGAGTTCGTGCGCCACGGCGAGGTCTGGCGCCTCGTCACCTACATGTTCCTGCATGACGGGATCTTCCACATCGGCCTGAACATGCTCGCCCTCTGGATGTTCGGCTCGGAGCTGGAGTACCTCTGGGGGACGAAACGATTCATCGGCTACTACTTCTTCACCGGCATCGGCGCCGGTATCTGTACAACTCTCTTCACCAGCCACCCGACCATCGGCGCGTCGGGCGCGGTCTACGGCTTGCTTCTCGCCTTCGGCATGACCTTCCCCAACCGCCCGATCCTCCTGTACTTCATCCTTCCGATCCAAGCGAAGTACTTCGTCATGATCTTCGGCGCCCTAGAATTCCTCCGCGCCGTCTTCGACCAAGGGAGCGGCATCGCCCACGTCGCCCACTTGGGCGGCTTGGTCTTCGGCTACGTCTACATCAAGGGATGGCCTGGCCGGAAAGCGTTCCAGCGTTGGAAGCGGGAGCGGCAGAAGCGCAAGTTCAAGGTGTTGGACTTCCGGGATCCGGATCAGCGGAATTAGCGAGTTGTGCGTGCATCGATTCCTGCTCGCTCTCGCTCTCGCGCTCGCCGCCGTTGTCGGCGGCCGACTATCCAGCCTCGAGCGACGCCGCAGAGCCTTGTGAAAAATGGTGCAACTGTTGCCGGCAACAGTTGCACCATTTTTCACAAGCCGACTGCCGTTCGTAGACCCACGCCAAGTCGACGACATGATGACGTGCGGCCGATGCTCAGCGCGAAGTCGACCACGAGTGTCGTCTCCGATCGATGCGCCTTGCGGCTCACGCGGTCGCGGTCAGCGTCGTAGCTGCGGAGGTGATCTGTGGCCCAACTGGGTCCAGACCCAGTTCGCCGCGGCGGAAAACAAACGACAAGACGACAGAACGACAAACGCCAAACGGCCCCGGAATCTCGCGATTCCAGGGCCGTTTCGATCAAGTCTGGCCGTCGATCAAGGCTGGGCGGCGAACGATCTGCTGATCGTTCGCGTTACCTCACCACCAACATCTTCCGCGCGCTCTCACCTTCCGCCGTCCGCAGACGGTAGAAGTAGGTTCCCGCGCCGACTTCGTGACCGAGGTCGTTCCGTCCGTCCCACTGCATGGTGTGCGAACCGGCCACGAGGTCGGCGTCCAAGAGACGACGCACGACGCGGCCGCCGACGTCCATGATCTCGACCTTGGCGCGGGTCGCGCGGGGGAGCGCGAGGCGGATCTCGGTCGTGAAGGTGAACGGGTTCGGCTGGTTTTGTCCGAGCGTGAACGGACGCACGCGGACGTCGTCGGACACATCGACCGCGACGCAGGCCGGATTGTCGAAGTCGACCGTGATGTCGGCGTTGGTGCGCGGGGCGATGCGATATGAGCCAAAGCTGTAACGCAGGACACCGGTCAGGTCGATGATGTCGCCGATGCAACCGGGGTACGAGACCAGCGCGATGCCGTTCAGATCGCAACCCGCCGTGTCGGGGCCGGCCTGCTGCAGGAGCCACTCTCCGAAGACCGGGCCGGCCGTGCCGGCGAGCGAGTCGACGGTGCAGTTGTTGATCTTCACGAGCTGGTTTTCCCAACGCTCGGCGATCTTGGTCGGATTCCGGTACGGGATCTGCGCCTCGGTCACCGTATTCGTCACGACCGGCCCGGCGATCGGCCCGGAGTTGACGAAGTTGTCATGGCCCGTGCGATAGGTGATCTGCGTCGAACCGTTGAACTCGGTGACCGAGCCGGTGACCTGGATCTTGTCGCCCACCGCGATCAAGCCGGTGCGAGCGACGCGCGAGTAGAGCCCGTCCCACTGCCCGCCCTCGGCGTCCTGCAGGTAGAAGTAGTTGCCGTCGGTCGCCGTGATCTTGGCTTCGACGGTGACGATGGCGCTATTGAGCGGCGAGACGTCATTGACCGCCGGGTTGGTCACGAATTGGATCTGCTGGATCGCCGTGATCCCCGAACGGAAGCTCGCGGTCTGGTTCGGATTTCCGGGCAGGCCGCCGGCCGACTGGACGTTGTTCACGATGACCTGCTCCGGGTCGCCGTTTTCCAGAGCCTCGGTCGTGAGGTGCACGATGCGCGGATTGCTGTTGTCGAGCTGCGCCCCCAGGACGCTGAAGCCGGAGGCCAGTTCGTAGTTGTCGATGTCCTCGGCGGTCGGCTCGTTCAACGGAACGCCGAACTGCACGTTCATCGTCGTCTGGCTGGTGGAGTAGGCGCCCTTCAGGACCGCCTTGCAGGGCGTGCCGAGGTCGATGTCGCAGTTTCGCGGCGCGAGCTTGTACTTGCTGAAACTGTAGGTGAGGACCCCCTGCGCGAAGGAGAAAGCGGTGCCGGCGCTCGGGATGTCGTATTCGAAGTCCTCGCCGGGTTGGGCCGAGTAGTTGTCCACCAAGAGCGAATCGCCGACGCCGATCGTCGCGCTGGTCGAGAGGTACCACTCGTTGAAGCCGTCGGCCTGACGAGAGAAGAGCGTGGCGTCGAGCCGGTCGACGCGGACGAGCACGCTCTCGTACGCCTCGGCGAACGCGCCCGTATCATTGACCTCGCTGATGGTGACGTTGACCGGCGCCGGCACGGTGGTCGCGCCGATCTTGACCGTGCTCCCGCCGTCGAGGGTCATGTCGACTTCGGAGAAGTTGAAGTACTCGTAGTAGCGGCCGGAGACGTTGACCAAGTCTCCCTTCGTCACCGAATGGTTCTGGTTGGTGAAGATCCAGATGCCGCTGTACTGACGCTGATAGGTCGGATCGGGCGTCGGCTCTTGCACGAAGTAACCGAACTTGCCCACGCCGGTGACGACGACGCCCTCGAGTAGGACGGCGGTGTTGTTGGGGATGACGCCGAGTTGGATCTCGTAGATCGTGACATCGGCAGCGGCGGGCTGCGCGGCGAGTGCGCCGAGGGCGCCGGCGAAGAGCGCGAGTGTCCGTAGTTTCATGGGCGAGGATTCCCTCCTGGGGCGAACGGTTCCGAGATCCTTTGGGGGTCGTGCGAGGCAGGCAAGAGTATAGGTGCCCAGAAATTGGGGGGTCAATCGCAGTGGCGGTGAGGATTCCGTGAGGTCAATCCAGCAGCGTGCGACGCATGATCTCGGCGCCCACCGCCCGATGGTTCCCCCGCCGCTGGGCGCGGCTGAGGAGGAACGGGACGATCGTCGTGCGGGACCCGTTGGGACCCGCGCGGAAGACGACGGCGCCCGCGGGATCGAGGCTCTGGTCGGGCGTGGCGCCCAGGAGCGTGGGCGAGCCGGGCGGGAGGGAGACCCACTGCGCGGCATCGAGCGTCGGGATGATCAGCTCCGCCCCGCGTGAGGTCGAGCCGGTCTCCAAGGTGTCCACACCGCCCAGGAGGGTCGTGGTGAGCAGCGTGCCGGCGCCCAGGTCGATGTCGCTGGCGGGGCGGCGGTAGAAATCTTGGATGCCCAGGCGTTCGCGGGCGAAGGCAACGGAGAGTCCCGCCGAGTCGCCGACCACGTTCATGCCCGAGAGGACCACGCGGCCGCCGTCGTCCAGATACTCCCCGAGTCCGCGCTCCGCGGTCAGGAAGTTGCGGAAGACGGAGTCGTCGTTGAGATCGGACTTGATGCCGCCGTACCAGACGACGCCTTCGAAGAGCGAGAAGAGCGGCTCGATCTCGCGATGACTGCGGAAATCTCCGCGCTGCTCCACGTCGTAGACGAAATAGTCGCCCGGTGCGATCGAGTCGAGCGCCGCGCGCCAGAAGCCGTCCTCCGTCGCGTAGCCCGGCGTGTTGATGTTGTGCACGTTGTCGATCAAGAGGAACCGTCCCTGGGCCGGATCGACGGTCCAGGTGTGGCGGAGGACGTTGCTCGGAGCGAGCGCCTCGTCGAACGCCTGCACCGCGAGCGTACGTTCCCCCAGCCGGTCGCCGAAGTCCTGCGGCGTGAGCGCGATCAAGGTGTCGCTGCGCAGCGGGGCGAGAGTCGAGTCCTGACCGTCGAGCCAATAGCGGTAGTAGCGCACCGTTTCGCGACCATCGAGGTCGATGGGGGTCCAGGCGAACGAGACCGCGGGGAGACTCGACTTGGGTCGCGAGAGAACGCCGCTCCACTGCAACTGCGGGGCCCAGTTGCGCAATTTGAAGCGCTGTGACTTGCCGACGGGGTCCATGGCGCCCCGGTCGTCGACCGCGCGCACTTGGAAGGTGCGTTCCCCGAAGACGCCGCCGGTCGGGACGACGAACGTGTCGGTCGTGGCCGAGGTGAAGACCCACGATGTGTCGAACTCGCAGCGCTCGGCGTCGGGCGGCGGCGTCCATTCACCGTCCCAATGCAGGCAATAGCCGACCACACGCCCGTCGGCGTCGCTGCCCCACCAGTGCACGATCTGCCGGTAGTCGAGCGTGTCGAGATCGCCCCCTTGGATCGAGAGGTAGGTCGTCGGCGCGAGGTTGTCCGGGAGCGGTCCCGCTTCCTCGGTGCAGCCGAAGGCGCCGCAGATCAGGAACACCACGGTGAGGAGCGCGCCCAACCGTGCGCCCATCCGTGCGGCGATCCGTGCGGCGATCCGTGACGCCCGCCTCGCTGCGTTCCGCGATGAAGTCATCTCGCTCATTTCGACGTCATTTCAGGATGAGGAACTTGCCGACTTGGCGGTCGCCGGTGGCGGCGTCTTCCACTGCGAAGAGATAGAGACCGCTCGCCACCCCCTGATCGCTCCGCGTGACGAGATCCCACGCGGCCATCCCGCCCGACAGTCTCGGAATGTCGCTCTCGGGATTGCGCACGTCGGTCGGATCGAAGATGCCGCGGATGTCGGTCGCGTTGTAGGTCGCCGCATCGAAATCGATCGTGTCGACCAGGTCGCCCGAGAGCGTATAGATCCGCACCGTACAGCGCGGCGGCAAGTTGACGAACCAGAGGTAGCGGTCGCGCCGCAGGTTGCCGTCCCAGGCCGCATCGCCGCGGTAGGGGTTGGGGAAGACGCGCACCTTCGAGTCTTCGCCCGCTACGGCCGCGTCCGGCCCCGGGATGACGAAGGTGCGGTTCTGCGCCAAGCCGCTCTCCAACGATTGGATCTCCGGCGTGCCGGTGTCGAAGGCGGTGACCGAGACCCAGTACTTGAACCCGTCGCGCAGGCTGGTCAGATCGAAGCTGTAGCGGTATTCCTCGCCGTTGATCGTGACCGGGTCGACCAGCGCGTCGAGGCCTGTGTTGTAGAAGACCGAATCGACCTTGTCGACCTCGCGCACCCGCACGAACTCGCCCTCCAGCCGACTCTCGCCGACGTAGACGCGGTATCCTTCGAAGTCGAGCGTGCGACTCTTCGGGTCGACGAACCGCTCGGGGTCGTCCTTCCAGCGCAGCGTCACCTTCTCATGCTCGGGGATGACGAGCAGCTCGGGGGAGGGGGGGGGCACGGGAATGTTGAAGTTGAGGTCGAACGCCGTCTTCGCCCAACCGGCGTTGAACGCCAGGTCCTGCGAGGCGCTGCGTCCGGTGCGCGGATCGGGTTCGCCGCCGACGAAGGCGATCGAGACGGTGATCGTGTCGCCCGCCTCCAGGATCGGGAACGGACCGACCGAGACCAGCTCGACCGGATCGTTGTTCGGGCCCTCCGGTCCGCCCGTCGCGTCGACCGAACCGTTGGACATGGTCGCGTACCGCTCGATGTCGTTCTCGGGACCTTCCGGCGTGTTCCAGTTCCACCAGTTGAACGAGACGGTGAGCGAGTCGGCCGAAGTGGGGCGACTCCCGAGCAGTTGCACGCCGGCCCACGAGGGCGCCAGCCCGTCGCGCGCCGTGATGTGGTGTTCACTGATCAAGCGCAGCGAGTCAACCCAGGCGATGTCCTTCTGACGGAACCAACCGGAGAAGGGATTGGGGAGCGACGGGTCCTTGTAACCGGTCGCCAGCTCACTGTAGAAGCCGACATAGGCATCGAAGATCGGATCGCTCGGGTGCACGTTCACGATCTGGAAGTTCGCGATCACAATGGCGTCGAACGGCTCGAAGCTGAAGAGGAGCGTCTCCAGGTTCACCTTCACGTCGAGCGGCGAGTGCGCCTCTCCTCCGGTGCGCGGACGGGTGTCGGCGTAGGAACAGCGGAAATCCTGCTCGCTCCGCGCGTCGGGCGAGAAGAAGCGGCTGTTGGGAAGGAGCGAGAGCTCGGTGATGTCGGGCGTGAGCGGGAAGAACTCACTGTCCAACGCGCGATCACCGTAGGAGCCGTCCTTGGTCGCCGTGGACACGAGGGTGTCGCCGCTCGCGGTGATCCCGCCGATCCAGATTCCGCCGCGCACCATGTGATCGATGTTGCTACCAAGTGGATACTCGAACGACGGCCCTCGTCCGGAGAAGTTGCTGCCGAAGAAGCCGTCGTTGAAGAGGACGAGGCCGACGTTGTTGCCGGTGGTGATCTCGAACGTGATTGTGTCGGCCAGTTGTGAGCCGTTCAGTAGCGGGCCGTTCAGCAGAACGGCACGCTCCTCATGTCTTGCTGGCTCCGCCTGGGCGGAGCCTAGAATCCCGACGAGAACCCCAAGGCCAGTCAGAGCAAAGAGGACACGCCTCGCTATCGCTCGGCGCGTCTTCATAACGTCGCCAACCGAAACGCCACGATCCGATTCCCATCCGGATCCGCCACGAACACCAACGAATCCTCCACCGCCACATAGCGTGGATTCCTGATCGGAACCTCCAACTGCGTCTCCGCCTTCGTCGGGCTATAGACCGAATCGACAAAGCTCCCCGTCGCGAGGAACTTCAGCACGCGATCCCGCCCCGAGTCCGCCACGTAGACGAACTCACCCAGCCGATCGGCGGTCACGTCGCGCGGCCCGAAGAGCGAGAAGTTCGCCCCGATCGGATCGCCGGGGGCGGCGACGTTCGTCGTGTCTCCGCGCAGTCGTTGGGCCCAGTTCTTCTCGGTGTCGGCCACCACGAGGTGGCGTCCGTTCCAATGCAGCCCATGCGGACCGATGACGAAGCCGACGCCGGTCCCTCGATCGGAGATGAGTCGTTCGCGGTGACCCGACTCGTCGTACTTCAAGATCGTGTCGCGGTCCGCGAAGCTCAGGTAGGTCGCGAGGTTCTCGTCCGCGGCGATGGCGGTGAAATCTCCGCGCCAGATCGAGTCGCGGAAACTGTGCCGCGGCTCGCCGCCGGTGAAGTGGTAGCGCTTGACCGTCGTGTCGCCGGCGTCGGCCACGAAGACGAAGGTCGAGTCACGCCGCGCCACGCAGATCGCCACCGGACGCACCAGGCCGCGGAACTCGCCGACGAACTGCGGATGGATCGGCGTCTTCGAACGGGTGAGGAACGTCTCGACCCGCGAGTCACCGGAGATGACGTAGAGATAGCTCCCCTGACTGACCAAGTCGGTGGGGCGATCGACGTCCCAGCTCTTCTCCAAGTTGTAGGCGCCCGGCGTCGGAATGCGCCCCGGGTCGGGCTGCGGCGGCAGATCGAACTTTTGTCCACACGCGACCGCGAACATCCCCAGGCACGCGGCGGCGATGAGACGAGTGCGAATCGCTGTAACAAACTCGGTGAAACTCAAAGCGCGAACCCCAGACTCCAGCGGTGGACGGTGGGGAGTCGGCCCCCCTCGGTATAGGCGTAGTCGAGCGAGCCGGCGCGGCCGCCCAATTCGGTGCGGAAGCCCAGGCCGGCCGCGAAGGCCATCTCGTCGGCGCTGAAGTCGTAGCCGGTGCGCACGGCGATCCGTTCGCGGAAGAGGTATTCGAGTCCGCCGCGCAGCGTCTCTTGATTGTCGGCCTGGTGAAGCACCTGGGTGGCCAGGCTGATCCGATGCGGCTCGAGGTTCATCGCGTCGATCGAGAAGCCGAGTTGGAACTGCGTCGGCGGTGAGAAGGCCGAGTACGCGATGGTCGAGCCGGTCACCCGGCTCTCGAAGCCCCCGGTCGGCTCCAGGTCGGGGCCGAAGTGCGCGAGCGTGATCGCGAGTCGCGCGTTGCGATAGCCGAGTCGGTAGACGGTGCCGGCGTCGAGCAGCATGCCGTGCGCGAGCGGGCCGCCGACGTTGGACGCCATGTCCTCGCGCAGGTACTTCGCCGTCACGCCGATGGCCAGTCGATCGGTGAAGTTGCGGGCGAACGAGACGGCCACGAGCAGGTCCGAATAGCTGACGGTGCGGCCCGTCCCGAGCGGATAGAACTCCGAGGTCTCGGGGAAGTCGGTTCCGAAGAAGGCGACTCCGGCGGCCAAGCGCGCCCCGAGCGAGGGAAGATCGCGCGACGCGCTGACCGCGCCGATCTGGATGTCGCCCGGCCACTGGATGAACTGGAGTGAGAGGCTCGCCGAGTGATCGTCCTCCAAGAGCCCGGCCGGATTGAAGAAGATGGACGAGGGGCCGCGCGCAATCGCGTTGTAGGCGCCCGCCAGTCCCGCCGCCCGCGCGTCGAGCCCGATCTTGAGGAACGTGCCGCTGGAGGTCGCCACGCGCTGACCGCCGAGATCGGTCTGCGCCGTCGCGACGTTCACGACGCCGGCGACGCCCACGAGTCCTGCGGACAGCAGCAGACAGATGGCGAGCAGCCGATGGGAGAGCCGCATCCTAGAACTCCATTCCCAGGCCGACGCGGAAGTGCCGCGGCTCCGAGCGCTGCGAGGGATCGAGATAGCGCGCCACGGTCGCGGGCGACCGGTCGCCGATCAGGCTGCCTTCGCCCGGCTCATACTTCTCGCCGGTCGCGGGGTCGACGATATAGAGCGTGCGGTGATCGAAGAGGTTCCAGCCCTGGACCGACATCTCGAGGCGCCGACCGCCGACCGCGAAGCCCTTGGTCAGCGTGCCGTTGAGCACGCTCTCGAACGGTCCGTTCGACGAGTAGGACAGACCGGTGTCGCTCCCGAAGACGTTCTGCGGGGTGTAGGCGCGGCCCGACTCCAGCTTCAGATAGAAATTCACCTTCGTGTCGCTCGGGATGCGCGCGCCCAACAGACTCGGGCCGATCTCGCCCGCGCGCACGCCCCAGTTCCACCAGGCCGTGAACTTGTGCGGCCGATTCCACCACATGAACTCTTCTTCGAGGCTGGTCTCGCGCGCGTCGCCGCCCGATCCCTGCACGATCTTGAGCTTGTTCGGATCAGAACTCTTTCCCTTCACCACCGCGTAGGTGTAGGCGAGCGCCCAAGAGGAGCGGCCCGACCCGCGGCGGCGCAGTTCGATCTCGATCCCGCGCGCGCGCGCGTAGTCGAGGTTGCGATAGATGAAGAAGTTGCTCCGGCTCGTCGTGCGATCGCGCAAGACCAACGTCGTCGACGTCGGGTAGTCGTAGATGTCCTTGTAGAAGAGCGACGACTTGAGCGCCATCTCCGCCCCCATCTGGTGTCCCGCGCCCAGCTCGTACTGGACCGACACCTCCGGGTTGAGATTCGGATTCCCGATCAGCGGGAACTCCTCGGACGATTGCGAGCTGCTCTTGGCGTAGACGTAGAAGTAGGGCGGACGCTGCGTGAAGTGCCCGTAGTTGAAGAAGAGATGGTCGCGGTCGGTGATCGGGTGCGAGACCTGGATGCGCGGGGAGAAGTGTCCCTTGAAGCGACGACCGAAGAGCGCGTTCGTGTCGTCCATGAACTCGCGGCGCGTGTCCTCGTTGATCGTCGGCCGGTTCGACTCGTCGTAGAGCCGCTCGACTTGCTGGCCGGGAAACCAGTAGTCGTAGCGCAGTCCGATGCCGGCGATCAGTCCCTCGTAGTCGAGTCGATCCTGAACATAGAACGCGCCGGTCGTCGGATAGACATGGAAGAGATCGAACTCATCGCCGAGCGGACGGTCCTTCGTCACACTCGTTGCGTCGATGCTCAGATACTGGACGTCTTCATACTGTGCGCGGCCGCCCCACTGGATGTCGTGCCGATCGTTCTTGTGCTGCCAGTCCCAATCCATGGCCCAGGTTTCGACGAACCGATCCCGGAAGTCGGGGGCGTCGCCGAAGTCGCGGAAGTACGGCCGGTCGGTCCCCTCGTCGGCGTGGTTCGAGTCCAAGTCGATGTCGTACTCGCCCCAGAGATTTCCGCTCACGTTCTGGCTGCGGCCCGAGAAGTAGCGCGTCGCCTTGAGCGTATGGAAGAGGTTGGGTCGAAGGACCTGGGTCCAGTGCAGCGAGAGGCTGTTCTGATCCGAACTCACTGTGTAATAGCGATCGAGACGATCCACCCAGGCCCACGGATAGTTGATCCGGTTGCGATTGACCTCGGAGACATCGACATCGTTGAACCCCTGATCGAAGTCGATGCTCTTGGTCACGGAGAGCGCAAATTTGTGTCGATTCGAGGCCTTCCACGCCGTCTTGAAGAGCAGACGCCAATCGTTGGCCGCTCGCGGATAGAAGAACTCCCCGTAGGTGAAGCCGTTGGAGAAGAGCCGATCCTGGTAACTGGAGCGCAGGCGTCGATCGCCCGGCAGGTCGCGGATGGAGGGGAGGTACCCGTTGGTCAGGTCGGCCGCGAGATTCAAGTAGAAGGTCGGCGGCGTCGCGCCCTCGCCGCCCAATGGCGCCAGCAGGCGTCCGACCCCCTTCAGCGGTCCGTGGAACTGCAGGTCCCAGAGATCGGTGTCCCAGTCGTTCGTGATCCGATCGGTGGCGTAGCCGATGTAGCCGCCGAATTCCTGCGAGCCGTCCTTCAGCTTCGCCTCGATCACGCCGGAGAGCGCCTGTCCGTACTTGGCGTCGAAGCCGCCGGTGATGATGTTCACCTCGGCCACCGACCGCGCGCTCACGTTGCTCCCCGAGGATTCGCCCGAGAGCAGGTCCCGCATCTGCACGCCGTCGACGATGAACAGCGTCTCTTCCGAACGCCCGCCGCGGATGTGGATCTGGTTGTTGTCTTTCGTCACGCCCGGCTGCTGCTCGACGACCGAATCGAGGGTCGGGTCGATCGTGAGGGTCTTGAGCTCCTCTTCATTGTAGGAGCGAATGGTGGCCGCCTTGTCGACTTCGACCAACGGCCGTTGGCCGGTGATGACGACTTCTTTCGTCCGCGTCGCGGTGGTCGACTTCAGCCGGAACTCGAGCTCGCTCAGCCCGGCGGAGGTCGGTGCGATCTCTCGCGTCTCCGCTTCGTAGCCCAGATAGGAGACACGCAAACTCTGCGCGCCGATCTTGACGCCTTCGATCCGGAACGACCCGTCGTCGCCCGTGTTGGCGCCCAACGTCGTGCCGACGACGAGGACGTTGGCGAAAGGGAGCGGCTGGCCCGTCTTGGCGTCGAGCACGCGCCCAGAGATGGCGGCGACCGTCTGCGCCTGGGTCGATGAAGCGCCCAGGAAGAGCGCACACCACGTCCAGAGGAGAAACGAAACGGAGGATGGACGAAGGCGGCGACCCTGGGAAACAAACGCGATCCGCAAATCCATCGGCGACTTCCCAGAGTGGTGACGATGCTCCTTCGAAACCGGCGGCAAGCTAGCAATCGACCCCGTTGGGGTCAATCCAGGACTGCGTTGGCGTCGCGTCAGTACCGATCGCCGCTGCCGGCCATGCCGCCCGTCACAGCGCCGGTCACGATCTTGACCGAAGCGCTGGCCCCGATCCGGCTGGCCCCCGCCGCCGCCATCTTGCGAGCGGTCTCGGTATCACGGATGCCGCCGGCGGCCTTCACCCCCACGCTCGGACCCACCGTCGAGCGCAGCAGTCGGATGTCTTCGACGGTCGCGCCGGCCGACGCGAATCCGGTCGAGGTCTTGACAAAGTTCGCCCCGCATTCCTTGGCCAACCGCGAGGCCGCCACCTTCTCGGCATCGGTGAGGTACGACGTCTCCAAGATCACCTTGGTCAGCACTCCTGCGCGCGCGCTGCGCACGACCGCGCGGATGTGCGCCTCCACCGCGCGCAGATCGCCCCCCTTGAGGGCGCCGATCGGAATCACCATGTCGACCTCGCGCGCCCCTTGCGCGATGGCGATGCGCGTCTCGTACGCCTTCACTTCAGCCGCGGTCGCGCCGTGCGGGAAGCCGATCACGGTGCAGACCTTCGTCCGGCTCCCATCGAGCGCCCTCGCCGCCAACGGCACCCACATCGGCTGGATACAAACCGTCGCGAAGCCGTAGCAGTGCGCCTCTTCACAAAGCTCCAAGATCTCCTGCTTCGTCGCATCCGGCCTGAGCAACGTGTGATCGAGCAACGCCGCCAACACCGGATCCACCGCGCCAACGCCGGGAGCGCACCCAATCCGCGCCACGCCGTCCTCTTCGATCAATCGGTAGCGCTCTTCGGCCGGACGGCAGTCCCCGCAAGCGGAAGTTGTCGCCGCGCCGACGGCGCACGCACAGCTCTGCGGGACGGGCGTCGCCTCGGGCCCGGCGCCGGTTCGCTGAGAGAGTCGCGACAGCACGGCGGTCGTCACCTCGGCGACCAGCGCTCGCCGTTTCTCGTCGGACAACGGACTCTGGTTCATCGGCCCCGCCTCACAGGTTCAGGTCTCCCATCGCGTCGATCTTGGCGACGCGGCGTTCGTGGCGACCCCCTTCGAACTCAGTGGCCAACCACAGCCGCAGCAACCGTCGAGCTTCACCCGGATGGACGACGCGCGCTCCGAGAACGAGCACGTTGGCGTTGTTGTGCGCGCGGCTGTTCACGGTCGTGAACGGATCATGACAAAGCGCCGCCCGTATCCCGCGGATCCGGTTCAACGCCATCGTCGACCCGATACCGGCCGCGTCGATCATCACCCCAACGCTCGCCCGTCCCGCCCGAATCGCCCCCGCCAACTCCCGCGCCATGTCCGGATAGTCCACTGCGTCGGTCGAGTAGCACCCCATGTCGATCGGCGCGAACCCCTGCTCGCGCAACGCTTCGACCAGATTGCGCTTCAACGCGAATCCGCCGTGATCGCTCGCGATAGCAACCGGCAGTCCTCGAGACGATCCGTTCATCACGAAGGGAATCGTTTCTGCGAGTGAGTTCGGTCCAAGGTCCCCACCGATCGATTGCCTGGTCTCAGCCCCACGGATTGCGCCCCGGGGAAGATAGCCCCGAAGCGACCAGACCGGGGTCGGGAATCCTCATCCCTCGCGAACCCAACGTGCCTCCGGGGGCGAGCACGTTCATGCTCGTCGCCAGGACGGACCGCGCCGCGTTGGATTCCCGTCGTCTCCCGGCCCCGCTGCAGGAGTTCCCCGCACCCCCGCTTCCGTCCAGTCCGCCTCCGCCGCCGCTGCTAGCCCGGTCCAGCTAACCACCCGTCCGAACTCACCGTCCCCTCGACGCAAGCCCCCGTCTCTGCGACAATTCGCCCCGCGATGAACGACCACGAGCCAGCTCGACGTCCGCACTACCCAGCACCCTCGCCTCCTTCGACGAGCTCTCTGGAACTGTCTACTAAGCGTTATGCGTAGCGAGCAGCAAGGGTCGACTCATGTCTGATCTGACCTTCATCGAGAAGACGAAGGGGATGTCCCGTCCGCCGTTGAAAGTCGGCGACGGTCCACGCACGAGAACATCT
>CAZVYN010000006.1:32038-86032 GCA_964631125.1 uncultured bacterium | reverse complement strand
TTCTCGATGCAACGGGCGCGAGTCGGGCCGATGCTCCCTACCGGAATGCCTTCCCACATCATCGCCGCCGCCTGCGCCAGGTTGGCGCCGGCCTCGCACGACTTCGGATTTACCGTCATGACGTCGCGCACTTTCATTGGCTCCCTCCTCATCCTGTGGGCCGGGGGCCCCGGTCGGGGGTCGCTCTGGTCTCACGGGCCTCCAGAATGGGACGGCGACGTGGTCCCTTCCCTGATGGAGGTCATCTTCCACGACAAAAACGGGGAGATTCCGTAGGCTTCCGACGCGGCGGCTGTGAATGGGACCTACGAGGCGGAAGGACGGCGGATGATCTGGCCCACCGGCAGAAGACTGCGCGCGATGATCTGGATCGTAGGGGCGTTGGCGGTGATGGGAGTCGGGTTGGCTTGGTTGCAGACGGCGGAGACCGCGCCGGAGCTCGAGTCGGACGAGGCGGCGGACGTTGATGTCGTGACGAAGCCGGCGTTTGACTCGTATGCGGTGAGGGAGCCCAACGTGGGTCGTGAAGGGGCGAGCACGGAGTCGGCGAACCCTGCGGGTTCGGCGACTACACAGGGGCAGTGCTTCCGTTACACGGTTCCCGCGGGCTGGCGAGTCGTCGAGGATGGGCAGTTCGCCGTCGTCTTGATGGCGCCGGACCAACGCGCGATCACGACGATGGTCGGCAACGCGGGGCTGCCGACCAACTACAACCCGGCGCAGTACGTCTCGGACAAGCTCTCGCAGGCCGGGCTGGGGAGTCTCCGCTTCGGTCAGGGACGACCCGCGCCGCCGGTCTTCGGGTTTCCCTCTGCCTGGGAGTTCGACGTCGACTACGTAGTCGGCGGGATCGTTTGTCGGGGCGTGGCGAAGTGCAGTGTCGCGCCGAACTATGACTTCTGCACGATGGTGATGACCTGGGCCGCGTCGGAGGCATCGCAGTGGCCGAACTACGCGTCGTGGCTTCCGCAGGTGGCCGGACAGGTCGAGGTCACCAACTCGGCGGCGTTCGGCGCGTCCGGCATCGCGCAGCAGAACCTGCAGAACTCGATCGCGCTCGGGGAGCAGGCGCGCCGTAATCGCGAGCACTCTCAGCAGCAGTAGGCCGATGTCACACGGCAGCGCGGTGACTCACAGGACCGCAACAACGCCGACTTCCGCGAAGCTCTGGACGGTGTGAAGCGATACGACAATCCCTACGACAGTCGCCCGATCGATCTCCCCAGTTCGAACACGGTCTACTGGGTCAACCCCACCACCGGGCAGATCGTCGGAGATCCGAGTCCTTCGTTCGATCCGCGGACGGCGACCGACGCGAACTGGCAGCCGTTGAAGCCGGTGCGGTAGTTCCGATCGCGAGCCTGGTTCGCGCACGTTGCGCGCGCGGATCTCAGTTACAACTGCCTACTTCTCGTCCGTTTGTTCTAGTCTCTCGAGGCATGCGGTCACAACTCGCTCTCCTTCCGGACGGTGACATCCGCATCGCGGGGCCACCGTCTCTTTGACAGGAGCTACGAAGTGCGAATCCGCAGTCTTTATCCCTTGTTCATCCTGATGCTCTCGCTCTTCGGCCTGGCCTGCGGAGACGACGACAAGGGTCCGACCGATCCGAACCCGCCGGGCAATGAGACGTACTTCATGCGCGCGAAGATCGACGGGGCCTCCTGGTCGGTCTCGACCACCGACCTCGCCTTCGCGGCGTCGCACACATCGGCGGGGTTGTATGTGGTGATCGCGCAGCCGACGGGCGGTCATCGGATCCAGATGGTCCTCAGCAGCATCACCGGTCCCGGTACCTATGCGATCGGAGTCGGCGCGAATCTGCGCGGCGGTAGCGCCACTCTCTCGTTGAATCCTTCCACCTGGGTGGCGCCGAACTCCGGAGCGGCGGGAAGTATCACGCTCGCGCAGGTGAGCGACACGCTGCTGGTCGGGACCTTCAGCTTCGCGGCCGACGCCGTCGGCGGGACACCCGCCGGTACGAAGAACGTGACGGATGGCGAATTCCGGCTTCCGGTCACCACCATCGGGGCCATCGGGCCGGTCCCGGACAATGCCTGGAGCGAGGTGCGCGCGACGGTCGCGGGGAGTC
Source organism: uncultured bacterium (assembly GCA_964631125.1). Lineage (GTDB taxonomy): Bacteria > Eisenbacteria > RBG-16-71-46 > CAIMUX01 > CAIMUX01 > CAZVYN01. Next base: position 83,940 of record CAZVYN010000006.1, on the reverse strand, counting down.
CCTGGAGCGCCGCCGGCATCGCGACGCAGTTCTCGACGCCCACCCTCTCGATCGTCGCCTTCACCAATACGCGGACGATCACGATGACGCTGGCGGAGGTGGACGGCCCGGGCGTCTATGCCATCTCGCAGACTCTGCCGCTCCGCTCCATCACTGCGATCGGTGACGGCGTCGATCCGCTCGTCTGCTGCTGGGGGCCGACCCCACCGGCGACCGGCTCCGTCACCATCACGAGCATCACCTCGACGCGCATCCGAGGGACGTTCGAAGCGAGCCTGGAGGCGTCGCCATTCGGGACGGCGACCGGCACGCTGGTGATCGTAAACGGCTCGTTCGACAACGGGCTGATCGTGCCGCCGCCGGGTCTGGCGCGCTGACGGCATTCCGGTCGCCCAGGCCGAGGCCCTCTGTCCCGACGGCAGAACGCACTGAGGATCCACATGCCGCGCATCGTCGTCCGACTGTTCCGCATTTTCTTCTTCCTGCTCCTCGGCGTCGGGATGCTCTCGCACGTGCTGTCCTCGAGCGCTCGCGACTCGAACGCGATCCACCACGCGACCGACCCCGACAGCATCTACGCGATCAGCATTCCCGCCATCGTCTACGAGCTGCAGCGCGACGATTTGATCGAGGCGCTGGAGGGCGGACTCTTCGAGATGTCGGCGAAAGACACACGGGAAGTCGTGACCGGCGCGTATGACGCCGAGTATTTCTCGCGCAGAGCGCGCGACACGCATGCGTCGTTGGTCCGATACACGCTGAACTTCCCGCCGCCCGATACGCTCTTCTTCCTCGTCTCGCTCGAACGGGAGAGGCCCGTACTGCTCGATCGACTGTTGAACCACTGGCGGCAGAGGATCCAGTCGCTTCCGTCTTGTTCGCCGTTCCAACTCGCAGAGATCGGGTTCGGCGCGTTGCTGGCGGGAACGGGTCTCGAGTCGTCCGAATCGTTCGCCAAGGGCCTGCCGCGGTGCCGTCCTCCGGAGAGCCTCGAGAAGAAGCTGCTGATGAAGCTCGAGCAATCGATCGAAGAGGAGAAGAAGTCCGGATCTGAGTTTGTTTCGGCGTTTCCGAAGAAGAATCAGACCGACTACACGCAGTTCCGGCGCTCGATGACGTTCGCGCGCGGGTTCGCCCATTCCGGTTCGTGGCCTTTCCTCGCGCTCCTCGTCGCGGCGACGCTCGCCTTCGTTCTCGTTCGCTCGACGGGTCGTCCGGGCCGAGCGAGGGCCGCGACCTGGGGACTGATCGGGATTGCCGTCCTCCTCGTCCTCTGCGGCGCCGCCCTGCGACGATGGGGGGGCGAGATCGACCTCTGGGCGCTCGTGCACGACAAGCCACGCGCCGAGCTCAGCGCGAGCACCGTGCACTGGTTCACGCTCGTCTTCTATCTCACCCGAGTGACCCTCGCGATCGCAGCGGGCAAGGCGTTCGTCTACGCCGGCGCCTGTTTGGCGGGCGCGGCCCTGGTGTGGTTTGCCGCACGGCGGTCGTGGGCGGATAAGCAAGAGTAGCGATCCCGAGTGCGCACTCACTCCTTCACCGCCGGGGGGAGAGAGGCGCCGGGTCGCTTCAAGAACGACGCCGCGATGGAGAGGCCGAGGATGGAGGCGATGACCGCCAAGGAGGCGCCGATGGGGATCTTGTAGACATCCATCAGCAGCATCTTGGCGCCGACGAAGATGAGCACGAAGGAGAGACCGACCTTCAGGTAGACGAACTTCTCGATGACCCCGGCGAGCAGGAAATAGAGCGACCGGAGGCCGAGGATGGCGAAGATGTTCGACGTGAAGACGATGAAGGGGTCGGTCGTGATCGCGAAGATCGCGGGGATCGAGTCGACGGCGAAGATGAGATCAGTCACCTCGACCGCGACCAGCGCCAGCAGGAGCGGCGTGGCGAAGCGGCGGCCGTTACGCACGACCGTGAACTTGTCGCCGACAAAATCCGGCGTCACCGGGAAGATCTTCTGGAAAGCCTTCACCAGCGGATTGCGCTCGGGGTGCATCTCGTGGTTGCGCTGGAGGAGCAGCTTGATGCCGGTCAGCGCAAGGATGCCGCCGAAGACGTAGATCGCCCAGTGAAAGCGCTGCAGGAAGGCGCCACCCGCCAGGATGAAGGCCGCGCGCATGACGAGGGCGCCGAGCACTCCCCAGAAGAGGACGCGGTGTTGGTAGATCGCCGGCACGCGGAAGGCAGCGAAGATGACGACGAAGACGAAGATGTTGTCGACGGCGAGCGCCTTCTCGATCAGGTAGCCGGCGGTGAACTCGAGCGCGCGCTCCGGTCCGAAGAGAGCATGCACTCCGATGTTGAAGACGATCGCGAGCGCCACCCAGACCGCGCTCCAGGCGGCGGCCTCACGCAAACGGATCTCGTGCGCCTTCCGGTGGAAGATCCCCAGATCCACGGCCAGCATGGCCAGGACGAAGAGGATGAAGCCCGCCCACATCGCCGGTGATCCCACGGTCTCGAATGGCACGACGTCGATCTCCTTTGTTCTTCTCTTGTCTGGACTGCTCTGGCGTTTGCCATTCTCACGGTTCATCCACTTGTGTAGGTGAGAACGAAATGTGGACATGACATGTCGAGTAAACCGACATAGTCTCCCGAGCATGGAACGGCTGAATTATCACCACCTGAGATACTTCTGGGTAGTCGCGCGGGAGGGGGGCCTACTCCCTGCGGGGCGCGTGCTTCGGCTCTCCCACCCGACTCTCAGCGCTCAGATCCACGCGCTGGAGGACAGCCTCGGCGAGAAGCTCTTCGTCAGAGTCGGTCGCAAGCTGACGCTGACCGAGATGGGGCACGTCGTCTACGGCTTCGCGGACGAGATCTTCACCCTCGGTCGCCAGATGGTCGACACCGTGGGAGGACGTGAGACGACGCGACCGCTGCGGCTGAACGTGGGGGTCGCGGATGTCGTGCCCAAGCTGGTCGTCCGGAGGTTGCTGGAACCCGCTCTGGGCTGGCCGTCGCCGCTGAGGCTCGTCTGCCGCGAGAACACCTTCGAGAGTCTCTTGGCGGACCTGGCCCGACACTCGCTCGACCTCGTGATCTCGGACGCTCCGGTTCCGTCTGGCGGCGCCGTCCACGCCTTCAATCATCTGCTCGGAGAGACCGGCGTCTCCTTCTTCGGGTCGAAGGCGCTGGTGAAGAAGTACAAGCGGGGTTTCCCGAAGTCGCTGAATGACGCTCCGGTGCTTCTGCCCCTGGAGCACCTCACGCTGCGGCGCTCGCTCGACCAGTGGTTCGATCGGCACGACCTGAGGCCGCAGGTGGTGGCGGAGTTCGAGGACAGTGCGCTCCTGAAGGTGTTCGGCGGCGACGGACTCGGACTCTTCGCGGCCCCGAGCGTGGTCGAGAAAGAGGTCGCCGCCCAATACGGCGTCCAGCTCCTCGGCCGGGTCGAAGAGGTCCGCGAGCGTTTCTATGCGATCTCGGTCGAACGCCGCCTCAGGCATCCGGCCGTCGTCGCGATCTCCGACGCAGCGCGACACGAACTCTTCGCCGCCGTTTCGCCCGGCAAGAGATGAAACAGTTCACCGACATGCGAATCCGCGCAGATCGGACATCGTGGACTCCAGGCGGCGCGAGCAGGATAGTGTCGGCGAGCTGACCTCGGGCGAATCCAGGCGCGAGTCGGACTCGATTGGCGACCAGGCAAGGCCCGAGGCGAGGAGGCGACCGTTCCGATGAACGAGCTCTTTCGTAGATTCGCCCACACGACCGCCGGGGCGGTCGGATCGCCGTCCGCCTTTCTGATCGCGGCCGTCATCATCGTCAGTTGGGCCGCGACTGGTCCGCTCTTCGGCTTCTCCGACACCTGGCAACTGGTGATCAACACCGGCACGACGATCGTCACGTTCCTGGTCGTCTTCCTGATCCAGAACACGCAGAACCGCGACTCGCGGGCGATGCAGCTCAAGCTCGACGAGCTGATCCGGGCGGTGACCGACGCGCGCACGAGCCTGGTCGACCTCGAGGATCTCTCCGACGCGGATCTGGAGCGGCTACACAAGGAGTTCCAGGCGCTCCAGCGGAGCGAGCGCAAGGCGCACCTGGAACAAGACCTCGCGTCGACGACGGGCGCGAGTAGACCGACGGAGTAGCTCCGGCCAGGGTCGTTGGCGCCGGCGGGCTAGTCGATCGGCTCGAAGCGCACGCGGGGAAGCGGGATGGCGCAGCTCGCGATCGTTTCGCCGCGCAGGAAGGCCTGCATCAGGTCTCGGTACTCCTCGGACATGAGCTCGCGCGAATCGTGACCCGTGTTCTCGACCACGATGTGCGCGGCGTTCGTGAAGTGCGGGAGAAGATCGTTCACGTTCTCCGGCGGCGTGCGGACATCGAGGGTTCCGCTGGTGAACATCACCGGGACCGCGCACGAGAACGGCGCGCGGAACCCGTCGCCGAGGTCGGGCGCGCGGCACGCCCGGCAGGCGCTCGGATAGAACGGCGAGAAGATGGCGTCGCCGAGGAGATTCTCGCGGTCCATCGCCTCTCGCTCGATTCGTTCTCTTCGCGCCTGCGTCGCGCCGGAAGCGCAGTCCATCAAGACCGGCATCGCGTCGACTTGGACCTCGCGGATCTCGAGCGCGCTCTCGCCCAACCGCGTCCAGTCGCCGAGTGAACAGGCATGGAGCAGCCGCGGGACTCCGGCGATCCCCTTGGAGGAGGAGAGCGAAGAGGCGAGCAGGGCGCGGAGGTCGTGCGCACTGACGATGATGCTGACCGAGTCTCCTGTCTCCCTGCGAACCACAGTTTCGATCGGAGCGGCCTCGAGGCGACGGAGGAGCGATCGAACTAGCGCGAGCAGGTCGGGGATTCTTGCGGCGACGGCTGAATCCGCGGCGGCGGCGACATGCACCGCTTCGAGATGACGCTGCACGCTGCTCGGGAGCTTCCAGGTGTGGTCCGGTCCCTCGACTTTGCTGAAGAACGCGCGCTCGACCCTCTCGGGATGGCGGCGGAGATAAGCCAGGCCGAGATGTGAGCCGTAGCTCGAGCCGAAGAGCAGCAGGCGCTCTGCACCCAGCGCCTCGCGCACAGCGTCGATGTCGTCGGCGCTCTCGACGGTGGTGTACGCGGCGACGTCGATCCCGCTCTCTCGCCACGAAGCGACGCAACGATGCGCGGCGCGATCGAACGCGGCGATGGCATCTTCGCGATCGATGGCGCGATCGAGAGGGAGACTGTCGACGATGGAAGTTGGGGCGGCGAGATCGGGCGCGCTGAGCCCGGTTCCTCGCTGATCGAGTCCGATGACGTCTCGTTGCTCGAGCAACCGCATCTGCGGATGGGTGGCGGTCGGTCCGCACAACTCAACCCCGGGCGCCCCCGGTCCGCCGGCGAGGAAGAAGATCGGCGGTCCGGGACGAGGGTTGGTCGTGCGGTAGCGGACGAAGGCCAGCTCGATCTCGCGCCCGTTCGCTCGTCCGTTTTGCCGTGCGCGATTCTCGGGCACGCGAATGCGGCCGAGCTCGCCCGAGAGCGGCGCGCCGTAGAAATCCTTGCCTGTATAGGGCGTCCAGTCGATCTGCGGCTTCGGAGATTCGGCGCGCGCGGGGGAGAACACCAGCGGGAGCAACAGGAGCAACACGAGCAGCAGTGCAGCCGGCTTCGAATCTGCGAGCGAGAGGGTCGGGCGAGTGAACAGCCACGACACGGCGTAGGCCACGGACGGCAGCGCCAAGAGGATCACGGCCAGATCTCGCCACGGAGCGACGAACGGAAGGGGCAGATTGGCCGACTCGTACAGGCCGATGGCCGGGATGAGTCCCGCCGGCACGGCCAGCAGACAGCCGAGGAGCGCGAGGTAGCCCGTGCGCGCGGCGTTGTGAGCGCGCAGCACGTTCGACGAGGCGCCGACCGAGAGGAGCACGCGCTGATCCTGCGCCGACTCCGCCGCGGAGAGCGCCGTCGCCACCAAGACGACGATCAGACTCGTGGCGATGCAGATCCAGAGGACGGCGTGATAGAAGCCGCGCCCGGGCTGACGGTGCAGGAGACTCGCGTCGACGGTGGTTCCGATCGACGACGCGGCGATGATCCCGGCGCGCTCGATCATCTCGGAGGTGACCGGCGTCCGCAGGCGGATCATCCAGGGAGTCAGCGCGCGGCCCAGTTGGGGTCCGGCTTCCATCCCTCGACGCTCCAGTTCGGCCGGGTCGAGCAGGAACCTCGGTCCCCCGACGTGCTGATCGACCAAGACCACATCGACGACGACGCGATCGAGCGTGCGTCCATCGGTCCAGGTGGAGAGCATGGCCTCCGGCGGTTCGTCGGAAGTGGCGGATGGTGTGAGCTGCACCAACCGGCCGCCGCGGAGGGCATCGCCTGCGGTCTCGGCGGCCAAGACGCGCAGGAGATCGGGTCCGCCCACGGTGATCGAGCCGTTGGGGGCGTCACTCGCTTGCGCCGCGCCGATCCGCGCCCGCACCGGCTGTCCCTGGAAGTAGGCCGCGGTCAGCGGCGCCGCGGCGATGCTCGGGAACTCGGCCGCGAGTTGCTCCGCCACCTTCTCGGCGTCAGGACCCTCGACGAAGAGTTGATCGTCGCGCATCGGCGCGGGCAGGGCGCCGACGGCGGCTTCGATGCTCGCGACGAGAACCGAGATCGTGACCGTCATCGACATGGCGGCCAGCACCGCCGTGACGACCGGGCCGTTGCGGGCGCCGAACCGTCCGGCATCGCGCACGGCGAGCCGCCAGGCGAGAGGCAACGGCCCCGCCGAACGCGCCAGTCCGTCGAGCAACCAAGGACTGCACGCGCCGAAGCCGAGCACGCCGAGGATCGAGCCTCCCACCAAGCTGATCGCGCCGAGGGCCGCCATGTTGCGGGGACCGAACCAGAGGAGCACGAGACTGGAGCCGACCGAGGCGAGGCCGAAGAGGAGCCAACCGATCGAACGCGTGCGCAGGGGACGGCGGCCGCTGAGCGCTTCACGGATCGGCAGACGCGCAACCTGCGCGGAGGGGAGCGCGGATGCGATCATCGCCGTCAGCAGGCCCAGCGCGATCGCGCCGATGACGTGCGCGGGCGCCACTTCGAAGGGGCCGTTGAGGCGTCGGTTCCATTCGTCCAGATGTGGATGGACCAAGGCGGCGGCGGTGACGCCGACGGTGGCGCCGAGCGCACCGCCGACTGCAGCGATCGCCATGGCGGACGCGACCAAACTCGCGAAGATGGCCGACGGCGAGGCTCCCGTCGAACCGAGCAGACCGAACTCGTACCTCCTTCGCTGCAGACCGACCGCGAAGGCGGAAGCGATGACGAGCGCGGCTTCGAGAAAGCCGATGCCGCCGAGCGCGAAGACGACCTCTGTCGTGCTCTCGCTCCGCGCCGCCACCGCTCGAGCCGTCGTGACCGTGAAGCCAGCGGCGGTCAAGGCATCGGCGACCGTGAGGGATCGATCGGGTGCGAGATCGACGAGCAAGTACCGGACGCCGTTGTGTTCCGCCGCCGCGGCGGTGCGGACGACGAGCGGAGTGTCGAGGTTCTCCGGGTCGGTCACGACGCCCGTGATGACTCGCTCGGGACCATACGAGAGAGCTACGGATTCGCCGACCGCGCGCCCGAGTCCATCGAGCAGAACAGAGGAGAGCGCGACCTCACCGGAATTCCTCGGAAGCCGTCCCTCGATGAGGCGGAACATCCCCGAGGCGAGCGAATCGCGTCCGAGAGCGAGGCACTCCGATCGGAGGCTCCGTCCGGGAACCGCGACCTTCTCTTGTCCCTGGAAGACCTCGGCGACCCGTGCATCGTGAGGCAGTAGACCGCGGAGTCGACGCGCGTCGGTCGTGTCCAACCGGGCGACCACTCGAAACGCGGCGCCGCCCATCGCACCCAGAACTCGCTCCTCGGGAGTCTTCGTCGTGATGCCGGCCAGCGTCGCGCCGCCCACGACCGCGGCGACAGGCACCGCCACCAAGAGCGCCACGAGCAGCGAGCGCCAGGGGTGAGCGCGGAGCTGTCGCAGCTCGACGCGGAGCAGCGCCCGCCAGGCGCGGAGTCGGCGGAACGCGGGCGCCAGCGTCACGGCTCCGGGACCACGAGGGTGGGGGCCGCCGCGCGCGTCGCTCTCGACTCGTCGACGATCTGTCCGTCTCGCAGGAAGACGACGCGGTCGGCCCAGGCCGCGTGCGAAGAGTCGTGGGTGACCAAGACGACCGTGCGACCGGCATCGCACTGATTCCGCAGCAGCCGCAAGATGCGCTCGCCGGTGACCGAATCGAGCGCACCGGTCGGTTCATCCGCCAGCAGGAGCGACCGCGGCCCGACGAAAGCGCGTGCGATGGCGACGCGTTGACGTTCTCCTCCCGAGAGGTCATCGGGGAAGCGCTCGGCGAACGACTCCATGCTCATCTCCCTGAGCGCGGAGATCGCGAGGTCGCGGGACTCTCGCAGCGAGACGCCATCGAGCTCGAGCGGGAGCGAGATGTTCTCCAGCGCGGTCAGTCCGGGCAGCAGATTCAGATCTTGGAAGACGAAGCCGATCACGCGGCGGCGGAGCTCGGAGTGTGCCGAGGGTGAGAGCGTCGCGAGGTCGCGTCCTTGCACCCAGACCCGCCCTTCGGTCGGACGATCGAGCGCGCCGGCCAGTGTCAGCAGCGTTGATTTCCCGGACCCCGACGGGCCCATGATGGCGACGAATTCGCCGGGCTCGATGCGCAGCGAGAGGGGCCCCAGCGCGCTCACGGCGTGAGGTCCGGCGCCGTGGATCCGGCGCACGTTCTCGAAGCGGAGGATCGGCGCGGCCCGGTCTGTGCGCGCTAACGTGTTCATTGACAACAACCTGCCGAAGTTGACGTTGAATGCATACTAAGTATGCATCCGGCGTCACCAGCCGTCAACCCCGCTCGTCGAGAGTCCTCGGCCCGCCTCCGGCCGTCGCCATCGTAGGTCGAGGGGTATCATCGCCCGCGTTACCGAGGGGGCCGACCACGAAGATGACGAACGGAGATCGATCGGACGCGGCGCCCGCGCGTATCGGTCCTTACCACATCGAGCGCGAACTCGGGCGCGGCGGCATGGGCGTCGTCTATCTGGCGCGCGATCCTCGGCTCGAGCGGCCGGTCGCGATCAAGGCGCTCTCGGCGGCGCTCTCCAGCAACGCCGATTGGAATGCCCGCTTCACACGAGAAGCGAGGCTGCTCGCATCGCTCAACCATCCCAACATTGCGACGATCCATTCGCTCGAGCGCGACGGTGAGCTCGAGTACCTCACGATGGAGTTGATCCCGGGTCAGAGCCTCGAGGCGATGATCCGTTCGAACTCGCTCGAGTTGCCGGATGCTCTCGCCATCGGCCGACAGATCGCGCGCGCGCTGGAGGCGGCGCACGGGGCCGGCGTCATCCATCGCGATCTCAAGCCGCTCAACATCATGATCACGCCCGAGTCGCACGCGAAGGTGTTGGACTTCGGGCTGGCCAGGCGGGCGACATCGGGCGACTCGATGCGCGAAGAGTCCGTCGCGTCCGTTGCATCGGACGCGCCATCCACGTCCACGTCGTCAGCGACGGACGAAACCGCCGTCGTCGATGAAGCGACGCTCCGACTCATCGTCGAGGAAGACGACGCGACCCGCGTTTCCGGTTCTTCCTCGCTCGGCGCGTCGAACCGCGCGGGGACGCCCGGCTACATGAGTCCCGAACAGATCCGGGGCGACGAGTTGGACGCGCGCACCGATCTCTGGGCGTTCGGTTGCGTCCTCTACGAGTGCCTGAGTGGAGCGAGAGCGTTTCGCGGCGCCACCGGCATCGAGCGGATGCGAGCGACGCTCCTGGGCGCTCCCGACCTCACGCTCCTCCCGGCGCGCACTCCCGATCCCATCCGCGGCTTGATCGTGTCCTGCTTGAGTCTGTCGCTCGATCAGCGGCTGGCCGACGCTGCCACCGCGCGCGCTGTGCTCGAAACCTCGCTGGCGCAGCGGTCGTGGGAACCGACCGCGGCGATCAGTGCGCCGACGAGAACCGAGATCCAGGACAACCTGCCGAACGAGGTCACGCCGCTCGTGGGGCGCGTCCGCGAGGTCGCGGCGGTGCGCGAACTGCTCGAGCAGCACCGATTGGTCACGCTGACGGGCGTGGGCGGAGGCGGCAAGACCCGGCTCGCGACGAAAGTCGGAGCGGAGTCGCGCCCGCGGTTTCCGGACGGCGTCTGGCTGGTGGAACTGGCTCCGGTCGCGGATGGCGCGGACGTAGTGCGGAACGTGGCTCGGAGTCTCGGGGTGGCCGAGGCGGCGGGACGGTCGCTCCTCGAGGGTGTGAACAGCTTCCTCGGGCCACGCACGCTCCTGCTCATCCTCGACAACTGCGAGCACGTCGTGGAGGCCGCGGCGGAGCTCGCCGGCAAGCTGCTCGCGTCGTGCCCTTCGCTGGAGATTCTCGCGACCAGCCGTGAGGTCCTGGGGATTCCAGGTGAGAGCACGTTTCAGGTTCCCCCTCTGCAGATCGTGACCGATGAGTCGCTCTCGTTCGAGGCGGCGGCGGCGACAGAGGCGATCCAGCTCTTCGCGCAACGCGCCGCGCAAGTACGGTCGGACTTCGCGGTCCGGCCTGACAACATCGAGGACATCGTCGAGATCTGCTCTCGCCTCGAAGGGATCCCGCTCGCGATCGAGCTGGCGGCCGCACGGACGAAGGCGCTCTCGCTGAGCGAGATTGCTCGGCGTCTCGACGACCGTTTCCGACTCCTGAAGGGCTCGTCGCGCAGTGCGCTGCCGCACCACCAGACGCTCGAAGCGCTCATCGATTGGAGCCACTCCCACCTGACCCAGGCGGAGCAGCGGCTGTTTCGTCGGCTCTCGGTCTTTCGTGGTGGTTGGACTCTGGAGGCGGCCGAGGCGATCTGTGCGGATGACGAGCTCGAAGCATGGGAGATCGTCGATGTCCTCTCGCGGTTGATCGACAAGTCGCTGGTGGTGTTCACCGCCTCGGGCGCTTCGCCCGATCCCCGCTACCGCATGCTGGAGACGGTGCGCGAGTTCGCGCAGACGCGGTGGCGAGAGTCGGACGACGTTCCGAGTGTGCAGCGGCTGCACGTCGACTACTTCGTGAAGTTCATCACCACAGCCGCGCCGTTGCTGACCACCGCATCTCAGCCGGAGTGGCTCGCGAGGATCGACGCCGACATCGACAATCTGCGAGCAGCGCTGGCCTGCGCGCTGGAGGGCGATGATGCCGTACCTGCGCTCCAGCTTTCCGGACAGTCGCTCCGCTATTGGATCGTTCGAGGACAATTGCGCGAAGGCCGAGCCGCCGTCGAGCGCGCGCTCGCGATGCCGGGCGCGGACGCGATCACGGTTCAACTCGGAGTTGCCCTCAATGCCGTGGGAACTTGCTGCTATCAGCTCCACGAACTCGAGGCGGCCGCCGGCTACTACCGCCGCGCCGTCGACACCCTGCTCGCGGCCGGCGGCCAGCATCGCGTGAGCGCTCCGCTCATGAATCTCGGCAGTGTCCACCGGATGCGGGGCGACTTGGAGCAGGCGGTCGCCAGTTACGAGGAGAGTCTCCACTACGTCGACCAGTCGGACCAGTGGATGGTCGGCGCGCTGCAGACGAACATCGCCAGCGTCGAGATCCTGACCGACGAGTACGAGAAGGCGCGGCCGCGCTACGAGATCGCGCTCGCGATCCACCGGAAGTTGGGCGACCGGGTCTACGAAGCGGCCGGGCTGATGAACCTGGGCATCATCGCGTATCGGCAGGAGCGCCTCGCCGACGCGCGCGCCTTCTACGAAGAGAGCATCGCCATTTTCGAAAGGGTCGGCGAGCGAAACATGGCGGCGGCGGCTCAGGTGAACTACGGGAACACCCTGCGGAAGATGGGCGACGAGGAAGCGGCGCTGATCGCGTTCGTGAAGGCGCTTCGTCTCGTCCGAGACACCGGAAGCATGGAGAGCATGGTGCACGCGCTGGAGGGCGTCTCGCAGGTTTCGCGCTTCCGAGGCGACCACGAGCGGGCGGCTCGGCTCGTGGGCGCCGCCGAGGGGCTTCGCCTGAGGCTTGGGTTGCCGCGTCAGGAGACCGACCGGGCGCTATGGGATGTGGAGAACGGGCTGCTCGCGGCCGAGGTCGGCGCCGATGCCTTTGCGCGCCTCTGGTCCGAGGGGGAGGCGCTCGAGCAGAACGCCGCGATCGCCCTCGCGCTGGAGTTGGCGGGCGCGGAAGCGTTCGGGAGCTGGACTTCGCGGAGGACTCTGCTTCCGTAGCGCCGAGAGCGCGATCGATCGTCGGTCGCGATGGTACGATGCGCCGCATGCGTCGATGCGTTCCGCTTCCTCTGTGCTCTCCGATCGCCCTACTCGCCCTACTCTTCCTCGTTTTCGGCTGCGCGCGACGCGAGTCTCCGCGCGACTACACGGTCGACGACGCGCGCGCGTTCTTCGCGGCGCAGCCCCGGTATCTGCGGCCTCTTCCGCACACCGCGGTCCCTGACGGGCTGACCGATCTCCGGGCGGAGACCTGCGGCATTTGTCACGACGAGATCTACGAGGAGTGGCGCATCTCGACGCACGCGCGCGCTTGGGAAGACGATCCGCAGTTCATGGAGGAGATGGCGAAGACGACCGCGCAGCCGGGCCGCGACGCGAGCTGGCTCTGCGCGAACTGTCACACGCCGCTGGAGGCGCAGTTGCCCCGGCTGGTCGCCGCGCTGGAGGATGGGGATCGCGGGCGCCCGATCTACGTCGACAATCCCGACTTCGACGAGACGCTGCAGCTCGAGGCGATCACCTGCGCGACCTGCCACGTTCGGGACGGCGTGATCCTCGGTCCGTACGGCGGGGAGGGGGCGCCGCATCCGGTGGTTCAGAGCGACGAACTCTTCTCGGTCGAGCTGTGCACGCAGTGCCACCAGGTCGAAGCGACGCTCGACGACGTCGAGATGATCTGCACTTTCGACACCGGCGAGACGTTCGCCGCGGGTCCCTGGGCGGCGGAAGGAAAGACCTGCCAGGCCTGTCACATGCCCGAGGTCGAGCGAGCGATCACCAACCAGGGCACGCCGGTGCGGAAGACGCGCCGACACTGGTTCGGCGGCTCGCTCATCCCGAAGAGACCAGAGTTCGAAACCGAGCTGGCGCCGCTGCGAGAGATCTACCCGAACGGCGCGCGCATCGAGTGGGTCGATCTCCCGAAGTCCGTCCGCGTCGGCACACGAACATCGGTCACGTTCACCGTGACCAACGCCGAGGCGGGCCACTCCCTGCCGACGGCGGACGTGGAGCGCTACCTGTTGGTCTCGGCCCAGGCGCTCGACCCGTCCGGCGCGGTGCTGGCCGAACGCGTCGAACGATTCGGCACGCGCTACCAGTGGCAGCCCAAGGCGTTGAAACTCGACGACACGCGACTCGCGCCGCGGGAGACGCGCGCCTTCCGATTGGAGTTCGAGGCGCCGGCGAGCGGACAGGTCTCGCTGCGATTGGAAGGGACGAACCACCGCATCAGCCCGGAGAACTTCGCCTACCACAAGTTGGAGGGGCGCTCGGTCGCGAGCCGCGTCTTCCACACGTCGGTCCGCGAGCTGCCGACGCGCTGAGACGATGAAGCGGGTATGGTCCTCCCACGAGAACGAGCGCGCGCCGGGGAGATGCTCTCGCGTGAACTCGGCGCGCGGTCGGGCGTCGAGCAGCGCCCAGCCGTTCAATTCGCGACTCAGAGTCGATGCTTCGAGAAGCCCCAAATCCAAAGTCGTTCGAGTCGCGGGCGCTTCGGCGTAGGCGACATCGGCGCGCGCCGACGAGGTCATGACGCCGCAGATGAGCCAGAGAGCCCAGCCCCCGAGACGTCGAGACCGTTTCGTGAACCGCGGCATCCCGCTCCTTATCGCGCTCTCGTTCATCGCTCTCGCTCTCTCCCCGGATCTGCGACTCACGCCGCTGCTCCCGTGGTCGATCGGACTCGTCATCACGCTCTTCGCAGTCGCGCTCTGCTGCGAGCGGCGGATCCCCCCGCGTTGGTCACCGGCCTTGATCCTCACGTTGGCCGCGTTCCTCCGCCTGTGCTTCCTCGCGCGACCGCCGGAGCTCTCCGACGATCTCTACCGCTATCTCTGGGATGCAGAGGCGGTGCTGGCGGGGCACAACCCGTACGCCTTGGCGCCCGCGCAGGCGCATCCGGACACTCCGGCGCTCGCGGCGCTGCAGGCCAAGGTCAATCATCCGGAGCTCGTCACGATCTATCCCCCCGCGGCGCAACTGATCTTCGCCGCGGGTGGCGCGCTTGGTCGCCTCATGGGCGACGGCGCGTTGGGCTTGAAGACGCTCCTCTGTGCGCTCGATCTCCTGACCTGCTTCGCGCTCCTGCGTATCTTGCGTCGCCTCGAACTCCCGACCTGGCGACTTGCGCTCTACGCGTGGCACCCGCTGCCCGTGCTCGAGGTGGCCGGCGCCGGACACATCGATGGCGCGGCTGTCTGTCTGCTCGTCGTCTCGCTCGGGTTGGCGCTCTCGCCGAGGGACCGACTGCCCAGTACTGTTGGCAGCGCGCTCGGCAGCGCGCTCGGCAGTGCGTTCGGCAGTGCGCTGGGCAGCGGCGCCGCGTTCGCCGGCGCCGTGCTCACGAAGCTCTTCCCGCTCGTGCTGCTGCCGGTGCTGCTCACATTGACCGGGCGCCGTCGGCTCGGAGCCTTCCTGGGCGCATTCGCGGTGACCGCGGTGGCGCTCTGCGTCCCGTTCGCGTCGCATCTCGGAAACGGGCTCGAGACGCTCTCGACCTACGCGCGTGAATGGGAGTTCGCTAGCTTCGGCTTCCGCTCCTTGCGGCGGTGGACCGGATCGGGCGAACTCGCGCGGCAGATCTCGGGCGTCGGCTTCGGCCTCGCCTGTCTGGTCGCCTTCGCGACGCTGGGGCGCAAGCGAGCGATCGAGGCGCGGACGGCTCTGCGTGCCGCCTACTTCGTCGCCTTCGCGTTTCTTGTCTTCACACCGACCTTGCACGCTTGGTACGCGCTGTATCTCGCGGCTTTCCTGCCGTTCGCCGCAGGCCCCGCGGGGCTGGCGATCTCCGGCTCGGTCTTCTTGGGATACCGCGTGCTCCCACGCTTCGTGACCGAAGGAGAGTGGGTCGATTCCGACGGCGCTGCGCTGGCGATCGTCGCCATTCCACTGGCGGCGTACCTGCTCTCCCGCGCGCTGCGCCGAGTCGCCGCGCATCAGTCGCCGCCCAACCGTCCGGTCTAGCTGAGCGCCAACCGGCGCGCGGTCGGTTCGCTCCTGCTCAACGGCGCGCTGCTGCGCCACGGCGCCGTGCCGCTCGCCTTCGCCATCGGCAGCGACACCTGGACGGCCGTGCCGCTGCTTCTCGTGATCCCTGGAGTCTTCGCGGCCTATCTCGTGCAGGACCCTGCTCGAGATCGGCCAGATGCGCGCTATCGGATCCTGATTACCTTCTGCGTCGCCGCGCCGAACCGCGTCGAGCCGAGGCGCACCAGGTAGATGCCCGGCGCGGCGGAGAGACCTGAGTCACGCCTACCGTCCCAGACGTATTGGTGCGGCCCGGCCGCGAGACGCGCGTGCGCCATCTGCCTGACCAATCGACCCGAGACGTCGAGGACGTCGAGCGTGACCGCGTCGCCCGGCGCTGGGAGGACGAAGCGCACGAAGGCATCGGCGCGCGCGGGATTCGGCCAAATCGGGCTGAGATCGAGGCGGAGTCGAAGCGCTGATTGCGCGACCGCGGTGACCTCTTCGTAGGTGACGTAGGCGGGCGCCGTCCAGATCTGCTGCGCGTCGCCCTGTCGGATGCGCACGTAGTAGTGGACCTCGGTTCCCTCGGCGAACTCGGTCGTATCGCGCCAGTCGAGTCGCGTGTTGCCGACGTTGTACGCCACGCGCACCGCGTTCGACAGACCGGTGAAACCGCGATACACCTCGATCAGCTCGATCGTGTCGGAAGGATCGGGATCGTCTACTTCGACGGCGATGCGGATGCCGGTCGCCTGACTGAACTCTTCGCCCATCTTCCGTCCCTCGGCCGAGAAACCGACGACGGCGTTGTGGTCCTGCGTGGCGTAGTTGAAGCCGTCGGCGAGCGCGGTGAGGATCGCGTTCTCGGTCAACGCGGGCGCGAGGACAGCGGTGCGGCTCTGGGTCGACGCGCCCCAATTCGCATTGTGATTGTCCTGGTCGGCCGTCGGCGACACACGGTGTCCCTTGCGGAGCGCTTCGCGATAGGTGTCATCGAAGCCGGTGTTGCCGACATCCGATTCGGTCTCCGATTCCGAGAAAGCCGGCCCGTTCACGAGACAGATCAGGTTGACCACATCCGAATCGGTGCTGTCCTCGAGGTTGTTGTAGTGCGACGGATCGGGATGAGCCCAGAGGATCGAGGGGGGGCCTGCGGCCGGGGGATTCTGCTTCGCCGCCGTATACAGACCGGCGTAGTCCCCTTCGGCGACGAAGACGTCGTAGTTGCCGGAATCCCATCCGAAGAGCGCGGGCGACTCCAGGACGATCGCGTGGCCGCCACCGGACAGCCCGAACTCCTGGCCGTAGAGCGCGACGAAGCTGCCGTCGACGGTGGCGGCGTTCGCTTGGGCCATCCCCAGCGCGTAGTTCGGCAGTAGCATGCCGGCGCCGGAGTGGTTGTGGTCGGTCACGGCCAGGAAGTCGAGCGGCGTGATCGCGTCGAAGCGGGCGTAGGCATAGGCGTCCGCGGGGGTCTGCTCACCGTCCGAGTAAGCGGTATGCGAATGGAGATTCCCGAAGTAGGTCGAGAGTCCGAAGTCGGTGGAGAGGAGTTGGCCTGCGGCGGGAGTCGTACTCGGACAGTTCGAGATCCCGCTGAGATTGGAGGCGTCATCGATCGCCTTCACGGCGAAGAAGAACGTCGAGGCGGTGTTCATCCCCGCGACGAGCAGCGTCTCGCCCGAGCCGCTCGGCGCCGGGACCGGTTCGTCCACCCAGAAGGTCAGGTCGGCGACCAGGTCGAAGTTCGCGGGCGTGATCGGGACGTTCGAGACCTTGAAGCTGTACTCGCTGGCCGTGCCGGACGCGCCGTCGTCGCCGGTCGCGGTCCAGCTCAGCAGCACCTCACCCGGGAAACTTCCGGCGGCCGCGCTCAGATTCGCGATCGCGGTGGGCGGCGTCACGTCTCCCGCCCCGCCGTTCGAGCCGCAGAAAGTCTTCGGTCGCCAATCGAAGTTCTCGGAGCCGTCGGGCACGCAGGCCCAACTGATATCGACCTGCGCGGACGCGCTCGGATAGGTCACCGCGTCGACCACGACCGGACTGACCACTCGGCTGGTGACGAGGTAGACGTCGTCGCCGCCGTTGTTCAGCCACGCGGCGGTCGTCTGTCCCTTCACGACGCGCCGTTCCCCCGGTCCGATCAAGGCGCTGGCGGAACAGACCGAGATGTCGAAGTCTTCCGGCAGTCGCGCGCGGACGCCGACCTCGTCGATCGTCGCGGCGTCGTCGATCGCCCATCCGGTCACATCGATCGTCGTCGCTCCGTTGTTGTAGATCTCCACCCGTTCCGTCCCCACGTCATCTCCGGCGGGATTCGGCAACATCTCGTTGAGGACGATGTCGGCTCGGGTCACGGTGGGAAAGGCGAGGGAAGCCGAGACGGCGAAGAGAGCGAGCGCCAATCGATGCATGCGGGACTCCTGGGAACGCGGGGGGTGAGATTCGGTGCCCCGAGATCCTAGCGTTTCCGGCATCCCGGAAGCGCTACGAGATCTAGCGAATGAGAAGTCGTCGGTCGGCGTTTTGCGAACTGGTCAGGCGCCCGGGAGAGTAGACTACCGCCGTTGTTTCGGGGCCAACCGAGCACACAGTTCCTGCGTTCGATGAGCAGGTGCAGTGGAGGGGCGTTGCTATGCCTATCTCGGGGCCTCCGTTCTGGCGCTCTAGCCCTCCTCCTCTCGCATCGAGCTCGGACGCGCCCGCTCCCTTCGGGGTCGGCGGGCGTGACCCCTATCCGCCACTCGAGCAGCGAAAGGTCGGGGCATGTCGCGCATTTTGGTGGTCGACGATGAAGAGGGTTCTCGGACTGTCATCGAGGAGTTCCTGCGCTCGAACGGGTACGAGGTAGAGACCTTCGACGCGGGGCCCCCCGCGCTGGCGGCGCTGGAGTCGACCGCGTTCGATTTGATCGTACTGGACATCTTTCTTCCGGGTATGGACGGGATAGAGATCTTGCGGGAGGTGCGTAAGCGGCGCCCGAAGCTTCCGGTCATCGCGATCTCCGGCGGCGGACGGCAGGGCAGTCTCTCGCCGCTCGAGGCCGCCAGTCGCCTCGGGGCGAATGCAACGCTACCCAAGCCACTAGAGTTCGAGACGTTTCTCTCGCTCGTGGCCGAGCTGCTCGCGAAGAAGTGATCGCGCGGTCAGTGCTTGCCGTCCAACGTCCGTGGATGAGAGGCGGCGGCCGATCGTTCTTCCGGGGGCTGGATCGAGCGAAAGGCGCGCCAGAGCAGCAGGTCGTAGCTGATCTTCATGCCCGCGCCGATGATTAGGGGCCAGGCATACGAGCCGTTGCGCATCAGAAGGCCGGCGAAGGCGGGCGCTACCGCCCAGGAGGCGAGGCGCACCAAGTTGGTCAGGCCGGAGGCGAAGGTGCGCTCGGCCGGGGCGACGACCGCGAGGACGTACGACTGTCGCGTCGGCACGTCCATCTCCACGAGCCCTTCGCGCAACAGGAACAGGAGCGCGGCGGTGCGGAAGTCGGGCGCGAACGCCACCGTCACGAGCAAGAGGCTGGACGGGATGTGCGTCCAGACCATCGTGTTGACGAGCCCGATGCGCCGAGCGAGCCAGGCCGCTCCGAAGTGCGACGCCGCGTTGAGCAGACGAGCGCCGAAGAAGAGCGCGCCGATCGCGGCTTCACCGGCGCCGAAGCGCTCGAAGAAGAAGTAGGAGAGCAGCGCAGTCGTGAGGAAACCCCCGGCCAGGCTGTCGATCGCGAAGAGGGCCGAGATGCGCGTGAGCAAGCGACGACTCTGCGGTGAGATGACGGCGCGCGGCGAACTTCCCAGATCAAGCGCGCCGCCGGCGCGTGCGTAGAGCAGGAAGGCGACCAGTCCCAACAGTCCGGTGGCGGCCAGCGTGACGCGCGAGCCGTCCAGCAGTGAGACTGACGGCGCGCGCGCGAGCCAGGCCGGGAGCGTCGCGAGGATCGCGCCCAGCGCGTGCCCCACGTCCTGCATCACGCTGTACGAGGCGAAGACGCGCGTGCGCTCTTGATCGGTCGTCGTCGCGGGGAGCGCCGATTGCTCGAGGATGAGTGCGGCGCCGCGATCCTTGCCCATTCCGTTGAGCATGCCGAGGAACGCGGCCAGGGCGAGCGCGACCGTCCCTTCCGCGACGAGGAACAGCGCGAGGCCGACGACACCGAGCGCGGACAGGCCCAGGAGGAGCCGTCGCCGACCGATGCGGTCGCCGAAGAAGGTCGCCGCGACGGCGGCGGTCGCGGCGCCAGCCAGTCCCGCGCTGACGACCGTGCCGATCGCCCCCGCCGTGAGTCCGCTGCGCGCGAGATGGACCCCGAGGAGTATGCCGACCGCGCCGGTCGCGAGTGCGCGCAGGAACGCCGTCGTATAGAGCGCGCGCCGGGCGGTAAGCAGCGGGTCGGACATGGGACGCTAGTCCAGCGCCCATCCCAACGCCTGCGTCATCTCGCGGATGAGCGCGGCGTCGGCGACCTCGATGGCATAGAGGAGCGTCTGCGCGGCGTGCGCGATCGCCCGCGCGCGGGCCCGCTCCCATGTGCGATCGGCGATCTGACCCGAGCGCGCTTCGTACGACGCGTGAAACGTGGACCGCGCTTCGGGGGGCAAGAAGGAGAAGGCGATCGAGAGATCCACCGCCGGGTCGTTGCGGTGCAGGTCGCCCCAGTCGATGACCCCAGCGAACGCGCCGGTCCGGGAGATGAGAAGATGACGCACGTAGAGGTCTCCGTGCACCGGCACGGCGCGCCGCGGCTTGCCCGAGAGACGCGGCCACCGTGCGGTCGCGGCGATGAGGCGCGTCGCGAGCGAGGGATCGATGGCGCCGGCGGTGATCAACTCGCGTAGCCGCGCTTCGGTCAGTGGAGCTCGCTTCGCGAAGTCGAGTCGTCCGATCTCGTCGCCGGGGAGCGCCGCCACGTCGGTGGGCGGCGTCCAGCCGTGGAGCGCCGCGAGGAACTCGGCGAGCGGCGACGCCAGAGCGCCGCGTGCTTCGCCGGAGAGCACCGACGAGCAGGCGGTCTCCCCTTCGACCATGCGATAGCCGGCGAACGGCCACGGATACCGCTCGGTGGCGCGCCCGACCCAGATCGGGCTCGGGATCGGGATCGGCAGCACTCTCGCGAGTCGCGGCAAGAACTGGGCTTCGCGCTCCAAGAGCGGCGCCGCCACGGCGCGCCTCGGAAAGCGGAAGACCCAAACCCAATCGAGTAGGAACGCCGAGTTGTCCCATCCTTCGCCCAGGCGACTCAGTCGCGCGGGATCGATGCGACGCGCGGGAGACGAAGGATCCCCCAGCGCGGGGAACTGCTCCGCGATCAACTCCGCGGCCAGCGCCGCGTCGATCTCACGTTCCGGGCTCCTGAGTGGGGACATGGCGGCAGGAGAACACCGCGGAGGCGCTTCCGGCAAGGCTGCGCCCGCGTCCGACGCGGCGTCCACGACACTTCCCTCTCCCTCGCTCGGTCGGGCACACTGCGTCCCGCGAGCCGATGTCCGCTCGCGAGGAGGAGTCGCCATGCATCCGACGAAGAACGATCTCTCGAAGTCGACCCGGGCCAAGGTCATCAATCTCTTGAACGCGCGACTGGCTGACGCGCTCGACCTTCAGATGCAGGCGAAGCAGGCGCACTGGAACGTGAAGGGGCCGAGTTTCATTGCCCTCCATGAACTGTTCGACAAGGTGGCGGAGTCGGTCGAGGAGGCGATCGATCAACTGGCCGAGCGCGCTGTGCAACTCGGCGGGACGGCCGAGGGGACGCTGCAGGCGGTGACGAAGCGGACGTCGCTGAAGCCGTATCCGCTCGCTCTCGTCGACGGCCTCGCGCACGTCGACGCGCTCTCGAACGCGATGGCGATCTACGGGAAGAAGCTCCGAGCGGCGGCGGGGGATGCCGACAAGCTGAAGGACGACGGGACCGCCGACCTTTTGATCGCACTCTCGCAGGACGCCGACAAGTATCTCTGGTTCGTCGAGGCGCACCTCGAAGGGAACCGCTAGGCCCTCGGGACGAACGGGATGTCGTCCGCGGCCGACTCCCCGCGCCGGTTCGTGCGGCTAGCGATCGGGCTGGCGGCGCTCGACGCCCTCGTCACGATCCCGTTCGTCCACCGCGGGCCGGCCGAAGGGGACACCATTCGCTACGCGCTCGATCTCGAACGCTGGCGGTTGGGAGAGAAGGCGCTCGGCTCGCTCTTCAACGGGGACGTCTGCTTCGGTTCGTACACCCTGGCGCGCGCCGTGGCGGGGGTGCTCTCGATCGATCGCTCCGGGTTGCCCGCAGTTTGGAACGGACTCGCCTGCGCGGCGGGGATCATCGCGACCGGATCCCTCTCGTTCGTCGTCGCGCGCAGTTTCGGTCGTGGGTCGGCGCTCCTCTTCGGACTCCTGCTCCTCAGCGCGCCGGGCTGGTGGATGCTGCATCTCTACGGCAACCCGAACATGATCGGACTCGCCTTCGCGGCGGCGGCCTGGGCCTGCCTCACTCCTCCCGGTCCGAGGCGCGCGGTGCTCGCCGGTCTCCTGGGCGCCGCTGCACTGTGCGCGCGAACCGATGTCGCCATACTCGCTCCCGCCATCGTCGCGGCGTCGCGCCTCGGTCCGCGGCCCGTGGCCTGGCGATGGCTCGGCCTCGCCGCCTTGGTCGCGCTCTCAGGATTCGCTCTCGGTTGCTTCGTCGCCGGAGCGCCGCCGCCGCTCGTGGGCAACGTCGGCCGTCATGTCGATGCGAATCTCGGCGGCAAGCTCCGCTGGACGGCGCAGAACCTCGCCTTCCTCGCGACCGGCTTGCCTCCGCTCGTCGCGGTCGCGGCGGTCGCGGCGCTCTTCATCGTGCGAGGCGACGACGGCCGCAGAGCGCGCTCGCTTGCGCTCGTCTGGCTCGCTCCCGCGCTGATCTTCCTGATCTTCGGACGGGTGCCGCTCACGCGCATCCTCGCCCCGCTCTGGCCGGCCGCGCTCTTGCCGCTCTCGGTCGGACTCGCCTCGCTCTGGCCGCTGCGGCCGCGCCGCCGGTGGCTCGTGGTGGGACTTCTGGTCGTGGCCGCGCATCTCGCGGCGGCGCTCACTCCGCGTGCGATCGAGACGGTCACCGGCCGCTCGCTCGAAGGTCGCGGTGTCGGTCACTTCTACTTCTTGGGTTGGATGGGCGCCGAGCGCGGGCGCGTCGCGCGCCACTTCACGGCGCTCGAGAACGACGCGCGTCGTGTACTGGAAACCAGTCTGCCGGGCGAGACCACCGCGATCGTCGGCGACGACGGGATCGCCTACCTCTGGACCCTCGCCGCTGCCTTGCCTCGCTTCGAGACCCAGCTCCTCGGCGTGGCGTACGCCACACGAGTCGAGGAGCTGCGCGATCCCACGACCGACCGTCGCTGGTGGCTTCTGTCACTTCGTCCCGGCGCAGAGCCGATGGCGGTGTTGGGATCGTTCGGTTTGACCGAGCCGACGCGCCTCTGGCGCACTCCCGCCGACTAGGGGAGGATGCGCAGAGCGAGCGTCGAGCCGACGGCCTCCCGCGTCGCCGTACTCAACCGAATCCAGTAGGCGCCGCTCGGCAGCCCGTCGACGCCGGGAAGCTCGATCGTCTCGCCGCTGGTCAGGACGTCGACGGAGACGACTCGTCGGCCCTGCGCGTCGAAGACGTCGGCGCGCATCGTCCCCTCGGGGCGGGCGCCCTCGTCTCGGTGGAACAGTCGGACGACCTCCCCGCGTGATGCCGGTTGCGGGGCCACGAGCCAGCCGGAGCTGCGCGCGGCGATGCCGTCGTCGTTCACGCCCGCGACGTTCGCCGGCGCGTCCGACAGGGCGAAGAGGAACGCACTCAGTCCAGCGACCTGGAGCGGCGGGACGATCACCGCGTTCTCGACGGCGCCGTCGCCTCGCGCCAGCGCGCCGCCGAAGAGCACGCGGAAGTCCTCGGCGAAGATCTCGTGCGGACGATCGGCGTGCGGCGCGCTCGACGTGAACCGCGTGGCGTCGCCGATCCCGCGCAGCTCCGCGTACTCCAGCCATCCAGACAGGTCAGAGTCCGGCAGGAGCGCGCGATGCACGCAGTGCCCGAGTTCGTGCGTGACGACGCGCGCGGTCTCGGCGCCATCGGCGTCGGCCATGACGAACGGACTGATGTAGACCGCATGTTCGCTCGCGGACGACGCCAGACAACTCGCGCGCGGGTAGGGGAGCAGATAGATCGTCACGTCGAGCGCGGCGACGAAGGAGGGAGGGAGCGCCGCGATCGCCGCCGCGACCTGCGCGGGCGCCGCGGGATGGAACGAACCATCGCCGGGGTTCGAGATCTCCGGCGCTTGGATGTCGGTCACGAAGCGATGCTGCGCGCCCGCGGCGTCGATGAAGAGGAGTGCGCCGTCGAGCGCACGCGTGGTGTGCTCCGCCAACACCCCGGCCGCTTCGATCACCGTGATCGAAGCGACCGCCGGCCCCGCCGCGCCGAGAGATCCGACGACCAGCGCGACAGGCGCCAGGCGCGCGCACCGTGCGCCTCTCGGTCGCTTCGCCTGCTGGGTGTGGTCCATCGTCCGACGCCCTCTCGACCTCGATCTGGCTCGCTCTCGATGTCCCTTTTGACAACCGGCATGCCAAGCTGAGAAGCGCTGGGGTACAACGAGTTGCGGGAAGATATTCACGCACTGCGCGATGGGGTGGGCGCTTTCGCGCAGCGCGTGCTCTCTCTCGGGGAGAGCCAATCCGCAGGGGGAGCGCCGCTTGAGCGCGTGAGATTCGGTTCGGCCCAATCGGCGGCGCCTGGACGGGTCCGCCGGGCGTGCGTAGAGTGCCGGCGCGGCCAAGAAGGAGTCGGGTTTTCGATGGCGTCACCACAGCACCCGATCTCCCCGGCGCTCCGCGCGTTGATGCGCGAATTCATCGACTACGCTGGACTCTTCCCGCCGGCCGCACTCTCGATGGCGGACGCGGTCGCGATCTACACCGAGCGGTCTTCCAGCGAGCATGCGTGGATGATGGGACGCTTCATCTGTCCGCTCGCGCGCCTCGAAGAGGCGGAGTTCGCGTTCGCGAGTGCGCTCGAACGCGACAGTGGGCCGATCGCGATCAGCGGCTTGTTGCCGGCGGCGCCCGATGTCGCTTCGTTCCTGGAGGCGGCCGCGGCTGCGCTGGAGTCGACGGCGAAGCGCGAGGCGTCGTCGTCGGGAATACTGCGCGTCGATGTGCTGGAGGGAAGGATCCCCGGAGAGATCTCCGCGCCCGCGATCGAACGACTCGCCACGCACCTGCGAAGGAACGCGCGCGCGGCGCTCGGGCGCGCGACGCCGGTCTTTCTCGAAGCATCACCGTCATCGGCCGCGGAGGCCGACCGTTGGGCGAGTGGCCTCGCGGCGGCCGGCGCAGGCGCCAAACTTCGCTGCGGCGGAGAGACGATTCCTTCGGCGCGTCAGGTGGCCGAAGCTCTGATCGCGGCGCGCACCCACGCGATCCCGTTCAAGGCGACCGCCGGCCTGCACCATCCGCTGCCCGGGCGCGGTGGTGAACACGGCTTCCTCAATCTGTTCGTCGGCGCCGTCCTCGACCGGGTGCATCGCTTCGAGGCGGCGCGACTCGAGGCGCTGCTGCGCGACGATCGTCCTCAGGCGTTTCAGTTCGACGGAACGGGCCTGCGCTGGGAACGCTGGAGCGCGGCCACCGATCAGGTGCGCGCATTGCGGCCGCTGATCACGTCGTTCGGAAGCTGCGACTTCGACGAACCGCGCGAGGATCTGCGCGCCATGGGCCTGCTGGGCGCGTGAAAGGAAGAGGCATGAACGATTCGACCGGAGATCCCACGACAGACCCCACGACAGATCCCACGACAGATCCGCAGCTGCGCTCGTTCATCGACGTCGCGGAGCACGCGCACTTCCCGATCCAGAATCTGCCGTTCGGCGTCTTCCGACCCAAAGGAAAGCCGCATGCGCGCGTCGGGGTCGCCATCGGCGACCAGGTGCTCGACCTGGCGCTGCTGGAGACGCGCGGCCTCTTCGACGGCGCCGAGTTGCGCGGCCACCGCGTGTTCGATCGACCCGTGCTGAATGACTTCCTCGCGTTGGGACGTCCGGCTTGGCGCGAGGCGCGCGCACGGATCAGCCGACTGCTCTCCCGCGATGAGCCGACGCTGCGCGACGACGCGTCCCTGCGCGAACTCGCGCTCGCGCCACAGGATCAAGTCGACATGCTGCTTCCAGCGCAGATCGGCGACTACACCGACTTCTACTCGTCGCGCGAGCACGCCACCAACGTCGGCATCATGTTTCGCGGCGCCGAGAACGCTCTGATGCCGAACTGGCTACATATGCCGATCGCTTACCACGGCCGCGCCAGCTCGCTGGTCGCCAGCGGCGCGCGGGTGGTCCGTCCTCGCGGACAGAGTCGGCCCGACGAGGCCCAACCGCCGGTCTTCGGACCGAGCCGCGCGCTCGACTTCGAATTGGAGCTCGGATTCCTGATCGGGCCTTCGTCCGCGCTCGGGCGCCCGATTCCTCTGGAGCGGACGATCGATCACATCTTCGGTTGTGTCCTCGTCAACGACTGGAGCGCGCGCGATCTGCAGAAGTGGGAGTACCAACCGCTCGGGCCGTTCCTGGCGAAGAACTTCGCGACGTCGATCTCGCCCTGGGTCGTGACGCTGGAGGCGCTGGCCCCGTTTCGCTGCGCCGGTCCCGCCCAAGAACCCGAGCCGATGGAGTACCTGCGGGAGGGGCGCGCCGAGCCGTGGCGATTCGATCTCGCGCTGCAAGTCGAGCTGCAGACCGCGCGGATGCGGGCCGCGGGACACCCGTATGCCGTCATCTCACAGACCAACGCGAAGCTCCTCTACTGGAGCATGCGGCAGCAGCTAGCGCACCACACGGTCAACGGCTGCGACGTGCGTTCGGGCGATCTCATGGCGTCGGGCACGATCAGCGGGTCGGCGAAAGATTCACGCGGGAGTCTGCTGGAGCTAGCCTGGAGGGGGACCGATCCGGTCGGCCTGCCGGGGGGAGAGGCTCGCGCCTATCTGGAGGACGGCGATTCGCTCGTGCTGACCGGATGGGGGCAGGGCGCGGGCTATCGCGTCGGATTCGGCCAGGTGGAAGGGACGATCCAGCCGGCGCTCACGCCGCCTTCTCCTGCGCCTCGTTGATCCGTTGTTGCAGGATCTCCGGTGTGAACGGCTTCACGACGTAGGCATTCACACCTGCTTTGATCGCCTCGACGACGCGATTCCGTTCCGCTTCCGTCGTCACCATGATGATCGGCGCCGTGCGGCTCGATCCTGAGATGAAAGCGCGGCGCTGTTTGTCCGACCCGCTGCTAACATTCCGTGCTTCCAACCTGAGATCTCCGGTCCGAGCACCTGCCATCCGACCCATCCGACCCATCCGGCCCATCCGAAGAGGTAGACCTGTGCGTTCGCTCTCGCCCGTCTCGATCCTGTTTCTCGCGCTCGCTGGGTTGTCGCACGCCGGCGGGCAGCGCAGCTCCGCGGCCGACTCGCCGAAGTGGGACGTGGCCAACCCCGGATTCGTTTGCGACACGCTCGACTTCGTCGCGACCGAGGGGACCTGGATCAGCGTCGACGTGCACCCCTCAGGCGATCGCCTGGTCTTCGACCTCCTCGGCGACCTCTACACGCTTCCGATCGACGGGGGGGACGCGGTCTGTGTCTCCAGTGGTCTTCCCTACGAGATCCAGCCCCGCTTTAGTCCCGACGGCGAGCGGATCCTCTTCACCAGTGATCGCGGCGGGGGGGACAACCTCTGGGTCATGAACGGCGACGGCTCGCAACGGAGTCAGATCACGAAGGAGAGCTACCGGCTGTTCAACAATGGCGTCTGGCATCCGTCGGGCGACTACGTCGTGGCCAAGAAGCACTTCACCAGTCGCCGCAGCATGGGCGCGGGCGAGATGTGGATGGTGCGGGCCCCTCGCGCGGGGGCGGGCGAGGGTGAGAGCGGGGGGACGGGCGGCGTGCAGCTCACCACGCGACGCAACGATCAACAAGACGCCGGCGAGCCGGAGTTCTCGCCCGACGGCCGCTTCCTCTACTGGTCCGAGGACATGTCGCCCGGGTCGACCTTCGAGTACAACAAAGATCCGAATGGGACGATCTATCGCATCCGCCGACTGGAGCTGGAGACCGGCGAGGTCCGCGAACTGCTCGATCTGCCCGGCGGCGCCTGTCGGCCGCAGGTCAGCCCCGACGGCCGCACGCTCGCATTCGTGCGCAGGCAGCGCGACGTCTCGGTCCTTTCGCTCCTCGATCTGGCCAGCGGGGAGATCCGCGCGCTCTGGGATGGACTGAGCCTCGACCAACAGGAGACGTGGGCGCTCTTCGGCGTCCATCCTGGGTTCGATTGGACGCCTGATGGCCGCTCGATCGTGATCAGTGCGCAGGGGCATCTCCATCGGGTCGATGTCCCGAGCGGGGCCGTTCGCGAGATTCCCTTCCGCGCGCCGGTGAAGCAGGCGGTGGCTCAGGCGGTGCGCTTCCCTGTGCCGGTCGACGCCGACAGCTTCGACGTGAAGGTGATCCGCTGGCCGCAGCTCACCCCCGATGGACGCACCGCGATCTTCCATGCGTTGGGCGCGCTCTATCGCTGCGAGCTGCGTGAGGACGGCAGTCGCGCCGGCGAACCGCGTCGGATCACGAACGAAGACGAGCAACTGGAGTTCGCGCCGTCGCTCTCCACCGATGGCCGCACGATCGTCTACGCCACCTGGAACGACCGCGAAGGGGGTCGGATCCGTGTCGTCGGAATCGATGGGCGTGGCGGCCGCACCGTCGTCGATCGGCCCGGGCACTACTCGAGCGCTGCATTTTCTCGCGAGGGCAAATGGATCGTCTTCGCTCGGGGCAGAGGGAGCGGCTACCGCGGGAATCTCTGGGCCGATGAGCCGGGGATCTACGTGGTCGACGCACTCGGTCAGACGCCGCCGCGCCTGGTCACGCGAGAGGGATCGTCCCCGCGGTTCACGCGCGCGGGGGACCGGATCCTGCTGGGGTCGAGCGAGGGGGAGTCGAACGCGCTCATCAGCGTGAATCTGCTCGGCAGCGATCGGCGGGTGCACGCGACCTCGGAACACGCGGCCGACTTCGTCTTGTCGCCCGATGAACAGTGGCTCGCGTTCGAGGAACTGTGGCGCACGTACGTGACGCCGTTCCCGTTCTCCGCGCGCAAGATCGCCGTGGGACCGTCCATGAGTTCGCTGCCCGTGCGGAAGCTCTCCGAGACGGCGGGGACATTCCTCGCGTGGAGCGCGGACAGTCGGAGCGTCTCGTGGTCGCTCGGTCCCGAGCTGTACTCGGTGGAGCTCGATTCGGTGTATAGCAGTAGCGGCGCGGCTCTAGCCGCGCCGCTTCCGCCTCTTCCCGACTCCACCGCGACCGTCCCTTCCGACACCACCGCTGTCACCGACACCGTTGTCACCGAGAAGCCCTTCTCCCCGAAGCCCCGAATCGCGCCGCTCGGTTGGCGCGCCCCCGTCGACGCCCCCTCGACCGACCTCTGGCTCGTCGGAGCCCGCATCGTCCCGATGGCTCGCGGCGCCGAGTCGAGCGACGAGGTGATCGAAAACGGCGTCGTGCACCTGAAGGGTCGCCGCATCGCCGCCGTCGGATCGCGCGCATCGACGCAGATTCCGGCGGGAGCGCGCGTCATCGACGTCTCGGGCTGCACCGTGCTTCCGGGGTATGTCGACGTCCACGCGCACACGGGCGCCAGCACCGACATCCCCGTGCAGCAGAAGTGGGCCTTCCTCGCGAATCTTGCCTTCGGCGTGACGACCACGCACGATCCGAGCAACGACACGCAGGGGATCTTCGCGGAGAGCGAGCGCGTGCAGAGCGGCGCGATGCTCGGGCCGCGCGTCTTCTCGACCGGGACGATCCTCTATGGGGCAGAGGGCGACTTCAAAGCGGTGATCGACTCGTACGAAGACGCGCTCCGACACGTGAAGCGGACCGCCGCGTGGGGCGCGTGGAGCGTGAAGAGCTACAATCAGCCGCGGCGCGAGCAGAGGCAGATGGTGCTGAAGGCCGCGCGCGAATTGGGTGTGATGGTGGTGCCGGAAGGCGCCTCGACACTGCACCACAACATGTCGATGTACCTCGACGGGCACACGACGTTGGAGCACGCCATCCCGGTCGCGCCGCTCTACGAGCCCGAGTTGCGCCTCATGAGTGAGTTCGGCACGGCCTACACGCCGACTCTGGTCGTCGGCTACGGCGGTCTCTGGGGAGAGAACTATTGGTACGCGCACACCGACGTCTGGCGCGACGATCGACTCGCCCGCTTCGTTCCGCGCTCGGTCATCGATCCGCGCGCGCGTCGGCCGGTGCTTGCTCCCGACAGCGAGTATCACCACAAGCGCGTCGCCGCCTCGGCCAAAGAGGTGCTGCGGCGCGGCGGCAACGTCCAGGTCGGCGCGCATGGTCAGCTGCAAGGGCTCGGCGTGCACTGGGAACTCTGGATGCTCGGCCAGGGCGGCATGACGAACCTGGAGGCGCTGCGCTGCGCGACCTGGATGGGCGCGCGCGCCATCGGGCTCGACGCCTCGCTGGGCAGCGTGCAGGCGGGGCTGCTCGCCGACTTGGCGATCGTCGACGGCAATCCGCTGGAGGATCTCTCGCGGACGGCCGAAGTCAGGTATACGGTCATCAACGGGCGTCTCTTCGACGCGCGCACGCTGGATCAGCTCGAGCCGACCCGCGCGCCCCTGCCGCTCGGGCCGTTCCTCGACACCGTCCCGGCCTCTGCCGCGGAGTCGCACTGTCTGCCGGGAGAATTGGACGGGCATTGACGTCGGCGTGAGCGCGACGCGCGACGTTTTCGCGGCAGCTTTGCACTCATTGGCAGCGTGGCGGTTTGTGAAACGTGGTGCAACTCGGTGCGCAACGAGTTGCACCATTTTTCACAAGCGGCGAATCCACCGGCGAAACCGTCGGCGAATCCGCCGGCACAAACGTCAGCGCGGGCGCGCCAACTCAACTGGGGGCAAGGTCCGACGGTTGGACGTGTCCTCACATGCGATGGTGCTCACCCGACGGGGCATTCGCTAAGCTCTCGTCCGGCGGCGAGGATGCCGGCCTTGCCCCACTCTCTCTCAAGATGCCGAGGAGACCCTGACCATGCGCCCACCTTCGCGCTTCGCTGCTCCGCGCTCACAGGCGCCCGTGCTGACGCTCGTCCTCGCGGGTCTCTCGGGCCTCGCCCTCCTCGCGACGCCTGTCGCCGCCGTCGACACCTGCCAAGAGCTGAAGTGGGAGGATCTCCAGCCGCCGTACGTCGGGCCGGGGCACCGCGGCTCGTTACTGGAGCCCGCCGCCGTCGCCCAACTCGGGCTGAGCGCATCCGGCATCAACCTCGCGGCCTGGCTCCCGCTCGGGGACTTCCCCGGCTCGAACACACGCGGAAGCGACATCTGGGGCTACGTCGCTCCTTCGGGGCGCGAGTACGCGATCATCGGATTCGATCTCGGGACCGGCTTCGTCGAGATCACCGATCCGATCAATCCCGAGATCGTCGGGTACATCGCGAGTCCGGGCACCCTGTGGAAAGAGATCACGACGATCGACCAGGTCGCCTACATCGTGGCCGACGACATCGGCGAGGGGATGCAGGTGGTGGACCTCTCCGCCATCGACTCAGGCGTGGTCACCCTGGTCGACACGATCACGGACAACGGGCTCGCCACGGTGCATACGATTCGCGGGAATGAAGCGAGCGAGTGGATCTACCTGAACGGCTCGAATCTCGGCGGGGGGGGACTGCTCCCGTACAACGCGAGCAATCCGCTCGATCCGACGCCCGGCCCGAGCATCTGGACGACGTCGTACGTCCACGACGCGGTTATCACGACCTACACCGCGGGACCGTACGCGGGGCGCGAGATCGCGTTCATCTGCGGCGGGTTCAACGGGCTCTACATCGTCGACGTGACCAACAAAGCGGCCATGTCCACGCTCTCGCACCTGATGTACCCCAACGTGACCTACTGCCACTACGGCTGGTTGAGCGACGACAAGAAGCACTTCTTCATCGGCGATGAGATCGACGAACTCGCCGGCGCGGTCACCACGTCGACGACCTATGTCATCGACGTCCAGAACCTGAGCCTGCCTCTCTTCGTGACCTCGTTCACGAACGGGAACACCGCCATCGATCACAATCCGGTCGGCATCGGGTCGTACTTCCTCACGGCCAACTACCGCAGCGGCCTGCGCATCTTCGACTGGTCCAACCTGGGCGCTGTCCAAGAGGTCGCTTGGTTCGACACCTATCCGGCGGACGACGAGCCGGAGTTCAACGGCGCCTGGGGGGTGCACCGCATGCCCAGCGGCGTGGTCCTCGTCTCCGACATGGAGCGTGGACTGTTCGTCTTCGACGTCTCGCCGACCGTGCAGGTCGATCAGCCGTCCACTCCGCCCACGACGACTCGGCTGCTGCCGTTGGAGCCGAATCCGTTCCGGGCGCAGACCAATGTCACGTTCACGCTGGCCAAGGCCGACCGCGTGAAGATCGATCTGGTGGACGTTCTCGGCCGCCGGCTCCTGCAGTTGCAGGATCGCGAGTACGCCGTGGGACGTCACGTCGCGCCGCTCGACCTGAGCCAGGGGGCCAGAGAGATCCCAGCCGGGACCTACTGGGTGGTGCTGCGCACCTCGGACGGAGAACAGAGGCAACGGGCCGTCGTGGTCCGCTAGCCACGCCAACAACGAGCTTTCCTTCGGTAGGAGATCCCGCATGTCCAGAACTGGAGAAATGGCCGCGCCCGCCGGGCTGGCCGAGACGGTCGAGGCCCGCTTCAAGGAGATCGCGCCGAAGGCCGACTTCTGTTCGTTGCGCCTGGTGGAAGAGACTTCCGAGTCGCTCTCCGTGCGGCAGAACGTGCTGCAGCCGGCCACGAAGTCGGTCGACGTCGGCGCGATGATCACGGTCATCTCCGGCGGCGGACTCGGCTACGCCGCGACGAGCGATCTCTCCCTCGCCGGACTGAAGCGCGCAGCCGACGAGGCGCTGGCCTGGGCCAAGCAGACGTCGGGGCGCAGCGTCGTCGACTTCCGCTCCTTCGCCATGCCGAAGCCGGACGGCGAGTATCGCTCACGCGTCGAGCGGCCGTGGGGCTCCGTCTCGTTGACCGACAAGATCGAACTCCTGAAGACCGAATGCGCGCGGTTGAAGACGGACGCCCGCATCGTCGACTGGATGGCCGGGCTGGAGCATGTCGAATGCGAGACCCTGTTGATCACCGCCGACGGCGCGCGCGTGCAACAGAGCTTCCGCTTCTTGATCCCGTACATGGCGGCGACGGCGAACGAGGGAGCGGAGACCGAGTCACGCAGCCTGGGCGGTCGCGGCATCTGTCGTCAGGGGGGGCTCGAGATCCTCGATCGGATCGGCTTCCGCTCGCAGGCTCCGCGCGTGGCCGAAGAGGCCCTGCAGTTGCTGACCGCGCCGAATTGTCCGAGCGCCAAGATGCATGTGTTGCTCGCGCCCGATCAGATGATCCTGCAGATCCACGAATCGATCGGGCATCCGCTGGAGCTCGATCGGATCCTCGGCGATGAACGCAACTACGCGGGCACGAGCTTCGTCACGCTCGACATGTTCGGGAGCTATCGCTACGGCTCGGACCTGTTGAATGTGACCTACGACCCGTCGCGTCCCGAGCAGCTCGCGACTTTCGGCTACGACGACGACGGGCTGCGCGCCGAGCGGCAGTTCATCATCCGCGGCGGAATCCTGGAGCGGCCGCTGGGCGGCGTGACTTCGCAGGCGCGGGCCGGCGTCGACGGCGTGGCGAACTCGCGCGCGAGTAGCTGGAACCGTCCGCCGATCGACCGGATGGCGAATCTGAATCTCGAGCCGGGGACCTCCTCGCTCGACGAGATGATCGCGCAGGTCGAGAACGGCGTGCATCTGCACACGAACGTCTCGTGGTCGATCGACGACTCGCGCAACAAGTTCCAGTTCGGCTGCGAGTACGGCCAGCGGATCGAGAACGGCAAGCTCACCTCCGTGGTGAAGAAGCCGAACTACCGCGGCATCTCGGCCACCTTCTGGCGCAACCTCGCGGCGGTGGGACGGCCGGACAACTTCGACGTCCTCGGCACGCCGAACTGTGGCAAGGGGGAGCCGAACCAAGTGATCCGCGTGGGGCATGCGTCGCCGACCTGCCTCTTCGCCGACGTCGACGTCTTCGGAGGAGCGTGATGCAGAGCTATTTCTATGCAGTCGCCGACGAGCTGACCCGCGGCCTGACGGGCGCGGAGACCCTCCTGCTCGGTTTCCACGGTGAGGATTCCGACTTCGTCCGTCTCAATCACGCCAAGGTCCGGCAGGCGGGATCGGTGCACCAGCGATCGATCGCGCTCGAGTTGGTCGTCGGAGGGCGCCATGCGTCGGCGTCGACCTGCGTGGCCGGCGACGCGGAGATCGACCTACCGCGTCTGCGCGGGCTGCTGGAGGAAGTACGTGAGAAGATCACCCACCTGCCGGACGACCCGCACTTTCTCTACGCGACCGAGGTGCAGTCGTCGGAGCGGATCGGCGCCAGTCGCCTGCCTTCGTCGGCCGCGGTGATCGAAGAAGTCGCGACGCGCGCGCAGGACCTGGATCTCGTCGGCATCTACGCCGCGGGCGGGATCCATGCCGGCTTCGCCAACTCGCTCGGGCAGCGAAACTGGTACTCGAACACCAGCTTCAACCTCGATTGGAGCTGCTACCACGAGAAGGACAAGGCGGTGAAGTCGAGGTACGCCGGCTTCGACTGGAGCTCCGACGAGTTCGTCGGGAAGCTCGACTCCGCCCGCCAACAGCTCGCCGTGCTCGCGCGCCCTGCGCGTTCGGTCGAGCCGGGCGCCTACCGCGTCTATCTGTCGCCCGGCGCGCTCAACGAGTTCCTCGGCACGGTCGCGAGGGGCGGATTCGGTCTCAAGGATCACCGCACGAAGCAGACGTCGCTCCTGCAGATGATCGAGGGGAGCGCGCGCATGAGCCCGATGATCACGCTGCGCGAGAACGTGAAAGAAGGCGTGTCGGCCGACTTCCAGGGACTCGGCTTCCGCAAGGCCGACGAAGTGACGCTGATCGACAACGGCGTCTACCGCGACTGCCTCATTTCTCCTCGCTCGGCGCGCGAGTACGGCGTGCCGACCAACGGGGCCGGCGCGTGGGAGTCGCCCGGCTCGCTCGACCTGGCCGCGGGCGAGGTCCCACGCAGTGAAGTGCTCGCGCGCCTCGGGACCGGCGTCTACATCAACAACCTCTGGTACCTGAACTACAGTGACCGGCCGGCCTGCCGCATCACCGGCATGACCCGCTTCGCGACTTTCTGGGTCGAGAACGGCGAGATCGTCGCGCCGCTGAACGTCATGCGCTTCGACGAAACCGCCTATCGCGTGCTGGGGGAGAACCTGATCGGCCTGACGCGCGAGCGGGATCTGATCCTCGATCCCGACACGTATGGCGCGCGCTCGACGTCGAGTGCGCGACTGCCGGGGGCGTTGGTCGACAGGTTTCAGTTTACTTTGTGACCGGTCACCGCCGAGCGCAGCTCGGCGGTCTCCGCTTTCCATTTTCCCGCGCTAGCCGTCTAGAAAGGCACTCTAGATGAACCCACCGACCCACCGCGTGGCGTGACCCCGCCCCCCGACCGGAACTTCGTTCTTCGCGCTGCGGCGCTCGCTAGCTTTCTCTTCCTCGTCTTCCTGACGCTCGGGCTCGTCTCTCCCGGCGCCCACAACGACGACGACCTCGGTCGCTACCTGAACACGCGCTCCGCCTTCGGCTCGTGGGATCAGATCCTGAGCCTGTGGAATCGTCCCGCGTTCGTGCTCGTGTATATGGTCCCCGCTCGACTCGGCTACGTCGGCGTCGAGGCGATGACCGCGCTGATATCGGCGCTCACCTGCTTCTTCGTTGCGTTTGCCGCGCACCGCGCCGGAATGCGACGGCCGCTCTTCGCGGCGCTCCTCACCGCGGCGCAACCGTTCTTCATCGCTCTCTCTTACTCGGCGCTGACCGAGCCGCTCGCCGCCTGCTTCATCGCCGCTGCGCTGGCCGCGTTGGCGTCGGGTCGACTGCGGACGACGGCGGTGCTCGCCTCGCTCGCGACCCTGGCGCGCCTCGAAACCGCCGTCCTGTTGCCGCTCTGGGCGTGGGCGATGTTGCGCGTCGGCGGTCGGTCGGTCCCGCCGGCCGCGCCCGCCGCGCCGGCCGTCGCCAACACGTTTCAAAACGTGTCACGAACGGCGCGCCTTCCGATCGCGCTCCTTCCCCTCGCGCTCGTCGCGTGGCACCTCGCTGGATGGGCGCACACGCACGATCCGCTCTTCCTCTGGCGACAGGTCTTCGCCGAGGAAGCGCGGACCTACCACGCGGTCCCGCTCACGCACTATCTCCGCGGGCTCATCTTCGTCATCGGCGCGGCGGGATTCGGATTCGTCCTCGTCGGCGCCGTTGCGATCGTTCGCGACGCGTTCAGCAAGGGAACGGCTCGCGCCGCCGACCGCCCGCCGATCGCCGAACTGTTCCTGGCCGGCGCGGCTCTCATGCTGGCCGTTCTCACCTGGCTCGCGTCAGGCACATCCGCGGGTCAGTCGGCCGGCTTCCTGCGCCACTTGGTCGCGGTCGCGCCGTTCTTCTCGCTCGTCGCCTTGCGCGGCTTGGACGAGTGGATGGCGCCGCGCGTTTCGAACCTGACGTTGGCGACGCTCGCCGTCGCGACGTTGCTCTGCGGCGTCTTTCTCTCGGTGCGTCTCGAAGGGGGATTCGAACTGGGCGCGCGGCCTGAGTACGGAAAGCTCGCGGTGCTCCTGCTGCTGTTGGCTATCGCGCTGGGTCGGCGTTTCATGATCCGCGCCGGGACCGCCGCGCCGAGATGGACGAGTCGCACGGCGCTCGCGGCGGCCGCTGCCGCGATCCTGGTCGGCGCCGTCGTCCCTTCACCCATCACGCAGCTCGTGCCGGAACAGGCGCTGATGCGCGCAGCGGCCGAGTGGGTGCAAGCCGAAGGACTGGCCGACCGGCCGCTGCTCTGCAATCACATCTGGTTCAACTGGACCCTCGATCGCACCGTCGTCGCTCCCGCGCGTTCGGCCGTCGCGGAGGCGGGGAGGCGGGCGCCCGTCACACTTCTCACACGCGCCAATCTCGAACAGGCGCCGGCGGGGGCGATCGCCGTCTGGGAGGGACACTACTCGCACCGCCTGGTGGGGGACGTCTCGGTGGACGACGTGACCAAGCTCGCCGGCTACCGCGTGCTCCGGCGATTCGGTGAAGGGGACTCGAAGTTCTACTGCGTGATCCTCGAGCGTCTCGACCGCGCACAGACGACCGGACGCATCGAAGGGGGACGCTTCACCCACGAGGGATTCGGCGTGAAGTGGACGCTACCTCCGGCGCCGTGGCGCTGGGAGCCGGGGGGCGACGGTCTCCAACTCGTGCGCGGCGTCCACCCGAGCGGCGCGAACGCCCAACTCAACGTCGTCCGCTTGGCCGGCCTCTGGGATCCCCAGGCCTTCCACCAACTCTTGGGACCGCGACTCTCGGCCACCCCAGGCGTGCGGCTCATCGGCTCGAGCCGCGTCGACGACTGGTCGATCCACCAAGGTCGCGCCGATCAGGAGGATCTCTGGGTCGCCACGCGCATCTCGGACCCGCGCTGCGAGGCGCTGCAGCTCGTGATCTACGGGCCGCCCCCGGTTCCGCTCTCCGATGTCCCCTGGACCCCTCCGGATCTCCCGAACCTGCTTCGGGCGGTCGAGTGGCGCGCTTCGCCCCGTGGTGCTTCCGGCGGTTCTTCCAGCGGTTCCTCGGGCGGTTGACAGCCCCCGCCGCCCCCTGACAGACTGCGCGCTCGCTCGAACGGACCAGAAGGAGACCGACATGGCCAAGGCCACCGATCGCGGGCACATCAAGCTCCGCAGCACCGAGAGTTCGTACGTCTACCACACGCAGAAGAACAAGCGGAACGACCCGGACCGGATCCAGCTCAAGAAGTTCGATCCGATCCTCCGCAAGGTCGTCGTCTTCAAAGAAGAGAAGTAGTCGGCGAGGGATGCCCGTCCCTCGCGTGATCCGATTCGGCTGACCGGCGCCGCGACGTCGAGACCAGAAACCGATGCCGGTTCGCCGACCCGATCCGCTCCCCGTTCCTCGCACCGCTTCAGCGCGAACCTCGTTCGGACGCTGGCTGCAGAGCGACACCTCCGGTGGACACGACGACCCTGGCCAGCAGGCTTCTGGCCAACCGGCTTCTGGCCAGCAGGGTTTCGGCCAGCACGGTCCGGGTGTCCACGATCACGACAGGCACTCCCACCCCTGGTACACGGTCCTCTGGCTGACCGGGGTCGACTACTTCTCGACGCTCGGATATCAGCCCGGCATCGCGCTCTTGGCCGCCGGCGCTCTCTCGCCGATCGCGACGGGACTCTTGGTCTTGGTCACGCTGCTCGGCGCACTCCCGATCTACTCACAAGTCGCGTCGCGCTCCTACGCCGGTCAGGGCTCGATCGCGATGCTGGAGAGCCTGGTCCCGGGCTGGTTTGGCAAGCTGTTCGTCCTGACCATGCTCGGATTCGCGGCGACCGACTTCGTCATCACCATCACGCTCTCCTCCGCCGACGCTACCCAGCATGCGATGGAGAATCCGCTGCTCCATGACCTGCTGGCGGGATGGCGGGTGCCGCTCACGCTCGGCCTGATGGGGCTCCTCGCGCTGGTCTTCCTGAAGGGATTCGCGGAGGCGATCGGGGTGGCGGCATTCGTCGCGATCCCGTATCTGCTGCTCAACCTCGTGGTGCTGCTGCGCGGACTCCAGGAGATCCTGGCGCGGCCGGAGCTCGTGTCGAATTGGCGCGCCGATCTCCTGGCATCGCACGGAGATTGGACGGGGATGCTGATCGCGTCGGCCTTCATCTTCCCGAAGCTGGCGCTCGGCATGAGCGGATTCGAGACGGGCGTGTCGGTCATGCCGCTGGTGGCGGGCGGCCAGCGCGACGCGCGGGCGCCCTCAGAGAAGTCCGGCGAGAAGCTCCCGCCGCCCCGCGGACGGATCGCCAACACGCGCAAGCTGCTGACCGCCGCCGCGCTCATCATGAGCAGCTATCTGCTCCTCTCCAGCTTCGTCACGTCGTTGCTGATTCCGGCGGTCGCCTACCACGAAGGGGGCGACGCCGCCGGGCGCGCCATCGCCTATCTCGCGCACGAGTTCCTCGGACACGGCTTCGGCACCGTCTACGACATCGTGACGATCGCGATCCTCTGGTTCGCCGGCGCCTCCGCCCTGGCCGGATTGCTCAACTTGATTCCGCGCTATCTACCGCGCTTCGGGATGGCCCCGCGCTGGGTGGCGCACCGCCGGCCGCTCGTGCTCATCATCTTCGCGGTCTGCGTGATCGTGACGTTGATCTTCCAGGCCGATGTCGAAGCGCAGGCCGGCGCCTACGCCACCGGCGTGCTCGCGCTCATTCTCTCGGCCGCCGTCGCCGTCGCGCTGGCCAACGGACGCGAGTACCGCAAGGGGCGCGGCTCGTCCAAGCTCGTCCTCTCGATCTACTTCTGGATCATGGCGGGCGTCTTCGCCTACACGCTGTTCGAGAACGTCATCGAGCGACCCGATGGCCTGGTCATCTCCAGCATCTTCATCCTCGCAATCCTCACCCTGGGCGGGATCAGTCGGTATCTGCGCGCGACCGAGCTGCGCGTGACCGAGATCGACTTCTTCGACGAGGAGTCGGCCGCGCTCTGGGACGAGATGCGCGGCAAGAAGGTCAACCTGGTGCCGCTGACCCATCGGACCGTCCAGGCGCGGCGGAAGAAGGCGCGCGAGATCGACGCCTACTACGACATCGAACTTCCTTTGGCGTTCGTGCACGTCCGGCTGCTCGACAACCGCAGCGAGTTCATCGCGCCGGTGAAGGTGCAGGTGCGGAAGGAGGGCGCCAACTACGTCGTCGATGTCTCGGGCGCCGTCGCCATCGCCAACACCATCGCCTACCTGAGCGAGCTGATCGACCCGAAGAGCATCTTCCTCGGCCTGACGCGGAAGAGTCTGATGTCGCAGTCGTTCCGGTACCTTCTGTGGGGCGAAGGAGAGACCGGTCTGATGGTCTACCAGATCCTCTTGCGCTACTGGGAGTGGACCCCGGAAGACGACGTGCGGCCGCTGATCTTCTTGATGAGTGAGTAGCGATCTATCGGTAGCCGGTAGCCGGCAGCCGTGGCTGGCATCGTCGCGCTCAGGTGAACGGCTTGTGAATTCGTGCACTACTGTTGCCGGCAACAGTTGCACCTTTCTTCACATGCGCTCGAGAGAACGATCGAGCGCGATCGAGCGCGATCGAGAGGGATCAAGAGCCTGCGGTAGCGCGCGGCAACTCGCGACGACTCGCCCGTCCTCAGAATCCCGACTTCTCCAAGTAGTCCTGCATCCACGGCACGTAGCGCGTCACGGTCCCGTCGGGCAGCGTGTCGAACTCCGCGCCGCCGTAGAGGACGAACTGATGGTGGTTGTTGAAGTCGTTCGCGAGTGCTGCGTTGAAGCTGATGGCGAAGTTCCACCAGGGCCAGCCGCCTTCGGCGACGGTCTTCCATCGCGCGGGAGTCTCGGGGACGGCGGAGAGGAACGCGGCGGCCGCCTCTCCGCTGACGCGGCTCCGCACCGTCCGGAAGATCGCTCGCATGCTGCCGACCGACACTTCTCCGGACATGCGGAGTCGGAAACCGGGCGTCTTCGTGGCCCATTGGATGATCCCGGGCGCGGCGGGTGGGAGGAACATCGGGTCGAAGAGATATAGCTCGCGGACCAACGCGCGGTTCGAACGCAGCGCAGCGTAGATGTTCGGGCCGCCGGCGCTGTAGCCGGCGATCCCGAGTCGGCCCGGCGTGATCGTCGGATGATTGACGGCGATGTGGCCCATCCCGCGCAGCATCCGCAGGATCCCTTTGAGCAGTTTGGGCAGACGCGCGGTCGCGGCCTGTCCGACATTGGTGCCGCCTTGCGGCCAAGGCTGGAGCAGCACGATCGGTTTGCCGCTCAGCGCGATCGCGCGGTTGAACGACGCCCGCAGGAAAATCGGCCCGGCGACGAAGAAGAACGAATCGGGATTGCGGTTTTGCAGCTCGCCGTTGAGGACCATGGGCAAGCGCGAGTCGCGCGGCGTCAGCAGGTAACGATTGAGCGCATGCTGCGTCTCGAATCCATTCATGTTGAACGGCTGCGTATAGCCCGAGTCGACCGACGGTCGGTAGAAGACGAGCGTGCCCACCTCGGAAGTGGGCGGCCGCATGTCCAACGGGAAACTCGCGAACCAAGTCGGCGGAGTACTGCCGGTGGCGCCGATCGCGACGAACCCGATCTCCCGCTCCTTCTCGGCTTCGAAGACGCTGAACGCGTCGGCGTCGGCCCGCACCGCCCACATCTCGGTCACGTCGACGAACTCGGTGCGCACCTCGACGATGCTCAGGCCGGTCTTCGCGTTCCCCGTACTGATCGTGTCGATCAACGGGTGCACGTTCTGCAAGACGAGCTCGCCGTTCACCATCGTGAAGGGGAGCGGATCGGGGATCAGCGTGGTGCCGGCCAGCAGATAGGCCTGATCGGCCTTCAAGACCGAGAAGTCGACCGGCGGTGAATTCCTGAAGACGGGCAGGCTCGGGATGAACTCCACCGAGACCTGCACGCGCACGACGCCGTCCGCGATGGTGAACTCGAATTTGCCCAGCGCCTGCGAAAGCGGAGCGACGTCGGCGCCGTCGGCTTTCACCACCACCTTCGGATTGCCCAGCAGGGGACTGCGCGGGTTGGGCCAGCGCACTTGCAGTCGGATGCTCAAACTTGTTTGTCCGGGATGGTGGGCACGTCGGTCTCCCCGCTGAACGCCAACAACGCCAACTGCGCCGCGAACTCGGCCGTCTCGTCACCGAGCACCGGGAACTCCGGTAGCGGCGGCTCCGGCGGCCCCTGCTGCGCCAGGTCGATGAGCGCGCTCGCTGCGTCGAAGTCATCCGCGAAGAGCGCTTCGTGGAGCGCATCGATGTCGATGCTCAGCCGCGCGGGCGGACTGGGCCGCGTAATGAGTCCATCGGCGAAGCCGAGCGCGCTGCTGCCGCCGCCGCCAGCCGTGTCGAGCCCCGTCACCGGCGTCCCGATCAACGCGCTCGGACTCGCTCCGGTCGAGCTCAACTGCAAGATGCTCGATCCGATGTCAGCCAAGAGCCGGACCGGATCCGTCTCCTGCGAGAGCAAGGTCAAGGTCCCCCAGTGCCCGACGACCGAGCCCCACACCAGATCGGTTCGTGTGACGAGCATGACGCGCTGCGGGATCGCGTCTGGGAAGAGGATCGTCTGGTCGAGGCGCGAGGGGGTCAGGACCAGGAGATCGTCCGCGACCGGAAGCGGCGTGGTTCGCTTGGCGATCGCGATGTTCTCCTCGAGCACCCGTGTCAGCTCCGGTCCGGTGATGACCCGCGCAGTCGCGGACCCCGGCGGCGCATCGTTCACGCGCACTCGACCCGAGCCATCCGTGGTCAGTGTCTCCCGCCCGGCCGGCGTCGTGAGATCGATCGGGACCCCGGGGATCCCCACCTCGAGTTCATCGAGCAGGACGAGCTCGTAGAAGGAGAGGGGCGGCTCGTCGGCGACCGGAGCGGCAGTGACCGGAGCGGCGGGATCCGGTGTCGGTTGAACCGCGCTCGAGGGTCGCGCGCTTTGTGGCTGAGGAATGCTCGCGTTCGACGCTTGCGCCGGATCGGGCGAAGTCGGCGGTTCCTCCGCGCGGCTGCTGGAGCCGGAGCTACTACCGCCGCTGCCGCTGCCGCCGCCGCTCGAGCCACCCACGCCCGACAACGTCCCACTGGTGTCGCCGCCACCGCGTCTCCCCAAACTGAATCGCGATCGCCGCACCTCTCGCTCGACCGCTTTGACCACGTCGCGGTCGCTCATGGTTCGAAACGAGAGCCCAGGCGTACCTGCAGCCAGCGCCGAGCGGAGAACCCCCATCGCAATCCGATCGCCGACAAGACGCGCGACGACTCGCTGGGCGTCGTCCATCTCGAGGACCGAACCTCGATCGCCCCGCTTGCCTCGCTCGCCCTTCGCGCCGCCGGCGGACGGCCGATCGAGCGTGCAGATCCAGAGGGCGTCCGGGCCGGCCGTCAGCGAGCGGTACATGCAACTCGTTCCGTTCTATCGAAGGGGGGGAGGTCGGTGATCCGCGGTGTCGCGGTGTCGCAGTGTCGGCACTCGGAGTAGGCGGCGCGCCCTGCCCGATGCTTGACTCAGGCCACATACTCGCTCTTCGCTCATCGGAAGTGACGTTCAGGTTAGTGAAACCGCACACTCGAGAGAAGGAACGCGGCAGCGTTCGCGGGGATCGCCGTGGCGTGGCGTGGCGTGCCCATTTGCTCGCCCGCACGCGACGAGAATCCGGGACGCCGCCAATCCCAGTATGTGAAAAATGGTGCGACTCGTCGCGAAACGAGTTGCACCATTCTTCACAAGCGACGATCGCCGCGAGCGCCACAAGCGGCCCAGTCAAAGCGGTCAGCGCTCTCGGGCCGTCGGAGCCGTCGGGCTGTCCGCGCCGACAAGCCGATCCCTACCGCACCAACTGCACGCTCTGTGTCGCCACGCCGTTAGACCCCGCCGCTCGCACGAAGTAGACGCCGGCCGGCATCGTCCGTCCCGCGGTGTCACGGCCGTCCCAGGAGATCGGCTGCGTGCCGGCCACCGAAAAACGGAGCGGCATCTCGCGGACGACACGCCCCGCGAGATCGAAGATCGAAACGTCCATCGAGCCGGGCCGATCGAGCACCAACTGGAGCTGCGTCGACCCGGTGAACGGATTCGGGCGCGCCGGCTGCAGGAACATCCCCTGCTCGGTAGGGAGCGAAGGCGCATCGGTCGCATTCGGCACGATCTTGAAGATCTCGCCGGTGCTCGAACCGCCGCGGTCGATGATGTAGAGTTCGCCGAAGGCGTCTTCGCCGTAGCTGCCGATGTTGTTGATCGAGAGGCCTCCGCCCGGCGCGAACTCCACCGTGTGGTCCTGCTGATCGGTCACGCTGCCGTTGTAGACGAACGACTTGATGAACGGCGTGCAGAAGTCGGAGTAGAAGTAGCGGCCTTGCAATGACGGGATGGCCTCGCCGCGGTAGACGTAGCCGCCGGTGATCGAGCATCCAGCGCCGTGGCTGTAGACCAAGACCGGGTAGGTGATGACCGGATCGCCGTCGTCACAACCGCTGCCGGGGTTGTAACAGGCGTTCCCTTCGGTCAAACGCCAACCGTAGTTGCGGCCGCCGTCGCCCGCCGCCTCGTAGTCGATTTCTTCCCAGAGATTCTGACCGACGTCGCCGATCCACATCTCTCCGGTCAGACGATCGAAGCTCCAGCGCCACGGATTGCGCAGGCCGAGCGACCAGATCTCGGGGAGATACGAACCGTCGCCGACGAACGGGTTGTCGGCCGGGATCGTGTACGGAACGGTGCTGACGTCGAGGCGGAGCATCTTGCCGAAGGTGCTCAGCTTGTTCTGCGCGCGATTGCCCGGGTCGCCGCCCGAGCCGCCGTCGCCCGTCCCGACGTAGAGATAGCCGTCGGGACCGAACTGCATGCAGCCGCCGTTGTGATTCTCGAACGGGTCGACCACGTCGAAGAGGGTTTGTCCCGAAGCGGGATTGGCCACATCTGGATCGCCTGAGACCTGATAGCGCGCGACGACGTTGCGCGCGGTGTTGCTGTAGTAGTAGACGAAGAAGTATCCAGTCGTCGCGTAGTCCGGCGGGAACGCGAGTCCGAGGAGACCGCGTTCGTCGTTGCCCGAGATGGCGGGGATCAACGCATCGATGTCCAAGAACGGCGTCGCAAGGACGGTCCCGCCGGTCAGGATCTTGATCACGCCGCGCTGTTCGATGATGAAGATGCGCTCGTCGCCTGGAGGCGAGCAGAGGAAGACCGGGCGATTCAATCCCTGGGCGACCCGGACGGTGGTGGCTGCGTCGCTCCGCTCGCTCGAGACGGCGGAGACGGCGAGCAGGGCGGTTGCGGCCAAGAGCGTGCTCTGGACCCAACGGCCGATGCTATTTCCCTGAAGCTGCATGAAGACTCCTCCTGGGGCCGTTCGTCTCGGGCATAGGGGATGAGCCCTGGAGATCCCGAGTCCGGCGGCTGTGCGCGGACATAGCTGGATGATGTCGTTCCGGTGGTGATCGGGACCTGCAAGTTGGCCCGTGGAGCGTACCACGGGCAGCGACGACTGGCGGAGGCATCACAGTCCCGACATCACAGTCCCGACATCACAGTCCCAACACCAGCTTGGCCAGCGTCAGATAGAGGAACACCCCCACGATGTCGACGATCGAGGCGACGAAGGCCGACGACGAGAGTGCGGGATCCAGCCCGATTCGGCGGAGGATGAGCGGGAGCATGGCGCCGCCGAGCGTTCCGGCGGTGACCACGCCGACCAGCGTCGTCGACACGATGATGGCGACTCTCGGGTCGGAGTCGAGCATGAGCGCGCGTCCGTAGCCCATGATGCCGACGACGCACCCGAGTGCGAAGCCCATCAGGAGCTCGCGGCCGAAGACGCGGCCGATGTCCTGCAGGCGGACCTCACCGATGGCGAGGGCGCGGGTGACCAGGGTCGAGGATTGCGCGCCGGAGTTTCCGCCCGACGAGAGGATCAGCGGGACGAAGAAGACGAGGCTGAGCGCACTCTGCA
This sequence comes from uncultured bacterium, assembly GCA_964631125.1. Lineage (GTDB taxonomy): Bacteria > Eisenbacteria > RBG-16-71-46 > CAIMUX01 > CAIMUX01 > CAZVYN01. The sequence continues at coordinate 39,045 of CAZVYN010000006.1, read as the reverse complement.
GCACCCCTTCATAGGCGTGCATCACGTTGCCCGTGATCAGTTCGGCGAAGAAGAACAGCACCAGCCACACGGCGCGCTTCTGCGCCATCGACCAGAAGCCGGTCTGGAAGTACGGATTGTCCAGCGGCTGGACGGCGCCGAGTTTCTGCGCGTCCTCGGTCGCCTCTTCGGTCAAGACATCGACCACGTCGTCGACGGTGATCACGCCGACGATCCGATCGTCGGCGTCCGTAACGGGAACCGATAGAAGGTCGTACTTGGAAATGACCCGTGCGACCTCCTCCTGATCCGTATCCACCCGCACCGAAAACCGCGTCTCCTCCATCAACTCTTCGACCGCGGTCTCCGCTTCCGCCGCCAGCACGTTCATGAGCGACAACTGCCCGCGCAGCACGCCGCTCTGATCGACGACATAGAGGGACGTCACCGGCCAACCCTCACGCGCCCCTTCGCGCGCGCTCGTCAATGCCTGCGCCGCCGTGCCCTCGAGCGGAACCGTCTTGAAGTACGGCGTCATCAGACGCCCCGCGGTCCCCTCCTCGTGACTGAGCAGCGCTTCGGCCTCGCCGCGCTCCTCCGGCTCCATCTTGGCGAGGAGCTCTTCCTGCTCGTCGTCCTCGAAGTGGGTGAGGATCTCGACCACGTCGTCGGCATCCATCTCCTCGACGATGTCGGCGGCGAGCTCCTGCTGCTGCTCCTGCAGGTAGCGCGCCGAGAGGCTCGGCTCGACGTACTCGAGCAGTCGCGCCGCTTCGGCCGGATCGAGATGCGGCAGGAGCCGCTGGACTTCTTCGTCCTCCAGCCGCGAGAGCAGGTCGGCGCCGTCGGCCGGATGCAGCTCCTCGAAGATCTCGCCCGCGTCTTGCGGACGGTTCTCCAAGAGGCTGCGCAGCTCAGGCAGCAGGAGCTGGACGACCGAGGCGCGGTGGGTCGCGTCGTCGGTTGGCATCGTCGGCCTCCTCATGAAAACGCCCACGGTGTGAGCGTGGGCGTCGCGCGCTGGGGTCGGCTGGGAGGGCCGTCCTCAGCGCTTGTCGATTGGCTGGTAGTCGACATGGATCGGGCCCGTGTAGGCGGCGCGCGGGCGGTAGATCCGGTTGTCCTGGAGATATTCCAACGCGCGGGCGGTCCAGCCCGCGACGCGGCTGACGGCAAAGATCGGAGTCATCATCTGCGTCTCGACGCCCATCGCGCGATAGGCGAAACCGGCGTAGAAGTCGACGTTGGGGAAGATCTGCTTGTCGCCGAGTTCGCCGCAGACGACCTGCTCCAGCTTCGTCGCGACGCGGTAGAGCCGCGCTTCTTCCGGCTTGTGCTCGACCAACAGCTCCGCCAGCGGTCCGAGGATGCGCGCGCGCGGGTCGTACGCCTTGTAGACACGATGGCCGAAGCCCATCACCTTGCGCTTCGTGTCGCGCGCCTTGGCGAACCACGGTTCGACGCTCTCGACCGTGCCGATCTCCTCCAGGTCGTAGAGTACGCGTTCGTTCGCGCCGCCGTGGAGCGGACCCTTCAGGCTGGCGATCCCCGCCACGACCGAGCCGTGCATGTCGGAGAGCGAGGAGTTCACGACCATGGTGGTGAAGGTCGAAGCGTTCATCCCGTGGTCGGCGTGCAGGATCAGCGCGACGTCCATCAGACGATCGATGAGTTCGTTCGGCTCGCCGCCCAACATCTGCCGCACGAGATTGGCGGCGTGACCGAGTTCGGGATTCGGCGGGAGCGGATCCTTCCCCTGCCGCAGGCGCGCGATCGCGCTCACGATGGTCGGGATCTGCGCGATGAGCTGGATCGAGATGCGCGTCTCGTTGGCGACGGACGTGTCCTCGGACTTCGGCTCGAAATTGCCGAGGAGCGAAACCGCCGTGCGCAGCGCCGACATCGGATGCGTCTCGCGGATCGGCATCTTGCGCAGCACTTCGTAGATGTAGGGGGGCAGTTCGCGGTTCGCGACCAACTGCTGCTTGAACTCGGCGAGCTGGCTCTTGGTGGGGAGTCCGCCGAAGAGGAGCAGGTAGGTCGTCTCTTCGTACGACGAGTAGGCGGCCAGGTCGAAGATGTCGATCCCGCGGTAGACGAGCCAGCCGCGCTGGCCGTTCACGTAGCCGACCTTCGTGATGGCGGCGACGGCGCCTTCGAGCCCGCGCCCCACCTTGCACTCGATCGGGAACTCGGGCGTCCCGGTGAACGCGGCTTCGGGCTCGTCACTCGTCTCGGCGCGCGCCTTCGCCGCCGCCGCCAAGATGATCTCCTGGATCCGATCCCGCATGCTCCGCCTCTCTCGCTCTCGCTGGAACTCTCGATTGGTTGGATGTCCGATGCGCGCGACTCCGGCTGCATCGAACCGGCGGACGATACCACAGCGTCCGTGGAACGGTGGAGCGCGCAGAGTTGTCGCGCGGCGTGCAACGCCGGGCCGCTGTCGCGTGGTCGTCGCGCCTGAGCCGCGCCGTTGTCGCCTCCCGGCCGACCTGCTATTTGTCCCCGCTTCGCATCTGTTTCACGGATTTTCTCACCCGGTTCTCTCGCCCGGTTCTCTCGCCCGGTTCTCTCGCCCGGGTTTCGCGGCTCCCAGAGGAGACACGATGCCGCCACCGCCCCCGTTCTCTCGCCGCGCCTGCGGGATTCTGCTCCATCCGACGTCGATCCCTGGACGTTCCTGGTGCGGCGATCTGGGGGAGAGCGCGCGTCGTTTCGTGGATTTCTTGCAAGCCGCGGGGCAGTCGTACTGGCAGACGCTGCCGCTCGGCCCGCCCGGGTACCGGGACACGCCGTACCAGGCGCTCTCGGCCATCGCGGGCAATGACCAGTTGATCGCGCTCGAGCCGTTGGCGGCGCTCGGACTGCTCGAAGTCGACGATTCCGCGCTGACCGGGCCGCTCTCGCACGAACGGCGGCACGAGGCGTTGCAGCGGGCGTGGGAGCGGCTGCACGGGGCGGGCAGCGGCGGCGGCGGTGCGGGTTTCGGCGGCGCCGGCGGAGGCGCCGCCGCCGCCGCCGCGAGCGTCGGGCGTCTCGTCGAGGAGTTCCAGGCGTTCTGTGAGCGCGAGCGCGCATGGCTCGACGACTACGCGCTCTTCGCCTCGCTGAAAGACGCGCACGGCGGCCGACCGTGGCGTCGATGGCCGGCGCCGCTGCGTCGTCGCGATCCAGCCGCGCTTGCTTCGGCGCGCACGCTGCTCGTGCGCGAGATCGACTTCCACCAGTTCCGACAGTGGCTCTTCCGACGGCAGTGGGCCGAGCTCCGCACCTACGCGCGCGAGCGCGGGATCGCCATGATCGGCGACGCGCCCATCTTCGTCGCGCTCGACAGCGCCGACGCCTGGTCGCATCCCTCGCTCTTCTTGCTCGACGCCGAATCGCGGCCGCTCGAAGTCGCCGGCGTACCGCCTGACTATTTCTCCGCGGACGGCCAGCTCTGGGGCAATCCGATCTACGACTGGGAGGCGATGCGCGCGGAAGGATTCGCATGGTGGGTGGCGCGCATGCAAGCGACGCTCTCGCTCTGCGACGCGGTGCGGCTCGACCATTTCATCGGCTTCCACCGCAATTGGGCGGTGCCCGCCCATGCCAAGACGGCGCGAGAGGGGCGCTGGATCTCGGCCCCGGGTCGGGAACTCTTGGAAACGCTCCGTCGCTCACTCGGTGGGCTGCCGATCATCGCCGAGGACCTCGGCTTCTTGATCGACGAGGTGCGCGCGTTGCGCGACGACTTCGGACTCCCCGGGATGAAAGTGCTGCAGTTCGCCTTCTCCGGCGGACCGGGCGTCGAGAACGATCACCTCCCGCACACGTTTCCGCCTCGGTGCATCGTCTACACGGGCACGCATGACAACGACACGACGGTGGGGTGGTGGCGGAGGAAGCCGAAGTCGCGGGCGGCGACTGGCGCGGCGACTGGCGCGGCGACTCCCGCCCCGGCTCCCGCGGACTCTGCTCGCGCGAAAGAGTCCCGAGAGATCGCCCGCGAACATGCGTTCGCGAAGGCGTACCTCGGCTTTTCCGGAACGGGGCGCAAGATCCACTGGGATCTGATTCGCTGCGCGTACGCCTCCGTCGCCGATACCGCCATCGTCCCGCTACAAGACGTGCTCGGCCTGGGTTCGAAGGCGCGCATGAACAAGCCCGGCGTCGAGAAGGGGAACTGGCAATGGCGGTATGACCCGTCCTCTCTGAGCGATCCGCTCAGAGAGCGGCTGCGAACTCTCGCCGCGACATACGGACGCGTGGCGAGCTGACAGCGGCTCCTCTGACTGCGGCGCCTCTGACGGCCGGGGCCATCCGCCAGTCAGGGCCATCCGACGGCCGGGCCATCCGACGTTCGATCGCTTGTGAAACTGTGCACTACTATTGCCGGCAACAGTTGTGCATCTGTTCACATACTTTTCGACGTGGGATCCGCGCCTCGGGCCGCACCCCGCCTCACGCCTCACGCGAAGCTCGTCCCCAGCCCGTCCATTTGCGCGGACCGCACGATCAGGTCGGCCACCCGCGCGGAGTAGCCCCACTCGTTGTCGTACCAGCCGATGACCCGGACGAAGCCGCCGCCGATCACCTGCGTGAGCAGCGAGTCGAAGATGCACGACGCGCTGTTGCCGATGATGTCGGCCGAGACGATCGGCGTCTCGCAGTACTCCAGGTACCCCTTCAGATAGGTCTCGCTCGCCTCTTTCATGGCGGCGTTGATCGCCTCGCGCGTCGTCTCCTTCGTGGTCTCGACCGTGAGGTCGACGACGCTGCCGTCGGGAACCGGCACGCGCATCGCCATCCCGTCGAGTTTGCCTTCGAGCGAAGGGATCACCAGTCCGATCGCGCGGGCCGCGCCGGTCTCGGTCGGGATGATGTTGGTCGCCGCACTGCGTGAGCGCCGGTAGTCCTTGTGCGGCGAATCGAGCAGGCGCTGATCGTTGGTGTAGGCATGGACTGTGTTGAGCAGACCGCGACGGATGCCGAAGCTGCGCTCCAGCACGAGCGCCATCGGCGCGGCGCAGTTCGTCGTGCAACTCGCGTTCGAGAGGATGACGGCGTCCTTGGTCAGGACCTCGTCGTTCACGCCGAGGACGATGGTGCTCCGCAAATAGTCCTTCGTCGGGACGGTGACGATGACCCGGCGCGCGCCGCCCGTCAGATGGACGCTCAACTCCTCCAGTTTGCGAAACTTTCCGGTGCTCTCGATCACGTAGTCGACGCCGAGTTCCCGCCAGGGGAGCTTGGCCGGATCCTTTTCGCAGAGCACGCGAAAGGGATCGCCGTCGATCGTCATCGTGTCGCCGGAGACGCTCACCTCGCCTTTGTACGTCCCGTGGAGTGAGTCGTACTTGAAGGCGTGCGCGAGCGCGGCGGGTTCGGCCAGGTCATTGATCGCGACGACGTCGAACTGTCCATGTTCCTTGGCGATCCGGGTGACGACGCGTCCAATGCGTCCGAAGCCGTTGATCGCGATCTTTGCCACGGCCATCTAGTTCCTCCTCAAGGGGTGATCGCAACTTTCAAGACACCATCTCGCTGCTGCGAGAAGAGATCGTACGCCTCTTCGATCTGTTCGAGCCGAAACCGATGCGTGACGAGCGGCCGGAGATCAGCCCGGCCCGAGGCGAGGACGTTCATGAGCCGGCGCATCCGTTCCTTTCCGCCGCCGCAGAGCGTGGTCACGATCGTGTGATCGCCCAACCCGGCGGCGAAGGCGTCCAGCGGGAGGGTGAGTTTACCCGAGTAGACGCCGAGGCTGGAGAAAACGCCGCCCGGCCGGAGCACACGGAGGCAGTTCTCGAACGTCGGCTGCGCGCCCAATGCTTCGATGGCCACGTCGACGCCGCGCCCGTCGGTCGCTTCCATGATCGTCTTCACGGCGTCTTGCTCACGGAAATTGATCGTGACGTCGGCGCCCAACTGCTTGGCCATCGTCAACCGCGCGGGGACCGCGTCGACGACGAAGATCCGCGTCGCGCCCGACAACTTGGCGCCCAACGTCGCGCACAGGCCGATGGGGCCCTGCGCGAAGATCGCCACCGTGTCTCCGATCCGGATGCGCCCGCTCTCGGCGCCCCCGAATCCGGTGCTCATGATGTCCGGACACATCAGGACCTGCTCATCGGTCAGGTTGTCGGGGATCAGGGCGAGATTCGCCGTCGCATCGGGGATCAGCACGTACTCGGCCTGACACCCGTCGATCGTGTTGCCGAGGCGCCAACCGCCCATCGCGACGCCGCCGCATTGCGACGATTGGCCGTCGAGGCAGGTGTAGCACTGTCCGCACGGTGTGATCGCGCCGGAGATCGCGCGCTGCCCGACCTCGAACCCCGTGACCGCTGATCCGAGTTCCTCGATCACTCCGACCGGTTCATGCCCCACGATGAGGCCCGGCTTCACCGGATACTCGCCTTTGAGGATGTGCGTGTCGGTGCCGCAGATGGTGGTGGTGGTGACGCGGAGGAGTGCGTCTCTCGGTCCGATGGTGGGGCGGGGCTTTTCTTGCAGGACGATGCGTCCAGGTTCGACGAAGACGGCTGCTTTCATGTCGTGGGCCTCCCGGTGCTCCCGAGGTGCCTCGACCCTACGCCTTTTCGCTCGGGAGCGAATGCGATACTCCGAATTCGCATCGCGGCGTAGCTTCGATCCCGGGAGGGATCTCGGTGGGCGCCATCCTCGTCGTGAATTGCGGCAGCTCCTCGGTCAAGTGCGGGCTCTTCGAGACATCGGGAGGGGAGTTCCGATCGGTCGGAAAGTGGTCAGCGGACCGGATCGGCCTGGACGGCGGCTCGACGGACCATGTCGCGGCTACCCGCGGCCTGCTGGATCAGCTCCCCGCCCGCCCCGACGCGGTCGGACATCGCGTCGTCCACGGTGGCCGCCGTTTCCTGAGATCGGTTCGCATCAGCGCCGAAGTGCTCGCCGAACTCGAAGAGCTCTCCTCGCTGGCGCCGCTGCACAATCCTCCCGCGCTCGCCGCGATCGGCGCCTGCCGAGTCGTCTGGGGCGACGCGATGCCGATGGCGGCGGTCTTCGAC